>NZ_JBPJZT010000006.1:0-479954 GCF_051216375.1 Variovorax glacialis | reverse complement strand
CCACATCAGTGCCTTCTGGCTGTCTGTGTAGTAGGTTCGCGTCCGGTAAGCCATCTGCAACACTCCTTCTGCCAACGGCAGTCATCAGTGTGTTGCATCGACCGGTTGAATCCGCAAGCACGTGCTGCCTTTCGACGTGTCGCGCGCCTATGACGAACTGCGCGGCATCGAGCACCCCGTCGTGTGGACGGCGGACCGCGACCGCGAGCTGTGGCAGACCCTGCGCGGCTGATTCCAGATTTCCTTCAACCCCGGAGACAAACGATGAAACGATTCCTGCAACTGATCGCCGCCGGCCTCACGCTCGCGGCGGCCAGTCATGCGCCTGCGCAGACCGCGTACCCCAGCCAGCCCGTGCGGTGGATCGTCCCCTACGTGGCAGGCGGCGGAACCGACAACCTCGCGCGCGCGCTCGCCGATGCCATGCAGCCATCGCTCGGCCAGCCGATCGTCATCGACAACCGGCCCGGCGCCTCGACCAACATCGGCGTCTCGGTGCTGATGCAGGCCAAGCCCGATGGCTACACGATCATGCAGGCCGAGAACGCGGCGCTGCTTTTCAACGAGCACATGTTCGCCAAGCTTCCTTACAAGCCGGCGAGCGACTTCACCTACATCGGCACCATCGGCCGCTTCCCCGTCGCGCTCGTGGTGCATCCAGACTTCCCGGCCAAGACGGTCGCGGAATTCGTGAGCTACGTGAAGGCCCATCCGGACACCGTGAGCTACGCCTCGCCCGGCAACGGCTCGCCGCATCACATGGCGATGGAACTCTTCAAGCAGAAGGCCGGCATCAGCATCCAGCATGTGCCCTACAAGGGCGCCGCGCCGGCGATGACCGACATCATGGGCGGGCAGGTGCCGACCATGATGCTGGACCTCGCGTCCGGGCTGCCGATCATCAAGTCGGGCAAGGTGCGGGTACTCGCGATTGCATTGCCGCAACGGGCGAGCGCGCTGCCCGATGTGCCGACCTTTGCGGAACTCGGCTACAAGGACGTCAATGCCTACGCCTTCCATGGGCTCATCGGGCCGGCCGGGATGCCGCCTGAAGCCGTGAACCGCATCAACAGCGAACTGAAAAAGGCCATGCAGGCGCCGAAGGTGGTGAAGCTGTTCTCGGAGTTCGGCTTCGAGGCGCTGCCCGGGACGCCGCAGGATTTCTACAAGCTGTCGCGGGCGGAGAGCGAGCGGTGGGGGCAGATCATCAAGACGGCCGGGGTGCAACTGGACTGACTACCAGCCCAGTCCCAGGTGCAACGGCAGATAGACCGCCATGCCCGCCAGCATCGTCCCCAGCACGCCGCGCCGCCAGAAGAAATACGCGGCGCCGGCTGCCGCGCCGTAGAGCCGGGCGTCCTTCAAGGTCGAGATCAGGTGGCCCTGGGTCATGACGATCTCGGGAATGATCACCGCCGCCAGCGCGGCGACCGGTGCGTAGTGCAAGGCCCTGTGCGCCCACTCGGGCAGGCCCCAGGGCCGGTCGAGGATGAAGAAGAAGCAGCGCGTGAGCACGGTGATGCAGGCCAGGCCGACGATCACTGCCAGCGTCCAAAGATCGGTTTCGCCGCCGCGGATCATTTGTCGTCCTCCGCATCGGGATCGAGCCCGAACTGCTTCTCGAGCCAGAAGCACAACAGCACGGCCACGCCGATGCCGGCCACGATGTTGAGCTTGAGCGGCAATGCGTAGGCTGCCACGGCAGTGACCCCGGCGATCAGGGCCGCCAGCAGACGCAGGCGCGTGGTCGCCATGGAGCACACGATCGCGACGAGGCTCAGCACGCCGGCAAAGCCCAGTCCCCAGCTCTGGGGGATCATGTTCGCGAGCACGATGCCGAGCAGGCTCATGCCCATCCACGCGCACCAGGTCACGAAGTAGTTGCCCGTGAGATAGGCCTCCTGCGCCCGCTTCTCCGCGTCCGTCACCGGCGGCTGCGCGTACTTCCGCGTGAAGAGCGCATAGCTCATGTCCGCCGTGAGGTAGCCGTGCGTCATGCGGCGCCAGCGCGGCATGTACATGAGGTAGGGGCGCAGGTGAAGGCTGAAGACGACGAAGCGCAGGTTGACGCAGAAACCCGTCGCGAGCACGACCCAGGCCGGCGCGCCCGCGATCAGCAGCGGGATGGCCGCGAGTTGCGAACTGCCGGCGTAGACCAGCAAGGTCATCGCGATGGATTCGAAGACGCTCATGCCCGACTTGAGCATCGCCACGCCGGTCATCAAGCCCCAGGCGCCGATGCCCACGGCGACGGACGACATGTCGCGCACGCCTTCGCCGAACTCCGGCTGACGCCGGATCGAGGAGGAAAGAAACATCAGCCGAAAACCTGGCCGGGCTTCACGTCGAAGCCGCGCAGGAAGTCGGCGACCCGCAGGCGCTTGCCGCCCGCGCGTTGCAGTTCTGTGAGGGTGACGTTCGAATCCTTTGCGGCCACCGCGATGCCGGAAGGCGCGACTGCTACCACCGTGCCAGGCGGTTGGGCCGTCGAGTTTGCCTGAGCCTCTGCGGCCCAGAGCTTGACGGTCTCGCCATCGAGCGCGCTGCTGGCGCCAGGGAAGGGGTCGAAGGCGCGGATGCGTCGCACGATCGTCGCGGCATCCTGCGTCCAATCGACCTGCGCCTCGTTTTTCTCGACTTTGTGGGCGTAGGTCACGCCCTCGGCGGGCTGGGGTTCTGCGTGCAGGATCCCGGCGTCGGCCTGCCGCAGCGCCTCGACGATCATCCGTCCGCCCAGTGCGGCCAGCCGGTCGTGCAGGCGTGCCGTGGTGTCGTCGCCGATCGGCAGCGATTCGCGCAGCAGCATGTCGCCGGTATCGAGGCCGGCATCCATCTGCATGATGGTCACGCCGGTCTCCGCATCGCCGGCCTCGATCGCGCGATGGATGGGCGCCGCGCCGCGCCAGCGCGGCAGCAGGCTTGCGTGGATGTTGAGGCAGCCGAGGCGTGGTGCGTCGAGCACCCATTGGGGGAGGATCAGCCCGTAGGCCGCAACGACCATCACGTCGGCCTTCGCCTCGGCAAGGGCGGTGCGCGCGGCGGCGGCGTCTTCGGGGTACTTGCCGTCGAGCCGCAGGCTGCGCGGCTGCGCGACGGGCCAGCCGCGGCCCACGGCGAACTGCTTGACGGGCGAGGCCTGCAGCTTCATGCCGCGCCCTGCCGGCCTGTCCGGCTGCGTCAGTACCAGCACCACGTCGAAGCCGGCACCAGCGATCGCTTCCAGCGCCACGCCGGCGAACTCGGGCGTGCCCGCAAAAACCAACCTCATGTGCCGCTCACCGACCCATTTCAGTGTCGCGGAACAGCTCGTCCGCGGTGTGATAGTGGTCGACGACCCCTGTCGGATCGATATAGATGTAGAGCAGCCGGCGGTTGTTGAGCGACTTGAAGTGCCAGGCCCAGACTTCGCCGTCGAAGGAAGTCACACGCGAGATCTCGAAGGGGCGACCGTAGGTGCGCAGCACATCCTCGGTGCGCCACTCGCCGGGCTTGATGGTGCTGTCGAACAGGCCTTCGAAGAGTTCCTGCCGGATCGAAAAGACTTTTCCGCTCGCGTCGACATCGATGTTGGTCACCGCGAAACCCGAGGGCGCCCGCGAATACTGCAGACGCTCGCCGCCGTTGGGCAGCGTGTAGGTGCTAGTCGGCTTGCCCAGTCGCTCCAGGGCCGTTGCCCGGTCGGTGCCCAGCGGCAACCGGGTTGGCTCGCTGACGCAGCCCGCAAGGACCGCAGCCAACACCAGTGGCCCCAGGTATCTGAACATCAGCGTCTTCCTTCTCGTTGTTCGAGTTTCTGGTCTTCGCGCTGCTGCTTGAGCAACTTGCTCTTGATGCGATTGCGCTTGAGCGGAGAAAGGTACTCGACGAACACCTTGCCGAGCAAATGGTCCAGCTCGTGCTGGATGCAGACGGCCAGGAGGCCCTCGGCCTCGATCGTCCGCGGTTCACCGTCGAGATCGAGTGCGGTCACGCGGACCGCCGTCGAGCGCTCGACGCCGTCGTAAATGCCGGGCACCGAAAGGCAGCCCTCTTCGTTGAGAACCTTTTCATCACTGGCCCAGACGATCTCGGGATTGATGAGCACGACCGGCGTGTCACGATCCTCGGAGACGTCGATGACCACCAGGCGCTCATGCACATCGACCTGCGTCGCCGCGAGGCCGATGCCGTTGGCGTCGTACATGGTCTCCAGCATGTCGGCGACCAGCGTCTTGATGCGAGCATCCACACCCTGCACTGGCTTCGCGACCGTATGCAGTCGCGCGTCGGGGTAACTCAAAATGGTTCGTTTGGCCATGAAAGCGAGGAAAAGTTGTCGCTATTTTCGCCATTTCCGCGACGCGCCGAGGCGCTCCGAGGTCATATACGTTGCCCAATCAAGGGCTTCAGCGCAAAATTCGTAGCAAATTGTGAGGATTCGTACAAGCTGCCCGGCGCAGCGCGTGCCACACCATAAACCATGAACAAACTCCGTATCAACACTGGTCTGCGTCCGAGCTTCTTCGCAACGCTGACGGCGATCGCCATGGCGAGCATGGGTGGCACGGCAGCTCTAGCGCAGAACTATCCCGTCACGCCGCAGCAGCGCGCGACGGCGCAGCAGACGGCGCAGGCAGGCATCCCGGTGAGCGAACTCGCGCCGAACGCACCTGACGAATACACGGTGAAGCCCGGCGACACGCTGTGGGCCATTTCGCGGCTCTACCTGCGCAGCCCGTGGCGCTGGCCCGAGCTGTGGGGCATGAACATCGGCGAGATCTCGAACCCGCACCGGATCTATCCGGGCCAGGTGCTCTATCTCGACAAGACCGGGGGCCGCGCTCGACTGAGCACGCGCCGCGGCTCCGGCGGGCCCGAGGGCACCGTCAAGCTGTCGCCTCGCACGCGCTACGAATCGCTGTCGGGCATGGCGCTGCCGACGCTCAATCCGAGCCTGATCGAGCCTTTCCTGAGCGAGCCGATCATCATCGACGACAACACGCTCGCGAGCGCGCCGCACATCGTGGCCGGCAACGACAGCCGCGTGCTCCTGGCCCGCGGCGACCGTGCCTATGCACTGGGCGACGCCAATTCGCAACTGATCGAGACGGCCGGCCCGATCCAGACTTTCCGCATCTTCCGCAATGCGACGCCGCTGACCGACCCGGCCACCGGCGAACTCCTCGGCTACGAAGCAGCGTACCTCGGCAGGGCCCAGCTCAAGCGCAGCCAATCGATCGAAGGCCAGCTGGTCGAGGGCAAGGAAGTGATGAACGTCGTCCCGGCGACCATCGACATCATTGCGGCCCGCGAGGAAATGCGTGCCGGAGACCGCCTGCTGCCGGAGCCGCAACGCCAGTTGATGAGCTACGCGCCGCGCGCGCCCGAACAGGTCATCAACGGACGCATCGTCTCGGTGTACGGCAATGCAGTGCAGTTCGTGACGCAGAACCAGGTCGTCGTGATCAACAAGGGCACGCGCGACGGCATCGAGGCCGGCCACGTGCTCGCCATCCTGAAGAATGGCGAAACCGTCGTCGACCGGGCGTCCAACCCGAACTACGACGGCAAGCAGGTGGTGAAGCTGCCGAACGAGCGCATCGGCCTGCTGATGGTGTTCCGCCCGTTCGAGAAGGCCTCCTACGCATTGGTGCTCGAGATCAGCGACGCGCCGAAGCCCGGCGACCTGCTGGTCAACCCATGACGGTCGCTTCGCTTTCGCGTGGAGCGTGAAGAACTCGCAGGCTGGCTGCGCCTTTCGCTGACGCCGGGTATCGGCAACACCGCGGGCCGCAAGCTGCTCGCGGCGTTCGGCTTGCCTTCCGACATCTTCCGGCAGACGCCGGACGCGCTGCGACAGGTCGCGACGGAGGTGCAGGTGCAGGCGCTGCTTCGGGAGCCGGTGGAACTGCCCGCGCTTATCGACGAGACGCTCCAGTGGCTGCAGCGCATCGACAGTCAAGGCGCCACACGACGCATCCTGACCCTGGCCGATGCGGCCTATCCGGCATCGCTGCTCGAGACGGCGGATCCGCCGCTGATGCTCTACCTGCTCGGCGCGCCGGAGTTCGACCTGACGCAGCTCGATCGCAGCATCGCCATGGTCGGCAGCCGCAATCCGACATCGCAAGGCGCAGAAAACGCACGGGCCTTTGCGAGGGCCTTCGGCGAAGAAGGCATCACGGTGGTGTCGGGCCTGGCACTCGGCATCGATGGTGCGGCCCACGAAGGTGCGCTGGAAGCAGCCGAAGCCAGCCACCGGCTTGCGACGGTGGCGGTGGTGGGCACAGGGCTGGACCGGGTCTATCCGGCCCGGCACCGTGAGCTTGCGCATCGCATCGCGGCCGGGGGCTTGATCGTCAGCGAGTACGCGCTGGGCACGCCGCCGCTCAACCAGAATTTCCCGAAGCGCAATCGCATCATCGCGGGGCTGGCCGGTGGCACGCTGGTCGTGGAAGCCGCGCTCAAATCCGGCTCGCTCATCACCGCGAGGCTCGCCGTCGAGCAGGGCCGGGAAGTGTTTGCGATTCCAGGGTCGATCCATTCGCCGCAATCACGTGGCTGCCACGCACTGATTCGCCAGGGAGCGAAGCTGGTCGAGTCGGTGCAGGACGTGCTCGAAGAGCTCCGCTTCGACAACGCGTTGCCGCGTGTGGGCGGCGCGCCTGGCCCGCAGGCCGATCCAGCGAACGAATCCCCGTTGCTGCGCGAACTGGGCTTCGACCCGGTGAGTCTCGACGTGCTCTGCGCCCGCACCGGCTACAGCGCCGCCGACCTGCAGGTGCAACTGCTCGAACTCGAGCTGGCCGGGAGCGTCGCGCGCCTGCCGGGCGGGTTGTTCCAGCGCGTCGCGCTCGGCTGACCATCGGGCAAACCACGGGGCGTCGTGTGCGCGCAACTCGCAGGACGCGACGCGGCGCGTCGGGTGGGCTATATTGGCTCCATGTTCGAAGTGCTCGTGTTTGTCTACGAAAACTACTGGCGCGGCGACGCGTGCCCCGAACCCGAACAACTGGGCCGCAAGCTCAGCGCGCAGGGCTTCGATGCGGAGGAAATCCGCGACGCGTTGCACTGGCTCGACGGCCTGAGCCTCGCGACCCAGGGCGTGCAACTCACCCGGCACGCCGACGGCGTCTCCGCCACAGTGAGCGCGCGCAGCCCGGACACCGCGGTGATCGCGCAGTCACCCGGCTCGATGCGCGTCTATTCGGGCGCCGAGCAGGAGCACATCGGCGCGGAGTGCCTCGGCTTCATCAGCTTCCTCGAATCCTCCGGCGTCCTGCCGGCCGGCATGCGCGAGATCGTGATCGAGCGTGCGATGGCGACGCCGGGCGACCCGCTGGCCCTCGACGAGCTCAAGATCATCGTGCTGATGGTCCACTGGAGCACCGGGGTAGAGCCCGATGCCTTGGTCCTGGACGAGCTCTGCGACGACACCTCTACCCGGGTAGCGCACTAGCTGCTCGCCCCCAGGCTGCGCGCACTTCGTGTCGCTTCGCCTACCCCCTACCGGGGGCAACACCGGCGGCCCGGGGAGCCGGTTCCGCGGTGTTTCACCAAGGGGCCTGGCTGCGCCGGCCAAAGTCAGTTCAGGAGGCGCTCTGGGTTGGCGTCTAGTTTTGCCAAGGCTTCGCGGGTGGCGCGGACCGTCAGCGTTTCTTCTTCGGCGGGTACTAGCAGACCCGCTTGCAGGTAGGACGCCAGTCTGCCGACCTGGATCAGGAAGCTGCGGCCGTCGCTGGATGCGAACAGGTGGAGTTGCTTCCGATCGCTGCGCCAGACGAACTGGACCTGGCTGACGCGGTCGTTGTGGTCGAGCATGAACCATGTGCCGACCTGCAGCTCGTGGGCCCAGGCGAGCATGTCTTCGCTGACCTTGGTGCCGGTGTCGGGCACGACTTCGATCGACGCGGCGTCGACCCCGAGCAGTAGTTCGATGCTCGCGGCGTCAAGGGGCAGGTCGGTCGCGCCTTCGTCGGACACGAAGTCCTCGAGGTTGGCCAGGCGCTTGGCCATGGCTTCGATCTTGGCGGGCGGGATGGCCTCGGTCTTCGACATGAAGGCGTCCGACAGCGTCGCGCCGATCGTCTTGATGTGCGCCTCCTGCGGATCGCCCACGATGCCGAGCAGCGTCATGCCCTGGCGGAGGCGCTGGAGCAGCTTGGGAAGATCCTGGATCACGCGGGTGCGGTCGTTGCGGTTCGGCTTGGCGCTGGCGGCCCAGACGAGGTCGGAGGCGGAGCGCTTCAGCGTGACCGTCTGCTCGTCCTGGGGGCCGTAGCGCAGGGCGGCGATCGCCAGGACTTCGGCCCAGACCTTGAACAGGAATTCGCGGATCTCCTCGCGCACCGGCATGTCGTTGAGCATCTTGCGCAACTCGATGGTGTACTGGATCGCCATCGTCTCCTTCTGCTCGACCTGCTGCGCCACGCTCATCACCCGCTGGGTGGTGTCGCTCTGCGTGAGGTATTTGTTCAGGAAGACGACGAATTCGTCGAACACCAGCTTGAAGACGCGCTGGCCGGTCTCGGGATATTGCTCGATCACCTGCACGACGCGGCGGATCTCGCCTTCCAGCGCGCTGCCCGAGATGGCGGCGGCATCGAAGCCCATCACGCAAGAGCCCATGCGATCGATCAGCATGCGCGCTGGATGCTGCAGGGTCCCGAAGAATTCCGGCTCCGCGATGGCCACGCGCAGGACAGGCATCTGGAGCCGCGCGAACCAGACGCGCGCGGAAAAGGGAATGCGCTCCTCGGCCAGGATGGCCTGGAACATCAGCGCCACGATCTCGACGGTCGCCTTGTCCGCCGTGGTCGGCGCCTTCTTCTTGAGTTCGCTGGTGCGGCGGCGCAGTTCGGCCGACGCGTTGTGGATCGCGGTCGCTTCGTCGCCGACCACATACTGCGAAGCGGCGACCTGATAGGCCGCCTCCGCGTCCGCGATGGCCGCCACGAATGCGGGTGAGCCGCCGACTACACCGCCACCTCCGCCCGCGCCTCCGCCTCCGACGGCTCCGCCGCCTTCCACCATTTCGCCGGGCGCGGACGGGCGACGCTGGGTGATATCCCCGCCGATGCGCGCGCTCACGAAGCGCTTGAGATTCAGCAGCACCCCCTGCGCGCGCTGCCGCGCCATCAGCAGGGGCGACCCGCCGGTGGCAACCATGGTGTCACCACCGCCATAGGAGGCCCCACCCGTGGCGCCGCGTCCCACGCCGACACCGATGGCCGCTGGCGCGAAACTGCCCGCGGGCGCGCCGAAGCCACCCCGCATGGCCGGCTGCTGGACCGTCATGCCCATGGCCGAGCTGCTGCCGCCGGCATGGCTGCCCGCAAAACTTCCGCCGAGCGCCGCATTGCCGGAATTGGCGGAGCCCGTCCGCCGGACGAAGCTCTTCAGGTCGATCTCCGGCATCACGTCCTTGGAGACCAGGAAGGCGTTGGCGTCCTTGTAGGCCTTGACGACCGCGTCGACCATGTGGATCTGCACCTGGTCCTGGACCTTGGTCCAGAGGGCGCGGCTCAGGCCGGTCGCGAGCCACTGGTCGACCAGCACCTTGGCAAGCGCCTCGGGCTTGAGGATGTCCTTGGCTTCGAGCTCGTTCGTCCCTTCCAGATGCTGGATGCGCAGCCGCAGGTCGTTGAGTTCGAAGGAGGCCTTGTCCTGGATCGCCTGGGCCAGACGCGACGACAGGATGCTCGTTTCCACGACTTCGTCGCCAATCAGTTCGAGGCGAGAGAGCGAATTCGATGGGGTTCCGCCCGTCGTGCTGTTGGCCAGCGCCTTTCGCCACGCGTTCTGCGAAAGCTGCACCCAGTTGCCGCCCTGGGCCTGGAATGCCAGGAAGCCGTCGCGGTTCTCCTGCATGTCCCGGGCGTTGCCGGTCTGCGCGGCCAGCGCGACCAGCCTTTCGCGGATCGCATTGGCGACCGGCGCGATCACCCCCTCGGTGGCGGCGACGAAGCGCTCGCGCGTCTCGCGGGAGAGTTGAAGGGATGAGGCATGGGACCGCGTGGGCATGGATGGTCAGGTCGGCAATTTAAATCGGGTCGACAGGCACGAGCTTGCATCGGGAAGCGTAACCGCACAAGAGCCGGCAATGCTCGGCAACCCCAACACTGATGCCGACGCCCAACGCAAGCCCCGGGCCAGCCCGACGCCTACGCCACCAATCGCGGCGTAGGAGGCGAAGGGGGGCCCAGGCCGGCGCCGGGCCGCCCCAAGGCGGCCTGCGGCCCCCTCGGGGGGCAGCGAGTACACGAAGTGACGGAGCGTGGGGGCCAGGTTCACACCGTGGCGCCGGCGTTCGGATCGTCCGGATCGCCCTCGCGCTTGACCGGCCCCTTGACCAGGTCCTCGCGCTTGACGCCCAGCCACATCGCGATCGCGGCCGCCACGAAGGCCGACGAGTAGATGCCGAACAGGATGCCGATGGTCAGTGCGAGCGCGAAGTAATGCAGGGTCGGCCCGCCGAAGAAGAACATCGACAGCACCACGAGCTGGGTCGAGCCGTGCGTGATGATGGTCCGGCTGATGGTCGAGGTGATCGCGTTGTCGATGACTTCGCGGGTGGTCATCTTGCGATAGCGCCGAAAGTTCTCGCGAACCCGGTCGAAGATAACGACCGACTCGTTGACCGAGTAGCCCAGCACCGCCAGCACCGCCGCCAGCACCGCCAGCGAGAACTCCCACTGGAAGAAGGCGAAGAAGCCCAGGATGATGACCACGTCATGCAGGTTGGCCAGCACCGTGGCCAACGCGAACTTCCATTCGAAGCGGAAGGCCAGGTAGATCATGATGCCGACCACCACCATGCCCAGCGCCTTCAGGCCATTGGTGGTGAGCTCCTCGCCGACCTGCGGCCCGACGAACTCGTTGCCGCGCAACGTCGCCGACGGGTCGACCGCCTGGAGCGCCGTCATCACCTGCTGGCTCTGCTGGGCGGAGGTCTGGCCCTTCTGTACGGGCAGGCGGATCTGCACGTCGCGCGAGGTGCCGAAGTTCTGCACCTGCACGTCCTGGTAGCCGAGCCCGGCGATGGTCTCGCGCACCTTGCCGATGTCGACCGACTGCTTGTAGGCGACCTCCATCACCGTGCCGCCCGTGAACTCCACCGACAGGTGCAGCCCGCGATGGAACAGGAAGAACACGGCCAGCAGGAAAGTGACGACCGAGATCGCGTTCAGCACCAGCGCGTGGCGCATGAACGGGATCGTCCTGTGGATTCGGAAGAACTCCATTTTTCTTGTCCCTTATTTCGCGTCGATCGCGGTCTGGGTGGATGGCCTCCAGACGGTGCCGATCGACACGGTCTTGAGCTTCTTCTTGCTTCCGTACCAGAAGTTCACCAGGCCGCGCGAGAAGAACACCGCCGAGAACATCGAGGTGACGATGCCGATGCAGTGCACCACCGCGAAGCCGCGGATCGGACCCGAGCCGAAGGCGAGCAGCGCGATGCCCGCGATCAGCGTGGTGACGTTGGAGTCGAGGATCGTGCCCCAGGCGCGGTCGTAGCCGGCATGGATGGCCGCCTGCGGCGAGGCCCCGCCGCGGAGCTCCTCGCGGATGCGCTCGTTGATCAGCACGTTGGAGTCGATGGCCACACCGATCGCGAGCGCCATCGCCGCGATGCCCGGCAGCGTGAGGGTGGCCTGCAGCATCGACAGGATCGCCACCAGCAGCAGCAGGTTGACCGCCAGGGCGATCGACGAGAACAGGCCGAAGAGCGCGTAGTAGATGCACATGAACACCATGATCGCGGCGAAGCCGTACATCACGCTGTCGAAGCCCTTCTTGATGTTGTCGGCACCGAGGCTCGGGCCGATCGTGCGTTCCTGGATGATCTCCATCGGCGCAGCCAGCGAGCCGGCGCGCAGCAGCAGCGCGAGGTCGTTGGCCTCGACGACGTTCATCGAACCCGAGATCTGGAAGCGGTTGCCCAGCTCGCCATTGATCGATGGGGCGGTGAGCACCTCGCCCTTGCCCTTCTCGAAGATCAGCATCGCCATGCGCTTGTGCATGTTCTCGCGGCTGACGTCGCGCATGATGCGGCCACCCTTGGAGTCCATGGTCAAGTCGACCTTGGGCTGCTGGGTCTGCGAATCGAAGCCGGGTTGCGCGTCGGTGAGGTTCTCGCCCGTCACCAGCACCTGCTTCTTGACGATCACCGGGCGGCCCTGCCGGTCGAGGAATTTCTCGGAGCCGAAGGGCACCGGCCCCGCGCCCTGTTCGGCGGCACGCGCCTCGGCGCTTTCGTCGACCAGGCGCATTTCGAGCGTCGCGGTGCGGCCGAGGATGTCCTTGGCCTTGGCGGTGTCCTGCACGCCGGGCAACTGCACCACGATGCGGTCCAATCCCTGCTGCTGGATCACCGGTTCGGCCACGCCGAGTTCGTTGATGCGGTTGTGGAGCGTCGTGATGTTCTGCTTGAGCGCCGCGTCCTGCAGCCGCCGCGCCGCCTCGGGCCGGATCGAGACGGTGAGCTTGTAGTCGCTGCCTTCCTGGCTCTCGACCGCGGAGAGGTCCGCGAACTGGTCCTGGAGCAGGGCCTTGGCGGCGGTCACGCCGGCCGCATCGCGGAAGCGCATTTCGATGACCTGGCCGTTGCGGTTGACCGCACTGCCGCGCACACCCTTGTCGCGCAGGCCGGTGCGAAGGTCGCTCGCGAAGGATTCGGCCTTCTTGTCGATGGCCCCCTTCATGTCGACCTGCAGCAGGAAGTCCACGCCGCCGCGCAGGTCGAGCCCCAGGTACATCGGGAAGGCGTGGAGCGCCGTCAGCCAGGAGGGAGAACGCGACAGCAGGTTGAGCGCCACCACATAGGGCGGGTCGCTCGGATCCGGCACCAATGCGTGCTGCAGGACGTCACGCGCCTTGAGTTGGTCATCGGTATTGGTGAAGCGCGCGCGCACCGAAGTGGCGTCGAGGGTCAGCAGGTCGGGCGTCAGGTCGGCGGCCTTGAGGGCCTCGGCGACACGGGCCTGCGTACTCGCGTCGACCTTGACGGTCGACTTGGCCGACGACACCTGCACGGCAGGCGCCTCGCCAAAGAAATTGGGCAGGGCGTAGATCAGCCCCACGAGCAACACGACCACGATGATCGCGTACTTCCAAACCGGATATCGGTTCATATATTGGCTCCCCCCCAGGCTGCACGCACTGCGTGTCGCTTCGCCTTCCCCCTACCGGGGGCGCTGTCGGTGGACCGGCTGAGCCGGTTCCACGACAGCTCTGGGGCGCAGCGCGCTGCGCGCGGCTGATGGGGGAAAAGATCGCTGTTCATTGAGCGGGCCGGCGGGGCCGGGCCGGGGGTTGGCTCGCAGGCTGCTTTGGTGTGCAGGCTGCGGGCGGCATTACTTGATGGCGCCTTTGGGGAGTACTTGGACTACCGCGCTGCGTTGGATCTGGACTTCGACGCCCTTGGCGATTTCGATGGTCAGGTACTGTTCGCCGATCTGGGTGATCTTGCCGAGCACGCCGCCGGCGGTCGCGACTTCGTCACCCTTGGCGAGGGCTTCGATCATCGCGCGGGCTTCCTTCTGGCGCTTCATCTGCGGGCGGATCATCACGAAATACAGCACCACGAACATCAGCACGAGCGGGAGCATGCTGCCGAGCGAGGACATCATGTCGCCGCCTCCGGCAGCAGCGGGCGCGGTCTGGGCGTAAGCAGAGGAAATGAACAAGGGAGTCTCCAGCAGAGAGGAAGTAATAAGAGTGCCGGCCTCGAATTCAAGAGGGCCCGCGGATCCGCCGCGGTTCAAGAGCCGCAGCGCAGCGCGTGCCTTGGCCGCGCACAGCACCGGGCATTGTATTCGGCGGAAACATGCCCGCCTCCAGGTTTCCCGCACTCCACGTCGGGTCGTCAACGCCCCCGGAGCGAGGTGATATCAGGCGTGAGCCAATGGCCGGCGCAGCCCAGCCCGTCGATGAAACACCGCGGAACCGGCTTTGCCGGGCCGCCGGTGTTGCCCCCGGCAGGGGGTAGGCGGCTACACGAAGTGAGCAAGCCTGGGGGGAGCAAGGTCAGGCTGCCGCGCGGGTCGCTTGGGGACTGCGCCACTTGGCCATGAGGTCCGCCCAGCGCACCCGTGCCGCAGCCAGATTTCGCTCCTTCACGTGCCCATACCCGCGGATCTGCTCCGGAAGGCTCGCGATTTCCAGCGCCGTCGCATGGTTGGCGGCATTGAGGCCGGCCAGCACTTCGTCGATGCTCGCGCGGTATTCGCCGATCAGGGCGCGCTCGGTCTTGCGCTCGTCGGTACGGCCGAAGATGTCCAGCGCCGTGCCGCGCAGGCCCTTGAGCCGGGCGAGCACCTTGAAGCCGGTCAGCATTGCCGGGCCGAACTTCTGCTTCTGCAGTTCGCCCTTGGCGTTCTTCCTGGCGATGATCGGCGGGGCGAGGTGGTAGTTGACCTTGTAGTCCTTGCCCATTTCCCCCTCGAACATGCCCTCGATCCGTTCGAGGAAGCTCCGGTCGGTGTGCAGGCGCGCCACTTCGTACTCGTCCTTGTACGCCATCAGCTTAAAGAGATAGCGCGCGACGGCCTCGGTCAGGCTGGTCTTGCCCAGTGCCGACTCCGCCTTCTGCACCTTGGCGACGAAGGCCTTGTACTCGTCGGCGTAGGCGGCGTTCTGGTACCCGGTCAGGAACTCGACTCGACGCGCCACCAGGCCTTCGACCGTGTCGCGCTTCTTGAACTCGATGATCTGGCCGGGCTGGACGCGCTTCTGGAAGTCGCCGGGCCGCTGGGCCGCCTGGCGGCCCCATTCGAAGGCCGCCTTGTTGTTGTCGATGGCGACCGCGTTCAGTTCGATCGCGCGCATCAGCGAGGCATGCTCGAGCGGGATCCAGCCCTTCTGCCACGCATAGCCCAGGATCATGGGGTTGACGTAGATCGAATCGCCCATCAGCGAGGTCGCCGCGGCATCGGCATCGAAGGCGCCGACGGCATCGGTGCCGACCGCGCGTGCGATCTCCGTGGCGCAGGCGTCCTGCGGGTTCTGCCAGTTCGCGTTGCGCACGAAGGAAGCCGTCGGGCTGCTGTGGCTGTTGAGCGCCACGTGCGTGCGGCCTTCGCGCATGCGCGCCATCGTCTCGGCGTTGACGCTGACGAGCGGATCGCAAGCCAGGATCAGATCGGCCGCAGCCGTGCCGACGCGCGTCGTGCGGATGTCGTCCTGCGTGTCGCCGATCAGCACGTGGCTCCAGGTCGCGCCGCCCTTCTGGGCCAGGCCTGCGGCATCCTGCGTGACGATGCCCTTGCCTTCGATGTGCGCCGCCATGCCGAGCAACTGCCCGATGGTGATGACGCCCGTCCCGCCCACACCGGCGACCACGACGCCCCAGACGTTGCCGCCCGCGAGCGAAGGCAGCGCCGGCTCGGTGAGCACCCCCAGCTCCGCCGGGGTGGCGCCCTTGCCCTTCGACTTCTTCTTGAGCTGGCTGCCTTCGACGGTCACGAAGCTCGGGCAGAAACCCTTGAGACAGCTCATGTCCTTGTTGCAGGTGCTCTGGTTGATGGTGCGCTTGCGGCCGAACTCGGTCTCCAGCGGTTCGACCGAGAGGCAGTTGCTCTGCACGCTGCAATCGCCGCAGCCTTCGCACACCAGTTCGTTGATGACCACGCGCTTGGCGGGATCCACGGCCGTGCCCCGCTTGCGGCGGCGGCGCTTCTCGGTCGCACAGGTCTGGTCGTAGATGATGGCCGTGGTGCCCTTGATCTCGCGGAACTCGCGCTGGATCTCGTCAAGCTCGTCGCGGTGGCGCACCTTGACGTTCTCGCCGGGTACGTTCACGCCTTCGTACTTCTCGGGCTCGTCGGTGACGACGACCACCTTCACCGCACCTTCGGCATGCAGGCTTTCGGCGATCTGCAGCACCGAATGGCCCTCGGGACGCTCGCCGACCTGCTGGCCGCCGGTCATCGCGACCGCGTCGTTATAGAGGATCTTGTAGGTGATGTTCACGCCGGCCGCGATGCTCTGGCGGATCGCCAGCAGGCCGCTGTGGAAGTAGGTGCCGTCGCCCAGGTTGGCAAAGATGTGCTGGTCGGTCGTGAAGGGCTGCTGGCCCACCCACGGCACGCCCTCGCCGCCCATCTGCGTGAAGCCGATGGTGGAGCGGTCCATCCAGGTCGCCATGAAGTGGCAGCCGATGCCGCCCATCGCGCGCGAGCCTTCGGGCACGACGGTGCTAGTGTTGTGCGGACAGCCCGAGCAGAACCACGGCTGGCGGCCCGCGTCCGACACGCCGGTGGCTTGCGGCGCCGCCATGGCGCGTTCCTTGGCCTCGAGGATGGCGAGTTGCGCGTCAATGCGCGCCGCCATGTCGGCGCCCGCGGCAGCCAGGATGCCGGTCTTTTTCAGGCGCTGCGCGATCGCCTTGGCGATCAGCGCCGGATTCAGGTCCGCGTTGGCGCGCAGCAGGGTGTGCGAGGTCGGATTGGGCATCGACCATTCACCGCCCGAGTAGCCCTCGGCCTGGTGCACCTCGCCCTCGTCGAACTTGCCGACCACGTTGGGGCGGACGTCGGGGCGCCAGTTGTAGAGCTCTTCCTTGAGCTGGTATTCGATGACCTGGCGCTTTTCCTCGACCACCAGGATTTCCTGCAGGCCGGCGGCGAAGGCACGCGTGAGCTGCGCTTCGAGCGGCCAGACCACGGCCACCTTATGCAGGCGAATGCCGAGCTGGCGGCAGGCCGCATCGTCCAGGCCCAGGTCGATCAGCGCCTGGCGCGTGTCGTTGAAGGCCTTGCCGCTGGCCATGATGCCGAAGCGGTCGTTCGGCCCCTCGATCACGTTGTGGTTGAGCCGGTTCGCGCGGATGTACGCGAGCGCGGCGTACCACTTGTAGTGCATCAGCCGCGCTTCCTGCTCCAGCGCATGGTCGGGCCAGCGGATGTGCAGGCCCCCGGGCGGCATCTGGAAATCGGTGGGCATCACGATCTCGACGCGCTCCGGGTCGATCATCGCGGTGGCGCTGGATTCGACGATCTCCTGGATCGTCTTCATGCCCGACCAGATACCGGCGAAGCGGCTCATCGCGAAGGCGTGGATGCCGAGGTCGAGGATTTCCTGCACGTTGGCCGGGAAGAACACCGGTGTACCGCAGGCCTTGAAGATGTGGTCGCTCTGGTGCGCCGCGGTAGAGCTCTTGGAAATATGGTCGTCGCCGGCCACCGCGATCACGCCGCCCCAGGGCGTGGTGCCCGCCATGTTCGCGTGCTTGAAGACGTCGGAGCAGCGGTCGACGCCCGGCCCCTTGCCGTACCAGATGCCGAAGACGCCGTCGAACTTGTTGGTGCCCGCCGGCGAGAAGCCGAGTTGCTGGGTGCCCCAGAGCGCGGTCGCGGCGAGTTCCTCGTTCACGCCCGGCTGGAAGACGATGTTCTGTTCCTTGAGGAACTTGCTGGCCTTCCACAGCGCCTGGTCGTAGCCGCCAAGCGGAGAGCCGCGATAGCCGCTGATGAAGCCCGCCGTGTTCTTGCCCTGCTGCTGGTCGCGAAGGCGCTGCAGCATGGGCAGCTTGACCAGCGCCTGGACGCCGCTCATGAAGGCGCGGCCGTAGTCCAGTGAGTACTTGTCGTCGAGCGTGACCGTTTCCAGGGCCTTGCGGATGTGCTCGGGCAGGGGTGCATTCATCGTGCTGTCTCCAGGTGGGCTGAGCCTTGTGGGCTGTGGCTTTGCGAGGCCTCCGGGTCGGAGTCCCCTTGGCCATCATGACGCAAAGTGTATGCCTGCTGTCTCGACAGGTGTTTGCGTTCTTTGCCCATCTGGCGGGTCGTTTTGAAAGGATCTTGCTTAAAATCCGTCGAAATGGAAAGCATTGACAAGTTCGACCTCGCCATCCTGCAAGAACTGCAGGCCGACGGCCGACTCACCAATGCCGAGCTTGCGCTGCGCGTGGGCCTGTCTGCCGCGCCCTGCTGGCGCCGCGTTCGGGCGCTCGAGGAGTCCGGCTATATCAAGGGCTATCACGCCGAGATTGACCGCCGGAAGATCGGGCTGGGCGTGCTTGCCTTCGTGCGCGTGGACACCGAGCGCGTCACCGGCGACGTCACGCGCAAGCTCGAGGACGCGATCCGCAAGCTGCCGGAAGTGGTCGCCTGCCACTACATCAGCGGTACCGGCACCTTCGAACTACAGGTGGTAGCGCAGGACCTCGACGGCTTCTCGCGCTTCGCGCTGCAGCACCTGCTCAACCTGCCGAACGTGAAGGACCTGCACACCAGTTTCTCGCTCGGCGAGGTCAAGGCGAGCCACGCCTTGCCGCTCGAGCACCTGGCGGCGCCGACGACGCGCCGACAATAGGCGTCGATGCCACCGATTTCGCCCCTGGAAACGCCCACCGCTCCTCGCGTGCAGCCCTCGCGCGTCGGGCCCCTCGAACCGCTCAGGCTTCCCGTGTTCCGCATGCTGTGGAGCACCTGGCTGATCGCCAACATCTGCATGTGGATGAACGACGTGGCCGCGGCGTGGATGATGACCTCGCTCACCACCTCGCCGATCTGGGTCGCGCTGGTGCAGTCGGCCTCGACGCTGCCGGTGTTCCTGCTGGGGCTGCCCAGCGGCGCACTGGCCGACATCCTCGACCGGCGCCGCTGGCTGGTCGCCACCCAGTTCTGGCTGGCCGGCACGGCGATCGTGCTGTGCGTCGCCGTCGTGATGGACGTGATGAGCGCGCCGCTGCTGCTCGGCCTCACCTTCGCCAACGGCATCGGCCTGGCGATGCGCTGGCCGGTGTTCTCGGCCATCGTCCCCGAACTGGTGCCGCGCACGCACCTGCCGGCGGCCCTCGGGCTCAACGGCATCGCAATGAACGCCTCGCGCATCATCGGCCCGCTGCTGGCCGGCACGCTGATCGCGAGCGCCGGCACGGTGTGGGTGTTCGGCCTCAACGCGGTGATGTGCGTGGCCTCGGGCTTCGTCGTGCTGCGCTGGCGGCGCGAGCACACGCCAAATCCGCTGGGGCGCGAAAAGCTGATCAGCGCCATGCGCGTCGGCGTGCAGTTCGTGCGGCAGTCGCAGCGCATGCGCGCGGTGCTCACGCGCGTGGCGCTCTTCTTCCTGCACTCCACCGCGCTGCTGGCGCTCCTGCCGCTGCTGGCGCGCAACCTGCGCGGCGGCGGGGCCGGCACCTTCACGCTGCTGCTGGCGGCGATGGGTTCGGGCGCGATCGTCGCGGTGCTCTTCCTGCCGCGCCTGCGCCAGGCGATGGTGCGCGACCAGCTCGTGCTGCGTGGAACGATGCTGCAGTCGAGCGCGACCGCGGTGATGGCGGTGGCGCCCAATGCCTGGGTCGCGGTCCCCGCGATGTTCCTCGGCGGCATGGCCTGGATCACGGTCGCCAATTCGCTGTCGGTGTCGGCCCAGCTGGCCCTGCCCGATTGGGTGCGTGCGCGCGGCATGTCGATGTACCAGATGGCGATCATGGGCGCGAGCGCCTTCGGTGCCGCCCTCTGGGGCCAGGTGGCGGAACTCACTTCGCTCTATGTCAGCCTCGGCATCGCCGCGGCGACCGGCACGCTCTGCATGCTGGCCGCGCTGCGCTACGTGACCGACGGCACCGGCGAGGAAGACGACACCAGCCCGGCCCAACAGGGATGGGCCGCCGGTCCGCCGAAAAGCGCGCCGGGCGAAGAGGGTCGCGTGGTGATCACCGTCGAATACCTGATCGACCCCGCGCGCGCGGCCGCCTTCCTGATCGTGATGCACCAGACGCGCCGCACGCGGCTGAGCCAGGGCGCGATCGGGTGGGAGCTCCTGCACGACATCTCGGAGCCGAGCCGCTACATCGAGCAGATCGTCGACGAATCATGGACCGAGCATCTGCGGCGCTTCCATCGCGCGACGGCGGCGGACATCGCGTTGCGCGAGCGGCGCCTGGCGTTTCACCAGGGTGAATCGCTGCCGGTGGTGACGCGGTACATCGTCCACCGGTAAGTCGCGCCTCAGGCCGACGGCAGGAGCAGTCGCAGCACGCCGGTTGCCGTCACCAGCGTCTCGGGCGTGTGCGTTTCCTCGATCACGCCGCTCAGGCGCTGCCTGACGCTTTCGCTGTGGCGCGCGCGCCAGATCAGGAGGTCGGCCAGCCAGGGATGGTTGTTGATGCGATTGGCCTTCTCGTAGCCATCGAAGCGGGGCTTCAGGGCGTGCAAGCCGGCCTCGTAGCCTTCACGCACCTGCGCATCGCCCAGTTGCCGGTCGCGCCCGGCGGCGATGGCTTGCGCGGCGAGCATGCCGGTCTCGAGCGCCTTGCCGATGCCCTCGCCGGTGAAGAGATAGGTGCTGCCCGCGGCCTCGCCCGCCACCAGCAGGCCCGGCCGCGACCAGCGCGCGCCATCGAGCGAACAACGCAGCGGTGCGCCCTTCAACGCACCGAGCGGCTCGCCCTGCACCATCAATTCGCGGGCGGGCGCATACAGGCGGGTGAAGGTGGCGAAGAGCTCGCGCAGATTGAGGTCGCGGGCGTCCGCCCGGCCGTGGGTGATCCCGACGCCGACGTTGAACACACCGCCCGCGCACGGAAATATCCAGCCGTAGCCACGTCGCAGCGCACGGTGCCACACCACGTCGAGGCCGGTGATCCGCTCCTCCATCGCGTCATTGCGAACGTAGCCCCGGAGCGCCATGCCGCTCGGCGCGCGACGGGTGCACATGCCGGCCGCGATCAAGGGAGGGGACGCCGCGCCAGTGGCGAGTACGGTCCAGGGCGCGCGCAGCACATGTGGCTTGTGGTCGCCACCGTCCGGCAGCGAGAGGCGCGCGCCGACCACTTGCTGATCGGCATCGAGCATGGGCGCCTCGAAGCGCGCCGGCGCGAGCCAGCGCACGCCGGCCGCAAGTGCCGCCCGGCGCAGGATCTCGTCGAGTTCGCGTCGCGGCAACACTGCCAGATGCGCCGGCACATCGACCCGGCCGCCGCTCGGTCCGACGCAGCCGACATGCGTCGCGCCGCGCGCGCGTGCCAGCACTTCGTCGAGCACGCCGAGCCGCTCCAACGCGCGGTGCGCGTCCGGAATCAGGCCGTCGCCGCAGACCTTGTCGCGCGGGAATACCTGCTGGTCGGCGAGCACGACGTCGAAGCCCGCGCGCGCCAGCACCTGCGCGCAGGCGCTCCCCGCGGGCCCGGCGCCGATCACGAGCACGTCGCACGCGTGCGGCGCCTGCGGCGACGCTATCGGGTCAGCCGCCACTGCCATAGGGGCGGGTCAGGATCTCGAGGCTGTGGCCATCCGGGTCGTCCCAGTAGACGCCACGGCCGCCGTCGCCATGGTTGATCACGCCGGGCTGATGGTGGCCGGGGTCGGCCCAATACGGAATTCCGCGTTCGCGGATGCGCCCGAAGATCTCGTCGAATTCGGCTTCGCTCACGAGGAATGCGTAGTGTGCCCAATCGAAGGGTTCGTCGACTCGCATGAAATCGAGCGTGACGCCGTTGTCGATCTCCACGCCGTGAAACGGGCCATACCGGACCGGCGCGCCGCGTCCGAGAATCTCGGCCAGGAGTTCCGCGGACCCCTTCGGATCGCGGGCCTTGACGATCGTGTGGTTCAACTGGATGGACATGCTGCTCCTCGACGCGACGCCTGAATATGGCGCACCAGCGCAAGCCGTGGGAATCGGAGTATCACGGCCATGAAGCGCGTGTGGAAACTGTCGGCCTGGGCCGTGGTCTCGGTGGCACTGCTGGTGGCCATCCTCCTCGTCCCGTTGGAAGCGGACACGACCCGGATCGTCTCGACGGCTGACATCGCGCGCCCTCCGCCGGCGGTCTTTGCCTACGTCACGACGCCGGGAAATTGGCCGAAGTGGCACCCATCGTCCCTCGCCGTCAGCGGCGCCGTGGATCATCCGCTACAGATCGGCGAAACGGTCACCGAGGACTTCGAGGTCGCCGGTCGTCGCGGGCGGGCGCTTTGGCGGGTCACGGCGCGCGAGCCGGACCGGCTGTGGCGCATCAGCGGGACGATCGAAGGCCGCGAGGCGGGCACCGTCAGCTATTCGCTGGCGCCGACGTCGACAGGGACTCGTTTCGTCCGCGAGTTCGACTACCGCATGCCGAACCTGATGCTCGCATTGCTGAACCGCTTGAGCCTGCAACGCCGGATCGAGGCCGAATCCGCCCAGGCGGTGCGGCAGCTGAAGGAGCGCATCGAATCGAGCAAAGGCGTTTGACCTGCCGCGAGGACCTTCTCCGTCGAGGAGAAATAACGGACGCTGGACCAGACCGCCCCCGCACGCGCTCAAGATCGTTCGCGTTGACCCATTAATCGGGTACTTCTAAAGTCGCCGCGACCAGCAGCCATCGAACGATAACCGCTGAAATTTGTCGTCGACATCACCCTGCTCGACGCCTCTTCTGACCTCACCGAAAGATGCGAAGCGTGCAAGCCCTTGCGCTGCACCGGAGACCAAGGAAGAGGGAATCAGGAAGCTGCTCAACCACTGGCGGAATGGATGCCGTCCGCAACGACAGAGACGCGAGCCGGTCCCAAAAAGGACGGAAATGAAAGCCAGAGTTCACAGGATCGCCTTGCTCCCGATCACCCCTCCGGAAAAGCTGGGGCTCCGAAATCGCACGCTGGCGCCGCCGCTCGTCCCGCTGTCGGGCCCGAGTCCCCAGGACGACGAGGACGATTTCTCCAGCCAAGGCATGGAACCCGTGCGGACTGCGCTTGGCGCCAGGTTGACCTTCGCGCTTCAAGACGAACTTTGGAGAGCCGACTTCGAAGTCTCTCGACTTGATCACGCCAAGGGTATGCGGATTGACGCTCGCACGGTCGACTACAGAACCTTGCCGACGCGAGATGCCGTCCTTCATGTCTCGTTCGCGGAAGTCGGCATGTGCTCCTCGTGCTGGTCGAAAGCGTACGAACCCCGGATGAATGTGCTGGCATCCCTTCTCGCAGAACCGCGCGCATCGGACTGGCTGACGACCGACCTCTACTACTACGGCGCCGACGCGAGTGGTGAAACCGCATGGAGCCGTCCGACCGATCCAAGATTTCGGTACGGCAATCTGAGCGACAGCGCGGACGAGCTTGCTAAGGCCTACGACATGGCGATCGAGGCAATCGCACAACGTATCGTCAAGCAGCTATGCCAAAAACTTTGAAATCGCTTGCGAACTCGCTTGCCAGGCTTTGGCAACCCTCGGAGAGAAAGCCCGTCGAGCCAGTCGACAAGTCCGTCGCACCCCCGGCGCCGGCTCAGCGAAAACACACGGATATCCGCGACCTGCTGGAACAGGCGTCGGACTCCCTGGGCGCGAGGTTGAAGGTTGCGGGCATGTCGATGGACATGAAACTCCCGCCCCACCCGCTGCCGGTGACGCTCGACCGTTCGGGCATGCAGGAAGTACTCGCGCAAGTCGTCGATCTGGCCTGCCGCATCATGCCGTCCGGCAGCACGCTGCGCTTGCTGGCCCGGGTGGACGGCACGCACGCGGTCGTCAATTTCATGGACGTGCCGCCCTCCGCCGAAGAGCCGCGCCTCGGACATTTCTTCAATGCCGCATTCACGCGGAAGTGGCGACGGCCCGACGAATTCCATGCGAGATCGATGGCCAGCATCGCGCTGTGCGAACAGATCGTCGGCGACCATCGTGGGCGCATCTACGCCGCGCCTTCGCCGCTCGGCAGCCTCGGCGTCACGCTTCGACTGCCGCTCCACTAGCGGGGTGACCCCTCAGTGCTGCGGCAGGTACATCGTCGCTTCCACCTCGACCAGCACCTCGTCGCCCGGCAGAAAGCGCGACACCTCGACCACCGTGCTCACCGGCGGTTCACCCGGATAGAACAGCCCCCGCACGCGGTTGTACGGCGCGTAGTCGGGCAGGCGGCGGAAGTACTGCACCAGCTTCACCACGTCGTCCATCGTGCCGCCGTGCTCGGCAGCGATCTGGCGGATGCGTTCGAGCACGAACCAGCTCTGCGCCACGATGGGCGCTTCGAACACGTCGACCGACATCTGGCCGGTTGCATATCCCAGTCCACGCAACGCGGTGCGCGCCGACTCGGGAATGTCGTCGTAGCTCGCGACAGCGCGGCGGGTGGACGGGTCGACCGCCACCACGCCGCTCATGAAGACGAAGTCGCCCACGCGCTTGGCCGCTGCGTAGTTGGCCATCGGTTTGCCCATGCTCATTCAGATGTCCTCCGGGGTGAGGCCTGCGCGGATGACAGTCCGTCGGCGTCCGCGCGGGTCCAGAAGTTCGTATTCGTCGGCGGCCGACAGCAGCACCAGGTCTGCGGGGCAGCCCGGTGCGATGCGGCCGTCCCATGGCAGCCCGAGGGCCCGCGCCGGGCTGACGGTGATGGCGTCAAGCCAGTCAGTGGCGGGCGCGAGGTGACCCATCTGCACCCCGAGGCCGAAGGTCTCGACGAGGTCGTAGCCGCCGTAGGGATAGAAGGCGTCCTGCACGTTGTCGGTCGCGAGGCTCGCGCGCATCCCATGCGCCGCGGCTTCGCGGATGCGCGTGATGCCGCGCTGCACCGGCGTGCGGTCCCAGGCGCCCTGCAGGTACAGGTTGGTGGTCGGCAGCGCGATGAGGTGAATGCCCGCCTGCGCGCACAGCGCCAAGGTCTCGTTGGCCGTCGCGTCGTCCTGGACGGACAGTGAACATGCGTGGCCGCAAGTCACGCGCCCGTGCAGTCCGCGTGCAATGGCGAGCTGCGCGATGGTGCGCAGCCCGGTCGCCTCGACGTCCAATCCCTCATCGACATGGAAGTCGATCGCCAATCCGTATTCATGCGCCAGATCGAACACGCGCCCCAGCTTGTGCACGATGCCATCGTTGCGATAGACGAAGGCGCCAAGCACCCCGCCCGCACGCTTCACCGCCTGAGCGACGCGCTCACTGGCCGTTTGATCGGCAAACAGGTCGAGCGGCGTGAGCGCGACGAACTGCAGTTCAATGCGCCCGCGCCATTCGTCGCGCAGTTCCTCGACCACCGCGAGCGAAATCGGAGGCTCGGCGGCGCCCCAGTCCAGGTGGGTCCGCAAGGCGCGCGTACCGGCATGCCAGGCTTCGTCCAGCGCGCGCCGCATGCGGGAACGGAGCCCGTCGGCGGTCCAGTGCATGCGATGCGCCGCCATGCGCCCGATGGCCGCGAAGAGATTGCCCTCCGCTGCGCCGACCTCTCGCACGGTGTAGTTCTTGTCGATGTGGGCATGCGCGTCCACGAGGCCACTGAGCAGCATGCCGCGCGCCGACTGCGCGCTCGGCTCGATGCTGGCGACGCGAGCGCCGGCCAGCGTGACGTCGAACACATCGGCAGCGCCCGCCGCGAAGCCCCGAAGGCGCGGCGGGATGCGAACGCCTTCGAGCTTCATGCGCGCGAAGTGCGCGGGAGGCTCCGCAGCCAACCCAGCCCAGCGGAGGTGCCGTCGGGCACGGCGCCCCGCCGCGGCCGATACTCGCAGCCGACCCAGCCTTCCCACCCGCACTGCGCGGAAACCTCGTCGATGACGTCAAAGAGATAGGGATGGTTCAACTCACCGATGTCGGGCTCGTTCCGGTCGGGCACGCCCGCGATCTGGAAATGGCCGACGCGACCCGTCGGGAGGTACTTGCGAATCTTCATCGCCACATCGCCCTCGACGATCTGGCAGTGGTAGAGATCCATCTGCACCTGCACGTTCAGCGCGCCGACCGCTTCGACGATTGCGTGCGCATGGTCCTGCCGGTTCAGGAAGAAGCTCGGAATGTCACGCGTGTTAATCGGCTCGATCAGCAGGTCGAGCCCCGCCTTGGCCGCTTCGACCGCCGCCCAGCGAAGGTTGTCGACGTAAGTCGGCTCCACCGCGTCGCGCTCCATCCCTCCGGGCACCAGCCCCGCCATGACATGAACACGCGGACAAGCCAGCGCAGCCGCATAGTCGAGCGCCTTCAAGATCCCCTCCCGAAACTCCGCCTCCCGCCCCGGCAGACACGCCAGCCCCCGCTCCCCCCGCTCCCAATCTCCCGGCGGCCCGTTGAACAACACCTGCTTCAGCCCATTGGCCGACAGCCGCGCCGCAAGTTCACGCTGCTCATAGGCATAGGGAAACAGGTACTCGACCGCCAGAAAACCATCCTTCGCAGCGGCGTCGAAGCGATCAAGAAAGTCGAGTTCCGGATAAAGCATCGAGAGATTCGCAGCAAATCGTGGCATCACAAACTCCAAAGATTCAAATGCGCCCTACGCGCACGAAGGGACGCAACGCCCCAATCCAGAAACCCCGCGGAACCGGCTCCGCCGGACCGCAGGGGCTGCCCCCGGAAGGGGGTGCCCGAACCACACGAAGTGGGCGAGGCTGGGGGCGATCACAGTCACCAGCGTGCGCCGAAATTGCGGCGCAGGTCGTTGATCTGGTGCGGGCCCAGCGGCTCCGGCGGCACCTGCTTCGCCTGGCCGGACAGAAGCCAGAGCTTCGCGGTCTCTTCCAGTTCTTCCAGCACGGCCATCGCCGCGGCGGGCGTGTCGTGCCAGACGTTCGGGCCGAGGCGATCGAGCATCACGGCGCGGATCGGCGTGCCCTGCGAGCCATAGCGCTCGATGGTGTGCGCCACCAGCGCAGCAGCCTCCGGCGCGCCCGGGCGGTGGTAGGGAATCACAGGCACGTGGCCCACCTTCATCACGAAATACGGCGTCAGCGGCGGAAGCAGTTCGACGCCAGGCGCATTCAGCGTGAGCGCCACGCAATGGGTGCTGTGCGTGTGGATCACGCAGCGCGTGCCCGCGTCGAACTGCGTCGCCGCGCCGTAGATGCGCGCATGCAGCGCGATGGTCTTGCTCGCGAGGTCGCCGTGGGTCTGGTGCAGGTTCGCGTCCAGCCGCGCGAGCTTGGCCGGATCGAGAAAGCCGAGGCAGGCGTCGGTCGGCGTAATCAGGAAACCATGGTCCAGGCGCACGCTGATGTTGCCGGCCGTGGCATGCACGTAGCCGCGCTCGAAGAGGCTGCGGCCGATGCGGCAGATCTCTTCGCGGGCTTGGCTCTCGTTCATTCGATGACTTTAAAGGCTTTGCCGAAGAAATCGTCGGTGCCGAAGTTGCCCGACTTGAGTGTGATGTGAAGGCCGGCCCCGCCAGCGGCTTCGCTGGCCGCGTGGCACCACGGCACGCCAGGGTCGATCTGCGCGCCGATCTGCAACTGCGCGATGCCGAGCGCCTGCACCACCGCACCCGAGGTTTCGCCGCCCGCCACCACCAGTTGCCGCACGCCGCGTTCGACCAGGCCGCGGGCGATGGCGGCAATGGCTTCCTCGACCATCGCGCCCGCTTCCGCGGAACCCAGGCGACCTTGCACCGACTTGACGACCGAGGGGTCCGCGGTCGAATAGATCAGCACCGGACCCTGGTCGATGAGCGGCGCCGCCCAGGCCAAGGCCTGTGCAACCACGTCGATGCCGGAAGCAAGCTGCAAGGGATCGATCGCCAGTGCCGGACGGCCCGATGCGATGAAGTCCGCCACCTGCCGGTTGGTGGCCAGCGAGCAACTGCCCGAGACCACCGCCCGCAACCCACTCGCCGCAGGCAGCACGCTGGCGGCGGACGAAGGCGCGATGCCGAAATTCGGCGGCAGCCCGATCGCCACGCCTGACCCGGCCGTGACCAGCGCCATGTCCGCGAGTGCCGGCCCGAGCCGCATCAGGTCGTCGTTGGAGATTGCATCGACGATCGCGACCCCCACGCCTTCACTGCGCAGTTGCGCGATGCGCTCGCCGATCGCGGCCGCACCCTTCGCGACCGTGGCGTAGTCGATCAACCCCACCTTGCGCCGCGTCTGCGCCTGCATGACGCGCACGAGGTTCGAATCGGTCATGGGCGTGAGCGGATGGTTCTGCATGCCGCTTTCGTTGAGCAGCACGTCCCCCGCGAACAGGTAGCCCTTGAAAACAGTCCGCTTGTTGTCCGGAAAGGCCGGCGTGGCGATGGTGAAGTCACAGGCCATCGCATCCATCAACGCCTCGGTGACCGGGCCGATGTTGCCCTGCGCAGTGCTGTCGAAGGTGGAACAGTACTTGAAGTAGATCTGCCGCGCGCCCTGCGCCTTCAGCCAGCGCAGCGCAGCGAGCGACTGCGCCACCGCGTCAGTCGGCGCGATGGTGCGCGACTTGAGCGCGACCACCACCGCATCCACCTCGGCCGCCAGCGGCGAGTCCGGCACGCCGATGGTCTGCACCACGCGCATGCCCGCGCGCACCAGGTTGTTGGCGAGATCGGTCGCGCCCGTGAAGTCGTCGGCAATACAACCCAGCAGGAGGCTCATGGCTTCCCCTCCTTTCCCGACGCGTCGGAGGCGGGCAGTTCGATGCCCGGGAAGATCTTGATGACCGCGCTGTCGTCCTCCTTCGCGAAGCCCGCCGTCGAAGCCTGCATGAACATCTGGTGCGCGGTGGACGCGAGCGGCAACGGAAACTTGCTCGCCCGCGCGGTGTCGAGCACCAGCCCCAGGTCCTTCACGAAAATGTCGACCGCCGAGAGCGGCGTGTAGTCGCCGGCCAGCACGTGGGCCATGCGGTTCTCGAACATCCAGCTGTTGCCGGCGCTGTGCGTGATGACTTCATAGAGCGCATCGGGCGCGACGCCTTCGCGCAGGCCCAGCGCCATGGCTTCGGCCGCCGCCGCGATGTGCACACCGGCGAGCAGCTGGTTGATGATCTTGACCTTGCTGCCCGCACCGGCCTTGTCGCCCAGGCGGTACACCTTGCCGGCCATCGCGTCGAGCACCGCATCGGCCTTTGCGTAGGCGTCGGGCCGGGCGGAGCTCATCATCGTCATCTGGCCGCTCGCCGCCTTGGCCGCGCCGCCGGAGATGGGCGCGTCGATGTAGTGGATGCCGGCGGCGTTCAGGCGCTCCTCGAGCGCGATCGACCAGTTGGGGTCGACGGTCGAGCACATCACGAAGACGCTGCCGGGCTTCATCGCGGCCGCCGCGCCGCCTTCGCCGAAGAGCACGGCTTCGGTCTGCTGCGCGTTGACCACGACGGAGATGACCACGTCGCACGCGGCCGCGACCTGCGCGGGCGTGGCCCACGCGACACCGCCCTGTTCGGCGAAGCGCACCGCCGCACCGGGGCGCACGTCGCACACGTGCATCTCGTAGCCCTTGTCGCGCAGCGTTCCCGCGATGCCTGCGCCCATGGCGCCCAGGCCGATGAGTCCTGCTTTGTTCATGAATGTTCCCGAGGGTTCGAAGGAGGCCAGCACGCAAGAAACGGGCTGACGTCCGCGCCGGCAGCCTTGGCTGCCGTGCGGGTCAGGGAATCATCATAGAAATCCGCGCGCCCGCGTCACAACGGGACTAACCCCTCGTGACGGCGCGGGCAGGGCGGATCAGCGCGGCGACAGCGCGTGCCGTGCCGCCCGGACGATGCTCTGCGCATCGACACCGAAGAACTGGCGCAGCGCGGCGCGGGTGTCGCTGCGGCCGAAGCCGTCGGTGCCGAGCGTGAGATAGCGGCGGCCTTCCGGCAGGAAGGCGCGGACGCTCTCGGGCACGGCGCGCACGTAATCGGTCGCCGCGATCACGGGGCCGACACCGCTGGCCAGTTGCTTCGCGATGAAAGGCGTGCCCGGTTCGGCATCGCCCGCCAGCGCGCGCGCCTCGCAGGCGCGGCCATCACGGGCCAGCTCGCTCCAGCTCGTGACGCTGAACACCTCGGCGGAGATGCCCTCGTCCGCCAGCAATTGCGCAGCCTTGAGAACCTCGGTGAGGATCGCGCCGGAGCCCAGCAGCGTCACTTGCGCGCCGTCGGATGCGGGCTGCGCTTTCTTCCATCCATCGAAGCGATAGCAACCGCGCAGCACATCGGCCTCCGCGCCGGCCGGCAGGTCCGGCTGGGCGTAGTTCTCGTTCATGAGCGTGACGTAATAGAAGACGTCCTTCTGCTCGACCAGCATCTCGCGGATGCCCGCATCGACGATGACCGCCATCTCGCCGGCGAAGGCCGGGTCGTACGCCTTGCAGTTCGGAATGGTCGCAGCGATGAGGTGGCTCGATCCATCCTGGTGCTGCAGGCCCTCGCCGCCCAGCGTGGTGCGCCCCGAGGTCGCGCCGAGCAGGAAGCCGCGCGGCCGCTGGTCGGCGGCGGCCCAGATCTGGTCGCCCACGCGCTGGAAGCCGAACATCGAGTAGTAGATATAGAACGGCAGCATCGCCAGCCCGTGCACGCTGTAGCTGGTGGCCGCGGCCGTCCAGCTCGCGATGGCGCCGGCCTCGCTGATGCCTTCTTCCAGGATCTGGCCGTCCGTCGCCTCGCGGTACGAGAGCACCGAGCCGATGTCTTCCGGCGCGTAGCGCTGGCCCACGCTCGAATAGATGCCGACCTGCTTGAAGAGGTTGGCCATGCCGAAGGTGCGCGCCTCGTCGGCGACGATGGGCACCACGCGCGGGCCGAGCGTCTTGTCCTTCATGAGATTGCCCAGCACGCGCACAAAGGCCATGGTGGTGCTCATCTCCTTGCCGGCGGCGGCCACCGCGAACTGCGCATAGGCCGCAATGTCGGGCTTGGCCACCACTTCGCATGCGGTCTCCCGGCGCGGCATGCTGCCGCCGAGCGCGGCCCGGCGGCCCAGCAGGTAGTGCATCTCAGGGCTGTTGTCGGCCGGCTTGTAGAAGGCAGCCTGCGTCGCCTGCTCGTCGGTGAGCGGCAGGTTGAAGCGGTTGCGGAATTCGATGAGGTCCGTGTCGTCCAGCTTCTTCTGCGAGTGCGTGGTCATCTTGCCCTGCCCCGCGGTGCCCATGCCGTAGCCCTTCTTCGTGTGGGCGAGGATCACCGTCGGCTGGCCCTGGTGGGCGGCAGCCGCGGCGTAGGCGGCGTGGATCTTCACGAGGTCGTGGCCGCCGCGCTTGAGGCGGTCGATCTGCTCGTCGGTCATGCCCTGGGCAAGCCGCACGAGTTCCTCGTCCTGGCCGAAGAAGGTGTCGCGGTTGTAGCGGCCGTCCTTGGCGGCAAAGGTCTGCATCTGGCCGTCGACCGTGTTGGCGAAGGCGCGCACCAGGGCGCCGTTCACGTCGCGCGCGAAAAGGCCGTCCCAGTCGCTGCCCCACACGAGCTTGATCACGTTCCAGCCGGCGCCGGCAAAGAGCTTCTCCAGCTCGTCGATGATGCGGCCGTTGCCGCGCACCGGTCCGTCGAGGCGCTGCAGGTTGCAGTTGACCACCCACACGAGGTTGTCGAGCTTCTCGCGCGCAGCGAGCGTCAGCGCGCTCATGGACTCTGGCTCGTCCATCTCGCCGTCGCCGAACACGCCCCAGACCTTGCGGCCTTCGCAATCGAGCAGGTTGCGGTGCGTGAGGTAGCGCATGAAGCGCGCGTGGTAGATCGAGCTGATCGGGCCGATGCCCATCGAGCCTGTCGGGAACTGCCAGAAGTCCGGCATCAGGTATGGATGCGGATAGCTGCTGAGCCCTCGTGCGCCCTTGCCCTCTGTGAAGGCGGGCGCGGTGAGTTCCTGGCGGTAGTGGGTCAGGTCTTCCTCGCTGAGGCGGCCTTCGAGGAAGGCGCGCGCGTACACGCCCGGTGCGCTGTGCGGCTGGAAGAAGACGAGGTCGCCGCGATGCGTCTCGGTCCGCGCATGGAAGAAGTGGTTGAAGCCCGTCTCGAACAGGTCCGCCGCACTGGCATAGCTGGCGATGTGGCCGCCGAGTTCGCCATACGCCTGGTTGGCGCGCACGACCATCGCGAGCGCGTTCCACCGCATCAACGACGCCAGCCGCTCCTCGATCGCGAGATCGCCCGGGAAGGCGGGCTGCGCTTCGGGGGCGATGGTGTTGACGTACGGCGTCGAGAGTTCGGGCTGCCAGCCGATGCGCTGCGCCCGGGCCATCCGCGCGAGTTCGTCGAGCATCCAGCGGGCACGCTCGGGGCCGTGCGTCTCGGCCAGCGCGACGAAGGCGTCGCGCCATTCGGCGGTTTCGACGGGGTCGGCATCGTGGAGGGACATGTCGAGCAATGCGCGCATTTGGTCGGGGGACATCGGGGCGTTCATGAACCGCACTTTAGGCCGCGAGATTTGAAATGGGATGCTGTTTCATGGCATTTACACGCATAGCGGCCACATAGAATGCCGCGATTCCCCCCTTTCGCAGCATTTCATGCAACTCGACACCATAGACCTCCGCATTCTGGACGAACTGCAACGCGATGGCGCGCTTTCGAATGTGGAGCTTGCGCGCCGGGTCCACCTGTCGCCCTCGCCCTGCCTGGCGCGCGTCAAGGCGCTCGAAAACACCGGTGTGATCCAGCGCTACGTCGCGCTGGCCAGTGCGACGGCGCTGGGGCTCGGGCTGAATGTGTTCATCTCGATCAGCCTCAAGACGCAGAGCAAGCAATCGCTGGCGGACTTCGAGCAGCGCATTGCGGAGCACGACGAGGTGATGGAGTGCTATCTGATGACGGGGGACAGCGACTACCTGATTCGGGTCGCGGTGGCGGACATTGCGGCGCTGGAGAAATTCATCCTCGAGCAGCTCACGCCGATTGCCGGGATCGAGAAGATTCGGTCGAGCTTTGCGTTGAAGCAGGTGCGCTACAAGACGGCGTTGCCGCTGCCGCAGGAGGCGGCATTGGCGCGCAGGTAGAGAAAGGCCAAGGTCTGCACAGTCCGGCAGGGCATGAGCCCTCACGTTCGAGCAGCCAAAAAGAATGCGCGAACGAAAAAGTCCGCCTGAACATGTCGGTTCGATCAGCGCCTCAGCGCTGCAGCGCACGCACGTGCTCGTAGTACGCACGCGCATCCGAACTCGCTGAAAGCAGCCGTGACGAAATCGGCGCCTGCGCCCGCGCCTCGCTTGGGCTGTAGCCGAAGTGCCGCCGAAAGATGCGACTGAAGTGGGAGGCGTCGACGAGCCCGAACTCCTCGGCGATACCAACGAGTTGTCGCGTGGCATGTTCAGGCGCGACGATGGCCGCGTGGATGCGCTTCAGTCTGCGCTCCTTGATGTAGTCGGCGACGCCGCCACGCGCCTCGAACAGGCGGTACAGCGTGCTGCGTGACACCTTGAATGGTTGAACTGGTCAGCCCGTGCGAGCCGGGCCGTTCGCTTCGAGATCATCGGCGTGTAGTCGCCCGTTGTCAGGAGGTGAGGCCCGAGATTCCACAGCCGGGTCCGGCAGGCTGGCGTCGAAAGTGATGGGCGAAACGACACGCGCCGCCTCGCCTTCATGCGAACCGACCCTGTCCTGGGGCACTGATCGCTCACTCATGAGGGGCCGAGTTTCCCACCTTTGAATCAGGCGGAACAGACATGGGACGCGCAGTCAACGACAGACGAAGCGGTGCTCCCTAACATTCCTGTGTCGGCAAGATTGAAATGCAGGAGGCCGAATGAACAGCCAATTTGACCGCGACCGACGCGAGTTTCTATTGAAAGGGGCCGCCATGGCTTTGACCGTTCCCGCCAGCTTGAGCGCGGCCAGCGTGCATGCGGCGTCCGTGATGGACGACCGGCCGCCCGAGTGGACCAGCGAGAACCCGTTTCTTCAAGGCGCGTTCGCGCCGGTATTCGATGAGCGGGACGACATCGACCTGCACATCGAAGGCGAATGGCCCAAGGGCCTGAATGGGGCTTTCATGCGCAACGGCCCGAACCCGGAATTCGAACCCGACGCGCACTACGGCTACCCCTTCGACGGCACCGGCATGCTGCACGCGGTGTTCGTGCAGGACGGGCGCGCCCGCTACCGCAACCGCTGGGTACGGACGAAGGAGTTGCTGGAAGAGCGGGCCGCCGGCCGTCGCCTCTACAACTCGACCTTCTCGGCGCCGCCCCATGCCAACCTGGCGAACACCAACGTCATTCATCACGCCGGGCGCTACCTGGCCTTGTACGAAGGCGGCGCGCCCTACCTCGTCGACGGAAATCTCAATACCGTCGGTGCCTTCGATTTCGGCGGGAAGCTCCCTGGCCACATGTCGGCGCATCCGAAGATCGACCCGCGGACGCATGAGTTGCTGTCGATCGAGTACGACCTGCACACCGGCGACATGCTCTACACACGCGCCAGTGCCGCCGGGGTGCTCGACCGGGTCGTTCCCTTCCGTGCGCCCTGGAAGGCGATGGTCCACGACATTGCGATCACCGAACGCCATGTGATCGCCTTCTTCTGCCCGCTGGTCTTCGACCTCTCGGGCAAGGGCCCGCCGGCCGAATGGGAGCCCGAGCGCGGAACGATGATCGCCCTGGTGCCGCGGGATGCGAAGGTCGCCAACGAAGTGAAGTGGATCAAGGGTCCCCCGTTCTTTAATTGGCACACGGTCAATGCATTCGAGCAAGGCGATCGCATCGAGGTGGTGTTCCCCTGGTACGACGCTTTCTCCCTCACTGCGCGTTCGAAGCGACTGGAACTGCACAGGCTCGTCATCCACACCGCGACCGGTGCGGTGGAAGACCACGCGTTGGACGACCAGGCCTGCGAGTTTGGGCGCATCAATCCGGCCTACCTGGGACGCAAGGCGCGCTATGGCTATGTGGGACTTCGCGATCCCAGGCCCGGCGAGCGGCAGCAGAGCGGTGCATTCGAGGCCATCGCAAGGTATGACCTGGCGACGGGAGAGAAGGTCGTCCATCGATTCGCCGCGGGCGCGACGGTGTGTGAACCCGTGTTCGTCGCCGACCCCCATGGGCGCGGCGAAGCCGACGGATTCGTGCTGAGCTTCGTGCACCAGGCCAGCAGCCCTGAGGGAAGCTTCGTGGTGCTCGACGCCCGGCATCTCGACGCGGAGCCGGTCGCCCGCATCGTGCTTCCGCGCCGGGTCCCTGCCGGCTTGCACGGGTCCTGGATCAGCAGCTGAGTTGGAGGCTCCGTCCGGCACGCCAGCGCCCGACCGTCTCAATGCACGCGGGCGTCTGGCCTGACAGGCGGCGTCGAGCGATGCAGGAGACTCAGGAGGTCGGCCTGCCTGGAAGTCCCCGTCTTGGAGAAGATGCGCTGCAGGTGGGTGCGAACGGTCGGCTCGCTGATGCCGAGCATCTCCGCCGATTCCATGCCGCCCAGGCCCTGGGAGAGCGCCAGCAGGACGCGCAACTCGCCGCCGGATAGCAGCTTGAACAGCCGCAGGTCGTGCAACTGGTAGTGCGACCCCTGGTCGATATCAGCGCGAAACCAAATTCACCAGCGATCCGGGCCGCTTCGTCATCGCTTCGGATGACGCCATTCCGGGAGCGATCTTCTACGCTCGCTCGCGAGTCACGGGGCTCTCCCGAAGAAAGGTTTGCCGATGTTCGACCGCACCATCGAATACCTGTCCACGGCCGCGAGGAGGACATCGCCGCGCTACATGGTCACGCTGGCGATCTGCATCCTTGTGGCGCTCGTCTGGAAGACGCCGGTCGGACATGTCGAGGCCGCCATCAAGAATCCGGCGCCGAAGGGCACCGCCGCGTTCGTTTCGCCGGACGCCCCGAAGTTCGATGCGCTGCGCAGGGAAGCGGCGAGTGGAGACGAACGCTCCAACCCCGAACTCTCCAACGCCCTGATGGACAGGTACGACCAGAACGGCAACCCGGATGACCTCTACGAGGCCCTGGAATGGATCGACAGGCGATGGGACGTGTCCGCCAACGCGGAGCTGGCCGGCCGCGTCGTCGCGAACTATTGCGGGCAGCGCGTGGTGCAGTGGCACCGGTTATGCGTGCATGGCGAATGATTCAAGGAGAAGCCCTGTGAAACCTGATGCCGATCCCGGCCGCGCGCGGGAGTTCGAAGTGTTGGCGATCCTGATCCTGTTCGCGCTGGCCGCGGCATCGATGGCGGATTTCCTGCGCGCACCGGTCTGGCCAACGCTGGTCGATGTGTCGCAGCCCGCGGACGACGACGAACTGCATGGCACTCTCATCGAGCCCTGGATTCCGGAAGTGCCGGACAGCGACCCGCCGGCGCCGGTCCACGCGACCCAGGGCGGCGCATCCGCCGTGGCACACCGCTCCTGAGACGAGGCACGAATGCGCAAGCGCGAAGCACTGCAACAAAAGTTTCATCTTGCGTCGCTATGGTCAGGCTCCCCTCAGCAAAGCCTGTCCAATGAAGAATCTTCCCACGCCTCCCGCTCCCGACAACCACATCGACCCGGACGACCTGGACAACAACCCGACCTCGAACACCAGCCTGCATGAAGTCATCGCGGCGCGCGTGCATCGCCGCCACCTGCTGCGCGGCGGCGTCGGCGCACTGACGGCCGCGACGCTCGGCCCGCTGGCCTTGAGCGCCTGCGGTGGCGGCGGAAGCAACGGCGTCTTCCCCATCGCACCGCCCGCACCCGCACCGGCACCGCCTCCCCCCGCGCCGGCGCCCGCACCCGCTGCCGACCCCAAGCTGGGCTTCTCCGCCGTCGGCAAGGACCTGGCCGACCGCATCACCGTGCCGGCCGGCTACACCGCCACGGTGATCTACGCGACCGGCGATTCGATCGACCCGGCCGTCACCGACTACAAGAACGACGGCACGGACGACACCTTCGGCCGCCGCAGCGGCGACCAGCATGACGGCATGCACTATTTCGGCCTGACCCCCGACAGCAAGCCCTCCCTCAGCAGCACCGAGCGCGCGCTGATGTGCATCAACCACGAGGCGATCAATGGCACCGTGATGTTCATGCATCCGAACGGGCAGACCAACATCGCTTCCAGCGCCGGCCCGCGCCCCGAAGCGGAAGCCCTGAAGGAAGTCGAGGCGCATGGCGCTTCGGTGGTCGAGATCGCCAAGTCGGGCGGCAAGTTCGGCGTGGTCAAGAACTCCACTTTCAATCGCCGCGTCACGCCACGCACGCCGATGGAGTTCGGCGGCCCGGCGCGCGGGTCGGCATTGCTCAAGACGGCGTACTCGCCGACAGGCACCGGCACGCGCGGCATGATCGGCAACTGCGCCTCGGGCTACACGCCCTGGGGCACCTACCTCACCTGCGAGGAGAACTTCGCGGGCTTCTTCCGCCGCGGCTCGGCGGACGATGCGAAGCGCAGCGCCAAGGAACTGGTCGCTTTCAAGCGCATCGGCCTGGCGCAAGGCGCGCCTGGCGGCCAGCGCTGGGCCACGGTCGTGCCGGCCGATGGCACGAACACCGAATACGCGCGCTGGGACACGAGCAGCCTCGGCGCCTCGACCGACGGCACGGACGACTTCCGCAACACGGCCAACACCTTCGGCTGGGTGGTGGAGATCGATCCGTACAACCCGACGTCGACGCCCGTCAAGCACACCGCCCTCGGCCGCTTCGCGCACGAAGGCGCATGGCCGAGCAATCCGGTCGTCGGCAAGCCGCTGGCCTTCTACATGGGCGACGATTCGCGCAGCGAGTACGTCTACAAGTACGTCTCGAAGGCCGTCTGGAGCGCGGCGGACGCGAATCCCGCCGACCGCCTCGCGACGGGCAGCAAGTACCTCGACGACGGCACGCTCTATGCGGCCAAGTTCAATGCCGATGGCTCGGGCACCTGGCTCAAGCTCGACCTGACGAACAGCGCCATCTCGGGCAACAGCGCCTACGCCTTCGCCGACCTGGCCGACGTGCTCATCAACGCACGGCTCGCAGCCGATGCCGCCGGCGCCACCAAGTGCGACCGGCCCGAATGGACCGCCGTGAACCCGAGGAACGGCGAGATCTACATCACGATGACCGAGAACCCGGACCGCGGCTCGGTCGGCACGACCAGCAGCAACAACGTGCCGAACCCCGACGTGGACCCGGCCTTCCCGCGCTACTGGCTCGACAACAAAGGCGTCTCCACGCAGAACGCCGCGGCGTCGGTCTCCAAGGGCGACGTCAACGGGCAGGTCATGCGCATTCGCGAGACCGGCAACGATGCGTCGGCCACCACTTTCAACTGGGACATCTTCCTGTTCGGCAGCCAGGCCAAGGCCGATGCCGGTCTGGACGATGCGAACTACCAGAAGAACGTGAACCTGTCCGGCCTGTCGGACTTCAACGACTTCTCCAAGCCCGACGGTTGCTGGTTCTCGCGCGCGAGCGGCATCCTCTGGATCGAGACGGACGACAACGCCTACACCGATGTCACCAACTGCATGCTGCTGGCGGCAGTGCCGGGCACCTACGGCGACGGCGGCAAGATCGACGTGGTCAACCAGGCCAACGGCAAGCCCGGCGCGGCGGGCACGGGGCCGGTGACCGTGACGACCTACGCCGGCAAGAAGATGAACGACACGATCTTCAAGCGCTTCCTCACGGCGCCGCTCGGTGCGGAAGTCACCGGTCTGGCCGAATCGCCAGATGGCAAGGCCTTGTTCATCAACATCCAGCATCCCGGCGAGAACACGGCCGCTGCCAACATTGCCGACGCGAGCAAGTACGAAAGCCATTGGCCCGGCGACGGTGCCGGCGTGACCGCCTACGGCGCGGGCGGCAGCACGGCACGTCCGCGCTCGGCGACGGTGATGATCACCAAGGACGACGGTGGCGTGATCGGGCTCTGACGCAGGCAGGCAGCGGCGGAGGCGACATCCGATGCGGGTGCCGTCTTCGCGGCGGGCCCGCGCTCAGTTCCTGGCGAGCACGACGACGCCGACCAGGATGATGGCGATCCCGAGGATCCGGCCCGCGGTCAGGGGCTCGCCGAGCAACTGCCATGCGAGCAGCGCGGCGACCACGTAGCCGATCGACAGCATCGGATAGGCGATGGTGACGTCCACACGGGTCAGCGCGACGATCCACAGCCCGACACTCACGACGTAGCAGAACAAGCCCAGCAGGATCCAGGGCTGGGCGGCCGCGCTCAGGGCCGTGGAGAAGAGCGAGGCCATGCTTCCCATGGACACCGAGCCCAGTGTCCTGGCTCCCGCCTTGAGCAGGAGCTGCGCCACCGAATTCAGGAGCACGCCGCCGAGGATGATGGAAAAAGTGTTGAGGTTCATGGAGTCTTCTCGCCGCTACGGCATGCGCGGATCATGCCGCACGCGAACATCGGGCCCCGCCTACTTCGGCCACAAGGCCCACAGCCGCAGCGGCTGGTTCATGCGCGCGGCGAGGCGGCCCGCGTCCGCACCGGTGCCGGCGAAGTAATCCGCCCGAACCGCGCCGACGATGGCACTGCCGGTGTCCTGCGCGACCACCAGCTTGGCCAGCGGGACGGCCGGGCCCGGCGATGCGAGCCAGACCGGTGTGCCGTAGGGAATGCTGTCGCGGTCCACCGCGATCGAGCGGCCGGCCGTCAGCGGCACGCCCTGCGCACCGATCGGCCCCGAGGACGCATCGACCTCGTTCAACGGCTCTTCGCGAAAGAACACGTAGCGGGGATTGCTCCACAGCAGCTGCGACAGGCGCTGCGGGTTCTGCGCGACCCAGAGCTTGGTGTCGTCGGGCCAGAGGCTCACCTTGGTCACGCCCTGGTTCGTCAGCCATTGCTGCACGCTGCGATAGGGTTGCTCGTTGGTGGCCGCGAAGGCCACGCGCACCGTGCGCTGCGAGCCGTCGGGCTCTGTGATGCGAAGGCGCCCCGAGCCCTGGATGTGGAGCATGAGGACATCGATGGGGTCCACGAGCCAAGCGATCTCGCGGCCACGCAGCGCGGACTGGGCCTGCGGCAGCGTGTCGATTTCCTGCCGCGTGTACCAGGGACGCTTGGGCACCAGCCCGGCAGGCGCCTGGTAGAGCGGCACGGTGTTGGTCACCGTCGGCCTGCGCGTGGCTTCGAACACCGGCTCGTAGTAGCTGGTGAGCTTGCCGTCCGTGGGGCCGGTGTACGACTCGATCCGGAAGGGCTGCAGCCGCTGCATCATCCATTCACGCTGCTCCGCGGTTTCCGCGAGCGCCAGCTGACGCACCTCGCGGCACAGCGGCGCGAACGCGGCATTCGGACGCGTGCAATTGGAGAGCATGGCGACCCAGCCCTCGTGCAGCGCGTCTTCGTTGAAGCCGGGAAGCTCCGACCACGCGACCGGCACCCACCGGCTCTTCGGATGCGCGAGCGAGCCGGTGAGCGGTCCCAGATCGCGTGAGGCGCCGGGGCCCGGTATCGGAGTGAAGACAGGCGCTTCGGGCTGCCGCGTTCCGGTCGAGCAGGCGGCGAGCGTTGCTACGATCGCGAGCCCAACCAGCCACTGGAGTCCTTTTTTCATGGGTCTGATTTTGCTTGAAGCACTTGGCGCGGGAATCGTGTTCATCCTCATCATCTGGTGGACCATGTTCTCCGGCCGCAAGCGTGGCGAGCTCGATGCCGACGCCGAAGACGCGCCCGCACCGAAGGACCCTTCTCCGCGCGATTGACGTCGCGTCGTTCGATGGCGCTTGCGCATGTCGGCGTGCGCCTGCACGCTATTTATTCGATAGCGGGCGTGCGAGATTTGGCGCGCTTCTCCAGACCATGACCGAAATCGGAACATTACATGCGGAAACGTCTGGGCGGGCAGATTCACTTGCAGCACTCGGGATAATCGGCGCTCTTTGAATCCATGGTCGAAAGGGACTGACATGAAAAAATTCGTACTCGCCACCTGTGCCGCAGCAATCGTTCTCACAGGCTGCGCGACCGGCATGAGCGACACGCAACGCAACACCGCAATCGGCGCCGGCGGCGGCGCACTGGCCGGCGCGGCGATCGGCAGCGCGACCGGTGGCAAGGCCGGCACCGGTGCGGCCATCGGCGCACTGGCGGGTGCGGCAGGCGGCTACCTGTGGTCCCAGCGCATGGAAAGCCAGAAGCGTCAGATGGAAGCCGCCACTCGCGGCACCGGCGTTGCCGTGACCCAGACGCCCAACAATGAGCTGAAGCTCGCGATCCCGAGCGACATCTCCTTCGACGTGGGCCGTGCGGCGATCAAGCCCAACTTCTCGCCGATCCTCGACCAGTTCGCGACCGGCCTGCGCAACAACCCGAACGCCGACGTGCGCATCATCGGCCACACCGACAGCACCGGCACAGATGCCATCAACAACCCGCTGTCGATCGAGCGTGCCGCAGCCACGCGCGACTACCTCGTCGCACGCGGCGTGCCTCCCACCGCGTTCCGCATCGAAGGCCGCGGCTCGCGCGAACCGGTTGCGGACAACAGCACCGATGCCGGTCGCGCGCAGAACCGGCGCGTAGAAATCTACGTCGGCGAACGTCCGCAAGGGTGACACCCTCTCCAACTGACCCGGTCCCAAGCCAGTAACACCGGGGAACCGGCTCCGCCGGGCCCCAGGTGTTGCCCCCGGCAGGGGGTAGGCGAAGCGACACGAAGTGCGCGAGCCTGGGGGCGAGTTCACTTATCGCGTAGAAGGTTGGCCAACTCCACGGCCGATTTCACTTCCATCTTCTCGAACACGCGCGCACGGTGAACTTCCACCGTGCGCACGCTGATCGCGAGTTGTTCCGCGATCAGCTTGTTGGGTAGCCCTTCCACCACGCAACGCATCACGTCGCGTTCGCGGTCGGTCAGTTCATCGATGCGGTGCTTCAGCAATTGCCGCGCGCGCTTCGCCTCGATGGCCCGCAAGGACGCGCCGAGCGCATGTTCGATGCGGTCCACCAGCGCGTTGTCGGAAAACGGCTTCTCGCAGAAATCGAAAGCGCCGCGCTTCACTGCGTCTACCGCTGTCGGCACATCGGCATGCCCGGTCAGGAAGATCACCGGCATCGTCTCCAGCAGCCCCCGCTCCGCGAGACGATCGAACAACACCAACCCACTCGTCCCCGGCATGCGCACGTCGAGCAGCAGGCAGTGCGGCTGGCCGAGCAGAGGTTCGTCGGCAAGACGCGCCTCGAAAGCTTCCGCACTCGCAAAGTTCTCACTCACCAGTCGTCGCGAACGCAGCAGCCACGCCAGCGCCTCGCGAACACTGGCGTCGTCATCAACAATAAAAATAAGCGCATCAATCAGCGGTTGCACACTTGGCTCCCCCCCAGGCTGCGCGCACTTCGTGTCGCTACGCCTACCCCCTGCCGGGGGCAATACCAGCAGCCCGGCAAAGCCGGTTCTGCGGTATTTCCCGGATTGAGGCGGGCTTGATCGGGGCGTCCTGCATTCTTCCAGAAATGCCGCGGAACCGGCTTTGCCGGTCCGCTGGCGTTGCCCCCTGCAAGGGGGTGGAGAGCGACACGAAGTGCGCGAGCCTGGGGGTTAGTCATGCCGCCAGGGGTAGGGTGAAGCGGAAGATCGTGCCGCGGGGGCGGTGGGGCTCGTACATGAGGACGCCGCCGTGCTGTTCGACGACGGTGCGGCAGAGGCTCAGGCCCAGGCCCATGCCGTCGGGGCGGGTGGTGAAGAAGGGGGTGAAGAGGCGCTGGGCGACTTCGTCGCTGATGCCGCAGCCGAGGTCCGCGACAGAGAATTCGAGCCAGCGGCGCGCATCGGCGGGCATTGCGCCGTCGCCGTCCCGGCCGGTGCTGCCTGCGCGCACGACTTTCAGGCGCAGCACGCGGTCGGTGAGTTCGGGCATGTCCATGGCCTGCATGCCGTTGCGCGCCAGGTTCAGCAGCACCTGCTCGACGAGGGTGCGGTCGCAGAACACGGCAGGCAGGCGATCTTCGAGCGACAGCTCGATGCGCACACCCAGCTTGCGCGCCTGCAGTCGCACCAGGGGCAGCACCGCGTCGATCAGCGCATGGGGCGCGACGGCTTCCCGGGTGCGATCCCGCCGGCGCACAAAGTCATGCACGCTGCGGATCACCTGGCCGGCGCGGTCAGCCTGCTCGGAGATGCGGCGAACGGCCATCGCGATGTCATCGTGGTCGCGACTTCGCGGGGAGCGGTCGGCATTCAGCAGATTGAGCGAGCCGTTCGCATAGCTGGTGATCGCGGCCAGCGGTTGCGTGAGTTCGTGGCTGAGCAGCGATGCCATCTCGCCGACCGTGGCCAGCCGCGCGCTGGCCTGCAGGCGCTCCTGGCTGGCGCGCGACAGTTCCTCGATATGCCGCTGCTCGCTGATGTCGATGAAGGCGCTCATCCAGCCGGTCTGCGAGCCATGCGCATTGATGAGGGGCGCCTCGAAGATCAGCACCGGAAAGCGGCTGCCGTCCTTGCGCATGAAGACCGACTCGAAGCCTTCGCGCGGCGGCACGGCGCCCGCCAGGCGCACGGCCTGTCGCCGCTGGTACTCGTGCGCGAGTTCGGTCGGCCAGTAGGGCGTGCCTTCGCTGGTCATCAACTCCTCGGCGCTGAAGCCCACCATCTCGCAGAACGCGGGGTTGACGTAGGTGATGCGGCCCTGCAGGTCGCGCGCACGCAGGCCGGTGATGACCGAGTCCTCCATCGCCTTGCGGAAGGCAAGCGCGTCGGCCAGGTCGCGCTCGGCGCGCAGGCGCCTTCGCGTGTCGCGGGCGAGCAGCACCAGCACCGACACGAGGGCGATCGAGATCGCCGTGACCAGCGCGGTCAGCATGTTCGGGAACAGGTCCGGCACCGCGCGCCAGCCATCGACGCGCAGCATCATGGGGGCGCCCGGCAGGTCGATGAGTTGCTGCGCGGTGAAGACGCGCGTGCCCACGCGGCGCGGCGCACCGATGGCCACGAGCCGGGTGCCGTCGACTTCGGTAAAGGCCACCTCCTGCCCGCGGCTGAGCGTGGGCGCCACGAGTTCGATGAGCGTGTCGCGCAATGAATACGAGGCCACCAGGTAGCCCCCGCCTTCCACCGGCAGGCAGAGCTCCATGACTTCGAGGCCGCTGCCCTGGGCGACGGGGACGTAGTGGCTCGGCGAATATGCTGGCGCCGACAGCTTGCGCGCAGCGGCGCAGGCGAGCATCACATCGGGCTGGTCGGCACCGCCCCGGCCTTCGTCGAAGATGTGCTGGCGGTAGGGCGTGTCGACTGCGCCTTGCAGCCGAAAGGCGGCGTCGCGCCATTCGAGCCGCAACCACTCGCGGTGCTGGCGCAGCAGGTCCGATGCGCGGCTTCCCCAACGTTCGCGATCGACGCCTTCGCCGAGCGAGGCGCGCAGCGTCTGGGCATTGCGCTGCAGGCCGACGCGCAGGTCGGACACGGCGTCGGCCGTGTCGCGGTCGAGCACGCTCTGGGTCTGCTCGACTTCGTGCCGTCCGGCCAGCCAGACGACGGTGACGAGCAACGCCAGCACCAGCATGGCGAGCAGTACCCACAGGAACCAGCGCCGCCACACGGAGCGCAGGAAGCGCAACCGCGCGAACGCGGGGCGGAGGACGCGGGAGACAGGCAGCGGAGGCGAGGACACCGTCTTCAGAGTACGCAGTGGGTCAGCACCGGCAGTTGCGATCGCGCGCGCTCCACCTGCATGGCGTCGATGTCGAACAGCACTACGGCTTCGTCGACCGCCTGCTGCGCCACCACCGCGCCCCAGGGATCGACCACCATCGACTGGCCCCATGTGTGCCGCCCGTTCTCGTGGGTGCCGCCCTGCGCGGGCGCGACGACCCATGCGAGATTCTCGATCGCGCGCGCACGCAACAGCACCTCCCAGTGGGCCGCGCCCGTCGTCCGGGTGAAGGCACTGGGCACGAGCATCAATTCGGCGCCCTCACGCGCCAGGGCGCGATAGAGCTCCGGAAAGCGCAGGTCGTAGCAGACGCTCATGCCGATCCGCCAGCGGTGGCCGTCGCGCGATGGCAGGTCGAAGCACACGGGCTGCGAGCCCGGCGCGATGACGCGGCGTTCGTCGTAGCGCTCGCGGCCGTTGTCGAAGAAGAAGAGGTGGATCTTGTCGTAGCGCGCGATGCAGGCGCCGTCCGGCGCATAGACCAGCGAGCTGTTGAAGACGTGGTTGTCATCCTCCGTTTCGAGCGGCAGCGTGCCGCCGACGATCCAGAGCCCGAACTCGCGTGCGGCATCGGCAAGGAAGCTCTGCACGGAACCGGCGCCGGCCGTCTCGCGCAGGGCGAGCTTGTCGGTGTCGCGCGCACCCATCATGCAGAAGTACTCCGGCAGCACCGCGAGCTCGGCGCCTTCCGCCGCGGCCTCGGCCAGCAATGCGTGGGCTCGCGCGAGGTTGGCCTCGCGTGCGATGGCCGACACCATCTGGATCGCAGCGACTTTCATGGCGAGTCTCCTTGTGCTTGTTCTATCGTACGGCCGGTGCGGCGGGCGGACTCACAGGGCCCAGCGCCTCGGGTGTCGAGCGGCGGGCCACCTTGGTGATCTTGGGGTCGGTCCAGGTGCCGTCGATCTGGAACTCCTGCGTGGCCGCGGCAATCAGCGGTCGGCTCAGCACCATCTGCGCGAGGAAGGTGCCGATGCCGATGGCCGGGTTGATCGCCGTCGCGACCAGTGCGGCCGTGCCCGCGCTGATCTCAGGCACGACGACCACGCGGATGTTCTGGGTCTCGCGCGCGATGTCCGCCGACCCGTCCATCAGCACGGCGGCATTCACGCCCTTCATCTGCAGGTTGTTGGTGGATGCCACGCCCTGGTCGATCTTGACGTCCCCACGCAGGAAGTCGAAGGCAAAGCCTTCGCTGAAGATGTCGCGGAAGTCCAGCGTGAGACGCCGCGGCAAGGCCTGCAGGCTGAGCACGCCCAGCAGCTTGGCGATGCCCGGGTCGGCCTTGAGGAACTGTCCGGATTCGACGTTGATCTGCAACTGCCCGCCCAGGGTCGGATAGTCGAGCGAGAAGGGCGACCCGGTCCAGTTCACGCCGCCTTCGAGCCGGCCACGTCCTCGCCGCACGACGTCCTTCATGCCGAAGCGCGTCAGCAGGCCGCCGGCATCGGTGATGTCGAGCTTGAAGTCCATGCTGGTGCGACGCTGGTCGCGCCCGGCGGCCGCGGTGGTTCCGGGCGGCGTGGCCCAGCTGCCCTGTGCGGTGAAGGTGGCATCAGGGTTGGTGAGGGCCAGCCGGTTGAGCCGCCATTCGCGGCCGGCGCCGCCACGGTTGACCGCATCGATCTCGGCGCGGCCCAGGCGATGCCCGAACAGTTCGAAATCGTCGACGACGATGTCGAGCGCCGGCAGCGTGCTGGGTTGCTCGTCGAGCAGCGATTCGACGGCCGTGGCCTCGCTGCGCGCGATCTTGAGGCGCGCGAGCCGAGCGAAGAGGCGCCCCGCCTGCGCATGCCGGTATTCCGCGTAGCCGCTGAGTTCGGTGGCGTCGAGGTTCGCGCGCCAGACCTGCCCCTCGCGGGTGCCGCCGAGCACGACGTTGTTGAGCGTCCGGCCGCCGAACACCAGTTCCTGCGCCCGCAGCGCGATGACGGTGGGCAGGTAGGCCTGCATCTCGTCGGGGCCGTCGGCAACAGCTGCCGCTTCAGCCGGCTTGCCGGTCGCGGCACTGAAGATCGACTGCCAGGCGCCCACGTCCAGCCGCGAGAACCGCAGGTTCGCAAACACGCCGCGATCGGGCGGCGCGGCGGATTCGCCCGCCGCCAGGCCGATGCCGATGCCGCCGCGCAGCACCTTCGCGTCGTTGCCGGAAATGTCGCGCACATAGACCACCGACGCGACACGCCCCAGGTCGACCGAAATCTGGTCGTTGACGACCGGCGCCGAAGGCGCACGTGCGTCGCGCGGCATCACCTTCTTCTCGACGCGCAGCGCCATCGATTCGTCGGCGGCCTTGGTCATCGGCGGCGGCAACTGCAGGGCGAGCCCCTGCAGCGTGCTGGTGAGCAGGAATTCGGTCGCGCCGTCGCGCACCGAGAAGTTGAGGGCGTAGGGTGTGCTGCCGGTCGCCTTGGCGGCGATCCGGGTGAGCCAGTCGACCTCGCGCGCCGCGCGCAGCCCGTCGGCGGTCGCGGTGCCCTGCACCCGGAAGTTCAGGTCCTGCGAGGCGTCGCCGAAACGCCCGCTGCCTTCGATGCGCATCGCGCCACCCAGGCCGCGGGCCTGCACGCCTGCCAGTGAGAAGCCGCTTTCCGTGAAGTTCAGCGTGCCTTTCGCCTGCGACAGCGTCGGCGCCTGCGGCGAGAGCTGGATCTCGTTGTCCGCCAGCGCGACGCTGGCCTGCACCTTCGATTTGTCCAGGGCCGCGAGCGGCAGTTCGAGCTTCAGCTTGTAGTCGGCATTGCCGGTCGTGCGAATGGCCGCGAGGGTCGGCTCGGCCGATCCGGTGAGAGGCGCGCCGGCTCGCAGCAGTTCGTTGATCGGCCCCTTCGCCTGCGCGTCGACCTTGAGCTGCGCCGCATGGTGCGTCATGTCGGGGATTTGCGCCTCGGCCCGGGTCACTTCGATGCCGGGCGCGCCGACGATGCGGCCGCGCGCGTTGCGCACCAGCATGCCGGCGCGCTCGAAAACGAGTTCGCCCGACAGGCCGCTCAGGGCGGGCCAGGCGACCTTGGCGCCCGACGTGGGAGGCACGTAGGCATAGGTCACATCGGCAACCCGCGCGGCGATGCGGAAGTCGCCTTGCTTCGGATCCATGAAGGGCATGTCGTGCAGGTCGCCCCTGACCTTGAAGTCGACGGTGCTCGCGGTGCCCTTGGTGACCGCGTCGCGCACGTAGTCGCGCGTGTGCTTGGGGATGTGCAGCGGCAGGTAGCGGTAGACCCGCGTTCCGTCGGCGCGCGTGAGCTTGCCCTGGAGGTCGAGCACCCCCGGGTAACGCCCCGCACTGCGCGAGACGGCTGGATCGCTCGTGTGCCAGCTGGCTTGCGCCTCGCCGTCGGCATCGGGGTTGGAGAAGCGGAGGCCGGAGACCTGGAGCTGGGCTGCCTCGCCGTCGATCTTCCACTGAAGCTGCGTCGAAAGCTGGTCGATGGGCACCACGGGCTCCTCGAACACGCCCGGCAGATCGAGCGCGCCCTTCGCGATCGACAGAGCCGCGCTGCCGCCGGCCTGGTTCGCGTCGAAGTCGATGGTGGCGCCGCGCACGCCGGGCGTTCCCACGGGAACGGGCGGCGGCTCGGCGGGCGCAGTTGCGGTTGCGCCGTTCGAAGCGACGGCAGGTCGCGCAGCGCTTCGGGCTGTCGCGTTGCGCGCCGCTTCGGCCGCCGGCGTCTCGACATGCTCGCCAGGCTGCGATGCGATGCTGAAGTTGCTCATGCGGCCACGCAACTGGTACTTGTCGGGCGCACCGGGCGGGCCCTGCCAGCTTGCATCGATACGCTCCACCAGTCCGCGCGGCTGGTACGCCTCGATGTGCTTGCGCGTGGGGGCGTCGAGCGGCAGGCGGTCGGCGATCAGCGCCAACGCGGCCAGGTCGAGCCGGTCCGCACGAAACGCCCCGCGTTCGGCAACCCGATCCTTCGCCGGCGTGCGCTGGAACCAGAGGTTGCCGCCTGGCCAGCGCATGCCGTCGGCGGTGTCGAACTGGAGGTTGGTCGTGGAGAACTCCAGCGTCTGATCCGTCATCTTGCCGGCGAGACGCCCCGTGACGGCACGCAGCACCAGCGGCTCGAGTCCCTTGGCGAGCGAGGCGTCGATCTTCACCAGTGCCAGGTCGGTCACTGCGCCCGTGAGCCGGCCATCGTCGACATCGGCCCACAGGCGCATGCCGCCGCTTCCCTCGCGAATCCGGGCGTCGAGTTGCACGTAGCTGCCGAGGCGGGTGATGTCGATGTAGGGCAGGTCCGCATAGATCTCGCCGCCCCATGTTCGCCAGTTGCCGCTGCGCACCGAAAGGAGGGGCTGGTGAAACTTGGCGCGCACGGTGAAACGCTCACCCCAGCCCGCGGGCGGCGTGGCATCGATGCGCATGTCGTGGCGACGGCTGCCGTTGCGGGCAATGAACTGCACGTCGGTCAGGGGCAACGGGGTGGTCTTGCGCATGTCGTCGGTCCAGCGCACCGTGCCGCCCTGGACGACCACCTCCCGCTGGGCGAAGAACCAGTCGGCGCCATCGCCTCCGCCGGTGGTGTCGGTGGACATGTCCAGGCCCGCCACGTGCAGCTTGCCGAGCGCATCGCGGCGCACCTCCACCTCGGGTCGTTCGATGTAGAGCTGTTCGAAGCTGAGCTTCCACAGTGATCGCGGGGAGACGCTGGCGACCACGCGTTCGAGCCGCAACGCTGCCTGCTGGTGGGCGTCCTGGAGCACCACGTCGCGCAATTCGACGGTGGGGAAGATGCCGCCCGACTGGGCCGAGATCGAACCGATCAGGACCGGCACGCCGATGGCGCGGGTGGCCTGCGCCTCGAGCGCGACACGGTAGTCGCCGATTCGCGGCACAATCCAAATGTGTAGGACAACGACTGACAGCGCCAGCAGGAGCCATGCACCGATCAGCAAACCCAACAACCAGCGCGCCGTCGCAGCGGTGATCTTGAGCAGACGTGAAGGGGAAGACGTCGTGTCGTTCATTGAGGATCGCGCTGTGTCAGGAATTATGACCGCCAGCTCCCACCCGGGTTCAACCGACGCCGACGCGACAGCGCATCGGCCGCCCTCGGCATCCACCTCGCCGGCTCCACTGTCCGCCTATTCGCGCTTCGTGCAACGGCTGCGGCGTCGCTATGCGGGCGAGCTTCCGCTGTTGCCGACCGGTGCGCCCGTGAAGACGCACATGGTCGAAGCCTACGAAGCCCTTCGGAAACGAGGGAATAGCGTTGCCGATTCGCTGCGCATCGTCAGGCAACTGGTCATGGAACGGCTCGTCACGCTCGACTGCGACGAACAGGCGCCGTTGTCCGTCGTCACCACCGCATGCACTGAACTCGCCGAATTCGCGCTCGACGTCGCGTGCCGCGAAGCCTGCGCCGAACTCGATGCCGTGCACGGCGCCCCCCTCGGTGCCGACGGCCAGCGCGCGCAGCTCTGGGTCGTGGGCATGGGCAAGCTGGGCGCCCGCGAACTCAACGTGTCGAGCGACATCGACCTCATCTATCTCTACGACCAGGACGGCGAGACGGCGGGCGACGGACGCTCGCGGCTGTCGAACCACGAATACTTCGCGCGCGCGGTCAAGCGCATCTATGCGCTGGTGGGCGACACGACGGAGCACGGCTTCGTGTTCCGCGTGGACCTGGCGCTGCGTCCCAATGGCAACTCCGGTCCGAGCGTGGTCTCGCTGGACGCGCTCGAAGAATATTTCCAGCGGCAGGGCCGGGAGTGGGAGCGCTTTGCCTGGCTCAAGAGCCGCGTCGTCGCGCCTTACGCGGTGGTGGCCGACCGATCGGCGCAGGCGCTGCGCGGCGTGGTGCTGCCCTTCGTCTTCCGGCGCTACCTCGACTACAACGTGTTCGATTCCCTGCGCACGCTGCATCGACAGATCCGCGAACAGGCGGCGCGCAGGAGCGCCGGCCGTCCAGAGCGCGCGAATGACGTCAAGGTGTCACGCGGCGGGATTCGGGAGATCGAGTTCACCGTGCAGCTGCTGCAAGTGGTGCGCGGTGGGCAGTTCCCGGAGCTTCGGACCCGTCCCACGCTCGACGCGCTGCAGCGCCTGGCGCGCGCCAATCTCATGCCGCAGGAAGCCGCGGATGCGCTGGCCGCCGCCTATGAATTCCTGCGCCGGGTCGAGCATCGCATCCAGTACCTGGACGACCAGCAGACCCATGTGCTGCCCGTCAATGACGATGACGTGCGCTGGATCGCGCAATCGCTGGGTTATGCCGACTGTTGCGACTTCCTGGTGCAGCTCGATGCGCATCGGGAGTTCGTGGCGCAGGAGTTCGACAAGCTGCTGGGCGGCAAGAAGCCTTGCACGGGTTGCAACGGCAAGTCCAAGGCCGTTCCCGTCATCGACCTCGCCGACTTGATCGACGGACTGCCAGAACCTTTCGCTGCGCGCATCAGGCTCTGGCGCGAGAATCCGCGCGTGCTGGCGCTGCGCGACGAAACCCGGCTGCGCCTGCGGCAGCTGGTGCAGCGCACCGGCCAGTGGCTGCGCGAGCCCGACAGCGACGCGCCGGGCAAGGTCGGCCACCACGTCGAAGCCGCGCTGCGCTGGGCCGACTGGATCGAGCCTCTGCTGCGCCGCGACAGCTACATCGCCTTGCTGGTCGAGCGGCCCGCGGTGCAGGAACGGCTGCTGCGCCTGCTCGGCTCCGCCAAATGGCCGGCACGCTACCTCATGCAGCACCCGGGCGTGATCGACGAGCTGGCCAGCGACGAAATGCTGTCGGGCCGCTTCGTCGCGGCCGAGTTCGAACGAGAACTCGAGAGTCGCCACCTGTCGCTGACGCGAACCGGGGAGGCCGACGAAGAACGCCTGCTCAACCTGCTGCGCCACGCGCACCATGCCGAGCTGTTTCGCACGCTGGCCCGCGATGTCGACGGTCGCATCACCGTCGAACAAGTGGCAGACGATCTCAGCGCGCTGGCCGATTCGGTGCTGCGCGTCACGGCGCGGTGGTGCTGGCCGCACCTGCGCAACCCGCATCGGGAGCAGCCGCAGTTCGCGATCATCGGCTACGGCAAGCTGGGTGGAAAGGAACTGGGCTACGGCAGCGACCTGGACATCGTGTTCGTCTACGACGATGACGACGAGCGCGCGGGCGAGGTCTACGCCGCCTATGTGCGCAAGCTGATCAACTGGCTGACGGTGAAGACACGGGAGGGCGATCTCTTCGAGATCGACACCGCGCTGCGACCGAACGGCAATTCGGGCCTGCTCACGACCAGCTTCGAGGCCTACGAGAAGTACCAGCTCGGCCGGGGCAGCAACACGGCGTGGACCTGGGAACATCAGGCCATGACCCGCGCGCGCTTCGTGCTGGGCGACGCCGCGCTGGGCGAACGCTTCGACCGCGTCCGGGAGGCGGTGATCACCGCGCCGCGCGATCGCGACGCGCTGAAGGCCGAGATCGTCGCGATGCGCGAGAAGGTGCGCGCCGCGCGCCCGGTGAAGCCGGACCGTTTCGACGTGAAGCACAGCGCGGGCGGCATGGTCGACGCGGAGTTCGCGGTGCAGTACCTGGTGCTGTCGGAAGCGAAGGCCCATCCGGAGCTGGTGCCGAACGTCGGCAACATTGCGCTACTGCTGCGCGCGGAAACCGCCGGGTTGCTGCCCGAGGGCATCGGCCAGAACGCGGCTTCGGCCTATCGCGAGCTGCGGAGGGTGCAGCACCGGGCACGGCTCAACGAAGAGCCGACGCAGGTGCCGATGACCTCGCTCGTGGCAGAGCGCGAGGCCATGCTGGCGTTGTGGAAGGCGGTGTTTGGCTAAGCGGCGCCTGCGGTCGCAACGCGCGCTCGCGCTGGCCGCGGGGGCGACGCTCCTTTTCCTTGCCGGTTGCGCCAGCGGACCCCGGGGCATCGGGCGCGACGGGGCGGACGCCAATCCGCCGGCGGGCCTCGGCCAGGTGCCGGATGCGGAGCCTCGGGTCGAGCCGATCCGCAGCAGCGGCGGCACGAGCAAGCCCTACGTCGTGCTCGGCAAGTCCTACGTGCCGATCGTCGACGACCGGCCTTTCCGTGAAAGCGGCCTCGCGTCGTGGTACGGCCGCAAGTTCCACAGCCAGTCCACCGCGAGCGGCGAACCCTACGACATGTACGCGATGACGGCGGCACACAAGACGCTGCCGCTGCCGAGCTATGTGCGCGTACGCAACCCGGCCAACGGGCGTGAGGCGATCGTGCGGGTCAATGACCGCGGCCCTTTCCACGAGGATCGCGTCATCGACCTCAGCTACACCGCGGCGCTCAAGCTCGATCTGCTGCGCGGCGTCGCGCCCGTCGAAATCGAGCGCATCACGAACGACGACATCCGGACCGGCGCGTGGCGACGCGGCAACGTGGATGCGACTCAACTGGCGCAGCATGCGCCACCGGTGACTCCCGCGCTTCCCGTCCAGCCCGCTGCCTCGGACAACGTCGCAGTCCCGGCAGCCTGGACCGCCCCGGTCGCCGCCGCCCCGCGCATCGAATCGATGGAAGTGACAGCGCTGCCGCCCCTGGCCCCGCTGACAGCCCCACCGGCACCAGCACCAAGCGCAACACCCCTTCCGTCCCCGGCCGAAGGAATCGCTTCCGCGCCGCCGCCTGGCTTCTGGGTGCAACTCGGCGCCTTCAGCCAGCGAGATGGCGCCGCCCGTTTCCAGCAGCAGGTCGCGCGTGAATTGCCCGCCTTGGCCCCGTCCCTCAACGTATTCACCGAACGCGGCACCCACCGGCTACAGGCGGGCCCCTACGCATCACGCGACCTCGCCCGCGACACGGCGGAGCAAGTCCGCAACGGACTCCAGCTCACCCCCGTCATCGTAGAACGCCGCTAGACCGCAAGCGGTAAACCCCAGAAATACCGCGGAACCGGCTTTGCCGGGCCGCAGGTATTGCCCCCGGCAGGGGGTAGACGAAGCGACACGAAGTGCGCGCAGCCTGGGGGTGAGCTCAGGAAACACCGCGGAACCGGCTTTGCCGGGCCGCAGGTATTGCCCCCGGCAGGGGGTAGGCGTAGCGACACGAAGTGCGCGCAGCCTGGGGGCGAGCCCGTTGCTAGGCTCCTTGGTACTCGGGCTTGGGGCCCAATGAAGCCGCCAGTTCCTTGCGGTACCGGTTCAACTCCTGCACGGTCTTGAAGCTCCTGTTCATCAACAGGCTCAGGTTGTGCAGGATGCGATCGCCGACCTTGTTTTCCCAGACGGCGTCGAACTTGATCTGCTTGTCGAGCCAATGCTCGAGCCAGTCCGGATCGGGAACGCGGCTCTGAATCGTGTCATTGGGAAACAGCGCCTTGTTCACGTGCAGATTGGTCGGATGCAAGGCCTGCGCCGTCCGGCGCGCGCTCGCCATCAGCACGCCGACCTTGGTGAAGGCCGAGCGCGCCTCGTCGCCGAACTTCTCCAGGGCGCGCTTCATGTAGCGCAGGTAGGCGCCGCCGTGGCGGGCTTCGTCCTGGCTGAGCGTGGTGTAGATGTGCTTGATGACCGGCTCGGTGTGCCATTCGGCCGCACGGCGATACCAGTGGTTGAGGCGAATCTCGCCGCAGAAATGCAGCATCAGGGTCTCGAGCGGAGGTGCCGGGTCGAAATCGAAGCGCACCTCGTGCAGTTCCTGCTCGGTCGGGGCGTATTGCGGGCTGAAACGCTTCAGGTATTCCATGAGCACGAGCGAGTGCTTCTGCTCCTCGAAAAACCAGATCGACATGAAGGCGGAGAAATCGCTGTCATGGCGGTTGTCGCGCAGGAACATCTCCGTGGCCGGCAGGGCTGCCCACTCCGTGATGGCATTCATCTTGATGGTCTGGGCCTGCTCGTCGGAGAGCCGCGTCGCGTCGAAAGACTGCCACGGAATATCCTTGTCCATGTCCCAACGGACGGATTCGAGTTGTCTGAAGAGTTCCGGATAGAGCATCTATGTCTTTCTTGTGCCGACGGATTTTAGTCGGCAGCTTTGGCGCGCCTGTGACAACAGCGCGATGATGCGTGGGTGCGCCGCTGGACGGCGCCGGTCCAAAGGGCTATTTACATAGGTAAAACCGTCATGCGAATCCCCATTCAGCGGCTAGTGCCATTTGCGTCGGCGATCGTCATCGCAGCCTGCTTCCTGCCCGGCCACGCCCGTGCCCAGGCGGCGCCGGCGGGTTGTCCGGCCATCCTCCAGCACACTTTTCCGCGCCTGCAGGATGAAAAACCCCAGACGCTCTGCCAGTACACCGGCAAGGTGGTGCTGGTCGTCAATACGGCGAGTTTTTGCGGGTTTACGCCGCAGTACAAGGGGCTGGAAGCGCTGGATAGCAAATACCGGTCGCGCGGACTGGTCGTGCTGGGATTCCCCTCGAATGACTTCGCCCAGGAATCAGGCTCCAACAAGGATATTGCCGAATTCTGCGAAAACACCTTCGGCGTCAAATTTCCGATGTTTGCGAAATCTTCTGTTCGGGGCGTGGACGCCAATCCACTGTTCAAGGAGTTGGCGCAGGCTTCGGGCACGACGCCGAAATGGAATTTCTACAAATACCTGATCGGCCGCGACGGGAAGGTCGTCGATTCGTATTCGAGCATGACGGCGCCGGACGATCGTTCGTTCGTGCGCGCGGTCGAGAAGGAACTCGGGCCTAACTGAAACCGCGGCCGGACGCCATCAGACGTCACAAACGTTTACCACTGCGGTGGGAACCGGGCCCGGCGGGGTGATCTCATACGGGTTCGGGCTTGGACGGCCCGACCGTTTTCATGTTGCGAGGTCTTCCGGGCGCTACCGTCTGGTTGAAATCCCGAGGCGATTCTTCTCCTCCTCCCTCCCTCCCTCCTTCGTCTTGGGGCGCCTCGCAACGTTTTTATTACTCGGGGCATTGCTCGCCCCCAGGCTTGCTCGCTTCGCGTAGCCGCCTACCCCCTACCGGGGGCAACACCTGCGGACCGGCGGAGCCGGATCCGCGGTGTTTCACGAACAAAAGCCCCGCATGCGGGGCTTTTTGTTTGATTGCGCTGTGCCGGCTCAGGGCTTGGTGTCGGCGAAGCTGGGGCGCAGCATGAGTTTGTCGTAAAGACGGGCGAGGTTGGTGTGGTCGCCGCGCCAGTCGATCTCGGGGAAGCGGTAGCCGACCCAGCCCAGGGCACAGCCGACCGCGATGTCCGACAGGCTCAGGTGGATTCCGCTGCAGAAGGGCTTGTCGCCCAGGCCCTTGGCCATGGCGGCAATGCCGCCCAGGACCTTGCCGCGCTGGCGGTCGATCCAGGCCTGGCTGCGTTCGCCATCGGCGCGGTGCGCCCAGGTCGCTTCGAGGCGCCAGAGCACGCCGGCGTCCATCACGCCATCGGCCAGCGCTTCCCAGGTCTTGACTTCGGCACGTTCGCGGCTTTGCTGCGGGATCAGCTTGCCGACGGGCGACAAGGTGTCGAGGTATTCGACAATCACGCGCGAGTCGAACATGGCCTCGCTGCCGTCCATGATCAGGCAGGGCACCTTGCCCAGCGGATTGGCGCTGGAAATCGTGGTGTCGGCAGACCAGACGTCTTCGATCACGAACTGGTAGTCGAGCCGCTTTTCGGCCATGACCACGCGTACCTTGCGCACGTAAGGACTGGCAGCGGATCCGATCAGTTTCATGCGAGCTTTCCCCCCATCAGGGCATCGTTGTAGCGCTTTGATTCTAGGGGAACGCGCGCGGTGCAGAATCCGGCCCCAACACCGAAGCGAGGGGGAGCGCGCGTGAACGAGGAATCCAACACACCGGGCGGGACGGCACTGCATCGCCATCCGATCGAATTCACGGCCACCGGCAGCGAGTACTTCCGCATCTGGATCGTGAACCTGCTCCTGACGCTGGTGACCCTCGGGATCTACCTTCCGTGGGCCAAGGTCCGCAAGCTCAAGTACTTCTACAGCAACACCTGGGTCGACGGCGATGCGCTCGACTTTCACGGCGAGCCCCGCAAGATGCTGCGCGGCACCTTGATCGCGGCGGCGTTCCTGATCACCTACTCGGTCGGCAGCAATTTCTCAGGCTGGGCTGCATTGCTGGCGGCCCTGGCCTTCGTGGGACTGTGGCCCGCGCTGTTCCGGGCCGCGATGCGCTTCCGCCTGGCCAATACGAGCTGGCGCGGGCTGCGCTTCCGCTTTCTCGGCGACATGCCGGGCGCATTTGCCTGCATGCTGCCGCCGCTTGCCCTGGCGCTGCTGCCGGTCGCCATCGCAGGGACCATGACGCAGCGTGGCATGCCGCCGGCGGCCTCCGGACTGATGGGCGTCGGGATGCTCGTCTTCCTTGCGGGACTGCCCTACTTCCTCTGGCGCGTGCGGCGCTACCAGCACGGCAACTACGCGATCGGGGAACTGCAGACGCGGCTCGACGCCGATGTGGGCGTGCTCTACGGGATTTTCATCAAGCTGGTCGGCGTCACGCTGCTGGCCCTGGTGGTCATCGGCATCCTGGTCGGTGTCTTTGTCTTCACCGGCAAACGCGTCGGCGCGGGTGCGGGATTCATCGGCCTGTCCGTGATGCTGGGATTCGCCGGCATCCTGCTGCTGAACATCCTTCCGAAGTCGTATCTCCAGGTCCGGCTGCAGAACCTGATCTGGTCGAAAACGGGAAACGACGTGCTCCGGTTCAAAAGCGGCCTGCGTCTGTCGAGCTACCTTCGCCTGCAGTGCAAGAACTACCTGCTGATCATCCTGACGCTCGGGCTGTACTGGCCATTCGCGGTGGTGAACACCCGGCGGGCGCAGGTCGAAGCCGTCGAGTTGCGCACCCGCATCGCGCTGGACGAGATCACGCAGGTGGCGGCGATCGAGCATCCCGGCGCCGTCGGCGACATGGCGGCCGACCTGTTCGGCGTGGACATCGGCATGTGACAAGCCTCGACGTTCGCTATTTCGACGGCTGCAGCAGCAAGCCGCATGCGGCACGCCTGCACGTGCTGGAAGACTGCCTGACGGTTGCGCCCGTCGCTGGCGACAATTTTCCGCCATTGACGATCTCCCTTGACCAGATCCGCTGGCCGGAACGCACCCGGCATGGCGGTCGCATCGCCCAGCTGCCACAAGGTGCCTGCGTGCAGGCGCTCGATGCGGCCGACTGGGACGCCTGGGTGTCGCAGTTCGGCCGCCGCGAGAGCTGGATCGTCCGCGCCCAGCAGAGCTGGCGCGGGGTCGCCATCGCCTTCGTGTTGCTGACGGTCGGGCTCGCGGCGATGTACCAATGGGGCCTGCCGTGGATTGCGCGCGGCGTCACGGCCATGGTGCCGCCGCGCGTCGACGCGATGATCGGCGCCCAGGTCCTCCAGTCGCTCGACCAATCGCTGCTGCAGCCCAGTGCGCTGGAGCCGGCAGACCAGGACCGAATCCGCAAGGCCTTCGCGCAGATGGTGCGGACCAGCCACCCCGACGATGCGCCGGCGTGGAAGCTCGAATTCCGCCGCAGCCGCGATTCGACCGGGAAGCTGGGCCCCAACGCGCTGGCCTTGCCAGGGGGCGCCATTGTCCTGACCGACGAGCTGGTTGCGCTGATGCCGGACAACGATGACGCCGTGCTCGGGGTCCTGGCGCATGAATTCGGCCATGTCCGCCAGCGCCATGCGATGCGGCAACTGGTTCAGGTGTCCGCGATCGGCATCGCGGCATCGGTTGCGGTCGGCGACTACGGCACGCTGATCAGCAGCGCGCCCGTCCTTCTCGCCTCGCTGGGCTACTCGCGCGATGCGGAGCGCGAGGCCGATGCCGAATCGCTGCGCCTGATGCGGGCGGCGGGCATCCCGCCCCGCGCGATGGTCGCCTTCTTCGAGGCCGTCGAACGGTGGCGCGAAACAACGCACCGCGGCGCCGGAGGGGATGGCGATGTCATCGGGCTCGCGTTCTCGTCGCACCCGGCCACGGTGGAGCGGATCGCCTACTTCCGGGACGCGCCGGAGGACTGAAATTGCTTCCCGCGGGGCGCAACCTAAAATTCGCCAATGAGTTTCTCCACCGTTTCCGCACTTTCTCCCCTCGATGGTCGCTATGCGGCCAAGCTCACGGCGCTGCGTCCGCTGATGAGCGAACAGGGCTACATGCACCGGCGGGTGCAGGTCGAAGTGGCGTGGTTCATCGCGCTGTCCGACTGCGGCTTTGCCGAATTCAAGCCCCTCACCGGAGGGGCCCGCAAGTACCTGCTGGGGCTCGTCTCCAACTTTTCCGAGGCGGATGCCGTCGCGATCAAGCAGATCGAGAAGACCACGAACCACGACGTGAAGGCCGTCGAATACTGGATCAAGTCGAAATTCGAGGCGCGCCCCGAGCTGCTCGCGGCGTCCGAGTTCGTGCACTTCGCCTGCACCAGCGAAGACATCAACAACACCAGCCATGCGCTGCAGATCCAGGCGGCACGCGAGAAGGTGATGCTGCCGGCCATCGACGGGCTGATCGCGACGCTGCGCGACATGGCGAACAAGTTCGCCGGGGTCTCGATGCTCTCCCGCACCCATGGACAGACCGCGAGCCCGACCACCGTCGGCAAGGAGCTCGCCAACGTCGCCGTGCGTCTCGCCAAGGCCCGCGAGCAGATCGCCTCAGTGCAGCTGCTGGGCAAGATGAACGGCGCGGTCGGCAACTACAACGCCCACATGGCGGCCTGGCCCGAGTTCGACTGGGAAGCCTTCAGCCGCAAGGTCGTCGAAACCCCGGCACCGCTGGGCCTGGGCCTCACTTTCCAGCCCTACAGCATCCAGATCGAGCCGCACGACTACATGGCCGAGTTGTTCGACGCGGTGGCGCGCACCAACACCATCCTGGTCGACTTCTCGCGCGACATCTGGGGCTACGTCAGCCTGGGCTATTTCAAGCAGCGCCTGAAGAAGGGCGAGATCGGCTCCTCGACGATGCCGCACAAGGTGAACCCGATCGACTTCGAGAACGCCGAGGGAAACCTGGGCCTCGCGAATGCCGTGCTGCGGCACTTGAGCGAGAAGCTGCCCATCAGCCGCTGGCAACGCGACCTGACCGACAGCACCGTCCTGCGCAACATTGGGGTCGCATTCGGCTACTCCACGCTGGCCTATGCCAGCCTCGCGACCGGCCTGGGCAAGCTCGAGCTGAACGAGGAGGCGCTGGCCGATGACCTCGACGCCTCATGGGAAGTGCTCGCCGAGCCCATCCAGACGGTGATGCGGCGCTTCGGCGTGCAAGGTGCCTACGAGCAGCTGAAGGAAGTCACGCGCGGCAAGACCGTGACTGCCGAGGCGCTGCACGGGCTGATCCGCTCGCTGGCCATTCCCGAAGAGGAAAAGGAACGTCTGCTGGCGATGACGCCTGCGAGCTACATCGGCAAGGCAGCCGAACTGGCCCGGCGGGTCTGATGGCGCTCAAGTCCACGGTCTTCAAAGCGAACCTGGCCGTCGCCGACATCGACCACAACTACTACGCCGACCACGCGCTGACGCTCGCGCGTCATCCCAGCGAGACCGACGAGCGGATGATGATCCGCCTCGCAGCGCTCGCGCTCAATGCCTACAAGCTGCAGGCGGTGTGCAACGGCGACGGCACGCTCGCCTTCGGCGCCGGCTTGTCGAACCCCGACGAGCCCGATGTATGGCTGCGTGATTTCACCGGCGAGATCAAGCTGTGGATCGAGGTCGGGCAGCCGGAAGACAAGCCCATCATCAAGGCCTGCGGCAAGGCCGACGAGGTCATCGTCTACTGCTTCAACCATGCCGCCGAGATCTGGTGGCGAGGGATCGAGAACAAGCTGACGCGGCCGCAGAACCTCAGCGTGTTTCGCGTGCCGACGGCGGCATCGCAATCGCTCGCGACACTCGCGCAGCGGTCTATGCAGTTGCAAGCCACGATCCAGGAAGGCGCGTTGATGCTTGGCGACGGCACCCACAACATCGACATCGAACCTGTAAAACTCAAATAGCTCGCCCCCCAGGCTTGCTCACTTCGGGCAACACCGGCGGCCCGGCGAAGCCGGTTCCGCGGTGTTTCTTGAACTTGCTACCCGAGCGGCATCATTGCGCCGCAGTGCCAGCATTGTTCGAAGCCGCCTTCGACGAGCTCGCCGCAAACGCAGTGCCAACGGTGCTGCGGTCGATGACGCAGATCGTGCAGAAGCCGCTCGGCGAGTGCGAACTGCGCGTCGTCCTCGATCCAGATCTCGGGCAGGCACTGGTCGGGCGGCAACTGGCCGGCGGCGGCGCCAAGATATTCGCGCTGGATGGATGCCTGCACGCCGTCTTCGCGCAACGCATGCACCCATAGCGTGGCGATGGCCAGGTTGGGGGCTTGCGCGAGACGACGCATGGCGAAGCTCAGTCCACCTTGCCGGAAGCGACTTCGCCCGCACCGTCATCGGTCCAGACGTGCTCGGCCTCGCGTGCGCGCTCCGCATACTTGTTGAAGCGCCAGGCGCTGTCCTGCATGGTGATGCGGCGCCAGGTCAATCGCTTCTCGGCCGGCGTCATCGCAGGCCAGTGCTGGACCTCGTCGAAGCTGCGGCCGCAGCCCTTGCATTCGTCATCGCCCTGGCTGGTCGAGCAGATCGCGATGCAGGGCGTGTCGGGCGTGCTGTGGTACCACGTGAGCCAGGCGGCCCACGCCTCGGCGGGGAAGCCGACTTCGTCGACCTCGTCTTCATGATGAAACACCATCAGCGCGTACACCTCTGCCAGCGCGCGCAACTCGGGCGCGAGCGTGATGCCGTCGGGCGAGGGTTTCCTGTCGCGCCAGTAGTTGATGGCGGCCTCGATGTCGGTGATGTGAATGGCGGCCATGGGGGGTCGAAAAAATGCGAGCGGGCATCATAGTCCGGCAAAGTCCCGCAACCCGCGAAGGAATTGATCGCTATCAAATACGTAGCATCGACTGCCCTGCCGGCGCAGGTTTCCAGCGCGTTTCGCTTATGAACCCATCGCCGGGAGGTTGCCTTGCAACGACTCCGATGCTCTAATCCCGCCCACGAAGGGGAGTAGCTCCCGCCCGCTTGCACGAGAGCGGGCATCGCCAGGTCGTCAATACGAAGCACAACACTTCCGGCCTGTCGGGCAGCCATTGCGCTGCCGAGCAAGACCTTCGATTTGAACCTGTGTCGGGTTTGATCGAAGCAATTGCAAGTTCCTCGAGGATCCCCGATTCTCAGTCAGCCGCTTCATCCGACCCGCACAGGCGGAATCGAAACGAATGGAGGACTTTATGGAACTGTTCATGACCCCCGAGTTCTGGGTCGCTGTCGGTCAGATCATCATGATCGACATCCTGCTCGGAGGCGACAACGCCGTCGTGATTGCACTGGCCTGTCGCAAGCTGCCGCCGGCGCAACGCACCAAGGGCATTCTCTGGGGCACCGCGGGCGCGATCCTGTTGCGCGTGATCCTGATCTTCTTTGCGCTCACGCTGCTCGCCATTCCCTTCCTGAAGCTGGCAGGCGCGCTTCTGCTGATGTGGATCGGGGTCAAGCTGCTCGCACCGGAGCATGACGACGCGCACGGCAACATCAGCGCGAGCGACAAGCTGTGGGCCGCCGTCAAGACCGTGATCGTCGCCGACCTGGTGATGAGCGTCGACAACGTGATCGCCATCGCTGGCGCCGCGCAAGGTGCCGGCGAGGGCCACCAGATGCCGCTCGTGGTTTTCGGCCTGCTGGTGAGCATCCCGATCATCGTCTGGGGCAGCCAGCTGGTCATCAAGCTGATGGACCGCTTCCCGATCATCATCACGCTCGGCGGCATGCTGCTGGGCTGGATCGCGGGCACCATGGCGATGTCCGATCCCGCGGTCGCCAACGCTGCGGACTGGACCTGGGTGCCGAAGGTGCCGCAAAGTGACGTGGTCCGCTACGCCGCGGGCGTCATCGGTGCGCTGCTGGTCCTCGCGATCGGCAAGTGGGTGGCGGCACGCCGCCCCAAGCCCGCAGCCCCCGTGACCGTCTGATCCCGCTCGATGCCTCTGACACTCCAACCAACGAAAGAAGGAGCACTCATGGACAAGATCATTCTGTATGTCGATGACGCAGCCTATGCGCGAGAGTTTCTCGCCAAGGTCGCGGCAGACGGCGGCAGCGGCGCCGGGCCACGCCATTGGGTGCTGGTGGCCTGCCCCCCACGCATGACGCAGCGCATCAGCAAGTGGGTGAGCCACAGTGCGCGCGAGAACTGGCGGGCCAAGTGGTTTGCGAAGGTGCAGGAACAGTTGCTTCCGCTGCTGGCGCAGGAAGGCGGTCAGGTCCTGCCGGTCCTCGCCAGGGGGCCGCTGACGGACTTGACCAAGCGCCTGAGGTTGCTGCACGGCGCCGCGCAGGTCGTCGACGCACGTCGGCCGAAGGTGGGCGTGGACCTCGAACCGGTGGCGCCCGACGTGGCGCCCCCCGGACAGTCGAGCTGGGCGTTGCCGGGTGCGGTGGTTGGCATGGGTGCCCTGCTCATGCTGGCCAACGAGATGGCCGAATAGGCGCGCAGCCACTGAATGCGACTTCTCATCAAGTGGCTGCTCAGCGCACTCGCGCTGCTCGCAGTGACCTACTTCTACAGCGGTGTGCAGGTGACGAGCTACACCTCCGCACTGCTGGCCGCCGCGGTGATCGGCCTGCTCAACATGTTCGTGCGTCCGGTGCTGATCGTGCTGACGCTGCCGGTCACCATCGTCACGCTGGGCCTGTTCCTGTTCGTGATCAACGCGCTGCTGTTCTGGGCCGCGTCCGGGCTGCTGTCGGGCTTTCACGTCGATGGCTTCCTGGCCGCGCTGATCGGCTCGCTGATCTATTCGCTGCTCGGGCTGGTCATCGAATCCGCGCTGGGCGGGCTGTTCTCAAAGCGTTGACGCGCGGTTGCTCGCGCCCTTCTATCTCGGCGGCCCCTCGGCCACCTGCTCCTTGTAGAGCGCCTCCACGGCGCGCGCACGGGTGTCGATGATCGACGCCTCGAAGTGGTCGATGGGCACGCCCTGTCCTCCGTTGCGGATCAGGTCCTGGGCGGCGCGGAAGCGATCACGCGCGCCTGCGAAGTCCAGGATGGCCACGTTGGCCTCGGCGTCGGCGCGCACCGCGCGGAGCGTGTCGTTCTGCGCCCCGTAGAGGTTGGCCAGGGTGCGCCAGGCGTACGCGTCGCGCGGATGGACGGCGACCCAGTCGCGCAAGGGCGGGATCATCGGCCCCGGGTTGCGCGTGGCGACCGCGGCCTGCGCCGCCAGCAGCATTTCAGGCCGGTCCTTGGCCTTGGGATCGAGCAGCGCCGCCGCCGCGGGCGCCGCATTCGCGCTGAGTTCGATCTCGGCGGACAGCAACCGGGCCAGGCGTGCGGAAGGTGCATCGCCCGCCGTGCGTGTGACGAGGCGCTGCGCGAGCGCTCGCGCTGCCTTGAAGTCGCGCAGTTCGCTGGCCGACAACGCCGCCGCGTAGAGCGTCCCCGCCTGCTGCGCGGGCGAACTCTTCGCAAACTCCCCGCCGGCAGCGGCATCGACCCACAAACGCAGCACATCGACGCCCGGACGCGTGAGCACCCTCGCTCGGGAGGCGATCATGGCGTGGTCCATCGCAAGGGGCAGCGGCGCTGGCGGCGATCCGGACTTGAACTGGAAGCGCCCCTGCATGTCCGCAATGCGCTCGCTGTTCAGCGGATGGCTGCGAAGGTAGGGATAGGAGCCGTTGTCATTGAGGCGCGATGCGTACTGGAGCTTCTCGAACATCGCGGCGGCGCCTTGCGGTGAGTAGCCGGCCTGCGTCATGACGCCGAAACCGACGCGATCGGCCTCGCGCTCCATGTCGCGCGAAAAACTGAGCTGGTTCTGCATGAAGGCGGCCTGGCTGCCCATGATCATGGCCTGCCCGGCGTCTCCGCTGTGGCTCTTGCTGGCGGCGATCACGCCGAGGATCATGCCCGCGAGCATCAGCGGCAACTGCTTGCTCTGCTTGGACATCATCCGCGCGATATGGCGCTGCGTGACGTGCGACAGCTCATGGCCCAGCACCGTGGCGAGTTCGTCCCGGCTGCCGACGACCGCGACGAGGCCCAGATTCACACCGAGATAGCCGCCCGGCAATGCAAAGGCGTTGATGTTGCGGTCGCGCCCCAGCACGACCGTCCAGGCGAAGCGCTCGTCGAGCTCGGGCGTCAGGTCGCCGCGCGTGCGCGCCGCCGCGAGGAGGCGCTGCCAGATATCGTCCACGTACTCCCCCAGCACCGGGTCGTCGATGAAGTCCGGGTCGCGATACAGCTCGCGGGCGATCTGGTCGCCGAGATGGCGCTCGGCGGCTGCAGTCATTTCGCCGCCGTCGCCCATGCCGGGCAGCTGCGCCCGGGCGGGGATCGGCAGCGCCAGCTGGGAGGCGATCAACAGGGCGGCACCCAGGCCCTGCAAGCGGCGGCGTACGGGCCGGCGCTTGCCCGAAGAAGGTGGAAATGGATTCAACCGAGACATTCCTCGTCAATGGTTCGGCCTCGTATGATGCGGCACATCGCGGATCGTTCACAGATGAGTTCCCTTACACATTTCGACGCCCAGGGCCAGGCGCACATGGTCGATGTGGCCGGCAAGGCCGCCACGCACCGTGTGGCGGTGGCGACCGGCCGGATCGAAATGCAGGCGGGGACCCTGGCGCTGATCGAATCGGGCACCGCGAAGAAAGGCGACGTTCTGGGCGTCGCGCGCATCGCCGGCATTCAGGCGGCGAAGAAGACCAGCGACCTGATCCCCCTGTGCCATCCGCTCGCGCTCACCCGCGTGGCGGTCGCATTCGCCATTTCCGACGGTGGGTTGCCGCAGGTGACCTGTACGGCCACGGTCGAGACCGTGGGCCCGACGGGCGTCGAGATGGAAGCCCTGACCGCCGTGCAGGTGGCGCTGCTCACGATCTACGACATGTGCAAGGCGGTCGACCGTGGGATGAGGATCACCGACGTCCATGTGCTGGAAAAGCACGGCGGGAAGTCGGGGAGTTGGGTGGCGGGCTGAGGCCCCGACACGGTCGCCAGACCTCCCTTCCGGTCCGTCCATCGCGCCGGGCCGTCCGGGCCACCCGTGGGCGACTGAAATAGCGCCCATCGCCGCCATCCGCCGTCTCGAATTGGCCGAACCTCTGACGGCGACCTGACGGAAGGCGCAATCATCGCGACCGGCGGCTTTGGACATGGGCCGGACACCCAAACACAATTCGACAGATTGTTAGTGAATTACCACTTCGCCAGCATTCCTTGAAAGGCGCCATCGTGAAGACTACGGCCCCATTCGCCACCGCCGGCCGGCGTCGCGCCAAGACGGGATTCACCCTGATCGAAGTGATGATCGTGGTGGCGATCATCGGCATCCTCGCCGCCGTGGCGCTTCCCGCCTACAACGACTACGTCCGCCGGGGCCAGGTTCAGGAGGCGTTCGGCTTCCTCTCCGACTATCGGGCAAAGCTCGAGCAGTACTACCAGGACAACCGCAACTACGGCACTTCCGCCGCGTGCGCGCCGGACGCGACGGCGAACACCTGGAACAGTTTCGCGCCGAGTTCAGCGAAGTACTTCGCCTTCTCCTGCGCGACGAACACCAACGCCGGCGACACCACCCAGCAAAGCTACACCCTCACTGCCACGGGCAACGCGGGCAACGCGATCGGGTTCGTCTACACGATCAACCAGAACGGCGACCGCGCGACCACGAAATTCAAGGGCAATACCGTCGCCGCGACCTGCTGGCTCACGAAGGCGTCCACCTGCTGACGCCCGACCGGAGAGATCCATGCGTCAACGCGGCTTTTCGCTGGTCGAGCTGGTCATCACACTGGCCGTCCTGGCGGTGATCTTCATGACCGCGTTGCCGAGCGTGGCCAGCTGGCTCGGCAACGCACGCATCCGCAATGTCGCGGACTCGCTCCAGAACGGCATCCAGACCGCGCGGGGCGAAGCCGTACGGCGCAACCAGAACGTGTCGTTCTGGCTGGTCGCGCTCGGCGATCCGGGCGTCCTGAGCAATGACTGCACGCTGTCCGCGAGCAGCGGCTCGTGGGTCGTCAGTGTGAACTCGCCTGTCGGCCATTGCGCCGACGCGCCTTCGACCGATTCTTCACCCATGCTGGTCACGGGCCGGGCCGTCGGCGACGGGGGCGGCAACGTGACCGTGGCTTCCGTGCAGTCCGACAACACGACCGCCGGCAAGTCCATCACCTTCGATGGCTTCGGACGCATCACGAATGCCGATGCCATCAGCCGGATCGACGTCACCGGCACCGCGTCGAGCGTGAACCTGCGCCTTGCCGTCTCCCCGGCGGGGATGGTGCGCATGTGCGATCCCCGGGTGACCGACTCCACCGATCCGCGCAAGTGCTGAAGGGAGGAAACCGAAATGCACGCCCAGAAGATGACCCGCGGAAAGCAAGGTCCCGTGGCTTCGCGCCGCGTCCGGGGCATTGCCTTGATCGAAGTGCTGGTGGCCATGTTGATCTTCCTGCTCGGGGTGATCGGCCTGGTCGGTCTGCAGGCGGCCATGACGCGCGCGCAGACCGAAGCCAAGTTTCGCGCGGACGCGGCCATGCTCGCCAACGACGTGGTCGGCCGCATGTGGTCCGACCTCACCGGCATGGCGAGCTACAGCGGGAGCGGTTGTGCATCGCAGGCCCGCTGCAAGGAATGGCAGAACAAGGTGGCGAACAACCTTCCGGCGGGCACCGGTGCGCTGGTCGTCGATGCACCAACGGGTGACGTCGAAGTGACTGTCACGTGGACGATGCCCAACGGGGAAACCCACAAGTACGTGACCCACACCACGGTCGCGAAGGCGGGGGGCTGAGATGCACAACATGAACGCAACCGCCCGCGCGCCCTCAGCCCAACGCGGCTTCACGCTGGTCGAGCTCATGGTGGGCCTGGTGCTGGGCATGCTGACGGTGCTGGTCATCGCCCAGGTGCTCGTCCTGTCCGAAGGCAAGAAGCGTTCGGTCTCGATGGGCAGCGACGCGCAGGTCAACGGCGCCATGGCGCTCTATACGCTGCAGCGCGACGTACAGATGTCGGGCTATGGCGCGACGTCCAGCCTGGATGCGCTGGGCTGCCCGGTGCATGCGAAGTTCGACACGGGCGCCGCATTCACCTTCACCCTGGCCCCTGTCGTCATCAACGATGGCGCCAACGATGCGCCCGACACGATCACGCTGCTTCGCGGGCGCACAGCGGGCTTCTCCGCGCCCATGGGCCTGTCGGGCGCCCACACCGCCACCGACAACCACTTCAACGTGAACTCGTCGTTCGGGGCGGTGGCCGGGAACATGATGATCGCGGTGCCGGTGATCCAGGGGCCCAGCAACTGGTGCGCTCTCTTCAGCGTCACCAACGACATCGGCGCACCAGAGACCACGCTCAGCGCAGGCGTGGTGCCGCACGTCCTGACCACCACCAGCAAATGGAACCAGAACAGCGTGTTTCCCGCCGGCGGCTATGTCAAGGACGACTATCTGCTGAACATGGGGTCGCTGGTTTCGCGCACCTATTCGATCAACACCGTCGACAACGCGAACAATCTCCAGGTCAGCGACCTGTCGCTCATCAGCGGGCTGCGGACATCACAGGATCTCTACCCGCAGATCGTCAATCTGCAGGCGCTCTACGGCAAGGGCACCCAGGACGCCAGCGGCAACGTCATCGTCGACACCTACGACAACGTCACACCGCTCACCAATGCCGACTGGCGCAGGGTCGTCGCGATTCGCATCGCCGTCGTGGCGCGAAGCAACGAGTTCGAGAAGGACATCGTGACGACTGCGGCGCCGCAATGGGATGTGGGCGCCACCGCAACCATCACCGGCCCCGCCACCACCACCTGCAACGGCGCCAGCAAGTGCATCGCCCTGAAGGTGAATCAGCTCGCCGATTGGCAGCACTACCGCTACAAGGTCTACGACACGATCGTGCCCTTGCGCAATGTGCTCTGGAACTCCTGAGTCGAGTCATGCAACGCCACGCGTCGCCCTCCGTTCCGCATCCGCGCGCGCAGCGCGGTGTCTCCCTGTTGTTTGCCCTGTTGGCGCTGGTGGCGCTGTCGCTCGCCACGCTGGCGCTGGTGCGATCGGTCGATACCAGCGCCCTGCTGTTGGGCAACCTCGGCTTCAAGCAGGACGCGACTTCAGCCGCGGACCAGGCCGCGCGGCAGGCCATCAACTGGCTGACGCTCAACAACGCCACACTGAACACCGACATCCCGACCAGCGGCTACTACGCCAGCACGCAGGAACTCGCGGCGGATGGCATCACGATCAAGCCGCCGATCGATGTGACCGGCCAGCAGATCAGCACGGCCAATCGCCAACTGGTGGACTGGGATGGCAATGGCTGCCGGAAATCGGCCAGCGACACCTACAGCGGCTGCACCGTGCTGCCGACGAGCGCCGGCACCATCAACGGCAACAAAGCGAGCTACGTGGTGTTCCGGCTGTGCTCCAAGCCCGGCGACTACATCGCCGACAAGAGCATCAGTTGCGCCAACCGGGCATCCAACACCGACTCCTGTGGATCGAAGGGCGCCCTGAGCTACAGCGACAACCCGCTCGCCTGCGCGACGAACAGCGCGTACTACCGGATCGTCGTGCGCGTGCTGGGCGCGCGCAATACCGCCAGCTTCACCGAGACGATCGTGCATTTCTGATTTCCGACGAGGGCGCGCCATCCGGCGCCAATTGAGAGAGGAACACTGCCATGGAGAACACATTCCTTGCAGCTGCCCGGGCCGTCGCCGGCCAGGGCAGCCTCGTCGGCCGATGTGCGAGATTGGCGTTCGCCGGCGTGCTGGTGATTGCAGCGTTCGGTCACGTCGCGAAAGCCGGTGTGACCGACTTGTCGAGCCAGCCGCTCGCGACGCGCCCCACCGTCCAGGCCAAGCCCAACCTCCTGTTCCTTCTGGACGACTCCGGCAGCATGAGCTCCGCCTTCATGCCGGACGACATGGACGACACAGCCACCTACGGCTACCGGTCCGCCCAATGCAATGGCGTGGCCTACGACCCCACGACCACCTACGCACCGCCCCTTTTCGCGAACGGCACGTCCTATCCGAATGCCAGCTTCACCGCGGCCAAGGACGACGGCTTCTCTTCATCGAGTTCCACCACCAATCTCGCGAACAGCTACTACTACGTCTACAACGGCACCAGCGGCACCGGTGCCGCGCGCCAGCCCAAGATGGGCTGGGTCTACACCAGCAGCGGCGTCGTCAACAACACGTTCTATCAGGAGTGCACGACGCGCACCACCGTGAACACCACGCTGTTCACGAAGGTCACAGTGACCAGTGCGTCGTCCGACTGGCAGAACTATGCCAACTGGTATTCGTACTACCGCAAGCGCTACCTGCTGATGCGCACGGCCATGGGGCGGGCGATCTCGGCGCTCGATTCCAGCTACCGCGTCGGCTTCAGCACCATCAGCGACAAGACGGCCGTGGACGGCACCAACTACTTCCGCGACGTGAAGGACTTCGACGCCACGCAGAAGGCCAACTTCTACAGCAGCCTGTATGGGGTTTCTCCCGATCCCTACACGCCGTTGCGGGGTGCGCTCTCGAAAGCCGGCCGCTATTTCGCGAACAAGGTGTCGGGGCAGACCTACGACCCCATGCAGTACTCCTGCCAGCGCAACTACGCACTGTTGTCGACCGACGGCTACTGGAACACGCACGACGAAAGCACGGGCTCGCCCAAGTTCGGGCCGTACCAGCTCGACAACGCCACGCTGGTCGGCAACCAGGACGGCACCGAAGTGCGCCCGATGAAGGACGACACGCGCGACGTCGCGACGACGGTGACGACCTACACCGCCACGGCGACCCGAAGCAGCAATTCGAGTCATTCGAGAACACTGACCTGGGAACGGACCTCCACCACCATTTCGTCCACGACGGGGGGCAGCTGCAGCAACACGCAATACCGGGTACGCAAGCGGCAGCAGCAGGCCAACGGAACCCAGACCGAAACCTTCAGCACACCGCAGTCCGCGACGGCGACCTACACCGTGACCACGGTGACGACCGATGGCGTCGTGACCTCCGGCCCGACGACCAGCGCAGTCAGCTACGGCGCCTGGACCAATTCGGGCGCCGCCGTCGTATCGAGCGACTCCGGCACGCCCACGGGTTCCTACGCCAACGTCGGTAGCAACGTCGATACGTGCCAGTCCACGAAAGGCACCGGCGTCGCGACGTTCTCGACCCCCGCGGTCGTGACCACGGGCTCCTATGGCAGCCTAACCACGACCAACACGAACCCTGTGGTCGGCACGTTCACCGCCGGTACGCCGAGCGTGACGCCGTCGACCATCGGCGGATCGCCGAACACGCTGGCGGACGTCGCCGAGTACTACTACAAGACCGATCTGCGGACCGACGCCCTGGGCAACTGCACGTCGAGCACCTCGGGCAGCAGCCAGGACGTCTGCGCCAACATCGTCCGGACGGCGGGCAGCGACACGGCGACGTGGCAGCACATGAACACGTTCACCATCGGACTCGGGGTGAGCGGCACCCTGCCCTACGACCGGAACTACCTCACCCAGACCGCAGGCTCCTACGTGGACCTCACCAGCGGCGCCGTGAGATGGCCGACGCCTGCATCGACCTCCAGCGGTGGCGACGCAACAAACGTCGACGATCTCTGGCACGCCGCCGTCAACGGGCGCGGCCAGTACTATTCGGCGCTCAATGCAAGCCTGCTCGCGGATGCCATCAACGGCGTCATCACGTCCGTCCAGCAGGTCTCCGGGTCCGCCTCCGCCGCTTCGACCAGTTCGCTCGAACTCGTGGCGGGCGACAACAACCAGGTCTATCGGGCCAGCTACACCACCGAGGCGTGGACGGGCGACCTGCAGGCCTTCGCGCTCAATGCCACGGACGCCACGATCGCCACCACCCCGACCTGGTCGGCGCAGGCCAAGCTCGATGCCACTGCCGTGGCGAACCGGAAGATCTACTTCCGCGGTGCGAGCGGGCTCCAGGCCTTCGCCTACAACAACCTGACGACGGCGCAGCAGGCCTATTTCAACAACCTGTGCTCGCAGGTGGTGGTCGCCGCGCAATGCGCGAACCTCAACGCCAGCGACAAAGCGCTTGCCAACACCGGGGCCAATCTGATCGACTACCTGAAGGGCGTCCGGAGCTACGAGGTGGCTGTTGCGACGGCATCCACCGGCGTGAGCGCCACCTCGTCGGCGCTCTATCGCAAGCGCGAGCATCTGCTCGGCGACATCATCAACGGCGCGCCAGTGCATGTGGGCAAGCCCCCCTTCAAGTACGGCGATGCCGGCTATGCCGACTTCGTGACGGCGCAGGCCAACCGCACCAACGTCATCTACGTCGCAGCCAACGACGGAATGCTGCACGCCTTCTCCGCCGACACGAGCAACGGCGGCACCGAACTCTGGGCCTATGTGCCCACGGCCGTGTTGCCGAACCTCTACAAGCTGGCCGACGCGAGCTATGCGTCGAAGCACCAGTATTTCGTGGACGGCGCACCGGTCATGGCCGACATCAAGGTGGGAAGCACGTGGAAGACCATCCTTGTCGGAGGGCACAACGCCGGTGGCCGTAGCTATTACGCGCTCGACATCACCGACCCGGCGAATCCGAAGTCGCTCTGGGAGTTCACCGATACGAACATGGGCCTGACCTTCGGCAATCCGGTCGTGGCCAAGCGAGCCGACGGTACCTGGGTCGTGGCGTTCACCTCGGGCTACAACAACACCGACGGCGACGGCAAGGGACATCTCTATGTCGTCAACGCCAACACCGGCGCCCTGCTCCTGGACATCGCCACCACCGCCGGCAGCAGCACCGACCCGAGCGGCCTGGCGAAGATCAACGGGTGGATCGACAACACGGCGGACAACACCGCCAAGCGCTACTACGGCGGCGATCTGAAGGGAAACGTGTGGCGGTTCGACGTCGACAACCTCGTGGCGCCGCTGCAGGGCGCGCTGCAACTCGCCAAGCTGCAGATCGACGCCTCGACACCGCAGCCGATCACGACCAAGCCCGAGCTGTCGCTGGTCAGCAGCAAGCCCGTGGTCATCGTGGCGACAGGACGCTACCTCGGCGTCTCCGACATCACGGACACGACGCAGCAGAGCATCTACGCCATCAAGGACAAACTGAATGCGACGGGCTGGGGTGATGTTCGCGCCGACACGACCAACTTCGTGAAGCAGACTTTCACGCTGAACGCATCCGCGGCAACCGCGACGATCGCCGCGGTCTCCGACACCACTGTCGACTGGACGACCAAGGGCGGCTGGTGGGTCGACCTGCCGCATTCCGGCGAGCGGGTGGCGACCAACATGGGCCTGCAGTTCAACACGCTGGCGATTGCGAGCGCGATCCCGAATGGCGATGCCTGCGCATCGGGGGGTTCTTCATGGCGCTACTTCCTCGACGTGACGAACGGCGGTGTGGTGACCACGAACCCATCCGGCATCCTGTGGAGCAGCAACTCGCTGATCGTGGGCCTGAGCTGGGTCAAGGACACCAACGGCAACATACGCATCATTGCCCAGGGCAGCAGCGGCGAGCTTCGGACGGAGATTCCGCCGATTCCGCCGATGACGGGGAGCGGGAGCGTTCATCGGTCGTCGTGGCGCGAGTTGACCGACTGATTCAGCCGATAGGGATCGGCGGGGCCCCGGACTGGCCTTGCCTCACCCGTGTGGCTGGACGAGGACAGGGCGCGCGCACGCGTTGCGATGGCGCCACGATGCGCCTCGACAATGGAGTGGGCGCTAACACTTCATCAAGAGCAGCCCATCAGGCCGTCTTCGGGTTAGCCGCTCCTCACCCCGCTCGATGTGACCAACGGTAAGAAATCGCCGATGGTCGGCGCGTCCAATCGGTGACGTATTGTCACAATTGCCAAGAATTGACACCCGCCGAAGCGGGCCACCCTTTCACTCAGGTTTTCGCGCATGCCCAACCAACATTCCGGCAAATCAATGCGGCCAAGCCGAGCGCGTGGCTTCACGTTGATCGAATTGATGATCACCGTCGCGATCATCGGCATCCTCGCTGCCATCGCGCTTCCGGCTTACAAGGACTACGCCTTGCGCGGCCAGATCACGCAGGCTACCAACGCCCTGTCCACCTTGCGCGCGAACATGGAGCGGCACTATCAGGACAACCGCCAGTACACGACGAGCGGCACCTTCACGTCCCCCTGCGACGGATCGACGACGGCCGGCACCTTCACCATCAGCTGCCCCACGCTGACGGCGACAACCTTCAAAGCGCAAGCGCAAGGCAGCGGCGGGACCAACGGCTTCACCTTCACCATCGATCAGACAAATACGCGTGCGACCCCGAATGTCGGCGCCGGCTGGACTGCATGCGACTCGGCCTGGTTGACGCAGAAGGGCATGGCGTGCCCATGACGCGCCGCGCCCGGGTCAATGGCTTCACCCTGATCGAACTGATGATCACGGTGACGCTGCTTGCCATCCTGATGGGGCTCGCGATGCCTGCCTTCATGACCTGGATCAAGAACAGCACCGTGCGGGCGACCGCTGAGGCCTTGCAGAACGGCATGCGACTGGCGCAGTCCGAAGCCCTCCGTCGAAGCCGCCAGACCGTGTTTTCGCTCACCAACAGCGCCACGCCGTCAGCCACCCCGGCGGCGGTGGCTGACGGCAAATTCTGGTCGATCAACACACTCGGCATCCAGAACGAGACGAGCGATGTCGGCGAATTCATCGAAGGGGGCGCGCTCGGCAACCCACGCAATGACGTGCAGATCACGGGTACTGGATCCCTCTGCTTCAGCTCCCTGGGCCGACTGATCGCGGTGCCGACACCCGGTTTCGGCGCGGCCTGCCCCGGTGGCCCGGTCGCCTACGAAATCACGATGCCGGGCGCCGATCGCAGACTGCGGGTCACGGTGGCGATCGGCGGCCAGGTTCGCATGTGCGATCCGAACAAGACGCTCTCGGCCAGCACGCCGGACGGATGCTAGCCATGACGAATTCCCATCGCTCCCTCCGCCCCCGCCAGCAGCGCGGCGTGGCCATGATCGAAGTGCTGGTGGCAGTGCTTCTCTTCTCCCTCGGCGTCCTCGGCCTGATGGGGCTGCAGGCGCAAGCCATCAAGTATTCGGTCGAGTCCGAGGACCGCAATCGCGCGGCACTGCTCGCCAACGAAATCGCCAGCGCGATGTGGACCACCAACACGGTCGCCAGCGATGCGAATGCATGGACCGCGCGGGCCCTTGTTGCGCCGTACTCACTTCCTTCAGCAGTGGTCGCGATCCAGCCGGAACCCACGGTCACCAACAGCGCGAACGTCACCATCACCTGGTCGCCACCACAGCGCACCGCGAACGAGGCGGCCACGAGCAGGCTCACCACGCGCGTCACTCTTCCCCCGCCGCCATGAACCGAATGCCAAGAACTCTTTCGCCTCGTCAGCGCGGCGTGACGCTGATCGAACTGCTGGTGGCCGTCGTCATCGGCATGGTCGTAGTCCTGGTGGCCACCAACGTGGTGGTCATTGGCGAGGCACACAAGCGAAGCACCACCAGCACTAACGACATCGGCCAGAGCGGCGCCTTCGCTGCCTATGCAATGGACAAGGCGCTGCGCAGCGCCGGCTCGGGCTTTGCGCAGGCGTGGGACCAATCCGTCTTCGGCTGCAAGCCGAACGTGTCGTCAACGGCTGCCGGGGGATCGATCCTGCCGCGTACGACCCCGTTCCCCGCGCCGTTTCAAGGCTTCCTCGGCGGAGGGGCCGCGCCCACGGCGGCCGCGCTCGTCCTGGCCCCGGTGCTGATCGGCCAGAACCAGTCGGCTGGTGGCTCGGACGTGATCATGGTCATGAGCGGCAACGGGTCGGCCGGTGACATCGCGCGGCCGATTCGCTCCTCTGTTGCCGGTACCAATCTGCGCTTGGACAGCACCGTGGGACTGCAGAACGGCGATCTCGGCCTGGTGACTCAGCCCGGAAACGCGACCTGCTATCTCGAGCAAGTTGCGGTCACCGACGCCGCCGCTTTCGGCGCCGCGGGCAACGATGTGCTTCCAATGGGCGGCAAGTATGGCAACACGGCCTCGCTCGGTGCCATAGCCGACAGCGGGACCGGCTTCTTCTCGGCGCTGGGCAACGTGAACGCCAACAACCTTCAGTTCCAGCTGTTCGGCGTCGACACCAATCGCACGCTCGTCGCCTACGACCTGCTTCGCAGCGCCGCTGTCGCGGGCAACACCGACCCGGTCCAGCCGATCGCCGACGGCGTGGCCGAGATCCACGCGATCTACGGCATCGACTCGACGAATCCGCACGACAACATCGTCGACAGCTGGCAACTGCCCACCGGCACGTGGGACATTGCCCAGTTAATCACGAAGCCCGACCTGATGCGGCAGATCGTGGCCATCCGCGTCGCCATAGTCCTGCGTTCATCGAACTATGAGCAGAAACCGGTGACCGCAGAACGGCCGGCACTTTTCGCTGACACCCCCACCCCGATTGCCGCTGTGCCGTATGTCGCGACCGACGACAACGCCCATTTCCGCCTGCGCGTCATCGAAACCACCATCCCGCTGCGCAACATGCTGTTGCTGCCCGCATCATGAAGCGTCCCTTGCGTTCACCCCGCGCCCACGCGCCGTCGCTTCAACGCGGCGTCGTGCTGCTCTTCTGCCTGATCGTCCTCGTCATCCTGCTTGCCGCCGGCGTCGCGGTCGTGCGGTCGATGAACTCCTCGATGTTCACCGCGGGCAACCTCGCCTTCAGGCGTGACCTGGTCAATCAGGGCGAGCAGGCCATCTCGCAGGTTCTGAAATCGTTCGCCGGTGGTGCCGCCCTGGATGGCGCGGTTTTTCCGAACGTGACGGCGACGAGCCTCCCCTCCGCGAACTACAGCGCGATCGAGCTACAGACGAATGCGCAGGGCATACCGAAGCTGCTCTTGATCAACGGCGCCTCTCCAAGCGGACCGGACGTCACCAACGCAACCTTCACGCCGACAGCCGGAGACATCACCGGCCGCGACGGCGTGAAGATCCGCTACGTGATCGATCGCCTGTGCAACACGACTGGCACTTTCGCCGCATTGGGCAACAACCGCTGTGTCTACTCACCCGTCAGCGCCGCGACCGGCGGTACCGCCGGCGAAGACCGCCCTGCCGTCAGCTCGCCACCCCTTTATCGCGTGACCGTTCGTGTCACCGGACCGCGCGAAACGCAGGTGTTTCTCCAGTCCTCCTTCAGCAAGCCGGAATAGGTCACCTCATGAACAAACGGATTCGACAAGGCGCCCTGGCTTTGCTGCGCGGCGCGATTGCCACCGCGGTCGGCCTGTCCCTGGGCGCGACGATGATCGCCTCGGCCACATCGCTGGCCGACCAGCCGGTGTTCTCCACTTCGAGCGTGCCCGGCAACCTCGCCCTGACGCTGTCGGTCGAGTGGCCCACCGCCTCGCGGACGGCGCATACCGACAACTACAGCAGCGCGAGCACTTACCTGGGGTACTTCGATCCGAACAAGTGCTATCTCTATCAGAGTGACACGACGTCCAACGGCGTCACCGCGGCCGACAAGGGCGACTCCAGCTATTTCTATCCCCAGGGTGCCGCAACCAATCGCAAGTGCTCGAATGCCTGGAGCGGGAATTTCCTGAACTGGGCATCCACGCCCACCATCGATCCGTTCCGCTGGGCGATGACCGGTGGCTATCGCGTGGTCGATACGCCGACCACCACCATCCTGCAGAAGGCCTATCACGCGGGGCAAGGCCTGTTCGACGACCGCTTGCTGACGCAAAGCGAGATCGCCGGCGCGACGCCGTTCAGCACGGCCACCAGCCTCAACGTGTCGATCGGCGGGCGCGGTTTCGTGATGCAGTTGACCGCCGGGGCGCCGAGTTCAGGACGCTCGTTCTCGGGCAACTTCTACCAGAACAATCCCTATCGGACGGTCGGGGGAACGGTTGTCGCGACCGTCACCAACGACTCCTTGAACCACATCTGGAACGGGGCGAACCCGGCGCCGGGCGTGAATCCCGAATACTTCTCGGTGACGTACACCGGGACCTTCACGGCCCCGGAAACCGGCAACTACCAATTCCAGACGACCTCGGACGACGGTGTTCGCGTGTTCGTCAATGGCACCAAGGTCATCGACAACTGGACGGACCACGGCGCGGTGACCGACACCAGCGGCAATGTTGCCCTGACCTCCGGCCAGAGCTTCTCCGTTCAGGTCGACTTCTACCAGGGCAATGGCGGCGACCAGGTGCAGCTGTTCTGGAAGAAGCCTTCCACCAACTCATTTAACCTGTTCACCAGCGACTCCTCCGTCACCAACTACACGATGCGCGTGAAGGTGTGCGACCCTTCGCTGGGCGTCGCACTGCTGGAAGCGAACTGCAAGGCCTACGGCAGCAACTACAAGCCCGAGGGCCTGATCCAGCAGTACTCCGACAAGATGCGCTACAGCGCGTTCGGCTACCTGAACGACAGCAGCGGCACGCGTGACGGCGCCGTCCTGCGCGCCCAGCAGAAGTTCGTCGGACCCACGTACCCGGTTCCGGGCGCACTCCCCGCTGCCAATTCCGCGCAGGAATGGAGCTCGGTCGACGGCACGATGACCCGGAACCCCGATGCGGCCGACGCCGCGACGACGACCTCCGACACCGGCGTCAACATCAGCGACAGCGGGGTCATGAACTACCTCAACAAGTTCGGCCAGCTGATTCCCGGCGGCTACAAGAACTACGACCCGGTCAACGAGCTGTACTACGCGGCGATGCGCTACTACCGCAAGCTGGGCAACGTGCCGGAATGGAGCGACACCAGCACCACCGGCGACACGAACACCCGGAGGACGTGGATCGACGGCTTCCCGGTGATCAAGAGCTGGAACGACCCCATCCAGTACGCCTGCCAACGCAACTTCGTTCTGGGCATCGGCGACATCTACACGTGGAACGACAAGAACGTCCCCGGCAACACGCGCACGGACTCGGAGCCGACGATGCCGGCGAAGGTCACGGCCGACACCACCGTCAACGCCATGACAGCCACGGATGCGGTGGGCGTCCTGCAAGGCATGGGTGCAAACCTGTCCGGCGCGGCCACCGGCGCCGGCGGCTCGAGCTACTACATGGCCGGCCTGGCCTTCGACGCCAACACGAAGGACATCCGACCGGACCTGACCGGCATGCAGACCGTGCAGACCTACTGGGTCGACGTGCTGGAGCAGCCCTTCCAGACCAACAACAAGTTCTACCTCGCCGCCAAGTTCGGTGGCTTGAACCAGCGGAAGCTTCCCGCCGGATTCGATCCTTACACCTTCGCCGGCACCATTCCGCTGGACTGGTGGTCGACCAGCGGCGACAAACTGACTGATCCGCGCACCAACGTCGCGGTGGACCGCCCCGACAACTACTTCGCGGCGGGGCGGCCCGACACGATGCTGGCGGGCCTGACCAAGGCGTTCCAGCGGATCTCGAACGAGATCGATGCGTACACCACGTCGTTCTCGCTTTCGACGGTGCAGGTTCAGTCGACGGGTGCGGCGTCCTATGGCGCCCAGTACGACGCCACGACCTGGACGGGCATCGTGAGCGGCAGCGAGATCGTCTTCGACTCCACGGGTGCCCCGTCGAGCGTGACCCAGAAGTGGGCCAGTTCGACCACGCTAGAAACGCAGTTCAGCGGAAGCGGCTGGAACAGCAACCGTCGGGTGGTGACGTGGAATGGCACTGCGGGAACGTCATTCCGCGCCGCCAACCTGAGTTCTGCGCAAACCAGCGCGCTCGACACGCCGTATGTCACCGGCGACGACAGTGGCAACTACCTGAACTACCTGCGCGGCGACCGCAGCAACGAAAAGTCCAATTCGGATGCCACCAAGCCCTACCGTCAACGTTCGCTGCTGCTGGGCGACATCGTGGACGCCAAGGTGACCCCGGTCGGGCCGCCGAACAGGACCTACTCGGACGCCATCAACCCAGGCTATGCGGCATTCAAGACCTCCAAGGCGGGGCGCTCCACCATGGTCTATGTCGGCGCCAATGACGGCATGCTCCACGCCTTCAACGGCGCGCTGACGGGGTCGTTGGCAGGCACCGAGCAGTTTGCCTATGTGCCGAGTGCCGTGATCACCGGACCGAGCGGAACCCCGCAAGTCGACGGCCTCGCGCAACTCGGCAGCCCCAACTACGACCATCACTACTACGTCGATGCGACCGCCAAGGCGTTCGACGTCGACTTCAACACGACCTACGGCAACTTCACGACCACCAACGCGGCGAGTTCGGAATGGCACTCGATCCTGATCGGCGGCCTGGGCAAGGGCGGCAGAAGCTTCTATGCCATCGACATCACCGATCCGGACAGCATGACGACCGAGACCGCTGTCGCGGGGAAAGTCTTGTGGGAGTTCACCGATCCGACGATGGGCTACAGCTTCGGCTCGCCCAACGTCATCAAGACCCAGAAGTACGGGTGGGTCGTGGTGCTGACCTCCGGCTACAACAACACCGGCGGCGGCGGAAAGAGCTACCTCTACTTCATCAATCCGAAAACCGGCGCACTGCTGGAAAAGGTTGCCACGGGCGCCAGTTCGGACGGCCTGTCGGAAGCCTCGGCCTACGTCCAGGACTTCTCGGACAACACGGCCGATGCGATCTATGCCGGCGACCTCAACGGTCAACTGTGGCGCTTCGACGTGACGGCAGCCCGGGGCAGCAGCACGGCCTATCCGGTGGGTACCATGCTGGCCGTCGTGACGGACAGCGCGAGCAACGCGCAACCCATCACCACGCCACCGCTGATCGAGATCCAGCCTCGGACACGGCAGCGCTTCGTGATGTTCGGGACGGGTCAACTGCTGGACGCGGTCGACATCGGGTCCAAGAAGGAGCAGAGCTTCTACGGCATCCTCGATGGCACGGCGACCTCCTTTGCGGCGGCGAGCGCGAGTCCGATCACGCGAACCCAGTTGACTGCGGTTACCGATGTGTTGAGTGGCGTGAGCTTGCCGGCCACATCGCTTGGCTGGTATTTGGATCTGGGCGTCGACACCACGACGGGCATCGCCTGGCGCGTGGTGAACAACTCGACGACCTTCAGCGGCATCGTTTCTTTTGCACCGCTGTTGACGACAGGCGATGCCTGCAGCCCGTCCGGTCAAAGCCGGCTCTATGCCTTGAACTTTGCGACAGGCCAGTCGGTCCTGACCAACAGTACGGCCTATGTCTCATACCCGAATGCACTCACGGACATCAAGTTCCTGGGCGTTGACGGTACGGCGCGGCTGGTGACGGGTGACGTCAAGGCCAACCTCAAGAAGGTGGATTTCACGCTCCCGGCCGGCCAAGGCATTCGCCTGCTGAACTGGCGTGAAGTGCCGACGGTCGATTGAGGAAGAAGGCAACGCAGTTGTGGGATGAGGGGGGCTGGGCGCTGCCGGTATGCGCCGGCATATCGGTGGCGGCGCATCTGCTTTTCCTGGGGACGTTGCACCCCGGCGCGCCACCAGGGCGGTCGGTCGAATCGCGGGCACTTGGCGCACCGGAGTCGATCAGCGCTCGCTTGATCTTGACCCAATCGACCATCGCCCGCGACGTCCCCGCGGTTCTTGAAACTGACCGCCGCGCGCCGCGAGACGAGGCGCGGACCGGGCAGCCGATAAAGCCCCTGCGTTCGACTCCAGGTGTTTCATCGGCAACTCCATCGCAGCGAGATCGCGCTACTGGGCCGCCTGGTGAGCGCTCAATCGACATTCCGACCGCGACGAGCGAATTGGACAGCTACATTCCGAGTTCGCTGCTCTCAACGCCGCCTCTTGCCTCGATGCCAATCCCGATCGTGTCACCGCAGGTCGAAGCCGCAGACCTGACCCTTGTCGCAGTTTTCTCCATCTACATCGACGAAACCGGGCTGGTTCGCCATGTCATTGCCGAGGAGCCGGCGCCGTTGCCCGAACTTGAACAGGCGGTGCGCAAGGCCTTTACGGACGCGCACTTCTTGCCGGGGCAAGTGGGCAGCGTGCTGGTCAAGTCAAAGATTCGGATCGAAGTGAGCTTTGGGGATGCGGGCTAGTTCAAACTTGATCCAGAGAGACAGTCCCCCAGCACCAACAACTGAACCAAGAGGGGCGTCCGCCGTGAAGATCACGACTGTCGGCATAGACCTGGCCAGGCCGATCGGCCTTTCGGCACCTCGTTGGAAGACATGTTTCTTTGACCGCTTACAGTTCAGACTTTGGCCAGCTCGCTGCGATCCGTACGCCGCGCGCTTCTGCTTTGGCCGCAGCCGCGGCGCTAGGTTCTATACCGTGCAGACGGCATGCTGATGGTAGTCCGGCCAGCAGATGCCCCGTGTAGCAGCCCACCTCGAGCACATCTATAGGATCATCGGGACTCATCAACTCGCCGCGACACAATCCTCATCCAGATTGTCGCGCGACTCGCACTTAGATTGACGCGCCAGAGCCTCATTGATTGCTCTTCTTGGTCTGATGCATCTCGGGATCGCGCGTGTTGTCTGCGTTCTTGGTCGGGCTGGGCGCCGCGATGATGGTTGCATCCACGATGGTGCCGGTGCGCATCAGAAGGCCTTGGTCGGCAAGGTGCGTGTTGATCTCGTCGAACATCGCCTTGGTGAGGTCGCTGTCCAGCAGCAGGCGCCTGCACTTGAGCAGCCTGGGGGCATCGGGGATTCGCGCGACAGCTCGATCCCCACAAAGTCGCGCAGTGCCTGGCTGCGTACAGAGCATCTTCTGGCGCCTCATCGGCCAGGCAGTACTGCGCAGCATCTTGGGCACGCCGATCGGCTGATGTCGACCGGAATGCGCAGCGCCGCGTGCGTTCCAGTGCAACGCCACGCGTCGCGGAACACGGTGATCACGGAGACAACGGTGTCGTGCATGGCCGCGTGCACCAGAAGCGCTTACTGTTCGAGATCATTACCGACAGGCCAGCGCGACCTCATAAGCAGCTGACGTTTCCCGTGCGCACTGGTCCCAAGAGAAAAACCGCAGCCGCCGCAGTCCAACTTGTACAAGTTGGCGTTGCCGATCCTGGTCCGACAACACGGACTCGACCGCGTGCGCGATCGAGTCCGGGTCGTTCGGATCGAAGAAGTCAGCAGCATCACCGATGACTTCGGGTAGTGAACCAGCGTTGCTGGAGATGACAGGGCACTCGCATGACATCGCTTCCAAGGGAGGAAGACCGAAACCTTCGTAAAGTGAGGGATAGACGAAGGCTGCCGCAGAACGGTAGCACGCCGCCAGCACCGCGTCGTTGCCACCCAGATGGTGCAGACCATCCACGCGCACGCCGGCGTCGAAGGCTGCTTGCCTTTCCTCTCTGCCGAAAGGCCGGCCACCGAAGGCTAGGATGTCATACGCTGACCGCAGTGCCGGACGGGAGCCGACAGCGCGCAGTAGGGCCCGGAAATTCTTGTAGCCATGGCGCTGCCCCACATACAACAGGAACGGCCGGCCCGTCTCCGTCGCAACGGTGCGATTCGGGTACGGCAGTGGGTCGAAGCCGTGGTAAACGACGCTCACCTTGTCCGGCGACACGTCGAATAGGTCGCACAGATCATTTTTCGCTGACTTCGAAACCGCGATCAGGTGATCGGCCCTGCTGGTCGAACTTTTCTTACGTCGTGTGGTCCCGTCCTGCAGACGGAAGCACTCGGGCATCCGTTCGTGGATCATGTCGTGCACAGTGACCACCACCCTGGTGCCGCCCAAGTTCACGGGGCGATCTGTGTAGTAGGTCTCGTGCACGACGTCGGGTCGCCAAGTTTGGCGGTTTCGCAGTTTGAGTATTGTTCGATTTGTCGCAAGCAGCAAAGGGGCAGCTTCAGGCGGGAAATACGGCAGGCGGATGCTGCCGCGCTGGGCAGCAAAATCATTCAGAAACTGGTTGATGTGCAATGGGGCGAAGATCCTGGCGTCGTGGCCGTATTGTCCAAGATACTCCGCCAGACGAACAACATAGCGGGAAACGCCTCCGAACGACTGAATGCTGAAGGCCTGGTGATCAAAGGTGATCTTCATGACGCCCTGATCCCCTCACGTTCATGCTGGATCAGAGCTTGGAAAATGTCCGCATCTGCGATCGAGAAGCAGCAGAGGTCGAAGTAGACTGCCCCGCCGCCTGCGCCGTGGCGTTGCATCACATTGGCGACCAGGTCTTGCGCCAAGCCGCGCGTGAGGTCGGTACCCATCAGATAGTTGCCATAGTTGTCATACACAACGACCGAGCGATAACCGATACCACCCAAGCCTTCGACTGCTGCGACGGCGTCCGAGGGGTTCGAATTCCCGATGAGAGGGTCAAATTCGAAGAACAGGATCGGCATGTCCAAGGCCAAGCTGTCCAGCGCCCCGAGCAAAATGGCAAAGTCGAAACCGTCCGTGTCTGTCTTGATGAGTTTGACGGGCCCAAGATCGGCATTCTTCGCCAATATTTCCCGCACCGTAGTCGTGCGACTGGCGCCCTGTTCACGCATAACCATCCGCCTTGGCATCAGATGCGCCGTGCCTCCCGTGGTCAGTACTTCGAAATCCACGTCGTCGGCCCCCGACGGACGGATGAAATTTGGAATCACGCGGTTCGTGCCGGGCAACGGTAAAAGGTTGGCCTGCAGATATGGCAGGAACGCCGAATTGCCTTCCACGCACAGGATCGGGCCGCTTACGATCGATCGGATTGCGACGGCTGAATCGCCAATGTTGGCGCCGATATCCAGCGTCACCATGCCTGAATACTTGCTGTCGACCAGTCTGGCGATGACGGGCAGTTTTCGATCGTAGTTGAGAAACGCCTGCTGGTATTCGTCCAGCCTGTGCCCAGGTGGCAGCGTGATACGGTGCGTCCCAACGACATAGTACCGATGTTGCCGTTTTGCGAGCCAGCGCTTGGCGAACTTCAGAAGAATCCAGATGCTCATTTGCGGTCGATTTTCGAGAAGGTGAGTCCTAACTGCCTCTCGATCTGGGGGCGATACAAGATGCCATACAGTGTGCCAAGTGTGATGGCAAAGAATGCGGTGAAGACATAGACCATAGCGTCGATGCCCGCCGTTCGGACCACAAGAAATTTCAAGGGAACCCCGACAGCAACGATGATTAGAACTGCAACGGCCTGCGGCCGGAGTATTCCCATGCCATTCATAAACATCGCAAAGCAATTAGCCATCGCCGCTGCAATGGTCCACGTGCCAAGGGCATAGACAAGACTGGCCGATGGGGCAACCTGACCGTCCGTCCAATAGCGCAGCAAGGGAGCGCTCAAAAAGGCCAAGACCGCCACCGACGTGGCGGAATATGCGAGCGTCAACTGGGCTGCCGAGCCAAGCGTCTTGCGGATGAACGCCCGGTCATTTCGTGCATTGGCATCTGCGTATGCGGGCCACAGTGGGCTGTTCAAGATGTGTATTGGCTGGGCAGCGAACAGGTACATGTGCTGAACCAGCGTGAAGGCGGCAACAGCGGACGCGCCCAGCGTGCTGGAGATGATCAAGCTGTCCATTCCCCACCCAAACGCAGTGCCGATCTGCAGGACGAAGAAAAGCAGACTCACGCGTAGCAACTTCGGTTTCTCAATTTTGGTTGAACGAACCAAGCCGGCAAGGCGAAACAATCCTTTGCGCCCCAGTTGAATCCACAGCCAGACTCCGGGCATCATGCCCCCCACCATGCTACATAGGAGCAGCACTAGCATGCCAGCGTGGTATCGCGTCGCGATGTACAACAACAAAAGCCCGACAAAGGTGCAGGGCACGCTGGTGGCGAAGACCTCAAAGCCACGCTGCAGGCCATGGTAGACCCGCAGCACGCCATTGGTGAAGATGGATGCGGCAAACAATCCTGCAAACGTCAATACAGTGATGCGGATTTCATCGACCAGTGCGTCCGAGGTGGTCTTGATCAACACCTGCCACGGCAGCAGCCATGCAGCGGCGCCCAGCAACAGCAACAGCGCGAAGGCTAGGATAGCCAGCACTCCAAGTCCGCCGCTGACGGCCTGCGAAAGTTCGTTGATCCCAAGCTCGGACGCAGCACGCGCGATGCGGTTGGTCAGGCCATTGCCGACCCCCAGGTCGAGGAAGCTCAACACAGCGGCCAAGCTGGCAATGGTCATCCATGCGCCAAAACGCTCTGCGCCGAGATAGGGGACTGTCCAACTAACGGATAGCACCAAGGCGAGCATGCTGGCGGCACTGCTTGCTGCGTGCGCCAACATGGTCCACGAGGCTCGCCGGTAGCGCTCGGCCGCCCGGCCTTCCTCGGTGTCGGCAGGGAAAGGCTTTATCCGCAGATGGCGCGCGACGACGACAAGATTCACGGCTACCGCCTAGCTTGCTCATCCAGATAAGCCACCTGACCGACGACGCTGTACTGGTGCATATCAAGGCCATTCATGCCGAGACGCGCGGCGGCTACGGCTGGCCGCGCATGTGCAAGAAATTGCTCGCGCGCGGCATCCGTGTAGGCAAGGGCAGGGCGCAAAGGCTCTCGTTGGAGGCGCATCAATTGCCCCTGTGCCATCGAAGCCGGAACCATTTGAATGGCTGCCAGAGTGCTGCTGCGATCGGCCCCAAGTAGCGCCCAATGATGGCTGGCTGCGCTCGGACGAAATTGACGTCGAAGGTACGTGATGACAACCCCGTGGCAGCGTACCAGGCAATCGGAACCGCCAGATATCGAACGCGCCGTCGCAGGTTCGCATCCCACAACAGGCGAATGTTCAGCAGATGGTCGGCATGCGTGCGAAAGCGACGCATGAAGGGTCCGTGCGTGGCAATTGACTCGCGAGAATAAACAATTCCCTGATGGCAGACGTTGAGCACCAGGATCTGGAAGCGGCTGGGTCGAGTCCGATGAAGACCCTTCGAGCCCCAATAAACGTCGGAGAAGACGGCTGCAGGCGCTTCGGCCGCGACTAGGCTCAAAACCTGGTGCACAGAAGGCAAGAGGATGTCGTCCTTGCCGAGAAAGTAGAGATAGCGTCCCGTACTGGCAGCAACGCCATCGTTCATGGCGGCGTACACGCTCGGTCGCGACTCGGCGACTACGCGAGTATTTGGAAACCGCTCGGCCGCGTCGACCAACTTGCTGTTGGGTAGCACGAGCACGATCTCGCGCATTTCTGAATCGGGGATTGCCAGACACACCGAATCCACACAGCGACGCAGCTCGAGGTCTACGTCGAGTGCCGGGATGATGATGCTTAACAGCGGAGGCGTCACGACTGCGCTGCCTGCTCACGACGGAAGATGCCGTCAATCTGCAGCAGTTGGCCGGTCTCGGCATTGCCGAAATTGTTTTCGACCCCGACCAGCACGTACCCCTTGCGACGCAGGTCGGCGTACAGGTCATCGAACAAGGCCTGACCCGCATAGAGCGGCGCCAACGACATCTCCACCTGTATCGTGTCGATTCGCTCCAGGCTGCGAACCGCGCCTCGAAGGACCTGGGCCTCGTAGCCTTGCGTATCGACCTTGAGGTAAATGTTGCGCGCATTGCCACAGGTCTTCTCGAACATGGCATCGAGCGTCTCGACCCGAATGGTTTCCTCGCCGATGTACCGGGAATGGGGCGCAGCATCCTCGTGCAGTTTCAGCATTTCCAAAATCGAACTGCTCTCGGAATTTCCCGCCACGTGGATCGTCTGAGTGCCCGAAGCATCGCCCAAGGCCATTTGCAGCACCTGCCAGTTGGCGTCCCCAAGTGCTGCGCGCTCCAGCTGAGCGTAGGCGGCGCTGAGCGGCTCAAACGACACGATGCGCCCTCGGTATCCGAATTGTCGACGCAGCTCCAATCCGAACTGACCGGTATTGGCCCCGACATCCAACACGGTGTCTATTCGATGGTGTTCGATCAAGCGCCGCCTCCGCGCGATCGGATGTGAACCCGGCTTGTAAGGTACGACGTCGACGCCAAAGCGACGAGCAACCAGCTGAGCGGATTTGAGAATACCCATCAGCATCGATGATCCTTCAGCCACTCTGCGGGCTGGCTGATATTTGGAACTCAAAGCGCACCGCATCGCGAACGGTCCGGTCGCCTTGCGCAACGCCAGCAGGCACCTCACGGCCACATCATTGATGAAAGACTGATGCCGCTGATGGGGACTGAACACCGAAGCCCAGCGAGGAACGGCAGTTTTTTCCCGGTCAATGAAATGCTGCGTAATCAAACTTTTGCCGTCGTGGGAAACCAGGTCCCCATAGTGGTCAAAGAATGCATGGATCTGACCCAGCAGGCTACTCGTCCAATCGTCGCGCACGATTACCTTCCAGGCTCGTTGCGAACGCTTCACCAGCCCGGGGTGTCGGCCGATCACGTTGGCGCCATGCTGGCGATACAGGAGCGTCGGCTCTTCGTCGTACACCACGACGCCGAAGGCGCTCACGACCAGATAGATCCACCAGTCATGAAAGCGAACCGACGTCGGTACGCCGGCCCGTTGCAACAGTAACAGTGCCGCGCGATTGATAGCCGCCGTGCAACCAACGATGATGTTCTCGGTCAAGGCGTTCGCCATTGAGGGACTGCGTGGCAGGGGCGGCGTTCGACCGAGCGGATGCAAGTTCTGGTCAACGAACGTCTGCGCGCTTCCGTACAGCCCGGGCACACTGCCAAGCTGGTTGAGGCGTTCCCACGCACGCTGAAGCTTGTCAGGGAACCAGACGTCATCCTGGTCGGCAAGCATGACCATGTCTACGTCTTTTGGAACCAGTGACAGCAAGGTGAGAAAGCTCTGTCCGAAACCCAAGTTCTGGCCGGCGATGATGGTGATCCGCGGGTCGGCCAGCGCCGCGATTTCGTCCACTGTTCTGTCGGTAGATCCATCGTCTCGTACAAGCACAGTGCCTCGCGCGGGAAGCTGTGACAAGACGGACAGCATTTGCTCTCGTACATAGCGCTCGCCTTGGAAGGTCGACATGATCACGACCACGTACGGCGCGTTTGCTGCAGTCCCCGGGCTTCTTGTTGCTGATGTCGAATCGGGCAGATTGTCACGGGCCACCACGTTAGCCCCCAACTGTTTGTCCTGTCGCCGCCGGCGGCCGGCGGGAATCGAATGCGCTGCGCAGCGCGGCAAAAAAAATCGATGCGAGCACCGATTGCGTTCCCATCAGCAGCAGCGCCACGCCGGGAATGATCTGACGCATCGCCGCTTCTGGTTGCAGTGCGCCGAATCCGCTGCTGCCCCATTGCCAAGTCAGGCTTGCACACAATGCCAGACCCGCGAAGGTAGCGAGTCCGCCGCCGGCGGGCAGCAACGACCCCCTCGCCACGTGGAGCGCCCACCGATCGCGAGGGTGAATCGTGTTCAGGTGAGCCCAGTGGCGCGCAAGCACCGCACCCATCGCAAAAAGCATGGTTTGGTACCCGAGCACCATCCCGGCGGCCGCAAGCAATTGAGTGTGAATGCCGACGGGCCATCGACCCCATCCTCCCGGGTGCGCATGCGCGAGTCCCAACTGGACCAACCCCAGCAGGGCGAGCGCAGCGCCCGGATAAAGAAACAGCCATCGCGGCGTGAACAGCAACAGAAAGCGCAGATGGCGCCACCCATCGCGCCATGTGCGCAAATGCGGCGGCCGATCGCGCCCATCGGGAGACAAGGTGGTCGGCACCTCGGCAATGCGCAGGTGGCTCAAGGATGCCTTGACGACCATCTCGCTGGCAAACTCCATGCCTTCACAGCACAGCCCCAATTGCGAGATCGCTTGCCGCTCAAAGCCGCGCAGCCCACAGTGAAAGTCGCCGATGGGTGACTTGAAGAACAACCGACCCACAAAACTGAGCACCGGGTTACCGAGGTAGCGATGCAGCGGCGGCATGGCGCCGGGCAAAATTCTGCCGCGAAAGCGGTTGCCCATCACCAGCTGACTGCCATTCCGCAGTGCAGCGACGAAGCCGTCGAGCTCGCCGAAGTCGTAGCTTTCATCGGCATCTCCCATAACGACATATTGCCCCCTTGCAGATGCAATGCCGGCGAGCAACGCCGCGCCGTAGCCACGCACGGGCGCAGAGACGACGCGCGCCCCGCATGCCATGGCCAAGGTTTGCGAGCCGTCGCTCGATCCGTTGTCCGAGACGAGGACTTCGCCTCGAACGCCGCTCCGAGTCAGGAAGTCTTGAGCCTTGGCAATGCAGGCCGGCAAAGTGAGTGCCTCGTTCAGGCATGGCATCAGAATGGTCAATTCGATCTTGCCGTCCTGGTCGCTTGCCGGCGCGACCTGCACCCACTCTTCAGAAATCACTTCGTTCGACATGGAAACGTCCTCGTTCACGCCAACACTTCAACGGGCGCGGCGACTTGATCCACTCATTCGCACTGCCCAAGCCCGAGAAGTCGCCACCGCCTCGAAGCAGATCCGCAAATCGCACCCAGCCATCATCATTCACCCAAATTGCGAAATCTGGATAGCCGCGGCGCCAGATGGAGCCGTTGCGCACGCTGGTCGTGTGTCGCGAGCGAAAAAGATCAGGGCAGGCGCGCTCGACGCGATCGAGCACCTGATCAGCCAGGCGCTTGCTCGCCAGCTCGGCGTCGCTCAGCCCGTCTCCGGGCACCAAGCGGCAGGTGTAGACATAAATCTGATCTCGCGAGCCAGATCTGGGCCCGACCTGCTCAATAGCATCGGAGTAGCCACGGTAGCGGATGTATTCGCAGTCGCTGACATCGACGCGCAGGCCGAGGCGCCGAAGTGGGTAGTCAAACGTGGCAGCAGCTGGAGCAATCGGCCGACCATCCAGTTCCACTTGCCGCACGAGCGTAAGCATCCGCAGTTGCGGCGAGTGGGTTTTGATTAGGGCGCGAATGCGCTGACCGTCGCGGCCCTCAGGATCGACGTCGGCGCCCATGCCGACGAAGGCCGAGCCCGGTGCCAAAGACGGCACCAAGAAGGACTGCGATTGTGAGTCCATCGAGAGATATAGAAATGGCTGCGACTTGAGATTCGTGGGCACAGTCGCCTGAGTCCAGGCACCGTCCCAAGGTTGTGCGCTCCATCTAAGATCCGCGGCTTCGTAGAGCAAGAGCGCTTGCACGCCCAGCAACACCATCACGGCGTAACCTTGGACGCGGGGCATGCCGCTCAGAACGCGGTGCACGCCAGCTATCAAAATCACGGCCGCGATGCAGGCCATGGGAATGAAATATCGGCTGTTACCGCTGATGAGCAACCAGAGCACCCAGGCGACAAGGAAGGACATTGTCAGGCTCGCCCAGGCGCGCTGGCTCGGTGGATAGGCAGCAAAAGGCGCCGACTGCGACCGGCGTCGCAGGGTAACGACCAGCCACAGCACGGGCAAGCACATCAGCGCCGCGTAGCGCATGTCAGCCGCCATCGTCTCCATGTGGATCATGCGCCGAGCGGCCAGCATGTCGAACGGGCGCATGAACGCCTCGGCCAGTGACGAGGGCAGGAAGCGCGGGTCGCGCATGACATCCATCGCCCCCAGCAATCTGAAAAGAGGCGACGCCGGCTCCGCGGCGACAGCGACCGCACCACCCACAGGTGCAGCCGGGTTGAAGAGACCGTCCAGCATCGGAAACAGCGGATTGCCGAATGTCGTCCAGAGCGCGTAGGCCCATGCTCCGCCGATCAGAACCAGAGCGCCCGCTGCACAGGCGCCAAATAGCAGCAGGCCCTGCCAGCGCGTGCGCCAGTTCCGCGCTGAGCCAAGCACCAGCGGCAAGGCAGGCATCAAGGCGAAGACGGCGTTCGACATCTTGAGGGCCGCAGCAGCGCCTAGCAAAACACCTGCGAGGGCTAACCGATTAACACGGTGAGCATGAAAAGAATTGACCAAGGCCACATAGCCGCCCAAGGCCAACGTGCCGGTCGTAATGTCGGTAAAGGACGAGCCCAAGGCCTGCAACAGAGCCGGGTTGGCCAAGGCCAAGGCAACTGCACTCCAGATCACCAGTGCCGGACTGCGGCCTTCTTCATCCCGGCTAACTGCACGGGCCAACTCCCAGGTCAGCCATAGCGCTAGGGAATGCAAACACGCGAACGCGATGCCAATAGCCAGCGACGGCCAGCCGGCGCCCACCATCAGCGACAGCGGCGCGTGCGCATAGGGAACAAAATAGGTTTGGGGGCCAGCCGGGAAATAATCTATGGCCACCCTGTCGTGAAAAACGCTATAGCCAGCGTATAGGTGGTAGTGCAGCGCGTCCCACGGCACATCTTTACCAGCAAATGCGGTCCATGCAGTCGCAAGAACGGTGCACAACACATACGCGCCAATGCGATCAGCCGACCTTCCCGCTGCAGGTTGGCAGGCCAGGAGCGTTGCAAGCATGTTGCGACAAACGTGTTGTCCGGCGAACAAAAAACCGCCCGAAGGCGGTTTTTGCAGAGCTCGCCAGCTTAGCGGCATTCCGAAGGCAGGTACTTGGCGGCGATATCCGCGGACGCGCACTTCCACGTCAGTTGACCAGTGCCGGCTGTCACCTCCTTGGGGGTCAGCGTCACGGTGCCAGTTGCGTTCGGGACGATCGAACTGATGGAGACGACGCCCGTCGTGTCAGCAATTGTGACGCCCCCAACGTACTTCGTGGCGCCGGGGAAACTGTAGCCACTGTTTACCAGGGTAACGGACGCAAGGGAGCCCAGCGACGAAGTCGTTTCAGCGACAGCAAGCTTGGCGGGCGCGCCCATGATGAGCACTTCGGTCATCTTCGAACGGGTCGTGTAGTCCTGATAAGCCGGCAGAGCCACGGCAGCCAAGATACCAATGATCGCCACGACGATCATCAATTCGATAAGGGTGAAACCCTTTTGCACATTGCGTGCGATGGAACGACGGTTCATTTCAGTTACTCCAGGTTAGTTGCAAGGGCCCGAGGAGAGCCCCCGGTGCGATCAACTAACCGCAGCATCTGTGCCATCCCGGTTTCTTAGTTTGCGCCCCCGGTTGCTGCGGATTTGTTCACGTTCTAGTTACAACGTGTGACCAAAACTGTTGCCGGGAGCCGACGTCGACTGACATTTTTGTCACCAACTCGGCAAGCATGGTCACACTTCCAGCACGCCAGCCGCCTGCAACCACCGAATGTCGATGCCACGCGTTTGCGAGCCGTCAGACAGATCGTCAATCTGGCTCATGATTTCATCCGTCTCAGCCGGCTTGGTATGCGTGATGTAGATCGGGTAATCCTTCCCCTCAGCAATCTGCGCCAATTCCCCCGCCAGCGTCGCCGGCGAAAGATGCAAACTCCGCCGCGCCAGCGCCTGCTCCCGATTGCTGAAAGCCGTCTCGATTACCAGCATCGCCACTTCGAGCTGATTGACCCGCTCCCAGAACGGCGCATTCCGCTCCGTATCCCCGCTGAACACCCAGTTCGGTCCGCCCTGCGCGCACCGCACGGCAAATCCGCATGCCGGCACCGTGTGTACGGCAGGTAGCACTTCAATATGCTTGAGCTTGCCGGTCCCGATCTGCAATTGCTGGCCGATCACCAGGTCATGAAAGCACACGAATGGCGCTTCCCGGCTGGGAATGCTCGCGAAGTCGGGCCAGATGACGTTGTTGAAGACATGCGCCCGGAGCGCCTCGATGGTCGCGCGAAGCGCATGCACACGCAGCGGCCGTGTGCGGCGGCTTGCCACGGCGTCGATCATCAGGGGGAGAGCAGCAACGTGGTCGAGATGCGAATGGGTAAGCACCACGTCGTCGATGCCGGCCATTTCGTCGAGGGTCAGATCGCCAACGCCAGTGCCGGCGTCGACCAGCAGGTCGCTATCGACCAGGAAAGAGGTCGTGCGGCAGTCCTTGGCGATGGCGCCTGAGCACCCCAACACACGCACCTGCATTCGCGAGACCCTTCATCTGCCAGCCTTGTGGGCTGTTATTTTGTTTCGAACCGGGTTGCGCCATCCCAGTTCGGATCCTTGGGCTGCAACGACATCGAGGCTAAACGCTGCGCATAGAGCTGGTAAAGGACTTTTTTGGCATCCGGCTCGCGCAGGGGCGCAAGCATAACTTGACCTTCCTGCCAATCTTGCGCTCTATAGGCCGCAAGGACCTGGTTCCAGCGTTCGAGATTTTCATCCCGCGCTCGGTTGCCGTCGCCCACAGTGCCGACAGGGGTAAAGATCCGAACGACTCGAAGCTTGCCTTGCACTTGCACGCAGTCGAGTTCCTGCCAGACGAATGCGGGCGCCAGCCGCGTCGTAGCCTCGCTGGCGACGATCTCGACGCCATAGTGATATCCCAAGCCCTCGATCCTTGAAGCGAGATTGACCGCGTCTCCGACGACGGTATAGCTCCGGCGGACGGCCGAACCCATGTCCCCGACGCTCATCACCCCCGTATTGATGCCGATGCCGACGCTGATTTCGGGTCGTCCGCTCTCGCGGTGTGCGGCATTCAGTTCCTTGACCGCGGCGACCATCTCGACGGCCGCGCGGACGGCCAGCTCGGCGTGGTCGGGCGTGTCGACCGGCGCACCCCAGAACGCCATGACGCAGTCGCCCATGTATTTGTCGACGGTTCCGCGGTGCGCGCTGATGACCTCCGTCAGGCGGCTGAAAACCCTGTTCAGAAAGTCCTGCAGCGCGACGGGCGCCATTTCCTCGGCCAGCTTCGTGAAGCCGCGCATATCGCAGAACATCACGGTGAGCTCCCGGCTTTCCGCACGCATGCTGTAGCGCTCGGGGTCGGCGCGCATTTCGCGCACCAGCTCCGGCGGAACGTAGGTGCCGAAAAGATGGGCCAGGTTCCGGCTTGCGCGCGCCTCGACGAGATAGCCCCAGCTCATGTTCAGGACGAATGCCAAGGCAATCAGCGCAAGCGCGGCCGCCAGGGGCAGCACGAGGCCAGCCTGGATGAAGAGCCATGTGTTGACGCCGACGAGGACCGCGGTCGTGATCGCGGCAATCAGAACGGCGCGCACCGCGGAGCTCAGGGTGAGGCCGAAGGCCAGCACCAGACCGGCTGCGAGCACCGTCACCAGCTCGTAGCCGGGCGCGTAGTCCGGCACAGCGGGCATCCGGCCGTCTAGCAGACCGGAGACGATGTTGGCATGCACTTCGACGCCCGGGTACGCCGCGCCGACCGGCGCGGAGCGCAGATCCTCCAGGCCCGGAGCCGTGGAGCCGACCAGCACGATCTTGTCCTTCAGTTCGCCAGGGGCCAGCGCACCGCCGATGACATCGGAAGCAGAGATGTGACGGAACGAGCCCCCGCGCGCGCCTCCGAGACCGCGAAACGGTACGAGCGCGCTGGCCGTGGAATCCACGGGGATCCGTAGCGACCTGCCGCCTGCCTTCAGCAAGAGCGCTACGAGAGGGGGCGGACCGGTGCCTGCACCGACGGGCGCAAACACGGGTACGACGGCGTCCGCGCCGACCGCCTCGCGGTAGACGGCGAGCCCAAGGGATTCGTAATAGCCGGGCTGGCCCTGTGTACCGGTGTACTGCGCGATCAATGGGACCGATCGCACGATGCCGTCGCGGTTCGCGTCGAGGACGACGTTGAGGAAGCCGGCCATGGGCGCGGCCTTGGCCAACTGGGGGATGGTTCCGACGAAGCCGTTCCAGCGTGTCGCGTACCAACGACCCTCGGGAAAGGCGCCCGGGGGCAGGATCGGTTCGGGCAGTACGCCGTTGGCGCGAGGCTCCAGCGTCTGGGTCAGGTAGAAGCCGAGTGCGATGCGTTGTCCCGCCAGCGCGTTCGCGAACGCCGCGTCATGGTCAAGATACGGAGCGACTCGCTCGATTTCCTCGGCGAGTCCCGCTTGTCCGCGCAGGGGCCCCTTCGCCAGACGCCTGAGCATCTCGAGCCCGGAGCTCTCGTCGGGCTCGACGAACAAAACGTCGAAACCGAGCACCACCGCCTGCTGACGCTCCATCACCTCCGTGGTGAGACGGGCCAACTTGTCCCGGCTCCACGGCCATTGGCCAAATTGCTGAAGGCTTGGGTCGTCGATGTCGACGATCACGATGCGCGGATCCAGCGTGCGCGGCATGGTGGCACGCAGGCGGGCGTCGTAGATGAAGTTGTCGATCTTTTCGAGGAAGGGAAAGCGCCAGATTCCCCCCACGTGCGCAACGGCCAACGCAACCGGGACCAGGGTGATGGCAAGGCGCGCCCAGCGTTGGCGCAGCGCGTTCATCGCGCCCCGCATCCGCTCATCCGAGTCGAAGGTGACAGGTCAGGTGACGACGAACTGCATCCGCGTGCCGCCAAGCTCGAGCACGTCGCCATCCTGCAACGCAACAGCTTCGCTGCCGAGCGGCTCCCCATTGAGGGCGGTGCCGCCATCGATCGGGGCGACGACATAGCCATGCAGGCGTCGGGTGACTGCCGCCACGGCCACGCCGGGCTTGCCGATGGTGGTGACGACCTTCTGCAGAGAAAGCTCCCGTCCGGCGCCAGTACCGGAAAGCACGCGGATGACTGCCACGCCAGCGGTGCCGCCGCCCAGCGGTGCCTGGACCGTCGGTGCAGACGAGAGCGGAATCGGACCCGAGGGTGCAGGCGATACGACCGTGCGAGTGGCGGTACCGCTTTCAGGCGCACCGGCAGTCGCCATGTAGCGCACCTTGTACTTGCCGACCTCGATGATGTCGTTCTGTTCGAGCGCCTGCTTCTTGATGGCCCGCCCGTTGACGTAGGTGCCGTTCGTGCTGTTGAGATCTTCCAGGTAGACATCGCCGCCGATCATGTGCAGCACGGCATGCTCGCCGCTGATGGCCAGATTGTCGACCACGATGTCGTTGTACGGCCGCCGCCCCAGCGTCGTGCGGTCCTTCGCGAGCGTCACTTCCTTGATGACGACACCGTCGATCGAAACGATCAATTTCGGCATGGCCGACTCCTGAATCTCATTTTTCTATTCACAGCGGGCCCTTGCGGTGGATGGTTTTCCTGAGCTTGCTATCCGGTGGCCTCGGGCGCCTCGTTTCCTCCCGCCCTGGCCAGGACGACTGAAATGTTATCCCGGCCACCATTGTCGTTGGCAGTTGCAACCAAAAGTGTTGCTTTTTCCGATAGGTCGATATTCTGTAACAAAAGTGTGAAAATCTGCGCGTCCGTAACCATCTCGCTCAGCCCGTCGGAGCAGAGCAGGAAAAGATCGCCAGCTCTCACACTGTGTTCGTGCATCTCCAGTTCGACTTGGCGTTCGATGCCCAGCGCACGGGTGACCAGGTTGCGATGCGGTGACTGAACCGCCTGCTCGGGCGTGATGGCACCTGCGTCGAGTTGCTCTTGCAAGAGCGAATGGTCACGCGTGAGCAACTCGAATTTGTCGCCGCGCAATCGATAGCACCGCGAATCGCCGATGTGGCCGATGATCGCGCGCTTTTGACCGAATGCGGCCAGCACGAGGGTTGTCCCCATGCCTTGAAGCTGCACATTCGCGATGCCTGCTTCGAGGATCGCCGAATTGGCCTCGTCGGTGCCGGCCTGCAAGGCGCGACGCACCGCCTTCGGATTGGCGTTAGGCCCCGCATGCGCAAGCCAGCGGCCGAAGCTGGCCTGCAGCAGCGCGATAGCCATCCCGCTCGCGACCTCGCCGCCGTTGTAGCCGCCCATCCCGTCGGCCAGGAGAACAAGCCCCAGCGACGCATCGAAGGCAATCGTGTCCTCGTTGTTCGCGCGCACCTTCCCCGGGTCGGTCAGCGCGGCGAAATCCCAGTTGAGCACGCCGGAATCGGTGGAAACGGGTGCACCGGGGTTTGCCATGAATCAGTCAGTCAGAGATGAGGAGGGTCAGTGCTTGGTGTGCGCACGCTTCTGCAGCCCGCGGCCCACGGCCACGACGAAGGCCGCGCCAGCGGCGGCCGCTGCGTAGTGCAGCCAGGGGTTGGCCGCCAGGACGTCGCGCAGGATCGTGTCGCTCACGATCGTCTCGCCACCGACCCAACCGATGAGGGCGGCGCCGAGCATGACGATGATGGGGAAACGTTCCATGAGCTTGATCATGAGCGTACTGCCAAAAATCACCAACGGAATACTGATTGCGAGGCCGAGGATCAGGAGCACAATGCTGCCCTGCGCGGCTGCCGCGACAGCGATCACGTTGTCCAGGCTCATGACGAGGTCGGCCAGGAGAATGGTCCGCACCGCGGCCAGCATGCTGCCGTATTCCTTGTCCTCGCCTTCGCCGTCTTCCTCTTCGCTGAGCAACTGGGTGCCGATCCACAGCAATAGCAGGCCGCCGACGATCTGGAGGTAAGGCAGCGCGAGCAGCTTCGCCGCGACGACCGTTAGGGCGATCCGCAGGACCACCGCAGCGCCCGAGCCGAACAACACCGCCGTGCGCTGCTGGTGCGGCGGCAGCGAACGCGCCGCCATGGCGATGACCACCGCGTTGTCTCCGGAAAGGATGATGTTGATCCAGACGATCTTGAGCAGGCCGATCCAGAAGTCCGCGGTTTGCAAATATTCCATGTCTCTATTCCACTGTTATTGATTGAAAAAGCGCCCGCAACCTGAATTGCGGGCGCTTCCTCTTTGTGTGGTTCAGTGAGGGAGCAAGTGTCTCAGATCAGTGCCTTGAGGCGCTTGGCCAGCTCGGAGAAATTGCGCGTGACCGTGAAGCCGCACTCTTCCATGATGGCGAGCTTGGCATCCGCGGTATCGGCGCCGCCGGAGATCAGCGCGCCGGCGTGGCCCATGCGCTTGCCGGGGGGCGCCGTCACACCGGCGATGAAGCCGACGATCGGCTTCTTCATGTTGTCCTTGCACCAGCGTGCCGCATCGGCTTCGTCGGGGCCGCCGATTTCGCCGATCATGATGACGGCGTCGGTGTCCGGATCGTCGTTGAAGGCCTTCATCACGTCGATGTGCTTCAAGCCGTTGATCGGGTCGCCGCCGATGCCGACTGCCGACGACTGGCCGAGGCCGATCTCGGTGAGTTGCGCCACGGCTTCATAGGTCAGTGTGCCGGAGCGGCTGACCACGCCGATGCGGCCCTTGCGGTGGATATGGCCGGGCATGATGCCGATCTTGATCTCGTCGGGCGTGATCAGGCCGGGGCAGTTCGGGCCAAGCAGCAGCGTCTTCTTGCCGCCGGCAGCTTCCTTGGCCTTCATCTTGTTGCGCACTTCGAGCATGTCGCGAACGGGGATGCCCTCGGTGATGCAGATCGCCATGTCCAGGTCGGCCTCGACGGCTTCCCAGATCGCGGCGGCCGCGCCGGGCGGCGGCACGTAGATCACCGACACGGTGGCGCCGGTCTGCTGGGCTGCTTCCTTGACGGAACCGAAGATGGGGATGTTGAAGATCGACTCGCCGGCCTTCTTCGGATTCACGCCGGCCACGAAGCAGTTCTTGCCGTTCGCGTATTCCTGGCACTTCTCGGTGTGGAACTGGCCGGTCTTGCCGGTGATGCCTTGCGTGATGACTTTGGTGTCTTTGTTGATGTAGATCGACATGACGTTTCCTTAGGCTTTCTTGACTGCTGCCACGACCTTCTGGGCCGCTTCCGCCATGGTGTCGGCGCTGATGATCGGCAGGCCCGAATCGGCCAGCAGCTTCTTGCCTTCGACTTCGTTGGTGCCCTTCATGCGCACGACCAGCGGCACTTGCAGGTTCACGGCCTTGCAGGCTGCGATCACGCCGGTGGCGATGGTGTCGCACTTCATGATGCCGCCGAAGATGTTGACGAGGATCGCCTCGACATTCTTGTTCTTCAGCATGATCTTGAAGGCTTCGGTGACCTTCTCGGGGGTGGCGCCGCCGCCCACGTCGAGGAAGTTGGCGGGCTCGCCGCCGAAAAGCTTGATGGTGTCCATCGTGGCCATCGCGAGGCCGGCGCCGTTCACCAGGCAGCCGATGTTGCCGTCGAGGCTGATGTAGGCGAGGTCGAACTTGCTGGCTTCGACTTCGGCTGCGTCTTCTTCGTCGAGGTCGCGCAGCGCCACGATTTCGGGGTGGCGGAACAGCGCGTTGCTGTCGAAGTTGAACTTGGCGTCCAGGGCGATGATGTTGCCCTTGCTGTCACGGTTGAGCGGATTGATCTCGACCAGCGAGGCGTCCGTCTCCATGTAGCAGGTGTAGAGCTTCTTGAAGATGTCCACGGCCTGGGCGGTGGAACCGGCCGGGATGCCGATGCCGTCGGCGATCTGCTTCGCCTGCGCGTCGGTCAGGCCGTCCTTCGGGTCGGCGTAGACGGTGATGATCTTCTCGGGCGTGGAGTGGGCCACTTCCTCGATGTCCATGCCACCTTCGCTCGAAGCGATGAAGGCCACCTTCTGCGTGGCGCGGTCGGTCACGGCCGAGACGTAGTATTCCTTCTGGATGTCGGCGCCGTCCTCGATGTAGAGCCGGCGGACCTTCTGGCCTTCGGGGCCGGTCTGGTGCGTCTTGAGCTGCATGCCGAGGATTTCGCCGGCGAGCTTCTTGACGTCTTCGATCGACTTGGCGACCTTGACGCCGCCGCCCTTGCCGCGGCCACCCGCGTGGATCTGGGCCTTGACAACCCAGACCGGGCCGCCGAGCTTCTGAGCGGCTTCGACCGCCTCCTGCACTGTGTACGCCGGGATGCCGCGCGGCACAGGCACGCCGAACTTGGCAAGAATTTCCTTGCCTTGGTACTCGTGAATCTTCATGAGGGTGTCTCTCGGAACGAGGTGTTGAGAACGGGAGAATTTGGCTGTTGTCCACGGGCCACGGCGCCCAGAGGACGGGGGCGGCGAACAGCGGAGGACTGTATCATGGGGCGCCGTACCAACGTCAGACCCGTCACTGTGGTCAATACGTAGTTTCTCCAGAGGCACCCCGAGGCTCCCCTATGGTCAAGGTCTTCATCGATGGCGAAGCCGGCACCACCGGTCTCCAGATCCGCGAGCGGCTGCAGCAAATGCCGCAAATCGAACTCGTCAGCATCGCCCCCGAACTGCGAAAGGACGTCGCCGCCAAGCGCGAGCTGATGGCCGGCGTCGATCTCGTCGTGCTGTGCCTGCACGACGACGCCGCGCGCGAATCCGTGGCACTCATCGACGAGCTCGAGGGCCGCCGCCCCAAGATCATCGACGCCTCGACCGCGCACCGCACGGCCGCGGGTTGGGTGTTCGGCTTTCCCGAACTGGTGGCCGGGCAGAAGGACGCCGTGGCAAAGGCCGAGCGCGTGGCCAATCCCGGCTGCTATGCGACCGGTGCCATCGCGATCGTCCGCCCGCTGGTCGACGCAGGGCTCCTGCCGCCCGATTTCCCGATCGCCCTCCCCTCGGTCAGCGGCTATTCCGGTGGCGGACGCACCATGATCGAAGCCTACGAGAGCGGGGCGGCGCCCCTGTTCGAAACCTATGCGCTGGGACTGAAGCACAAGCACATTCCCGAGATCATGAAATACACCGGCCTCACGCGCCGGCCGGTTTTCATTCCCTCTGTGGGTAACTTCAAGCAGGGCATGCTGGTGCAGCTCCCGCTGCATCTGGATGACCTGCCCGACCGCCCCAAGGCCAGCGACCTGCATGATGCCTTGGCGGCCCACTATGCGAAGAGCAACACGCCGGAACAATTCGTGAAGGTGCTTCCGCCCACCGAGGACGGGAAGATCGACGCGCTGTCACTCAACGACACCAACCAGCTCGACATCCGCGTGTTCCCGAACGAGGACCATCGCCATGCGGTCGTCATTGCACGGCTCGACAACCTGGGCAAAGGCGCGAGCGGCGCCGCGGTGCAAAACTTGAAGCTCATGCTGGGGGTCTGACCCCTCACTCGTCGGGGTCGTGGCGCAGCACTTTCGCGACCACGGCGCTGGCGAATCCGCGTGCCAGGAGAAAGCGCACTTGCCTCGCGCGCTCCGTCGCATCCTGCGGTAGCTCGCCGAAGCGGCGGCGCCAGACTTCACGCGCCCGTTCCAGTTCGTTGCCCTGAAGGCTCGCGACGGCTTCGGCGACCGCGTCGAGGGCGATGCCCTTGTGCAGCAGTTCCTGGCGCACGCGGGCGGCACCATGGCGCCCTGCCCGCTGGTGCAGGACCGACTGGACCACCCTCGCCTCGCTGATGAAATCCTTGGCGGACAGTTCGTCGAGCGCGAGCGCCAGCGTGCCGGGTTGTTCCTCGTATTTCGCGAGCTTGCGTTCGAGTTCGGCACGCGAATGCTCCCGCTGGCTCAGCAGTCGCAGGGCGCGCCCCTTGAGAGATGGAGCGGCAAAGGCCATGGCTTGCTTTGAATCACTGCGTGTCAAGGCCCACCCGCCGCTCAGGGCGGGTGGCGCGGGCGAATCGACCTTACTTCTCGGCCTTCTCGGCCGGCGCGTCGCCCGCCTCGGCCAGGAGGAGCGGAATGCCCAGGGACTCGCGCACCTTGTTCTCGATCTCGCGCGAGAGCTCGCGGTTCTCGCGCAGGAACTCGCGGGCGTTGTCGCGGCCCTGCCCGATCTTCTCGCCGTTGTAGGCGTACCAGGCGCCCGACTTGTCGACGATCTTGGCGGCTACGCCCATGTCGATGATCTCGCCCTCGCGGCTGATGCCCTCGCCGAACAGGATGTCGAACTCGGCCGTCTTGAAGGGCGGCGAGACCTTGTTCTTGACCACCTTGACCTTGGTCTCGTTGCCGATCGCCTCGTCGCCCTTCTTGATGGTGCCGATGCGGCGGATGTCCAGGCGCACCGAGGCGTAGAACTTCAGCGCATTGCCGCCGGTGGTGGTTTCGGGCGAACCGAACATCACGCCGATCTTCATGCGGATCTGGTTGATGAAGATGACCATGCAGTTGGTCTTCTTGATGGTGGCGGTCAGCTTGCGCAGCGCCTGGCTCATGAGGCGGGCCTGCAGGCCGGGCAGCGAGTCACCCATTTCGCCTTCGATTTCGGCCTTGGGCGTGAGCGCGGCGACCGAGTCGACCACGATCAGGTCGACCGCGCCGGAACGCACCAGCGAATCGACGATCTCGAGCGCCTGTTCGCCGGTGTCGGGCTGGCTGATGAGCAGGTCGGAGAGATTCACGCCGAGCTTCTGCGCGTACTGCACGTCGAGCGCGTGCTCCGCATCGACGAAGGCACAGGTGCCGGCCTGGCGCTGCATCTCGGCGATGACCTGCAGCGTGAGCGTGGTCTTGCCGGACGATTCAGGGCCGTAGATCTCGATCACGCGGCCGCGCGGCAGGCCGCCGACGCCGAGCGCGATGTCGAGGCCCAGCGAGCCGGTGGAAACCACCTGGATGTCCTCCAGCGCTTCGCCTTCGCCGAGCCGCATGATCGTGCCCTTGCCGAACTGCTTTTCGATCTGGGCCAGTGCGGCCTGGAGGGCCTTGGCCTTTTCGCTGCTGGCGACCGAGATGCTTGCGCCCTTGACGACTGCGTCCATGTGGAAAACTCCTTGAATATCAACGGGTTGTGTTGGATTCATCCCGCTGCTTTTAATTACAGGCTGGATGCTTGAACAGTAGTGTAGGGGCCAATGGAGAGGAGTAAACCTGTTTTTTGGTCAGTTTGATTTACTATCGCCGAGCCATGGCAGACCCTCTTTTTCCGATCGACCACGACGCCTGGCGCCAGACCCACCTCGGTCGTCTGCTCGGCCACGCCATGCGCCGTTTCGACGAGCGCGTGCTGGCGCTGATGGCCCATGACGCCGAGGTGCCGCTCGCGCTGTCGAACCTCGCGGCGCGCGCGCAGGTGAGCGCCGCGCACATCCACATCACCCGTCACCTCTCCCGCGACGGCTCGCGCCTGACCGAACTCGCCGAGCGTGCCGGCATGACCAAGCAGGCAATGGGGACCCTGGTCGATCAGTGCGAGGCATGGGGTCTCGTGACACGCGGGCCCGACCCGCTCGACGCGCGCGCACGCCGCGTGCAGTTCACCGCCGACGGCCTGGCGTGGCTGGAGGCCTTCCGCAATGCCGTCGCACAGGCGGAAAAGGAGTTCCGCGCCAGCGTCGGCGACGAGATCGCCACCGTGGTAACCATCGGTCTCGAAGCCTATGCCGCCGCCTAGAATTCGACGGGGAGTCGATGGGTGGAAGGGTCTGGCGGCAGTGTTTGCCGCGACGTCTGGAGGCACGGCATGCGGATACTGATTGCGGAAGATGACCAGGTGCTGGCCGACGCCCTCCTGCGCAGCTTGCGCACTTCCGGCTCGGCGGTCGACCACGTCGCGACCGGCTCGCAAGCCGATGCCGCGTTGATGACCAACAGCGAGTTCGACCTCCTGATCCTCGACCTCGGCCTGCCGAATCTGCACGGGCTCGAAATCCTCAAGCGACTGCGCGCACGCGGCTCGCAGCTGCCGGTGCTGGTGCTGACCGCCGCCGACAGCGTGGAAGAAAGAGTCAAGGGCCTCGACTACGGCGCCGACGACTACATGGCCAAGCCCTTCTCCCTGCAGGAACTCGAAGCACGCGTACGTGCGCTCACCCGGCGCGGCATGGGCGGCACCAGCAATGCGATCAAGCACGGCCCGCTGGTCTACGACCAGGCCGGCCGCGTCGCGACCATCGACGGCAAGATGGTCGAACTCTCCGCCCGCGAACTCGGCCTCCTCGAAGTGCTGCTCCAGCGCGCCGGACGCCTGGTCAGCAAGGACCAGCTGGTCGAGCGCCTGTGCGAGTGGGGCGAAGAGGTCAGCCTCAACGCAATCGAGGTGTACATCCACCGCCTCCGCAAAAAGATCGAGAAAGGCCCGGTGCGCATCGCCACCGTCCGCGGCCTCGGCTACTGCCTCGAAAAAATCCCCTCTTGATGCCCCAAGGCGCATCCCCCAACCCGCACCCCATGACCCCCCCGGCCGGCGCAGCCCGGCCCGTTGGTGAAACACCGCGGAGCCGGCTCCGCCGGGCCGCCGGTGTTGCCCCCGGCAGGGGGTTGGCGAAGCGACACGCAGTGCGCGAAGACTGGGGGCGAGCGTGAAGCTCTTTCAACGCGCACAGCGCTCCCTCTTCGGCGAAATCCTCGACTGGATGCTCACGCCGCTGCTGCTGCTCGTGCCGGTCAGCATCGGCGTCACCTGGCTCGTGGCGCAGGGCATCGCCAACGCGCCTTTCGATCGTGCGCTGGAATCCAACATCCAGATCCTCGCAAGACTGGTCGACGTCGAGAACGGGCGCGTCCAGTTCGTGCTGCCGCAGCCGGCGCGGGAGATCCTGGGCGGCGACGACACCGACCACGTCTACTACCAACTGCTCGACGAGCACGGCACGCTGCTCAGCGGCGAGCGCGAGATTCCGTTTCCGGGCACCGACGATCAGCCGACGCCCGGCGTGGTCTACCTGAGCAATGGCCAGATCCACGGCAAGCCGGTGCGCGTGGCATCGCTCTGGCTGGCCGGCGCCACCCCCGATTCACCGCCGACGCTGCTGCAGGTCGCGGAGACGCGCGAGAAGCAGTCGGTGCTGGCCACCGAGATCATCAAGGGCGTGCTTCTGCCGCAGTTCGCGATCCTGCCGCTGGCAGTGCTGCTCATCTGGCTCGCCCTGGTGCGCGGGATCAAGCCGCTGTCCGTGGTGGAGGCGCGCATCCGCGAGCGCCGGCCGGGCGACCTGAGCCCGCTCGACGAGTCCTCCGTGCCGCTGGAGGTGGTGCCGCTGGTGTTGTCGGTCAACGATCTGCTCAACAAGCTCAATGACTCGATCGGCACCCAGAAACGCTTCCTGGCCGACGCTGCGCACCAGCTCAAGACGCCGCTGGCGGGCCTGCGCATGCAGGCCGACCTGGCGCAGCGCGAAGGCGCGAATGCCGACGAACTGAAGCAATCGCTCAAGCAGATCGGCCGCGCGAGCGTGCGTGCAACGCACACGGTGAACCAGCTCCTGTCGCTCGCACGCGCCGAAGGCAGCGGCGCCAACATCGGGCGGCAGCCTTGCGACTTGGCGAAGCTCACGATCGAAGTCGTGCGCGAAGCGGTGCCGCGCGCCATCGACAAGCGCATCGACCTTGGCTACGAAGGCGCTGAACCGGGCGCGCCGGGCGTGACGCTTGAAGGCAATCCGACGCTCCTGAAGGAGCTGGTGCGCAACCTGCTCGACAACGCCATCAACTACACGCCCTCCACGCCGGAAAGGCCAGGCGTGATCACCGCCCGGATCTTGGCCGACCCCTTCGGCCGCATCGTCGTGCTGCAGGTCGAGGACAACGGGCCGGGCATCCCGGAAAACGAGCGCGACCTGGTCTTCCAGCCTTTCTACCGCGTGTTGGGCAACGAGGCGGACGGCTCCGGCCTGGGCCTGCCGATCGTGCTGGAAATCGCGCGGCAGCATTTCGCGACCGCCCGCCTGGAAGACGCACATCCCGGCCAGCATCCGCCGGGCACGCTGGTCAGCCTGCGATTCGACGCGAACGAGAGCGAGCGCCATGCCGGGCGGCCGCGCACCTAAGGCTTCGGCGGCTCTTCCTTGCGGATCTGCAGCATCTGCGGCCGCACCTGTTGCGTCAGGCGCTGCGGCTCGCGTTCGCTGAAACGGGCCGGCTCCATGCCGAACACGGCGAGTCCGCCGCGCGTCCAGGCGTAGTAGCCCAGGTTCGCCACCAGCAACACAACCACGATCAGGCGGATGATCATCGCGGCACGCGCACCGGCCGCACGCTGACCTCGGCGCTGGTGATCGTCTTCATGCCCGAAGCCGTGCGAACGAGCAGCTCGCCGCCCCAGCCCACGCCCTCGCAGACGCCTTCGGTGCCGTCGCTGAGCAGCACCTCGCGGCCGCACAGTACGTCGCGGGCGGCGAAGCGGGAAGCGAAGGGCACGAATCCCTTTTCATCGAAAACCAGGACGTCGCGCAATAGCGGCAGCGCCACGTCACGCAGCACCTCGGGCGGTCTCGCGAGCGGGCGCCATTCCTGCAACCAGGCCGGTGCGGTGCTTAGTCCGCTGGCCTCGCGCGGCCCGACGTTGATACCGATGCCGATCACCAGATAGCGCTCAGGCGCATCCGGCTGCAGGAGCGCGGTTTCGATCAGGATGCCACCGAGCTTGCGGTCACGGACCCAGAGATCGTTGGGCCACTTGAGTGCAAGACCCGAGGCGATGGATGGATCGAGACTCTCCGCAACACTCACGCCTACTGCGAGCGACAGGCCCGACCAGTCTCGCGGCGCCAGCGGAAGGCCCAGCGAAAAAGTCAGCGATGCGGGTTCGAGCCCGTCTTGCGCGCTCTGCCACTGGCGGCCCAGCCGGCCCCGTCCGGCGGTCTGCCGCTCGGCCACCAGCAGCACCGGTTCGCGCCGTCCGTCGCGGGCGCGCCGCATCAATTCGGTGTTGGTGGAGTCGATCTCGGCGACGACTTCGACGCGCAGCCCGGGCAACAGCGGCGCCAGTGCGCCGGCGATCTCGTCCTCGAACCAGGGCCCGACCATGTCAGCGCTTGCCGGACTTGGCGGACTTTTCGCCCTTGCCCGACTTGGCCTTCTTCGAACCCTTGAGGGGCTCACCGGCCTTTCCGTTGAGCTTCTTCCCGCTTTTCTCGCTCTTCTTGCCAGCCTTCTTGTCCTTCCTCTTGCTTTTCTTGTCCTTGTCTTCCTTCGGCGCCAGCAGCGTGCCGCGGCAATTCTCGGAGCCGCACCAGCAGGGGAACTCGGCCTTGAGCTTCTTCGTGTACGGTTCGTCGATGATCAGTCCGTAGTCGTAGCTGAGCTCCTCACCGGCTGCGATGTTGCGCAGGGCCTTGATGAAGACGCGGCCGTCCTGCTCGTCGGCTTCGCAGCTCGGTTCGCAGGAATGGTTGATCCAGCGCGCCGCATTGCCGTTCACGCCGCCGTCGATCACACGGCCGTCATCGATATGGAAGTAGAAGGTGTGGTTGGGCTGGGTCGGGTCGTGCGGATGGCGGCGCAGCGCTTCCTTCCAGGTGATGACCTCACCCTTGTACTCGATGAGCGTTTCGCCCTCCGCTATATCCTGCACGGCAAAGACGCCGTTGCCATGGACGCCGGAGCGCCGGGTCTGGATGCGGCGGCCGCCGGAATTGGGGGATTTGGATGGCATCGCCGAAGTCTGTTAGTTTGAATATGTACGCATGCGCGTGCGCGTACGCACGCGAGAAGCGCCAGATTGTAGATGTGGCCCCCACGCTCCCGCACTGCGTGTCGTCGCTGCCCCCCGAGGGGGCCGCAGGCCGCCTTGGGGCGGCCCGGCGGCGGCCTGAGGGCCGGCGCCTCGGCGATGGTGGTGAAGAACAGAATTTTTAGGATGACGAGTCAATGAAGACTTTGGTGATTGCAGAGAAGCCGTCGGTGGCCCAGGACATCGTCCGGGCGCTCACGCCCGTGGCTGGCAAGTTCGACAAGCACGATGAACACTTCGAGAACGAGAAGTACGTCGTGACCAGCGCCGTGGGCCACCTGGTGGAGATCCAGGCGCCGGAGGAGTTCGACGTCAAGCGCGGCAAGTGGAGCTTCGCCAACCTGCCGGTGATCCCGCCGCGCTTCGACCTCAAGCCGGTCGACAAGACCAAGACCCGCCTCAATGCGGTCGTGAAGCAGGCCAAGCGCAAGGACGTGACGCAACTCGTCAATGCCTGCGACGCGGGCCGCGAGGGCGAGCTGATCTTCCGCCTGATCGAGCAGTACGCCGGTGGCAAGTCGCCGCTGGGCAAGCCGGTCAAGCGCCTGTGGCTGCAATCGATGACGCCACAGGCGATCCGCGACGGCTTCGACCAGTTGCGCAGCGAGCAGCAGATGCAGGGCCTGGCCGACGCGGCGCGCTCGCGCTCGGAGGCGGACTGGCTGGTCGGCATCAACGGCACGCGCGCCATGACGGCGTTCAATTCGCGCGACGGCGGGTTCTTCCTGACCACCGTCGGCCGGGTGCAGACGCCGACGCTCTCGGTCGTGGTCGAGCGCGAGGAGAAGATCCGCAAGTTCGTCAGCCGCGACTACTGGGAAGTGCATGGCAGCTTCCTGGCCGAGGCGGGCGAGTACCCGGGCAAGTGGTTCGATCCGAGCTGGAAGAAGCCGCCACCCGGACCCGACGGCGTGGCGGACCCCGAGCAGCGCGCCGACCGCGTGTGGAACGAACGTGAAGCCCGCGAGATCGCCGATGCCGCACGCGGCAAGCCCGCCACCGTCACCGAAGAAAGCAAGCCCACCACGCAGGCTTCGCCGCTGCTCTTCGACCTGACCTCGCTGCAGCGCGAGGCCAACGGCCGCTTCGGCTTCAGCGCCAAGACCACGCTGGCACTGGCGCAGAGCCTCTACGAGCGCCACAAGGCCCTGACCTACCCGCGGACCGATTCGCGCGCGCTGCCCGAGGACTACCTACCGGTCGTCAAGCAGACCATGGGCATGCTGGCGAACAGCGGCATGCGCCACCTGGCGCCCTTTGCGCAGCAGGCGATCGACGGCAACTACGTCAAGCCCTCGAAGCGCGTCTTCGACAACGCCAAGGTCAGCGATCACTTTGCGATCATCCCGACCCTGCAAGCGCCGAGCGGCCTTTCCGACGCAGAGCAGAAGCTTTACGACTTCGTGGTCCGTCGCTTCATGTCGGTGTTCTTCCCGAGCGCCGAATACCAGGTGACGACGCGTATCAGCACCGTCGAGCAAGCTGGCAAGAAGTATCCGTTCCGCACCGACGGCAAGGTGCTCGTCAAGCCGGGCTGGCTCGCCATCTACGGCAAGGAAGCCCAGGACGACGAAAAGGAAGACGACAAGGACGGCAAGCGCCTCGTGCCGGTGAAGCCCGGCGAAGTGGTGAAGGTCGCGTCCGCGGACCCCAAGGCCCTGAAGACGCGTCCCCCGGCGCGCTACTCGGAAGCCACGCTGCTCGGCGCGATGGAAGGCGCCGGCAAGACCATCGACGACGACGAACTGCGCGAGGCCATGCAGGAGAAGGGTCTCGGCACGCCAGCCACGCGCGCGGCCATCATCGAAGGCCTGCTGGCCGAGAAGTACATGCACCGTGAAGGCCGGGAGCTGATCCCGACCGCGAAGGCCTTCCAGCTCATGACGCTGCTGCGTGGCCTCGGGGTGGAGGAACTCTCCAAGGCCGAACTGACCGGCGAATGGGAATACAAGCTCGCGCAGATGGAGCACGGCAAGCTCAGCCGGGAAGCCTTCATGCGCGAGATCGCCGAAATGACGGAACACATCGTCAAGAAGGCCAAGGAGTACGACCGCGACACCGTGCCCGGCGACTACGCCACGCTCGCCACGCCGTGCCCCAACTGCGGCGGCGTCGTGAGGGAGAACTACCGTCGCTACACCTGCACCGGCAAGCCGGGGCAGGAGCCTTGCGGCTTCTCCTTCGGCAAATCGCCTGCGGGCCGGACCTTCGAGGTGGAAGAGGCCGAGCAACTGCTGCGCGACAAGCACATCGGCCCATTGGAAGGCTTCCGCTCCAAGGCCGGCTGGCCCTTCACCTCCGAGATCATCCTCAAGTTCGACGACGATGCGAAGAACTGGAAGCTGGAGTTCGACTTCGGCGACGACAAGAACGCCGAGACCGGGGAGATCGTCGACTTCGCCGGCCAGCAGTCGCTCGGCCCGTGCCCGAAATGCGCCTCGCGCGTGTTCGAGTACGGCAGCAACTATGTGTGCGAGAAGTCGGTGCCGACGGAAGCGCAGCCCACGCCGAGCTGCGACTTCAAGACCGGCAAGATCATCCTGCAGCAGCCGGTGGAGCGTGCCCAGGTCGAGAAGCTGCTCGCCACCGGCAAGACCGACCTGCTCGACAAGTTCGTCTCGATGCGCACGCGCCGTGCGTTCAAGGCCTTCCTGGCATGGAACAAGGAAGAGGGCAAGGTGACCTTCGAGTTCGAGCCCCGGACCAGCAAGTTCCCGCCGCGCAAGACCTTCACCAAGGCGGCGGCGCCGGTCGCGGCGAAGAAGACGGCCGCGAAGACACCCGCGGCCAAGAAGGTCGCGGCCAAGAAAACCGCTGCCCCGAAGGCCCCGCGCAAGCCCGGCGCCGGCCTCAAGCCCAGCGACGCGCTGGCCGCGGTGATCGGCGCGGAACCCGTGGCACGCACCGAGGTCATCAAGAAGCTGTGGGACTACATCAAGGCCAACGGCCTGCAGGATGCGACCAACAAGCGTGCCATTAACGCCGACGCCAAGCTGAAGCCGGTGTTCGGCAAGGACCAGGTCACGATGTTCGAATTAGCCGGGATCGTCGGCAAGCACCTGGCCTGACTCGGGAGATTCACATGAAGCAGTTCTTCGCCATCTCGTTCACGCTCGCCCTATGTCTCCTTGCCGGCTGCGCGTCGCGCGGCGGTGGTTCGGCGAGCACGGACGACACCGGTGGCAGCGGCATCACCGTGTTCGGCACGATCGATGCCGGCGTGAGCCACACCAGGAACCAGAGCCGCTAGCCCATCAGCAGCGCCTGGCGCAACAGACGCGCGGCCCGGTTGCGGATGCGGCCGGGGGCGGTGCGCAACGGCCCGCGCGGACTGACCTTCGCGGTCGCGCAAGCCCACAGGAAGTCCTGCAGGATGGCCGTGTCGTCCACCGTATCGGTCGCGCCGTACTGATGGAACTCCGGATGCCACTGCGTGGCCGCGATGTAGCTGCGCCCACGCTCCGGACGGCGACGGATGGCCTCGGCCACATGGTCCGGAAGGCTCCAGGCCTCGACCTCGAAGCCGGGCGCCAGATCCTTGACCCCCTGGTGGTGAATGCTGTTGACCCGCGCCGTCTCCATGCCGGGATAGAGACTCGAAAGCCGTGATCCGGGGCTGACGCGGATCTCATGGAAATTCTGGTCGTAGGTCACCGGGTCGCGGTGCCGCTGCGCGTTGGGATGCTGCGCCTCGATGTCCTGGTAGAGCGTCCCGCCGAAGGCCACGTTGATCAACTGCAAGCCGCGGCACACGCCGAAGATCGGCTTGCCGGCCTCCTCGAAGGCCTCGACCAGCGCGAGGTCGTAGAGATCGCGGACGCGGTCGCCGATCCATGCGTCCTTGAGCGGCACCTCGCCGTAGCTGCCGGGCCAGACATCGGCGCCGCCGTGCATCACGACACCGTCGAGCCATTCGGCGTAGTGGGAGAGCTTGGTATCGCCGCGCGCCGTCTCGCCGGTGGGGCAGGGGACCATGACCACCATCGCGCCGGCCGACATCAACCAGTGGGCGATCGACTGCTCCACATACTGCAGCGTCTTGTTCGTGAACAGGGACCGTGCAGGATCAGCGTGGGAGAAGCAGGCGGACAAGCCGATCTTCAGGCGCCCGGAAACCGTTTGTGACATCGCTCTTTCGGGCCGCCGCGCGAGCCGCGTCGCCCCCGGTTGGAAAGAGATCCATTGTGAGTTGTTCCATCGCGGAGCGCACACACCATCGACCAATGGGGCGTGTCGGACGGCGCCTTGCGTTGCGTCGGCGCAAACGAGTGCATCATTTGCACCGAACGACAAGGAGACAACGGATGAAGACCATCAAGGGACCTGCCATTTTCCTGGCCCAGTTCGCGGGCGACACTGCCCCATTCAATTCGCTCGACGCCATCGCCGGCTGGGCCGCGGGGCTCGGCTATAAGGGCGTGCAGATTCCGAGCTGGGACGGCCGCATCTTCGATCTCGCGAAGGCTGCCGAGAGCAAGACCTATTGCGACGAAGTGAAGGGCACTCTCGCACAGCACGGGCTCGAGATCACCGAACTGTCCACCCATCTGCAAGGCCAGTTGATTGCCGTGCATCCGGCCTACGACGCTGGCTTTGACGGCTTCGCCGCGCCCGAAGTCCGCAACGACCCGGTCAAGCGCCAGAAGTGGGCCGTCGAACAGCTGCACTACGCCGCGCAGGCATCGGCCAACCTCGGATTGACGGCCCATGCCACTTTCTCCGGCGCCCTGGCGTGGCCCTACCTGTATTCGTGGCCGCCGCGCCCACCGGGCCTCATCGAGGAAGCCTTCGACGAACTCGCCCGACGCTGGAAGCCGATCCTCGACCGCTTCGACGAGGCCGGCGTCGACGTCTGCTACGAGATCCATCCCGGCGAGGACCTGCACGATGGCGTGACCTACGAGATGTTCCTCGACCGCGTGAACAACCATCCCCGCGCCTGCCTGCTGTACGACCCGAGCCACTTCGTGCTGCAGCAGCTCAACTACCTCGACTACATCGACCACTACCACGAGCGCATCAAGATCTTTCACGTGAAGGATGCCGAGTTCAACCCGACCGGCAAGCAGGGCGTCTACGGCGGCTTCCAGTCCTGGCTCAACCGCGCCGGCCGCTTCCGCTCGCTGGGCGACGGCCAGGTCGACTTCGGCGCCATCTTCTCGAAGATGGCCGCCTACGACTTCCCCGGCTGGGCAGTGCTTGAATGGGAGTGCTGCCTCAAGCACCCCGAGGACGGCGCCCGCGAAGGGGCCGAGTTCATCGCCAAGCACATCATCCGCGTAGCCGACCGCGCCTTCGACGACTTCGCGGCAGGCAGCGTCGACACGGCAGCGAACAAGAAGACCCTAGGCATCGCCTGAGCACAAGGCCGCGAAGCAAGGCCCGTTCGCAAAACACCGCGGATCCGGCTCCGCCGGTCCGCCGGTGTTGCCCCCGGTCAGGGGGAAGGCGAAGCGACACGAAGTGCGCGAAGCCTGGGGCGAGCTCTAGATCCCCTCGGGTTTGCGCAGAGTCTGCATGCGATCGACCGCGTGCACCCTGACCTTGCGCACCTCCGAACCCTGCTGCACTGTCAGCTCGACATCCGCATCGGCGCCCGGACGCTTCCATAGCTGCTTGTAGAAGGCCTCGAGCGTCGTGACCTGGATCCCGTCGATCTCCAACACCACATCGCCCGGCTGGAGGCCGGCCTCGAGCGCCGGCCCAGAGCGGTCGACCCGCACGATTTCCACGTGCCCCCCGCGCTCCGAGGACGACAGGCCCAGCCACGGCCGGATGCTGGCCCGACTCCTCCCCGTGGACTCCATCTCAGCGAGCACCGGCCGCAGAAGGTCGACCGGCACGAACATGTTCCCGGGCAAGGTCCGATCCGGCCCCTCGGCTTCCAGCACGAACAGGCTGCCGATGCCGAGCAACTCGCCGTTGGCGTTGAAGAGCGATGCGCCGCTGTGATTCGACACCGGCGGGCTGGTGAAGATCGCGGCCTCAATGTGATATTCCCAGTAACCCGAGAACGGTCGCGTCCCGACCAGGAGGGTGAAACCCACCTCCGTCCCGCTGCTGCTGCCGGTGGCGACGAGCAGGGGTTGCCCGGCCTTCAGGGTGGACACCCCCCCCAGCGGAACGGGCTCGACCCCTCGCAGCGGCACCAGCGGGCGAAGCAGCCCGAACCCGGTCGCGATGTCATAGGCCACCTGGCGTGCGGGCAGGACACGCTCATCCTGGGTAATGACCTCTATGGTTTCGGCTTCGAGCAGCAGGTACCCAATGGTGAGGATCAGTCCGTCGGAACCGATGACCACGCCGGAACCCGAACGACGCTGACCCAGGCTGTCGGCCGAGGTGGCACCTTCGGTCGCGGTGACGTTGACGGCGACGACTGCATCGCCGGCACGCTTGAGCGCCCGGATCTGCGCATTGGCGGACTTGCTTTCCGGTGAGTTGGGGGCCGGAGCGACCGGCAGGCACACGAGCGCGGCGCTGCTCGCCAGCAGGCAACCGATCCAACGAACGCGCGCGCCTGAAAGCCAGCCCCGCGAAGACCGATCAGGTGATCCTTGCACTTGCATGGCCGCGCTCCTTGGAACGATGGACTCCATGGTGCGCCGCAAGCGCTGCGCTCGCAAGTCCGGGTCTCTTCCGCCGGCAGCAAGATGCGAGGACCGATGCGATGCGCTGGCGATGGGTGACGATTGCCCGAGGGTCGCGCTGTCACGCGAATGAAATAGCAACTGTCGTGCCAGATCGGCTAGAATCAAGGGTTCGTTTCGATACCACGACGAAGCACTTCGTCAATTCGCTGGCTGGCCTGGAGTTTCCAGGCCCTTTTGTTTCAAGCCGGCTCTCACAGTGTGTTGGTGCGCCAGATCGGGCGCCCATGATTGCCACCACTGCCTTCGTACTTGTTGAAGCGAACAGCGCGCTGTCCGCTCCGGTGGGCGCCTTTTCCGGCCGGCCTGCGCTCGTTTTTTTCAATTGTTTTCAGCGCAACGCGGCGTCGCGGAGTGCAAGGCTTTCATGGACATCATTCAACACAGCATTGCAGTGGGCAAGTATCTCGTCTCACCGCTCATCAAGGACCTGGACGACGGCCGCTTCGCGGCTTCCGTATCGATCCGATCCGGCCAGGGAAGCGGCACGCACGATCGCGTCATCCGCCTGACCCCAAGCTTCGGAAACCGTGCCGCCGCCGTGCGCTATGCCGTCGAGCAGGGCCTGGGCTGGGTGCGCGAACGCACGGCCCCGCGAGTGCACTGCGCCGCTTGAACCGCCCCCCCTTTTTCCTATCCAATCACGATAACCATTCAAGAAGGTAATTCATGCCCAAGGAAGAACTGATCGAAATGAACGGCGCAGTGACCGAAGTCCTGCCTGACTCGCGCTACCGCGTGACGCTCGACAACGGCCACCAACTCATCGCCTACAGCGGCGGCAAGATGCGCAAGCACCACATCCGCATCCTGGCGGGCGACAAGGTGTCGCTGGAGCTTTCGCCCTACGACCTGACGAAGGGCCGCATCACGTTCCGCCACCTTGAACGCCGCGGTCCTCCGCCGGTGAACAGCGGCGGCAACAACTCGCAGCGCCGCTGAATCCCGCAGTGACCGGTCCCGCCACCGACTTCGCCACGCTGCCGCTTTCGCCACAGACGCTGGCGAACCTGACGCAGCTCGGCTATCTGCAGATGACGCCGATCCAGGCGGCCAGCCTGCCCGTGGCGCTGCTCGGCAAGGACCTCATCGCGCAAGCCAAGACCGGTAGCGGCAAGACAGCGGCCTTTGCCCTGGCATTGCTGGCCAACCTCAATCCGCGGCGCTTCGCCGTGCAGGCCATGGTGCTGTGCCCGACCCGCGAACTGGCCGACCAGGTGACGACGGAAATCCGCCGTCTCGCGCGCGCCGAGGAAAACGTCAAGGTCGTCACCCTCTGCGGCGGTGTCGCGTTGCGCGGCCAGCTCGCCAGCCTCGAGCATGGCGCGCACATCGTGGTCGGCACGCCGGGCCGGATCATGGACCACCTCGATCGCGGCAGCCTCTCTCTCGAAGCCCTCAATACGCTGGTGCTCGACGAGGCCGACCGGATGCTCGACATGGGCTTCTTCGACGACATCGCCAAGGTCGCGCGGCTATGCCCCAAGGAGCGCCAGACGCTGCTTTTCTCGGCCACCTACCCCGAAGGCATCGCCAAGCTGAGCGCGCAGTTCATGAAGAGCCCGCAGCAGATCACCGTGCAGGCCCAGCATGACGAAGCCAAGATCCGGCAGCGTTGGTACGAGGTGGACGACAGCGAACGTCTCCATACGGTGAGCCGGCTGCTGAACCACTTCCGCCCGCTCAGCACGCTCGCCTTCTGCAATACCAAGCAGCAATGCCGCGACCTCGTGCAGGTACTGCAGGCGCAAGGTTTCAGCGCGCTGGCGCTCTTCGGCGAACTCGAACAACGCGAGCGCGACCAGGTGCTGGTGCAGTTCGCGAATCGCAGCTGCTCCGTGCTGGTCGCCACCGACGTGGCGGCACGGGGCCTCGACATCGCCCAGCTCGAAGCGGTGATCAACGTCGACGTCACGCCCGACCCCGAGATCCACATCCACCGCATCGGTCGCACTGGCCGCGGCGATGCCGAAGGCCTGGCGCTCAGCCTCGCCAGCATGGACGAGATGGGCAGCGTCGGGAAAATCGAGCAACTGCAAGGCCGTGAATCCGAATGGCATCCGTTGGCGGAACTCGCCGGCGATCCGACGCCCCTGCAGCCGCCCATGGCCACCCTGCAGATCGTCGGTGGCCGCAAGGAGAAAATCCGGGCCGGCGACGTGCTCGGCGCGCTGACCGGCGAAGCCGGCTTCGCCAAGGAGCAGGTCGGCAAGATCAACGTCAACGAGTTCTCCACCTATGTGGCGGTCGACCGGCGCATTGCGCGCGAGGCCGTGCACAAGCTTTCCACCGGCCGCGTCAAGGGCAAGTCCGTCAAAGTGCGGCTGCTCGACGATGTGGCTTAATTACGTCCTTCGATTCTTTTTACCGAGCTTTCCATGCCCAAGAAAATCCGCACCGAGGCAGACCGCATTGCCACCCCCAAGCCCGTTCCGATGGCCGGCTACAACGTTCCCAAGTCGGGCGGCGGCCAGAAGGTCAGCCTCGAACGCGGCACCGCGACCCGCAGCAAGAAGAACCCCGGCAAGCGGGCCAAGAAGGGCGGCTGATAGCCTTCGCGATCGCCGAGCTTTGCCTCTTCTAGCCAAAACGCGCCTCCGGGCGCGTTTTTCTTTGGATGGTCCCGAACCATGGCCGACGACTACCAGATCGACAATCCTCCCTCGTTCTTCGCGGTGTTCACCGACGGCAGGCAGCGCCTGAGCGAGCCGCTCGCCGTCGTGCGCCAGCGTTACGAAGTCTGCGAGGACCTTGCCAACCATCTGGTGCAGCACGCGCAGATCCTGCATCACGCCGAAGTGCCGTCGGAGAGCGAAATCCTGCGCCGGATTCTTGCGGGCCTGGAATCGCCGGATGCGGGCGTTTCGGGCGTCGAAGGGCGCTGGATCGTGCAGCGGCTCGCCGAACTGCTCGGATGGGCCTGTCCTCCGCTAGACGACACGCCCGCCCCTTGAGCGCGCTCAGGCCGCTGCGCGCGCGGCCACCACACACTTTCGGCCAGGGCCCCCGGCAGAAGTGATATTGACGCTGCTTCAAAATTGACGCCATCATGCATTTTTTTGAACATTCAATCCATGAATGAGCGCCATTACTCGCTTGCGCTGAAGGTGCTGGCGTGAGCACGACGGCCGGCAAGCGCTGGCTGAAGCGCATCGTCGTCGCGCTGGTGGCACTTCTTGCACTCGCCGCGGCAGCACTCTTCACGGGCGACCAATTGGCGCGCCACAAGATGGAGCGCAAGGTCGACATCGCCGTACAAGGCGTTCCCTTTCGCGATGACGCCGCGTCGCTCGAACGGGGACGCTACCTCTTCGCATCGCGCGGCTGCGTCGACTGTCACGGCGCGAAGGGCGGTGGCGCGGTGTTCGTCGACGACGGGAAGGGCATGCGGATCGCAGGCCCCAATATCAGCCCCGGCCCGGGCAACGTCGTCGCAGGCTACACGCCCGAGGACTGGGTGCGTTCGATCCGCCACGGCGTCAACCCGAAGGGCCACGCGCTCATGGTGATGCCCAGCGAGGACTACAACCGCCTGACCGACGACGACCTGGCTTCGCTGGTCGCCTACCTGCGCCACATGGCGCCCGCATCCGGGGGCGGCCCGGTGCTCGACCTGCCCCTGCCCGTGCGCGCCTTCTACGGCTTCGGCCTGATACAGGATGCCGCCTCCAAGATCGACCACGTGCGGCCGCCCGAGCAGCCCGTGCCCGACGGCGTGAACGTGACGCACGGCGCCTACGTCGCCAACATGTGCCAGGGCTGCCACGGCGCCAAGCTCAGTGGGGGCAAGATTCCCGGCGGCCCACCGGATTGGCCGGCCGCGGCCAATCTCACGCCGGGCGAGGGCACCGCGATGACACGCTACGCCGATGCCGACGCGTTCGCCGCCATGTTCAAGAGCGGCAAGCGTCCCGACGGCACGCCGGTGAAGGTGATGCCCTTCGGCTCGCTCAGCGCGATGAGCGACACCGACGTGCGCGCACTGTTCCTGTACCTCAAGACCTTGCCGGCAAGTCCGCACGGCTAGGGCGGCGGCACGGCGTCAGTCGACCTTCGCGCCCGACGCCTTGACCACCGCGCCCATCGCATCCCAGTCGGCGCGCAACAGCTTCTGGAACGCCTCGGCGCTCTGGCTGCGAGGCTCGACGCCCAGGCGCTTGAAACGCTCCTGGATCGCCGGATCCGCTAGCACCTTGTTGGTCGCGGCGTTGAGCCGGTCGACCTCCGCCTTGGGCGTTCCCGCCGGCGCGAGCAGGCCGATCCAGGAATCGAAGGCGTAGCCCGGCAGGCCGCTCTCCGCGACAGTCGGCAGGTTCGGCAGGAAGGGACTGCGCTCCTGGCCGGTGGAGGCCAGCAGTTTCATGCGGGGATCGTTCTGGAAGCCGATCACGCCGATGCTCGACGAGATCACCGCCTGAACGCGGCCCGCGAGCACTTCGTTCACAGCCTCGCCGGTCGACTTGGTCGGGATGTGCGTCATGTGCAGGCCCGCCTTGGCGAGGAACGATGCCATCGCCAGGTGCGTGGCACTGCCATTGCCGGCCGATGCGTAGTTGAACATCCCCGGATTGGCCTTGACCAGCTTGATGAAGTCGGCCGTGCTCGACACGTTCAGGTCGCCCGCCACCGCCAGCACGTAGCCGGCGTTGCCGATGTTCGCGACGCCCACGAAGTCCTTCAGCGGGTCGTAGGGCAGCTTGCTGTAGAGAAAGCCCGCGATGTGATGGCTGGCCGCCGCGAGCACCAGCGTATTGCCATCGGCCGGGGCCTTGGCCGCGATGGCCGCGCCCACCGTGCCGCCCGCGCCGGCGCGGTTCTCGACGATCACCGCGGCGTTGAGCGCGGTGCCGAGTTCGCTGTTGAAGGCGCGCGCGACCGTGTCCTGCACCGCGCCCGTGCCGAAGGGCACGACGATGTGGATCACGCGCTGCTGCGCAAGGGCAGGGCCCACGGCCCCGAGCGCCAGTGCGCTGGCTGCCGCGAGAACGGCCGAACGTCGTGTGGAGTGAAACGTCATCGTTGAGAGCACTTTCCGTATCGGTGGAGGGGATCAGGCGCCGGCGCCGACCGGGAGCCAACGCTCCACCAGCTTCACGAAGTAGCTGGCACCGATCGGGATGATCTCGTCGTTGAAGTCGAACGAGGTGTTGTGGATGATGCAGGGCCCGGGCCCATGGCCGTCGAGCCGATGGTCGCCGTCGCCATTGCCGAGGAAGGCATAGCAGCCCGGTCGTACCTGCAGCATGTGGGCGAAGTCCTCCGCGCCCATCACGGCCGGGAAGTCGTCGGTCACCATGTCGTCGCCCACCACTTCACGCATCACGCTCGCCGCGAAGCGGGCCTCGGCCGCATGGTTGACGATTGGCGGCGACGCACGGTTGAAGATGATCTCCGCCGTGCACTCGTGGGCAGCGGCCACGCCCTCGGCGACCGTGCGTAGGCGGGCCTCGATCTTGTCGAGTGCGTCGATCGAGAAGGTACGCACCGTGCCGCCGACCGTGGCCGAATCGGGAATGACGTTGGGCGCGTCCGAACCCTGGAGCTGCGTGACGGCCAGCAGGGCGCGCTCGGTGCTCGCGATGGTGCGCGGCACGATCGTCTGCAACTGCTGCGCGAGCGTGACGACGGCCGCCACCGGATCGATGCCGGTATGCGGCATCGAGGCGTGCGTGCCGCGGCCGCGCAGGGTGATCCTGTAGGTATTGCTCGACGCCATGAGCGCGCCTTCGTTGAGCGCGAAACGCCCCACGTCGCCCACAGGGAAGTTGTGCAGCGCAAACACCGCATCGCACGGAAAGCGCTCGAAAAGGCCGTCCTGGATCATCTTCTTCGCGCCCGCCTTGCCCATCTCCTCGGCCGGCTGGAAGATGAAGTGAACCGTGCCGTCGAACTGGCTGCCCTTCTGCGCCAGGTGCCAGGCGGCCGCCAGCAGCATGGCGGTGTGGCCGTCGTGGCCGCACGCGTGCATGCGGCCGGCGTTGGTGGATTTGTGGGCGAACTCGTTCGCTTCGTGCAAGGGCAACGCATCCATGTCCGCGCGCAGGCCGATGGTGCGCGTGCCAGTGCCGCGACGGAGCACGCCGACAAGACCGGTGCCGGCAATGCCGCGATGCACCTCGATGCCCCATTCCTCCAGCAGCTTGGCCACCTTTTCGGAAGTGCGGTGCTCTTCGAAGCCGAGCTCCGGATGGGCGTGGATGTCGCGGCGGATCGCGACGAAACGGGTGACGTCCGCAAAGGAATCGGCAAGGTTCATGGAGCGAGGTCGGAAGGAACGAGCCACGGATTCTGGCTCAGTCCGGCACCGCGCGTGCATGCGCAGTTGGCCCCGACGACCTGAAGCCCTACGATGGCTCCAATGCCCCCCGATGGAGTTTCGACATGAGCAACGAACTGCGCAACAAGCTGCATGAACTGCAGGAGCTATCGAACAACGCGCCCGATCCGCAGACGCGCGCGATCATCGAGGCGCTGCGGTTGCAGACCGCGATCCTCAACGAGCGCCTGTTCCGGATCGAGCTTCAGCTCACCGAAGTCACCAGGCGCTGGGACGCCGACCCCGCCTGATCCGGCGGAGAAGCGCCTCGGCGCCGCCGGTCAGCTCCGGTGCTCGGCGTTGCGCTTGCGAGTGGCCGCGGCCTTCTTCGCCGAAGCGGAACGCTCTGCCGCACTTCGCGACGCGGACGCCGCGCCGCCCAGCTTTCCGCCCTTGTGGGCCGGCGCATGGTTCTCGGCCTTGCCGCGGCCGGAGCTGCTCTTCTTGCCACCGCCGGTCTCCGCATTCACGGTCGCCCAGGCGCGGCGCTCCGCTTCACCCTTACCGACGCCGCGATGCTCGTAGCCCTTCTCGATGTGCTCGGCCTGGCGCTTCTGCTTGCCCGTGTACGACGACTTGTCACCCTTTGGCATGGTGTTGCTCCTTTTGATCTGGAGCAACCCATGTTTGCCAACTCGCTTGCGCAGTGGGTAGGAAGAGCCGGGCGGTCCGTGTCAGTGCTCGCTTTCACGGCGCGCACGCTGGCCGTTCGGCCGCTTCCTACACGCCGGCGAACTCGCTACCTTTACGCTTGAGACATTCGACGAGGAAAGCGCGTGAAACGCCACAACACTGCAGCTATCGCCGGCCTGTCCGTGCTGGTCGGGCTGGCCGCCGCCACCGCAGGCTATGCCGCCATTCGCCTGCGCGAATCGGCCCGCCTGGCACGCAAGAGCCACCCCTTCGACAAGCTCGCGCGGCCCGAGGGCGCCCGCCTGCTCGTGGTCGGCGACAGCACCGCCGAAGGGACGGGCGCTACCGACCCGGCCTGCAGCCTGCCGGGCCTGCTATGCCGGGCGAACCCGTGGCTGACCGTCGTCAACAGGGGCCATGCCGGCGCGAGGTTCGAGGACTTCCTCTCGCAGCTGAAAGGGGACGAGCGCTTCGATGCCGTGCTGGTCGTCGGCGGCGGCAACGACGTCATCCGCATGACGCGCGATGCGGCCCTGCGCGACAGAATCCGGCGCGTCGCCCAGCGCGCGCGGGTGCGGGCCGACCTGGTGGTGTTCATGCCGCCGGGCAACCTCGGCAGTGCGAAGTTCTTCCTTCCGCCGTGGAACTGGTGGATGACCTACCAATCGCGCCGGCTGCAGGCCATCGTCGCGGCCGAGGCGCAGGCCAACGGCGCCCTGCATGTCTCGCTGTTCCGCGAGCGCGAGGATGATCCGTTCGCGCGCCATCCCCAGCGCATGAGTGCGCGAGACGGCCTTCATCCCAGCGACGCGGGCTACGAACTCTGGCAGCGCGAACTCGAAACGCAGACACAGTTGTCCGCCAAGCTCCGCAAGATCGGCCGCGGCGCCGCGACGCGCGGCCCCGCCTTCTGATCGCCTACCGCTGCGCCGCGAACAACGGCTGCACGCGCCACCAGGCGGGCAGCAGCGCGCGGATTTCCTGTCGGGCAAAGCGGTCGTCCAGCAGGTAGAGCACGCCCGCATCGGTCTCCGTGCGGATGACGCGGCCGGCGGCCTGCACCACTTTCTGCAAGCCGGGGTAGACGTAGGTGTATTCGTAGCCGTCGCCGAACAGCGCGTGCATGCGCTCGCGCATGACTTCGTTGGGCTCGTTGTACTGCGGCAGCCCCAGGCTCGCGACGAAGGCGCCGACCAGCCTGTCGCCCGGCAGGTCGATGCCCTCGCCGAAAGCGCCGCCCAGCACCGCGAATCCGATGCCTTGGCCGCCGGTAGCGAAGCGTGCCAGGAAGGCATCGCGATCCGCCTCCCGCATCCCGCGGGACTGCGACCATGAAGGGATCTGCGGATGCGCCTCGGCGAATGTCGCGGAAGCACTCGCGAGATAGTCGAAGCTGCTGAAGAAGGCGAGGTAGTTGCCCGGGCGCTCGGCGAACTGGCTCGCGATGATGTCGGTCAGGGCCTTCAGCGATCGTTCGCGGTCGCGGAAGCGGGTCGAGACATCCATCGCCACCCTCACCGTCAATTGCTCGCTTCGGAAGGGCGAGCCCACGTCGAGCGTGGCCGTGTCCTCCGGCAGGCCCAGCGTGTCGCGATAGAACGAGAAGGGCGCCAGGGTGCCGGAGAAGCAGGCTGCGGAGCTGCAGTCGGCGAACCGGCTCTGGAGGAAGGGCGCAGGCACGAGGTTGCGGATCGCCAGGCTGCGCGCGCCGTCATCGCCCACGCTGCACTCGAAGACCGAATGCTTGCCAAAAGAGTCGGCCAGGCGCGCGAAGCGGAGAAGCTCGAAGAAGCACTCCTGCAGCAGGCCTTGCGCATCGTCCGGCCTCGCCGTGAAATGCTCCGCCATCGTGCCGACCGCATCCAGCAGGGCACGCGCGAAACGCTCGGGGATCTCGTCGCGCGCCTCGTAGGCAGCGACCTGGTCCCTCTGCAGCAACTGCCACTCGCGCTGCAGCTGCCCGAGCACCGTCTTGATGAAGGCCGGCGCCTTCGCGCGCACGGCATCCACGGTCGAAGCGTCCAGCTGCGCGGAATACATGCCCCGCGCGCGATCCAGCAGGTTGTGCGCCTCGTCGACCAGCAGCGCGACGCGCCACTCCTCCTCTTTCATCAATCCGAAGAGGAAGGCACTGCCGTCGAAGTAGTAGTTGTAGTCGCCGACGATCACGTCGCTCCACCGCACCATTTCCTGCGCGAGGAAGTAGGGGCAGATCTCGTGCGAGAGCGCGATGCGCCGCAGGGCGGTCCGATCGAGCCACGCGTCCTGCACCGCCTCGCTGCGCGCGGCCGGCAGCCGGTCGTAGAAGCCACGCGCCAGCGGGCAGGCTTCGCCATTGCAGGCGCGGCCGGGGTATTCGCAGGCCTTCTCGCGCGCAGTGAGTTCCAGCACGCGCAGCGGTGCGCGCTCGCGGTCCAGCGTGCGCAGTGCGTTCAGTGCGATTGATCGGCCGGAAGTCTTGGCGGTGAGGAAGTAGATCTTGTCCAGCTTCTGCGCGGGCCGGGCCTTGAGCAGCGGGAAGAGGGTGGCGACCGTCTTGCCGATGCCCGTGGGCGCCTGCGCAAGCAGGCAGCGCTTCGAGAGCGCACCGCGGTACACCGCCTGCGCCAGATCGCGCTGCCCCGAACGGAATTCGCCGTGCGGGAAGCTCAACGCACCGAGCGCTCCGTCGACTTCGGCGCGGTGTCTGGCCTCCTGCTCGGCCCACGCGAGGAAGCGGCTGCCGAGCAGTTCGAAATGCTCGCGCAGGCCCTGTCGCGTGCAGGCCTCTTCGAGCACCACTTCGCGTTCCGTGCCCAGATCGAAATAGACCAGCGCCACTTCGACCCGTTCCAGCGCGTCGCGCTCGCACAGCATCCAGGCGTAGGTCCGGGCCTGTGCCCAGTGCAGCGCGCGATGGTTGGCCTTGATGGCCTCGAAGTCGCCGCGGAAGGTCTTGATTTCCTCGACCCGCCGACGATGCGGGTCGTAGCCGTCCGCGCGTCCGCGCACGTGCAGCCGCTCGTACTGGGAGGCGAGCGAGATCTCGGTTTCGTAGGCCGGGCCTCGGCGCGCCTGGACCGTGCGATGGCCGGCCTGCCCCTCCTGCGCGCTCGGCGCAGGGACGAAGCGCAGATCGAGGTCGCCCGCCTTCGCGGCGAACGCGCAGAGCGTCTTCACCGAAACCGTGAAAGCGGGGGACGAGGATGTTGCGGCGGGCATGCGGGCTCCAGCGCCTGGACACTGGATGGACGTACACATGTTAGCGGTGAATCGCCGCTTTCGATGGCTCGCGCCGATGCATAGCGCACCGCCTCTGCCCGCGTGCGAAAGGCTCCTACTTGGCCTTCAGCGTCAATGCCCGAAGGTATTCCGACAGGTCCAGCGTGCCGTCGTTGTCCGGATTGGCCTGATCGAAAGTCTTCTTGCCCTTGATGCCCGCGTTCGCCGCTTCCTTGCGATCGAGCGTTCCGTCCTTGTCGGGATTGGCCTTCTCGAACTGATAGCTCACAGCCGCCATGAACTCCTTGATGTCGAGGGTCCCGTCCTTGTCAGGGTTCGCATGGTCGAAGGCTTGTCTGGAGATGCCGAACTTCGCGGCTTCGGCTCGGCTGACCGTGCCGTCGTTGTCGGGGTCGGCCTTCCTGAATGCCGCGGCAATCTCTGCTTCCGTCGGCTGCCCGCCGGCTGCGAGCGCGGTCAAGGACACCAGGGCCGTCGCGACTGCTGTCAGAAGCGCTTTCATGGAATACCTCGCTTTCGATGCGCAAGCATGCGTGCGCGGCCGTCGCTCACCTGTCGGCAATGAACCTATGATCCGGTCGGTTCGAATCCGGCAATCGTTGCCGCTCGACGCTGTCGCCCGCCCCTGTGTGAGAGCTCGTGAACATTCCTTCAAGCATCGCCATGTTCTGGGCCGCCTTCTGTACTGAAGTCGGAGAAGACTGCTCCGCCCGGTTCTTGGAGGCCTTCCACTTCGACGACAACGAGCCCAGCGCCAACGAACTGGCCGATCTCGTGCTGGCCGACGTCAAGCGGGCTACCGCCAGTCTTGTGTGGTCGTTGGAGAGCGCAGGTCGCTCCCCACCCCGGCCGGGCGCCCTCAGCGTGGTCACCTACTGGGATGGAACCCCTGCCTGCGTCATCGAGACCCTGCAAGTCGAAGTCATGCCGTTCGAGCAAGTCAACGCTGAGTTCGCTGCGGCCGAGGGGGAAGGCGACGGGTCGTTGGCGTATTGGCGCCGCGTGCACTGGGCATACTTCGGCCGTGAGTGCGCCCGTGTGGGCCGTCAACCCAGTCTCGCCATGCCTGTCGCGTGCGAGCGTTTCAACGTCGTCTACCGGCCCACCGGCTGAAGCCCACGGAGTCGTCTTTCGTGCCTGAACAATTCATCATCCGCCCGGCCGTCGAAGGCGACTTCGCTGCATGGCTGCCGCTCTGGGATGGCTACAACGCGTTCTACGGCCGCAGCGGAGCGACCGCATTGCCGGCCGGGGTCACGCGGACGACGTGGTCGCGTTTTCTCGACGACAACGAGCCCATGCATGCGCTGATGGCCGAAGGCCCATCAGGGCTCCTCGGCCTCGCTCATTTTCTTTTCCATCGCAGCACCAACCAGCTCGGTCGGAGCTGCTATCTGCAGGATCTGTTCACGGTCGAGGCTGCGAGAGGAAAGGGCGTCGCGCGCGCGCTCATCGACGAGGTCTATCGACGAGCGAAGGCCGCCGGTGCCGCGCGGGTGTACTGGCAGACCCATGAGACCAACGCCGTTGCGATGGCGCTCTACGACAAGGTGGCCGAGAAATCGGGCTTCGTCGTCTATCGGAAGATGCTCTGACCCAAGGGCCTTCGCCATGCATCTCGTCTACCGATACCTGTTCCCCGCCCTGTGGCTGAGCTGGGCCGCCTATTGGTGGGCGATGTCGCGCAACGTCAAGGCGACCGTGCGCCATGAGTCGGTTCGCTCGCGGATGGCGCACATCGTTCCGCTCGCGATGGCTGCGGCCCTCCTGTGGATCCCGAACCCGTCACTCCGGCTCCTCGCGGAACACATCCTTCCTCGTACCGCATGGGCCTTCTGGATCGGCGCGGCCGTCACCCTTTTGGGCCTGCTGTTCAGCGTCTGGGCGCGCGTTTATCTGGGCAGGAATTGGAGCGGCACGGTCACGCTCAAGCAGGGCCACGAACTCATCACCGGCGGGCCCTACGGCATCGTCCGTCATCCGATCTACACCGGGCTGCTGCTGGGCGTCGTGGGCTCAGCCTTCGCCCGAGGCGACCTCGCAGGCGCAGTGGCCGTCGCGCTGGCCGTCTGGGCCTTGTGGCGCAAGCTCCGCATCGAGGAGCGCTGGATGCGCGAGCAGTTCGGCGAAGCGTATGTGGCCTATAGCCGGCGCGTGGCGGCGCTTGTTCCGTTTGTCCTGTGAGTCGCGGGGAGGCGGAAACATGGATCTGACCGGAAAGCTCAGTCGATGGAATGACGACCGCGGGTTCGGCTTCATCGCGCCGCGAAACGGTGGCCGCGAGTTGTTCGTCCACATCAGCGCGTTTCCAAAAGATGGATCGCGTCCAACGGTGGGCGAGACGCTCACCTATGAACTGGGCCGCGGCAGGGACGGAAAGCCGCAGGCGGTGAACGTCTATCGGCAGGCGCTCGGAAAGCCATCCACATACCCGCGTAGCCAGTCGAAGCGCACCTACGAGCGACGCTCTCCGGTCAGCGGGCTTGTCGGCCTCGTCCTGGTGGTCGCCATCGGGGCCTTCGGTTACGCGCAGTACCAGCGGCATCGGGTGCGTCTGGCGCCAGTCGCCGAACTGCCGACCCGAGAACCGGTCCTCGCCGAGCCCATGCCCAGCCGTTTCCGATGCGACGGGCGGACGCATTGCTCGCAGATGACCTCGTGCAGCGAGGCCACGTTCTTCCTGAAGAACTGTCCCGGCACTCAAATGGATGGAAACCACGACGGCGTGCCCTGCGAGCAGCAATGGTGTACGGGCCCCTTCGCAAAGTAATCGTGGATTCGCCGGGCGCTATGGCAAGCGAACGCCAGCCGCCGCCGCAGCGGCCCGAACCCGCGGCGGCCAGTTGATGTTGCCCGGATCGCGCCCGCTGGCGATGCCGATGAGATAGGCGGGCTCGGAGGCGATGTTCCTGAAGCCGCGGGAAACGCCCGGCGGTATCGCGATCGTGTCCCAGGTCTCGAGCACCACGCTGCGCTCGCCGGCCGGGCCCCAGAAAATCTCCCATCGACCCGAGAGGGCGACGAAGACTTCCTGCGTCAGATGGTTGTGAAGCGGCGCCGACTTGCCGGGATCGCAGCACACGATGTTGAGATGAAAGTCCTCGGCCGGAAGGGGTGCGGCGGGCTGCGTTCCAACGACGCGCCAGGTGCTTCGCTCGCAACCCGGAATGGACGAATCGACGTAGTCGTCGGTCGGGCTCAGCGAACGGAAGCGCGCGACGCAAGCCTCCATCTCCGTGACGGTCGGATTCGCGTCGGTGATCGGGGCCGTGGGTGACATGGCTTGCTCCTCAGGCATCGGCAGGCCAGTGTAGTTTCCTGCGTGCTTCCGATCATCCGATGGAAACCACGCCCAGCGCCACGGATGCCGCCCCCATCGCCCCGGTGGCAAGCCAGCCCAGCACTACCCACTTGCGCGGCAGCACCATCTCGCGCATCACCTTGCGGCTCGACGCCGCGATCATCACGGCCGCCATCACCGGCACGGAAATGACGGCATTGATCACCGCGGCCCAGTAGAGCGCCGAGATCGGGTTGAGGCCCGAGAGACTGATCGCGACGCCGATCGCCATGGCGGCGGCCAGGATGCCGTAGAAACTGCGACCCTGCGCCGGCGTCAGATCCAGGCCCTTGCGCAAGTGGAAGTAGCTCGCGACCGCCTCCGCGGCGGAGCCGGCGAGCACGGGCAGCGCGAGCATGCCGGTACCGATGATGCCGAGCGCGAACAGCAGGAAGGCCGCGTCGCCTGCGATTGGACGCAATGCGGCAGCCGCCTGTGCGGTGGAGTCGATCTGCGTCTGGCCATTCGCATGCAAGGTCGCGGCCGCGGCGGTAATGACGAAGAAGGCGATCAGGTTCGAGAACCCCATGCCCACCGCCGTGTCGATGCGAAGGCGGCGCAACTGGCGCCGCGCCTGCTCGGGCGCGATGCGCAGCGGCTGGTCCTCGGGGACGCGCTTGATGTCCTGAACTTCCTGCGAGGCCTGCCAGAAGAAGAGGTAGGGGCTGATGGTGGTCCCGAGGATGGCGACGATGGTCGTCACGTACTCCCTGCTCCAATGGAAGGACGGCGCGAACACGCCGCGCATCGCCTCACCCCAGTCGACGTGGACCGCAAAGACGACGCCCACGTAGGCGAAGAGCGAGAGCGTGAGCCACTTGAGCACGCGCACGTAGCGCTCATAGCTCATGAAGACCTGCAGCAACAGAGACAGCACGCCGAAGCCCGCCGCATACCAGGCCGCATGGCCGTGCAGCACGAGCGCGGCCGAGTCGCCCATGGCGCTCAGGTCCGCGCCGAGGTTGATCACGTTGGCGACCAGCAGCAGCAGCACCAGCGAAGCCACCATCCAGCGGGGACAAAAGCGCGCGAAGGTCTCGGTGAGGTTCTTGCCGGTCACGCGGCCGATGCGCGCGCTGGCCAGCTGGATGCCCATCATCAGCGGAAAGGTGATCAGCAGCGTCCAGCCCACGCCGTAGCCGAACTGGGCGCCGGCCTGCGAATAGGTGGCGATGCCGCTGGGGTCGTCGTCCGCCGCGCCGGTGATCAGTCCGGGCCCGAGCTTCGACCACCAGCGTTCACTGGTCGGTGGGGTACCGCCGGTCGCAAGGTTCGAAGGGGCGCTCATGAAGACTCCGCATGTCGCAGCGTCCGGACTTTGATGCGAAGTCGCGGCAAGCGAGATAGGTGCGGGGCCCGGCGCACTGTGGGACGTCATCGACGTCTGCGCGGGGGATGCGGCCTTGGATGACACGGCGCACCGCGAAGCCTGCCTACGGTGGGGCATTCTTTCCAGGAGCGCTTCAAATGACTTCACCCCACGACCCATCGAGTCCCGACACCGGCGACGTCGCCGTCCAGCACCGAAAGGTGCAGCGCGAGCAGGACGACAAGGACCGCGCCGCCGACACCAAGGCCAAGAGCAAGAAGCCGATGCAGGCCGGCCACGTGCCCGAGCCCGAGAACCCCATGCCGTCGCAGCATCTGAAAAAACCCGGCATCGAGGCCGACATGGACCTCCAGCCGCGCTTCAAGGCCTCCGGCTATCTGGGCAGCGGCAAGCTCAACGGAATGGTCGCGCTCGTGACGGGCGGCGACTCGGGCATCGGTCGTGCGGTGGCGCTGCTGTATGCGCGGGAAGGTGCGGAAGTCGCGATCGTCTACCTCGAGGAAGAGCAGGTCGATGCGGAGGAAACCAAGCGCTGCATCGAGGCCGAGGGCCAGCACTGCGTGCTGATTCCGGGCGACGTGCGCGATCCCGCTTTCTGCAAGCAGGCGGTGCAGGAAACGCTGCAGGCCTTCGGCAAGCTCGACATCCTCGTGAACAACGCGGCGTTCCAGCTGCACGCGGCATCCATCGAGGACATCACGGACGAGCGGCTCGACCTCACGTTGCGGACCAACGTCGTCGGGTACTTCCAGATGGCGCGCGCGGCGGTACCGCACCTCCCGAAGGGTGGATCGATCATCAACACAGGTTCGGTCACGGGGCTGGAAGGCAGCGCGCAACTGCTCGACTATTCGACGACCAAAGGCGCGATCCATGCCTTCACCAAATCGCTCGCCAGCAACCTGCTGGACAAGGGCATTCGCGTGAACGCGGTGGCGCCTGGCCCGGTGTGGACGCCGCTCAACCCCGCTGACCGCTCCGGCGACGAGGTTAAGGACTTCGGCAAGGACACCGACATGAAGCGTCCCGCCCAGCCCGAGGAACTGTCGCCGGCCTATGTGTTCCTCGCGGCGCCGTGCTGCTCGAGCTACATCACCGGCATCGTGCTGCCGATCACGGGGAGTGTGGGCGCGGTCTAGCGTGGGGCGGGGTCGGCACGCGATCCGTGCCGGCCTCGGCCTCCTTCGCCATGACCTTGGTGGCGGCCAGGGCCTTGGCGCCTGCGACCGAGCCGTGCTCGTTGGCATACACCTTGGTGAACTCCGCGCCGAGCAGGAAGATCTGCGCGGCGTAGTAGACCCACGCGAGCAGCACCACGAGCGAGCCGGCGGCCGCGAAGGATTCGGTGACGCCGCTCTTGCCGATGTAGAGCCCGATCAGCAGCTTGCCGACCTCGAACAGAACCGCGGTCACGGCGGCACCGATCCACACATCGCGCCACGCGATCGGCGCCGTCGGCATGAGCTTGAAGATCATCGCGAAGAGCAGCGTCGTGATCGTCAGCGACACGAGCACGTTGAGTACCTGCAGCAGGACCTCCCAACCCGGGAGCATCCCGCCGGCCCAGGTGCCGAAGGCGGCCACGGCGGCGCTCACGATCAGCGACACCATCAGCAGGAAGGCGAGCCCCAGGATCAGGCCGAAAGACAGCAGCCGTGCCCGCAGCACGGCCCAGACGCCGGAAGGCTTGTCTTTTTCCGGCACGTGCCAGATGCGGTCGAGCGCACTCTGCAGTTCGGCGAAGACTGTCGTCGCACCCACCACTAGCACGACGATGCTGACCACCCCGGCGATCAGGCCCCGCTCAGGCTCGCTCGCGCTGCGCACCAGCCCCTGCACCGCGATCGCGCCATCGCGGCCGATCAGCCCGGTGAGCTGCGCGACGATCTCGCCCTGCACCGCTTCGCGCCCGAACAGCGCGCCTGCAATCGCGATGACGATCACCAGCAGCGGCGCCAGCGAAAACATCGTGTAGTACGAGATGGCGGCACCCATGCTCGGTGCCAGGTCGTCGATCCAGGCCATCACGGCCTTGCGGCAGAGGTCGAAGAGATGACTGGGCTTCATGGCTATTGGGCGGAGTCGAGAGCGACACTGTCGCTCCCGCGCGGCCCATCGCCATGCGCCAAGTTTGCAAGTTGAAGTAGGCGCCGGCCCACTCCGGGCTCAGAACTTCCAGAGCAGGTTGGCCTTGATGCCGTAGTCGGTGAGGCCGCTGCCCACCTGCCCGATGTAGGTCAGGCCCAGGGTCACGTCACGGCGGAGCGCAAGGTCGAGGCCGCCCTCGATCACCGCAACGTTCTTCGCGATAGGCACCCCTGCGACCGTGAAGGCCGGCTGTGCTGCCAGCGCGAGCGTCGCCGTCTGGTCCACGCTGCCGAAGGCGTGGCGCCAACCCAGCATGCCGCGCAGCGTGGCCTGCATGCTGCCGATCTCGACCTGGCTGCTGCCGCGAAGGCCGAGCGTGCTGAAGGTGCTGTCGGTGCTGCTGCCGCCGGCGCCGAGCGCTGCGACGCCGCCGCGTTCGGCAAAGCCGTCGGTGTGCAGGTGCACGTACGCCAGTCCGGCGAAGGGCTCGATCGTGCCGCTGCCCGCGTCGAGGCGCCAGCCCAGCTCGCCGAAGGCCTGGGCCGTCTGCGCCTTGTAGCTGCCCGCCAGCATGTCCGCGAAACCGGTGAAGCCGACGGCGCGATGCGTGTCGATGCTGCTGTCGGTGTAGCCGGCGCCTGCGCGCAGGCCCAGCGCGCCCCATTGCCGGCCGCCATACACGCCGAGGTGATAGTTGTCGCTGCTGGCCGAAGAAAAGCGGCCGTCGACGTCGACGTTGGCATAGCTGTAGCCGCCGAGTGCGCCCACGCGCCAGTCGTCGCCGACGCGCGTGTCGCCGCCGATCAGCACGCCGCTCGTCGACCGGTCGATGGCACCGGCATTGCCGTCGCCGACGGTGTCGCCGCGGGCGCCGAAGGCATAGGCCCAGACGCCGTTGTTGGCGGTCATGTCGGCCGGTGCGGCCACGCCGCCGAGGGCCTGGCGCACGCGACTGAGGCTGGCGTCGCGCACGAAGCGGCTGTCCTCGACGAGCGCGGACTTCACCGATGCATGCACCTCGCCCGAGAGCTGGCGGAAGGCCAGCTGCGCGGTCGGCGCATCGAGCTGGACCACCGCGTTGAAGAGGGTGCCTGCGGTCTGCGCCTGGACGGCGGCGCCGGTCGCGCTTTCGTTGGGCGTGGTGCCGATCGATTCGAAACTCACGTCGTTGCGCTGCAGGCGCAGCGCCACGTTCCGCCCGTCGTAGCTGAGCGTCGGGTCGAGGAAGGCGAAGTTGCTGGTGACGCCGCCGAAGCGGCCGGTCACGCCGTTGCCCGCGCTCACGATGGTGTACGTGGTGGTCGGGTTCCAGCGGCCGTCGGCCAGCACGCTGACGGCGCCGCCTTGCAGGTTGATCGCGCCGGTCGCGCGGATCTGGTCGACGCGACCATCGCCGTTGGCTTCCACCTGGTAGAGCGAGCCCGCGGCCAGTGTCATGTCGCCTGCGACGTGCAGCGTTCCGATCGAGTTGCCCGGGGCCACGGTCGCGCCGGCCTGCACGACGGTGGTGCCGACGGTGCCGGTGCCCTTCAGCGTGGTGCCGCTGCCCATCGTGAGGGTGCCGCCGAGCGCGCCGTTGACCGCGAGCGTGCCTGCCGTCACCTGCGTGCTGCCGGTGAAGGCGCTGCTGTCGGCGGTGAGGTTCAGCGCACCGGCGCCGCTCTTGGTAAAGCGGCCGTTGCCCGACAGGGGGTTGGTGAAGGTGGCGTCGGTCGGCTGTCGGACCTCGAGCGCGGCGTTGTCGACGATCGCGCCGGCGCCGAAGCTGGCCGCGTTGCCGATCAGCGTGCCGGCCGAGATGGTCGTGCCGCCGGTATAGGCATTGGCGGCGCTCAGCGTGGTCGTGCCGGTGCCGATCTGCTTCACGCCGCCAGTGCCGGAGATCAGGCCTTCGAAGCTCACTGCGTCGCTGCGATTGAAGGCCAGGGTGCCGTTGTTGCTCACGTCACCCGTGATGGAGCCGGTCGTTCCACCGTTGCCGAGTTGCAGGGTTCCTGCCGAGATCGTGGTGCCGCCGGCGTAGGTGTTGGTGGCGGTGAGCGTCGTGGTGCCGGTGCCGATCTGGCGCACGCCGCCGGTGCCGGAGATGACGCCATTGAAGTTTGCGGCATCGCTGCGGTTGAAGGCGAGCGTGCCGTTGTTGGTCACGTCGCCCGTGATCGAGCCCGTGGTGCCACCGTTGCCGAGCTGCAGCGTGCCGGCCGAGATCGTGGTGCCGCCCGTGTAGCTGTTGGTGGCGGTCAGCGTGGTCGTGCCGGTGCCGATCTGCTTCACGTCGCCCGTGCCGGAGATCACGCCATCGAGGCGCAGGGCGTCGCTGCGGTCGAAGGCCAGCGTGGCGTTGTCGGTCACGTTCCCGGTGATCGAGCCGGCCGTGCCGCCGTTGCCGAGTTGCAGCGTGCCGGCCGATATCGTCGTGCCGCCGGTGTAGGTGCTGTCGGCGGTCAATGTGGTTGCGCCTGTGCCGGTCTGCTTCACGCTGCCGGTCCCGGAGATCGCGCCGTCGAAAGCCACGGCGTCGCTGCGATTGAAGGCCAGCGTGCCGTTGTTGGTTACGGTCCCGGTGATGGCCCCTGTCGTCCCTCCGTTGCCAAGCTGCAGCGTGCCGGCGGAGATCGTGGTGCCGCCGGTGTACGTATTGGCGCCGGTCAGCGTGGTAGTGCCGGTGCCGATCTGCTTCACGCTGCCGGCGCCGGAGATCACGCCATCGAAGCTGACGGCGTCGCTGCGGTTGAAGGCCAGCGTGCCGTTGTCGGTCACGTTCCCTGTGATCGAACCAGTCGTGCCGCCGCTGCCCAACTGCAGCGTGCCGGCGACGATCGTCGTGCCGCCGGCGTACGTGTTGGCGGCCGTCAGCGCGGTGGTGCCGGTGCCGATCTGGCGCAGGCTGCCACTGCCGCTGATCGCGCCGCCGAAGATGTTGACGTCGCTGCGATTGAAGGCCAGCGTGCCATTGTTGGTGACGTCACCGAGGATCGATCCGGTGGCGCCGCCGTCGCCGAGTTGCAGCGTGCCGCCCGAGATCAGCGTGCCACCGGTGTAGCTGTTCGCGGCCGTCAGCACGAGCGTGCCCGAGTCGGTTTTCTCGAGCCGTGTGGCGCCTGCCAGTTCTGAACGGACGGTCGCGGTAACGGGCGTTGCGCTGCCGTCGCCGACGCGAACGATCGCCTGCGGGCCCGTCATCTGGATGGGGCCGCCCTGCACCACATAGCCATCGCTGGCGAACTGCATGCCGGTGACCGCCACCGCGCCTTGCGAGTTGTCGACCGTCACCGTGCCCGCGGTGCCCTGGAAGATCGCAAAGCCGGGGCGGGGCGTCATCACCGAATCGATCGTGCCGTCCTGGTTCGCCCAGTTGCCGCTGGTCGCAGTCCATGTGCCCGTGCCGCCGTCGACGATGCCGTTGTTGAGGTGGGCGATGCTGCCGCCGTCCCAGAAGGCCAGCGTCTGGCCGGCGGTGTTCACCAGGTTGACCTGGCTGGGAATGGCGGTCTGGACCGACAGGACGGAGCCCGTCGGCGCGGCGCCGATCTGCAAGCCGTTGTCGACCAAGGCGCCGCTGTAGTTGAAGAGCCGGTACACGCCCGCGCCGAAGCCGCCCATGTCGGTGACGTTGACTTGCCCGTCGAGCGTGAGCGCGCCGTTCACCTGGAACAACGTGGGCGCGCCGGCTGCACCGAGGGTCGCGTTGATGCTGGAGGTGCTGCCCAGGGTGAGGGCGCCCGTGGTGAGCGTCTGGCCGCTGCGGCCTTGCAGGGTGGCGCCGTTGGCGATGCTCACAGCGCCGCCGATGGTGCCCGCGCCGGCCAGCGTCGCGCCGGAAGCGACACCGACTGCGCTATTGAGCAGTGCGCCGTCGACCTGCAAGGTGCCGCCCGTCACGCTGGTGTTTCCGGTGTGCGTGCTGACGCCGGTGAGGATGGCCGTGCCGGTGCCGGCCTGGGTCACGGTGCCGGTCCCGAAAATCGAGCCGCCATAGGTCATCGCGCCCGAGCGATTGAAGACCAGCGCACCCGCGTTTGCGATGTTGCCGGCGATCGAGCCGGTGGCGCCTCCGTTCCCGACCTGCAGCGTGCCGGCCGAGATGGTCGTGCTGCCGGTGCGGCTGTCGTCGCCCGTCAGTAGCAGCGTGCCGCTGCCGAGCTTGGTCAGCTGGCCGATGCCGGTGACCGCGCCGCCCAGCGTCACCGTGTTGCCGTTGGTGTTGAGGGTGCCGCCACCGCCGTTGACGGAAACGGCCCGCGTCGCCGCGACGATGTTGCCTGTGGCGTTGAGCGTGCCGCCGTCGAAGGTGATGCCGCCATTGGCGTTGCCGAGATTGCCGTTCTGCGCGACGGAGATCGTCCCGCCCGTGATCCTGGTGCCGCCGGTGTAAGTGTTGGCGGCGTTGCCCAGGACCAGCGTGCCGCTGCCGTTCTTGGTGAGCGCACCCGTTCCCGCTGCGCCGGACACGACGCCAGTGAGCGTCAGCGTCGTGCCGCTGTCGGGGCTGAGCGCCCCGCCGGCCGCGCCGAGGGCCACTGCGCGCGCCGAGGTGAGGGTCTGCGTGGTGTCGAGCGTGCCGCCGCTGAGCGTAAGACCGCCGCTCGTGGCCCCCAGGTTCCGGTTGTCGGCGATCGAGAGCGTGCCGCCCGACACGATCGTGCCGCCGGTGTAGTTGTTGCCGACGTTGGTCAGGACCAGCGTGCCGCTGCCACTCTTGGTGAGAGCACCGGTGCTCGTGACCTGGCCCGAAAGCGTCAGCGTCGTGGCGGCGTTGGTGTTGAAGTTGCCGCCGCCTGTGCCGAGCGTGACGACGCGGTTCGAGGTGAAGCCTTGGGTCGTGTTGAGCGTCCCGCCGCCGCTGAGCGTGAGTCCACTGGCCGCAGTGCCCAGGTTTGTGCCCAGGCTCGCGTCCTGCGAGATCGACAAGGTGCCGGCGGAGACGGCGGTTCCACCGCGGTAGCTGTTGTTGCCCGCGAGCACGAGCACGCCGGTGCCTGCCTGGGTAAGGCGTCCGGTGCCCGAGACCGCGCCCAGCAGCGAGAGGGTCGTGGCCGCGCCCGTGTTGATGGTGCCGCCCCCGGCGAGTTGGACTGCGCGGTTCGTGGCAAGGCTGGCCGTGGTGTTGAGCGCGCCGCCGTTGAAGATCACCGTGCCACCGTTGCCGAGGTTCGCGTCGCTGGCGATCGAGAGCGCACCTGCGGTGATCGTGGTGGTTCCGGTGTAGCTGCTGTTGCCGCTCAGTGTGAGCACGCCGGCGCCGAGCTTGGTCACGGTGCCGGTGCCGGAAATCGCACCGCCGTAGCTGGATGCGTTGGAGCGGTTGAAGACGAGCGCGCCGCTGTTGCTGACGTCGCCGACGATGGAGCCCGCCGTGCTGGCGTTGCCGATCTGCAGTGTGCTGCCGCCGGAAACCGTCGTGAGGCCGGTGTAGGTGTTGGTGCCGGCGAGCACGACGGTGCCGCTGCCGAGCTGGTTCACTGCGCCGGTGCCGGAGATTACGTTGGCGAATGTGCGCGTGTCGCTTCGGTTGAAGGCGAGGGTGCCGTTGTTCACGATCGCCCCGCCGGCGATCGCTCCGGTCGTCCCGCCGTTGCCGATCTGCAGCGTCCCGGCCGTGATGGTGGTGGTGCCGGTGTAGGTGTTCGTGCCGGTCAGGACTGTCGTGCCGCCGCCGATCTGCGCGACGCCGCCCGCGCCGCTGATCACGCCGCCGAAGGTGGCGGTGTCGTTGCGATAGAAGGCGAGCGTGCCGGCGTTGGCCACGTCGCCGACGATCGAGCCGGTGTTGCCTCCGGTACCGATCTGCAAAGTGCCTGCCGAGATGGTGGTTCCGCCCGTATAAGTTTCCGTGCCGCCGAGCGCAAGCACCCCGGCTCCCGCCTTGGTCAGACGACCCGCGCCGCTGACGGTACCGCCCAGCGTCAGGGTGGTGCTCGCCGCCGTGTTGATCGTCGCGCCGGCGCCGAGCTGCACCGCGCGGTTCGTGGCGAATGTGCCCGTCGTGTTGAGCGCGCCGCCGCTGAAGACGAGGTTGCCGCCGTTGCCCAGGTTCGCGTCGCTGGCGACCGAGAGCGCCCCCGCCGCGATCGTCGTGGCGCCCGTATAGCTGCTGCTGCCGCTGAGCGTGACGGTGCCCGTGCCGAGTTGGCTCACACCGCCGGTGCCGGAGATGGCGTTGCCGATGGTGAAGGCGGTGGTCCGGTTGAACGCCAGGGTGCCGTTGTTGACGATGGCGCCCGTCGCGTCGATCGAACCCACCGTGCCGCCGTTGCCGATCTGCAGCCTGCCGGCGGAGATGGTGGTGATGCCGGTGTAGGTGTTCGCGCCCGTCAGCACCGTGGTGCCGCTGCCGAGTTGGTTCAAGCCGCCAGCGCCCGAAATCACATTGGCAAAGGTACGGGTGTCGGTCCGGTTGAAGGCGAGGGTGCCGTTGTTCACGATCGCGCCGCCGGCGATCGCTCCGGTCGTCCCGCCGTTGCCGATCTGCAGCGTCCCGGCCGTGATGGTGGTGGTGCCGGTGTAGGTGTTCGTGCCGGTCAGGACTGTCGTGCCGCCGCCGATCTGCGCGACGCCGCCCGCGCCGCTGATCACGCCGCCGAAGGTGGCGGTGTCGTTGCGATAGAAGGCGAGCGTGCCGGCGTTGGCCACGTCGCCGACGATCGAGCCGGTGTTGCCTCCGGTACCGATCTGCAAAGTGCCTGCCGAGATGGTGGTTCCGCCCGTATAAGTTTCCGTGCCGCCGAGCGCAAGCACCCCGGCTCCCGCCTTGGTCAGACGACCCGCGCCGCTGACGGTACCGCCCAGCGTGAGCGTGGTGCTCGCCGCCGTGTTGATCGTCGCGCCAGCGCCGAGCTGCACCGCGCGGTTCGTGGCGAATGTGCCCGTCGTGTTGAGCGCGCCGCCGCTGAAGACGAGGTTGCCGCCGTTGCCCAGGTTCGCGTCACTGGCGACCGAGAGCGCCCCCGCCGCGATCGTCGTGGCGCCCGTGTAGCTGCTGTTGCCGCTGAGGGTGACGGTGCCCGTGCCGAGTTGGCTCACGCCACCGGTGCCGGAGATGACATTGCCGACGGCGAAGGCGTTGGTCCGGTTGAACGCCAGGGTGCCGTTGTTGACGATGGCGCCCGTCGCGTCGATCGAACCCACCGTGCCGCCGTTGCCGATCTGGAGCCTGCCGGCGGAGATGGTGGTAGTGCCGGTGTAGGTATTCGCGCCAGTCAGCACCGTAGTGCCGCTGCCGAGTTGGTTCACGGCACCGGTGCCGGAGATTACGTTGGCGAATGTGCGCGTGTCGCTTCGGTTGAAGGCGAGGGTGCCGTTGTCCACAATCGCCCCGCCGGCGATCGCTCCGGTCGTCCCGCCGTTGCCGATCTGCAGCGTCCCGGCCGTGATGGTGGTGGTGCCGGCGTAGCTGTTCGTGCCCGTCAGGATCGTCGTGCCGCTGCCGAGCTGGCTGATGCCGCCGGTGCCGGACACCACGTTGGCGAAGGTCCGGCTGTCGCTTCGGTTGAAGGCGAGCGTGCCGCTGTTCACGATGGCACCGCCCGCGATCTCGCCGGTGGTCCCGCCGTTGCCGAGCTGCAGCGTGCCGGCCGTGATCGTGGTGGTGCCGGTGTAGGTGTTCGTGCCTGTCAGCACGGTCGTCCCTGTGCCGATCTGCCTCACGGCACCCGCGCCGCTGATGATGCCGCCGAAGGTCGACGTGTCGCTGCGATTGAAGGCGAGCGTGCCGGCGTTGACCACGTCGCCGGCGATCGAGCCGGTGTTGCCCCCGGTACCGATCTGCAAGGTGCCCGCCGAGATGGTGGTGCCGCCCGAATAGGTGTCGGTGCCGCCGAGCGCGAGCACGCCGCTTCCTGTCTTGATCAGTCGACCCGCGCCGGAGACCGTGCCTCCGAGCGTCAACGTGGTGTTCGTGGCGGTGTTGAAGGTGCCGTTGCCCGCGTCGATCTGGACTGCGCGCGTCGGCGCGGTTGTGGCGGTGGTCAGCAGCGTGCCGCCGTTCAGCGTCAGCAGGCCCGCGCTGTCGCCGAGGCTCGCGTCCGTCGCGATCGACAGCGTGCCGCCGGCGATCGTCCAGGGCGTGAGCGCGGTGGTCGCGCCGGTCAGCGTCCAGGTGCTGGTGCCCTCCTTGCGGAAGGAAGCGAAATTGCGGTACTGCGACGTGTTGCCGATGTTCGCGGCATTGAAGCTGCCGTTGGCCGTGCCGCCCAGGATCAACCGGTCGTTGCTTCCCGCGGTCGCCACCACATTGCCCGTGATCGCGGAGCCCGCTGTAAGCGACAGCGTGTTGTTGCCGCCGAAGAAGCGGATGGCGTCGGCCCGCGCAGTGCCCACGAGGCCGCCGGAGATGGCCCCGCTGTTGGTGACCGTGACGCCACCCCCCGTGGCAATGATCCCGACGCCGCCAGCGCCCGCCGCCCCTGCCGTACCGCCCTGGGTGGCCGCACCGCCCGCACCGCCCGTGCCGCCTGAGATGGTGCCGAGGTTGGTGAGGTTCCGCGTCCCGGTCAGCAGCACGCCGGCGCCGCCATCCCCGCCTGCGCCTGCCGAGGCCGCGGTCGACGCGCCGCCGGCGCCGCCGGTCCCGCCGCCCACGGTCCGGCCCGCATTGACTGTCACGTCGCCGCCCGCACCGGTGACGAGAAGGCCAGTACCTCCCTGTCCGCCGCCGCCAGCGCCACCGTACCCCCACGCCGTCGGATTGAAAGGCGAGGGCGCGCCAGCCGCGCCACCGGCAGCACCGTTGCCACCGGTGACCGTCGCGTTGATCGCCACGGTGCCGCCGGTCGACGTGGCCACGCCAGCGCCCCCGGCACCACCGCCGCCGCCGCCGCCATCGATGAAGCCGCCCACCACCGCCGACGCGGCCGCACCCGCGGTGCCGTTGCCGCCGGTGGCGTTCGCGCCGATGGCGATGTTGCCGCTCGTGGAGCGCTGCGCGGTCGTGCCGCCCGTGCCGCCGGCCGCCACGGCACCGCCGCTGCTGCCGCCCGTGCCGCCGGCCGCGCCGTCGCCGAAGGTCGTGCCGGTGGTCAGGGTCGCGCCACCGCCGCCGCCGCCGCCCTGCGTGAAGGAGGTCCACGCCCCCGACCCGCCAGCAACGCCCGCCGGTTGCGACAACGTCCCGCCAGCGCCCCCTGCACCGGCGTTGCGCCCGCTGCCACCGTTACCGCCGTCCGCCCATCCGTTGCCCGCAGCCATCGCGGCCAGCGCCATGACGCAAGCCGAAGCGAGCACCGACCGGCGTGGTGCCGAAGAGATCACGGCCCCGGAGCCGCTCGCGCTGCCCCGCACGGAGGTGGCCGTCTCCGACACGGCCTGGCAGACGCCGGTGGCGCGGTTGAAGACGATCCGGTGCACGCGATTCATTCGATGTCTCTGGCGGTTTGATTACTAAAGATACACATTGTGGATTTCACGCCACGAATATGTAACTACTTCGTGCTAGTTTTTTGCGCAAAACCGCGAATTATGTTGGCGCGCTCGGCCGCGTGCGAGGGCGTGTCGCGCCGAAGTAACGCGCGCCCGCCGAACGGTCCCTGCCGACCGCCTCAGCCCAGAACCCGCACCAGCTCGTCGTAGACCAGCCGAACGCGCGCCGGCACCGGCGAGCGCCGGGACCGATAGACGTACATCGGCCAGGGGTCCGGCGCCTCGGCGTCGAGCACGGATACCAGCGCGCCCGATTGCAGTCCCGGCTCGGCCAGCGAAGCGACCAGTTGGCCGAAGCCCAGCCCGACGGTCACGGCGGCGCATTCGGCGTCGGTGTCGTCGGTGATGAAGGCCGCCGGCGGCATCGTCACGTGCCGCCCCCGGCTGAAGAGCCAGGCCCACGGGCGGCCGGAGTTGCCATCGATGAGCGCGGTGATGGGCAGCGTGGCCAAAGCGTCGACATCCTCCGGCATGCCGACGCGCGCGATCAGCGACGGGGCGGCGACGACCTTGAGCGGCACCTTGCCGATGGGGCGCGCGACGAAACGGCTGTCGCGCAACGGGCCGATGCGCACGCCGACGTCGATCTGCTGGTCGACCACGTCGGCGAGTTGTTCCGAGAGGCGCAGGTCCAGCGTCAGCCCCGGATGGGCGAGCAACATCGGCCCCAGCGCCCGCGGGATCAGCCGACGCCCGAGCACGCCCGGCGCCGCGACGCGCACGACGCCGGCATGCTGCGAAAGCGCCCGGCGGTCGATGCGGTGAAAAAGCTCGTCCACGCCGCCGACCGCAATGCGGGCACGGTCAGCCAGTTGCCGCCCGAAGTCGGTGAGCTGCACGCCGCGCGTGCTGCGGTGAAAGAGCGGCTCGCCCAGTTCCTCCTCCAGTTCCCGCACGGCGCGCGTCACGACCTGGGGCGAGACGGACAGCCTCACCGCGGCGTCGCGGAAATTCGCGGCATCGGCGGCCGTGCAGAACACGCGGAGGGCTTCGAGGCGGTTGGACACGTGGGTTCGTTGGGGCGGGGGCGGGGATCAGTATTCCGGAATGGCGAATTCTGAAGTCGCCAGAGTTCCATTTACGGAAACACGCGGATTTTCCACACTGACGCCATCCCATCAACCACGTCCCAAAGGAACTGTCATGACTGCAACCATCGAGAACAACATCGCCGGCAAGGTCGCCATCGTCACCGGCGCGAGCAGCGGGCTCGGCGAATCCACCGCGCGGCACCTCGCTGCACGCGGCGCGAAGCTCGTGCTCGCGGCCCGCCGCACCGACCGGCTCGACAAGGTCGTCGCGGAAATCCGCGAGGCCGGCGGCGACGCGATCGCGGTCGCCACCGACGTGTCGAAGCGCGCAGACCTCGAAAAGCTGGCCTCCGCGGCCGTCGAGGCCTTCGGCCGCATCGACGTGCTCGTCAACAACGCGGGCGTGATGCCGCTGTCGCCCATCGAGAAGCTCAAGGTCGACGAGTGGGACCGCACGATCGACGTGAACATCAAGGGCGTGCTCTACGGCATCGCGGCCGTGCTGCCCCGCATGAATGCACAGGGCAGCGGCCACATCATCAACATCGCTTCGGTCGCCGGACTGAAGGTGTTCACGCCCATCGGCACGGTCTACAGCGCGACCAAGTTCGCGGTGCGCGCGATTTCCGAAGGCTTGCGCGCCGAGACCGGCAACGGGATCCGTGTGACCATCGTGTCGCCCGGCGCGGTCGAATCCGAACTGAAGCACGGCACGAGCGACGCCGAGAGCGCCGCAGGTGTGAAGGCCTTCTACGACGCCAACCAGATCCCCGCCGACTCCGTGGCGCGCGCGGTGGTCTACGCGGTCGAGCAGCCCGCGGACGTCGACATCAACGAGATCGTTCTGCGCCCGGTGACGCAGGACTTCTGAGTCGCTGCCGGAATGCCGCGCAGGGCGAATCCGATGCCCGTGCGCGGCATCGTCGTGCTTCCTTTATGCTGCGCGACGCTATGAAGATTCAAAAAGACTCCGTCGTCACCCTCCGCTACAAGGTGGCCGACGCCACCACCCAGAAGCTCATCGAAGAGAGCCGCGACCCCATGGTCTATCTGCATGGTGGCTACGACAACACCTTCCCGAAGATCGAGGCGGCGCTCGACGGCAAGGAAGCCGGCTTCCAGACCACGTTGAACCTGCAGCCGGAAGACGCATTCGGCCTGCGCGACGAATCCCTGGTGCGCACCATCCCGAAGAGCGACTTCCCGCCCGGCGTGAAGGTGGGCGGGCAGCTCGAAGGCCGCAACGACGAGGGCGAACCGCAGGTCTTCAACGTGATGAAGATCAAGGGTCCGCAGGTGATCCTCGACGGCAACCATCCGCTGGCCGGCAAGGCGCTGAAGTTCAGCGTCACCGTGACGGGCGTGCGCGCCGCGACCGAGGAGGAGATCGCGCATCGCCACGTGCACGGCGAGCACGGCCACCATCACTGAGGTTGAAAGCACCGTCGTCGTACGCCGAAGCGTAGGTCGCCCAGTCGCGGCGCACCTGCGCGGCACACTCGACGGAAGCGTCGAGCATGCGTGCCCTCCACTTGTTGCGCTTGCCGAAGTCGATCAGTTCGTCGGCAATGGCCGAACCTTCGCGACCGGCGCTGCGCAGCTGCGCCCACGCGACCAGCTTTCCCATCACGGCGATCACGCCTTCGAGATCGGTCGCGCCTTGCGCTGACTTGCCGCCCAATGTCACGCGGTCCTCGGTCGGTTGCAGGCCGCGCAGCACGTAAGGCGATCCGTCCACCATCACCGGCTGCAGAAAGGCCATCGAGACGGCCTGGAGGCGACGCTGCAATGCGACGACGCGATGGGCTTCCGACTTCCACTTCGGCTGCGGCACCTTCAGGTGCGGCACCAGTGACGACGGGAGCGCCTGCTTCAGGTCCAGCACATAGTTGCCTTCGGTCGAGCCCTTGCCCTCGACCAGGATGGCATATCGGTCCACACCGAGGCTGCCCGTGCCGGCGATTCGCCGCGCCACGTCCAGCACGCGGTAGAACTTCGGATTCGCCTGAGCTGCTGCGTATCGATCGACGACCTCGATCACCTTCGCCCGCTGTTCGTCGGATGCGGCCAGGGCCTTCTTGCCGTCCGTTCGCAGCACGCGAAGTCGGCCATCGATGTCCGTTCGGCCCGCGAGAAACTGCGAGCGCTGCCGCTCCCGCAGGCCGTCGAGCAGCGCGCGCACCAGCCCCTGCGCGGTGTCGCGCTCCACCCAGTAGGCCTTGCCGCCCGACAGGGCCAACGCATAGCTGTCGAGGAAGATCTCGCAGAGCTTGCGCGCCTCACGCGGGCGCACCGGGATGCTTTCCGCGCCGACCCGGAGGCTCGTGAGAAAGCGGACCAGGTCCCAGCTTGCCGGGGCCAACGCCGCCTCGTCGAAATCGTTCATGTCGAAATAGACGAGACGGTTGTCGCCCTTGAAGCTGCCGAAGTTCTCGAGGTGCAGGTCGCCGCAGACCCAGGTCAGCGGCGCCGCGCGCGGCACGCCGATGCGGGAGAGCCGGTCGTAGAACAGATGACATGTGCCGCGCAGGAAGACGAAAGGGCTCGCGCGCATGTTGCGGTACTTGAGCAGCAGGCGATCCGGGTCGCGGCCTTCGTTGAAGACGCGGATCTCACGCACGACATCCATGGCGGACCTCCTGTTTCGACATGCCTCGAAAACGCTCCCGGCCACGATACGCGATACGGCACGAGAAGGCACTTCCGCCGTCAGGGAGCCATCAGCCTCGCAGATGCACAGTTCAACCCATGACGCGGATGTCCATCAGAAGCAGGCGCTGGAAGCGCATCAGGCATGCGCGCCCACTGTCCGTCGTGCTCAGCGCCTTCGCGGCGCTGGTGGCAGTTTTTGCCGCGGCATATTCGATCAACCTGCTGATCCATCACTGACGCGGCTCGCGTCGCATCACGACACGATCGTTGCACGCGTGACGCCACTGCGTTGCGCGATCCGCCCTTTCGTGGCTGCCGAATGGCCCCATATTCCATGGACCGTCCCTGTCGCATCGACCGGGCAATCCAAAGGAATCGCGCGCCATGACCACCGCCAGCCCCATCGTCCAGATCAAAGCCCTCGGGTTTCCGTGGGAAACGATCGATCCGTTCCTGTTCTGCGCCTACCACGACGACGCCTACCCACGCGCCAACGCGCAGATGGGGCCCGACGTGCCGCTCGCGGGCCGCAACCTGGGGCAGGACTTCAGCCGCAAGGACGGCTGGAGCATGTACCACGGCGACACCGTGCCCGGTTTTCCGGGGCATCCGCACCGCGGCTTCGAGACGGTGACCATCGTGCGCAAGGGGCTGATCGACCATTCCGACTCGCTCGGCGCGGCGGCGCGCTTCGGCGGCGGCGACGTGCAGTGGCTCACCGCCGGCAAGGGCATCGTGCATTCGGAAATGTTCCCGCTGATGAACACGGGCGCGCCCAACCCGCTGGAGCTGTTCCAGATCTGGCTCAACCTGCCCGCCCGCAGCAAGATGGCGGAGCCGCATTTCACGATGTTCTGGTCGGAAGACATTCCGCACTTCACCGCGACGGACGCCGAAGGCCGCAAAACCGAGGTCGCCAGCGTGGCGGGCCGCATCGGGCCGGTGGACGGCGCGCCGGGCGAAGGCGGTCCGCTGGCGCCGCCGCCGGATTCGTGGGCCGCGCAAGCCGACGCGGATGTGGCGATCTGGACCTTGCGCATGGAGCCCAGCGCGCGCTGGACGCTGCCGGCCGCAACGGGCCAAGGCACCCGCCGCACGCTCTATTTCTTCAAGGGCCGCACGGTGTGCGTGGCGGGCCAGGTCGTGGACGGCCACGCGGCGATCGAACTGCGCGCGGACGCCGCGGTGGAGCTGATTAATGGCGACGAGGTGAGCGAGTTCCTGGTGCTGCAGGGCCGTCCGATCGGCGAGCCGGTGGTGCAGTACGGTCCCTTCGTGATGAACACGCAGGCCGAGATCGCCCAGACGATGGCCGACTACCGCCGCACCCAGTTCGGCGGCTGGCCGTGGCCCGGCGAAGCGCCGGTGCACGGCCGCGATCCGGCCCGCTTTGCGCGGCATCCGGGCGGGCGCGAGGAACGGCCCGAAGGCGTGGTCGAGCCGGCCCGCGCCTGACCCGTCAATTGCAGCCCGCGGGCGCCTGCGCGAACCAGCGCCCGCCGGTGCCCTGGAACAGGCGCACCTGCGAGAAGTAGAAGTCCCAGACGAGCCCGATGTCGCGCATGTCGCCGGTCGTCAGCGCGCGCAGGTTGAAGAAGCCGCCCGGCACGGCGCGGCCCGTGCTGACATGCGAGCCCGGCGCGGCATTCACCGAAGTGCAAGCGGGCGGCGGTGGAGGAGGTGGCGGCGGCGTTGTCGACGTGTCCATCGCGTGGCGCGAGAAGAAGTCCCACACGATGTCGGGATAGCTCGGTCCCTGGCGGATGGCCCAGGGCCCGTCGCGGCCGTCCTGCCCGCCGATCCAGTAGTGGCCATGGTCGGTGTCGCTCGTGTTCGGCGTGTCGATCGGGCCATCGAAGAACACGGTTTCGACCAGCGAGCGGCTGCCCGGCTGCGCATCGCCCGTGTAGAAGATCTGTTCGCATCCGAAGCTGTTGCCGAACACCGGTGCGCAGGGTTGCTGGCGTGCTTTCGCACTGGCCGGCGTGTCGTGCGCGGCGTCGCCATTGAGCTGGAGCTGGGCGTCGCGGATGTTCCGCCCCGCGGGCTGGATGACGGTGCAGTCCTTGTTGTTCTGCAGGACCATCAGCGGGATCGCGTACGGGCTGTCGCGCTCGCTGCGCATGGCGGCGACGATCTGGCTTACCGGACGGAAGGTGGCGGAGCCCGGGCAGCCCGAGAACGACACCGAGGCCGCGTCCTCGCCATACGGCAGGCCCGAGGCACTCGCGGCAGCAGCGAAGTACTCGTTGTGGGTGACGGACAGCACCACCGCCATCGCCGCACCCGATGACAGCCCCGTCACGTAGCGCCGCTTCGGATCGATGCCGAAGCGCGATTCCACCTGAAGGCCGATCTGGTGCAGGTCCTCGGGTTCGCCGCGGCCCTGGTGGCGGTGCTGGTCGAGCCAGAAGCCCCAGCAGTTGGTGTTGCGCAGCCCGTCGTAGCTGGTGATGAAGGGCGCGACGAGGATGAAGCGGTAGCGGTCGGCGGCAGCGACCATGCCCCAGTCGCGCAGGACGTCGTCATGGGTCTGCTGGCAGCCGTGCAGCACCATCACCATCGGCGCCGGAGCGCTGAGACCATCGGGGACGTAGACCTTGTACAGGCGGGCCCGCGAGCCCGGGTAGCCTTGTGCCGCGAGCGTGAACGCACTGGTGGTGCCCGCCGGTGCGGGCAGTGCCGAGAGCACGAGCAGGACGACGGCGACCCAGCGTGTGAGCAAGCGAATCATGGCGCACCGTCCTCGGGATGGGGTGCAGGGACCTTAGCCCGCCGTCATCGAGGTCGCAAGAGGACGGTCGCCATACGGCGACTGGCCGACTCATTCGAGCTTGACGTTGGCCTGCTTGATGACCGCGCCCCACATCGCGCGATCGGCATTGATGAAGGCGGTGAACTCGGCCGGCGTGTTGCAGCGCAGTTCGCCGCCGTACTGGCGCCACTTCTCTTCCAGTTCCTTCGACTCGCAGGCCTTCTTCATCGCGGCGCTCAGCTTGTCGATGATCGGCTGCGGCGTGCCTGCGGGTGCCAGCAGCCCCTGCCAGGCGATGGGCGCGTAGTCGGGCAGGCCCGATTCGGCGAAGGTCGGCACGTCCGGGAAGCTCGGATGGCGCGCCTTGCCGGTGATGGCCAGCAGCTTGAGCTTGCCGGCGCGGATGTTGGCGGCCGCGGCGGGCAGCCCGTCGAACATGAGCTGCACCTGGCCGGCGATCAGGTCGGTGTAGGGGCTGTTGCTGTTGTAGGGCACGAGGTTGGTCTTCACGCCCGCCGCGTTGTTGAACCAGACGCCCGACAGGTGCGAGTAGCTGCCGATGCCCGCGGTCGCGACCGTCGCCGAGTCGGGCTTGGCCTTGAGCTCGGCGATGAGGGCACGGGCGTCCTTGGCCGGCACAGCGGGGTTGGCGATGAGCCCGGTGTTGAGCACGCCCATCAGGCTGATGGGTGCGAAGTCCTTCTCGGCATTGAAGGGCAGCTTCGCATAGAGATGCGGCACGACAGACAGCGAGCTGGTGGTGCCGATGTAGAGCGAGTAGCCATCGGCCGGCGCCTTGGCGGCGACTTCGGTGCCGATGATGTTCGATGCGCCCGGCCGGTTCTCGACGAAGAAGGACTGGCCGAGCACCTTGGTGAGCTCCGCCGCGATCTCGCGCGCATTGGCATCCGGTCCGCTGCCGGCCGGGAAGGGGGCAATGATCCTGACGGGCTTGGCGGGGTAGTCCTGCGCGTGGGCGGCCAAGGCCGTCAGGACCAGCATGCAGGACGCCAGCAGGCGGGCGGAAAGGGCATGTCTCTCGTGCATCGATGTCTCCATGTGATAACGCGTGCAACCCGCACACGTCGCGATCATACGAAAACTATGTTGATTGTCAAAATACGATAATCTAGATATTATTTCTCCGACGCTGACGCGAAAATCCTTTTCTCGTTATCGAAGAGAGACACTGGCGATGACACCTACCACCCCCACGACAACCGATGGCTTGGCACTGCAGTTCAGTCATATCGGCTTCTATGTGCGCGACTTGCCGCGAATGGCCGGCTTCTACAAGGACGCGCTCCGCTTCACGCAGACCGACGCGGGCGACCTGGGCACGGTGCAGCTCGTGTTCCTGAGCCGGGATCCGTCGGAGCACCACCAGATCGTGCTGGCGACCGGCCGGCCCGAGGACCTGCCTTTCAACGTGATCAACCAGATCTCCTTCCGCGTGCCCGATCTCGCGACGCTGCGGCGCTTTCACGATCGGCTGCTGGCGCACGGCGCGCGCGACGTGCAACCGGTGACGCATGGCAACGCGATCTCCATCTACTGCCGCGACCCCGAGGGCAACCGGATCGAGCTCTTCGTCGACACGCCCTGGTACTGCGAACAGCCGCTGCGCGAGCCCATCGACCTGGGCCGGTCCGACGAGGAGATCCTGGCGCGCGCCGAGGCCATCGCGAAACGGCTGCCCAGGTTCATGAGCCGCGCCGAATGGCAGGCCGGCGTCGCCCGCCGCATGCTGGAAGACCAGCGTGTCTGACCGCGACGACACGATGTTCGACGTCGCGATCGTCGGCTTCGGCCCGACCGGCGCGACGCTCGCCAACCTGCTGGGCAGCGCGGGGCTCTCGGTGCTGGTGCTCGAGAAGGAAGCGGAGGTCTATCCGATGCCGCGCGCGATCCACTTCGACGGCGAGGTGATGCGCATCTTCCAGAGCATCGGCCTGCGCGACGAGGTGATCGCGATCTCCCGGCCGGGCACCCAGGGCATGCACTTCGTCAATGGCGCGGGCGAGACGATGCTGATCCGCGGCGGCACGGCGGCGCTGGGGCCGCACGGCTGCGCCAACAACTACTACTTCCACCAGCCAGAACTCGAAGCGCTGCTGCGCCGGGGCGTTTCCCGCTTCGGCAGCGTGTCCGTCAGGCTGCGGCACGAGCTGGTCGGGCTCGCGCAGGATGACGACGGCGTCGCGCTCTCGGTGCGCGATCTTGCCGGCGACCGGTGCAATGACTTCAGGGCACGCAATGTCGTCGGCTGCGACGGCGCGCGTTCGCCGGTGCGCGCAAGCATGGGCACGCCGATGGTCGACCTGGGCCTGCGCCAGCCCTGGCTGGTGTTCGACGTCATGCTGCAGCGCGAAGTCGACCTGCCCGACCACACGGTGCAGCACTGCGACCCGACGCGGCCGATGACCTATTGCAACGTGATCGGCGCCCGCCGCCGGTGGGAGATCATGGTGCTGCCGGACGACGACCGCACCGCCCTCGTCGCGCCCGACAACCTGTGGCGAATGGTCTCGCGCTGGGTGCGGCCCGAGGATGCGCGGCTGGAACGCGCGGTGATCTACACCTTCCATTCCGTCATTGCCGAAGGCTGGCGACAGGGCCGGCTGCTGCTGGCGGGCGATGCCTGCCACCAGACGCCGCCCTTCCTCGGGCAGGGCATGTGCGCGGGCATCCGCGACGCGGCCAACCTGGCGTGGAAGCTTGAAGCCGTGTTGCGCAACCGCGCGCCGGAGAGCCTGCTCGATACCTATGAAAGCGAACGCGCGCCGCACGTGCGCTCGCTGATCGAACTGGCCGTGCGACTCGGCAACCTCATCCAGACCACCGATCCCGCGCTTGCGCGGGAACGCGATGCGAAATTCCGCTCCGGCCAGCCCGAGATCTTCGAGCTGCCGGCACAGTTGCTGGGCGAGGGCGCCTTCGATTCGCAGCAGGGCACGCCCGCTGGCAGGCCCTTTCCGCAGCCGAGGCTGGCCGATGGCCGCCTGCTCGACGAACTGCTCGGCCGGCGCATGGCGGTGATCGGGCGCAACGGCACGATCTCCGGCGTGTCGGCCGCAACCACCGAACGCTGGCAGCGCGCGGGCGCGATCGTGATCGACCGGCCCGATGCCGGACTCGCCGCATGGCTGGACGCCCACGACGCCGATGCGGTCGTGCTGCGCCCCGACCGATATATCGTCGGGGTCGCGCGCACGGCCGGAGACCTGGAACGCATTTCGCAGCACATGCCGGTCGCGCCATGAACTCACGAGGAAGGAATCGGCGTGCCGGAAAAATCAATGTCCAGCCTGGGGCGCATGCTGGGCGTGCTCGACCTGTTCGACGACACGCGGCTCACGCGCACCGCGGAGGACATCGCGGCGGCGATGGAGGTCTCGCTGCCCACGGGCTATCGTTACGTGCGCACGCTGCTGGAGGCCGGGCTGCTGCAGCGGGTGGAGAACTCGCACTACACGCTGGGGCCGCGCATCATCCTGCTCGACCACTACATCCGCAAGGCCGATCCGGTGCTGCGGGAGGGCATTCCGGTGATGCGGGAGCTGGTCGAGAAGACGGGCTTCGACTGCGTCACCTCCGGTCTCTTCGGCACGCAGGTACTGGACACGCACCGCGAGATGGGCGGCGCACCGGCCACGCTGGCCTATGGGCGCGGGCGTCCGCGTCCGCTGTTCGAGGGCGGCGCGCCGAAGGTGCTGCTGGCGAGCTTCACGCCCGCGCAGTTGCGCAAGGTCTTCGACGCGCGGCACGCGGAGATCGTCCGCTGCGGGCTGCCGGCCGAGTGGAGCGAATTCCGCAAGTACTACGCGGCCATCCGCAAGGCCGGCCACTACGTCTCGGTGGGCGAACTGGAGCCGCAACTGGCCGCCGTCGCCGCGCCAATCCTGAAGAGCGACGGCAGCGCGTGGGCCGCGCTGTCGATCGTGCTCGACACCTCGCGGCTCGCGATCGTCGACACCCGCAAGCTGGTCCAGCTCGTCACCGAGGGCGCCGCCCGGATCGGCGCACGGCTGACCTGACGGATTTCCTTCCACCCCTTCGTTTCACAGGCACACCATGAAGCTCAGCAGTTACCAGTACAACGGCCAGGACGGCTACGGCACCGTGCAGGGCGACCGCGTCGTCCCGTTGCGCAGCGTCTTCGGCGACCGCGCGCCCGATCTCAAGGCGTTGATCGCCGCCGGCCTCCTGGCCGAAGCCGCGAGCGCGGCCCGGACCGCGACGGCGACGCTGCCGCTCAGCGAAGTGCGCTTGCTGCCGGTGATTCCGAATCCAGGAAAGATCGTTTGCGTCGGCCTCAACTACGGCGACCACGTGCGCGAGACCGGCCGGGAGATCACCGAGAAGCCGACGCTCTTCCTGCGCGTCGCCGAATCGCAGGTGGCGCACGGCGAGGACATCGTGCTGCCGCCGGAATCCTCGCGGCTGGACTACGAGGGCGAGATCGCCGTCGTCATCGGCAAGGGCGGTCGCCGCATCGCGGAGGCCGACGCGTGGGCGCACATCGCGGGCTACGCCTGCTACAACGACGGCAGCATCCGCGACTGGCAGTCCGCCACGCCGCAATGGACCGCCGGCAAGAACTTCTGGCGCACCGGCGGCTTCGGCCCGTGGATGGTCACGCGCGACGAGATCGGGGACGACCAGGTGATGACGCTCGTCACGCGCCTGAACGGCGAGGAGATGCAGCGCACCACCACCGACAAGCTGATCCACAGCATCCCGCGGCAGATCGCGCACATCTCGGCCTTCACGCCTTTGTCGCCCGGCGACGTGATCGTGACCGGCACGCCGGGCGGCGTCGGCGCCAAGCGCACGCCGCCAGTCTGGATGAAGCCGGGCGACGTGGTGGAAGTGGAAGTCGACGCGATCGGCGTGCTGCGCAACGGCGTGCGCGCGGAGTAGCGGCCGACCGGCGGCTCAGCCTTCGCTGCGCTGGGCGGCCACTTCGCGGATCAGGTTCCACACCCGCTGCGCCAGCGGCGATGGCGCGCGGTTGCGGCGATGCACCAGCATGATCGATCGCTTCACCTTCGGTACCAGCGGACGCACGACCAGCGCCGGCAGGCCCATCGGCGGTATCGCGAAGGCCGGCATGACGCTGATGCCGAGGCCCTGTTCGACCATGCGGAACGCCGTCGTCGGATGGCCGACCTGCTGACGCACCTCGCAGCGCGCACCTTGCAGTTCCAGCGCCTCGTCGATCAGGCGACGGCTGCCGGAGGAATGGTCGAGCAGCACCAGCGGCTCGCCGTCGAGCGCCGGCCAGCGCACCGATGGCTTGCCCGCGAGGCGGTGTCCCGGCGTCATGACGAGGCAGAAAGGGTCGTCCAGGATGGCCTCGCAATGCAGATCGTCGGTGGAGGGCGGCTCGACCACCACGCCGAAGTCGACCTCGCCGGCCCGAACGCTGTCGAGCACGTCCTGCTGGATGCGGTCGAGCAGCATGAAGTCGACATCCGGATCGCGCCGGGCGCATTCGGCGATGCAGGCCGGCATGAGGTTCGCCGACAGTGTCGGGCTGCTGGCCACGCGCACCTTGCCGCGCCGCGCACCGGCCATGCCGTGGACTTCGGCGAGCGTCTGGTCGAGATCGTCGAGCACGCGATCGAGCCGCATCGCGAGCGATTGGCCGGCATCGGTGAGCACGACTTCGCGCGTGGTGCGATCCAGCAGCTTGAGGCCCAGTTGCGATTCGAGCTCGACGATGGACCGGCTCACCGCCGGCTGCGTCAGGCCGATCTGGTCACCCGCGCGGCTGAAATTGCGGGTCTCGGCGATGGCCTGAAATACGCGCAGTTGCCGCAGGGTGACGTTCATGCGTGCAAATCATATATCTATCAGATAAATCCATTTCTCTTTTGAATGGCGCGCGCGTCCAATTGCTCCCCATGACACGCTCACGCTTCCTCCCCGACAACTTCACCCTGACGCTGGTTGCGGTCGTCACGCTCGCCAGCCTCTGGCCCGCGAGCGGCGTCACCGCCCACGTCTTCGAGCAGCTCACCACGGTCGCGATCGGCCTGCTGTTCTTCCTGCACGGTGCCAAGCTCTCGCGTGAGGCGATCCTCGGCGGCATCACCCACTGGCGGCTGCACCTCCTGGTCTTCGCCAGCACCTTCATCATGTTCCCGGTGCTTGGCTTGCTGCTCAAGCCGGTGCTGACGCCGCTGGTCACGCCCGAGCTCTACACCGGCGTCCTCTTCCTCTGCGTGCTGCCCGCGACGGTGCAGTCGGCGATCGCCTTCACCTCGATCGCACGCGGCAACATCCCCGCGGCCGTGTGCAGCGCCTCGGCATCCACGTTGCTCGGCGTGTTCGTGACGCCCTTGCTGGTCAACCTGCTCGTCGTGCAGCACGGCGCCGCCGGCGCATCGCTCGACGCCATCGGCCGCATCCTCTTGCAATTGATGGTGCCCTTCATCGCCGGCCATCTGCTGCGCCCATGGATCGGCGGCTGGATCAAGCGCCGCGCCTCGGTGCTCACCCTCGTCGATCGCGGCTCCATCCTGCTGGTGGTCTACACCGCCTTCAGCGCCGCGGTGATCGAGGGCCTGTGGAAGCAGGTGCCGCCGTCCGCATTGGCCGGCCTGCTCGTCGTCTGCGCCGTCCTCCTCGCCCTCGCACTGGCCGTCACCACCTGGGCCGCTCGCACCCTCGGCTTCGACAAGGCCGACGAAATCACCATCGTCTTCTGCGGCTCCAAGAAGAGCCTCGCCAGCGGCATCCCCATGGCCAAGGTCCTCTTCGCCTCCCACGCCGTCGGCGCCATCGTGCTCCCCCTGATGCTGTTCCATCAAATGCAGCTCATGGTCTGCGCAGTGCTCGCACAGCGCTACGCCCGCCGTCAGGAAGCAGCAAAGCCGCCCACTGCCGCACAAACCCCAGCCTGATCCAGAAATGGAACCGGCTCCGCCTACAGGCATTGCCCCCGGGAGGGTCCGAGCCCAGAAACACCGCGGAACCGGCTCCGCCGGGCCGCAGGTGTCGCCCCCGGTAGGGGGTAGGCGAAGCGACACGAAGTGCGCGCAGCCTGGGGGCGAGCCTTATCTAGGTGCGTCGCCCTTGCGGTACTCGGCGGTGAGCTCGTCCAGGCGCTGCTTGAGGCCCGCATCCAGCTTGTATTCCGCAGCAGCCAGCGTGGCATCCAGCTGCTCCGGCCGGCTCGCACCGAGCAGCGGCGCAGTGATCAGCGGATTCGCCATCACCCATGCCACAGCCAGCGTCGCGAGCGGCACCCCCGCTTCGTCCGCCAGCTTGTGCAACTGCGTGACGGTCGCGAAGCTGCGCTCGTTCCAGTAGCGGTCCTGGTACATCGACCCCGCCGTGCCGAGCGTGAAGCGGGTGTTCTCCTCCGGCTTGCCGCCGGCCTTGTACTTGCCCGTCAGCAGGCCGCCCGCGAGCGGGTTGTACGGGATCACGCCCAGCCCTTCCTCGCCCGCCAGCGGCAACAGTTCGCGCTCGATTTCGCGGAACAGCAGGCTGTAGCGCGGCTGCACGGACACGAGGCGCGTCAGCTTGTGCAGCTCGGCCCGGCCGATGGCGCGCGCGAGCCGATAAGCCAGGAAGTTCGACACGCCGATATAGCGCGCCCGGCCCGACCTGACGATGGTGTCGAGCGCTTCCAGACTCTCGTCCACCGGCGTCTCGCGGTCATCGCTGTGCAACTGGTAGAGGTCCACATGGTCGGTCTGCAGCCGCTTGAGCGAGGCATCGATGGCGTCGAGCAGGTGCTTGCGCGACGCGCCCTGGTCCCAGGTGTTCGGACCGACCTTGCCGACCGCCTTGGTCGCGAGGATGAAGCGGCCGCGCCCTGTCGCGCGCAGCCAGCGGCCGATGATCTCCTCGGTGCGGCCTGTGGTCTCGACGGGGCCGCCGAGCGGGTACACGTCGGCGGTGTCGAGGAAGTTGATGCCCCCGTCGGTCGCCTTGTCGAGGATGCTGTGCGACACCGCTTCGTCGGTCTGCAGGCCGAAGGTCATGGTGCCGAGGGCGAGCCGCGACACGGTGAGGCCGGTGCGGCCGAGACGGGTGGTGGGGATGCTCATGGAAGGAACTCCGATCGCTGGGGGCGGAAGGCCATCATAGTCAGCGGCGCGATTTCCTTCAGGGCGCCGCGGCTAGCGGTAGGTCGCGAGGTGGATGCTGGTTTCGGTATTGCGGATGCCCTTGAGCAGCCGGATGCGTTCGAGCACCTGCGACAGCTCCGTCATCGACGCGGCGCGCAGTTCCGCGAGCAGGTCCCAGCGGCCGTTGGTGTCGTAGAGCGCCGCCACACCGGGCTCGCCGAGCAGGTTGGCAATGACCAGCCGGGTCTGGTTGCCTTCGACCAGGATGCCCATCCAGGCGCGGATCTCGTCGACCCGCGCCTCGGGGCGCAACTGCACCGCATAGCCGACGATGACGCCGCCGTCCTCCAGCTTGCGCAGCCGGTTCGTCACCGTGCCGCGCGAGACGCCGAGCTTCTGCGCCAGCGTCGCGGCGGGCAGGCGGGCGTCCTGGCGGAGCAGTGCGATCAGCCGATGGTCGATTTCGTCGAGTTGCATGCCGACACTGTGGGTCAGTCCCGGCGTTTTGCCAATCAGCCGCCGGCGGCCGCCAGTTCCAAGAAGCGCATGGAAGGCTCCGACGAAAGCGCGCGCGTCGCGGCCTTCGTCTCCTCGGGGCTCAGCGGCACCAGCAGTTCCACCTGTCCGGCAACGCTGGTCGCGAGCGGGATACCGTCGCGATAGAGGACGCGCGAACCCGCGACGCGGGCCACCTTGGGCCCGGGCAGGATGGTGCCCAGAAGGTTGGCAGGATCGGTGGCCGCGAGGCAGACCAGGCCATCGTCCGGCGGCTGGCGCCGCACCTGCCGCATGAGCCCGATGGCTTCGGGCAATGCGAACTGCTCGCCCGCCACGCCGGCGATGAACCGACCGCCCCGGATTTCGCCCCGCGCTTCGAGCCGGCGATAGGCGCGCACCAGGTCGCGCCACGGCGGCAGCCATGTCGGCTCGCGCTCCAGGATGCGCCAGCACACGACGCCATAGCGGCGCAGCAGGATGCGCGCGACCTGCTCGATCGCCTCCGGTGCAATGGCGGGGGCCGCGTCGGCGGCAGCAGGCGCACGTTGGCGCACCAGCGACCAGCGCCCCGCATCCTCGATCCCGAAAAGCGTGGAGCGGCGACGCCGGCGGGCGTGCGTCGACGCGCGCTTCGAGGGCGGAATAAGCAATGCACGCAAGCCTGCATAGCTGTCGCAATGCGCGCGGCCGCGCACCACGAGTTCGCTCAGTGCATCTTCGAGTTCGGTGCCCAGCAGGTGCGTGCCGTGGACGATCTCATCGAAGAAGGAGGCGCCATGTTCGGCCAGGAAAGTGGCGACACGCTGGGCCCGCGAGCCCAGCCCTGCTTCGGCCTCCGGCTGTGGGACGAGGCCGGTCCACAGCGATGCGGTTCGGCGCGGCAGGAGAAGAATCGGCGTCGTGCGCAGCGATGTACCACCGCCAGCCCGTGCATCGCCGGCAACGGGACGCAGGCGTGTCCACAGCGTGCGGCCGGCGGTGCAGAGGTCATCCAGCCACACCGCCGTGTAGTCCTTGACCCGGGCCGGCAGCAGCTCGGCCTCCCAGGTTCCGGCCGGTGCCTCGTAGCCTTCGAGCTGCATGAGGATGCCGGCGAGGGCATCGGGGCCGCTGACCCGGCTCGCGGCGCCGACGCGCTGCCACTCAAACAAGAAGCGCACGAAGTCGCGCGGCTCGACAGGCTCGATCTCGCGTCGCAGGCGCTTCAGGGTGTAGCGGTGGATGCGGGCGAGCAGGTGGCGCTCGCACCACTCGATCGCTTCAGCACCGGGGGTGAAGCGGCCCTGCAACACGTAGCCTTCTGTCTGCAAGGCGGACAGGGCGGCGTCGATGTCGATGTGCGGCAGGCGCAATTGCGCCGCAAGCGCGTCCGCCGACAAGGGTCCGAGGCCCGTCAGTCGCGAGCGAAGCAGTTCGCGCAAGGTGTCTTCCGCCTCACCCTGTGCCGCGTATTCCTCCGGCGGCTGGATGACGGGCTGCATCGTCGTGAAGGTGTACAGCGTGGCGATCTGCGCAAGACGCTCGGCCGGCACCCACAGGCCCGCGCCGTGTGCATCGCCCTTGGCCGGAACCAGCCGTGTCGCGCGGCCGGCCTGCGCGAGCGCCGTCAGCCACTGCAGCCAGTCCGCGTTGTTCGTTGCCTCCGCATCGGTGACGACGCCGAGCCCGTTCAGCGCCTCGTGCATCTCGTCGGCATTGCGCGCCCGGGGCCAGGCCTCCTGCCTCACGCTCTCGATCGCATCGGCGTCGAGCTGGCCGAGGTCGTCGGCGCTTTCCGGATCGACGTAGCGCCGGCTCTGCACGGCCTGCGTGCGGCGCTCCTCCAGCGGCGCGTCGTCGAGGAAGGCGTAGGGTCGCGCGTTCAGCACTTCCGCCGCGAGCGGCGAGGGTGCAGGCAGGTCGCGCGCCACGACCTCCACCTCGCCGGACTCCATGCGACGCAGCAGGCGAAGCCAGCCGTCGGCATCCATCGCGTCGTAGAGGCAGTCGTAGAGCGTCTGCGCCACCAGCGGATGCGCCGGAACCTCGCGCTCGCCCGCGATGTTCTCGGCGCACGCCACCTGATCGGGGAAGACCGCAGCCAGCAAGTCCTCGGACTTCATGCGCTGGAGTTGCGGCGCGACCTTGCGCCCGCCGACGAAGCGCGGCAACGCCAGCGCGGTGGTCGCGTTCCAGCGCCAACGCGCGCCGAACAGCGGCGCATCGAGCAGCGCCTGGACGAGCACGTCGAGGGCCGTCGCCGAATGGAGGTAGCGCGCCACTTCGTCCAGCGGGAAGCTGTGGCTGGTCGACAGCGACAGCACGATCGCGTCCTCGGTCGCGGCCGCTTGCAACTCGAAGTTGAACTGGCGGCAGAAGCGCTTGCGCAGCGCCAGGCCCCACGCGCGATTGAGCCGGCTGCCGAACGGCGAATGGACCACCAGCTGCATTCCGCCGGATTCGTCGAAGAAGCGCTCCATCACGATGCGCTGCTGCGTCGGCAGCGCGCCGAGCGCACGCATCGCACGGGCGAGATGGTCGACGATCTGGCGGGCAGCCTCCGCCGCCATGCCAATGTCGCGCGCCAGCCACTCGACCGTCGCGGGAACACCCCGGTCCGCGAGGCTCTCGCCGATCTCGCCACGCAGGCGCGAGACGCCGAAGGACAGCTCATCGGTACGACCGGGCGCCTCGCCCAGCCAGAAGGGAATGTTGGGCGCGGCGCCATGCGCGTCCTCCACCCGCACGCGGCCGGGCTCGATGCGCAGGATCCGGTAGCTGGTGTTGCCGAGCTGGAAGACGTCGCCCGCCAGGCTTTCGACCGCGAAGTCCTCGTTGACCGTGCCGATCTTGTGCGCCTGCGGTTCGAGCATCACGGTGTAGTCGCCGGTCTCCGGAATCGTGCCGCCCGAGGTCAGCGCGGTAAGGCGCGCGCCCTTGCGCTCGCGCAACTGGTGATGCACGGCGTCGCGATGCACATAGCTCGCGCGCTGGCCCAGGCGCGTGGTGAAGCCTTCGACCAGCATGCGAACGACGGATGCGAAGCTCTCCCGCGTCAGCGCGGCATACGGCCAGGCACGCCGCACGAGATCGAAGAGTGCATCCTCGTCCCACTCGCGCGATGCGGTCTCGGCAACGATCTGCTGCGCCAGCACATCGAGCGGCGCAGGCAGCACGCGCAGCGCGTCGAGTTCGCCGCGGCGCACGCAATCGAGCAGGGCGGCGCATTCGACCAGTTCGTCGCACGACTGCGGGAAGAGCCGCGCCTTCGGCACGCCGCCCACGGCATGGCCGGAGCGCCCGGCGCGCTGCAGGAAGGTGGCGATCGACCTTGGGGAACCCAGCTGGCACACGAGATCCACATCGCCGATGTCCAGGCCGAGCTCCAGCGAGGCCGTGGCCACCAGCACCTTCAGGTCGCCGCGCTTGAGGCGCTGTTCGGCATCCAGCCGCGTTTCCTTGGCCAGGCTGCCGTGGTGGGCGGCGACCACTTCCTTGCCCAGGATCTCGCCGAGGTGCCGCGCGGCGCGTTCGGCCATGCGCCGGGTGTTCACGAAGACCAGCGTCGTGCGGTGCGCATGCACCATCCCCGCGATGCGCGCGTAAACCTGCTCCCACTGCTCGTTGGACATCACCGCGGCGAGCGGCGTAGGCGGCAGTTCCAGCGCGAGATCGCGTTGCTTGGCATAGCCGATGTCGACGATCTCGCAATCGGCGACGCCCTGCCTGACGGCACCGGCCCCGACGAGAAAACGCGCGATCTCGTCGATGGGCTTCTGCGTGGCCGACACGCCGATGCGGGTGAGCGGTTTCGCGCAGATCGACTGCAGCCGTTCGAGCGAGAGCGCCAGGTGGCTGCCGCGCTTGGTGGCGACGACCGCGTGGATCTCGTCGACGATCACCGTGCGCACCGTCGAAAGCATGCGGCGGCCCGACTCCGAGCCCAGCAGCACGTAGAGCGACTCGGGCGTGCTGACCAGGATGTGCGGCGGCTTGCGAAGGCTCTGCTGGCGCTCCTTGGCCGGCGTGTCGCCGGTGCGGACGGCCGTGCGGATGTCCACATCGGGCAGCTTCAGCCTTGCGAGTTCGCGGCGGATGCCGGCCAGCGGTGCCTTCAGGTTGAGCCCGATGTCGTTGGAAAGGGCCTTCAACGGCGAGATGTAGAGCACCGAGGTCTCGTCAGGCAGGCCGCCAGGCTCCAGCCCGTCACGGACGAGGCGGTCGAGCGCGGCCAGGAACGCGGTCAGCGTCTTGCCGGAACCCGTAGGCGCCGCGACCAATGTGTGGCGGCCTGCGGCGATGACCGGCCACGCCGCGGCCTGGGCCTCGGTGGGGCCCGGGAAGGTGGCGTTGAACCAGTTGGCGACGGCGGGATGAAAGTCTTGGAGCACGGCGGGCGCGGTCTTGCTGCGCAGTGTGGCGCAGGAACTGAAGTCAGGCCGGCCGTGTGGATGTCAAGGCGCCCGCAAGGCCGGCGGTGTATCCATTCATGACGCGCCCAGATCCACGAGCACGCGGCCGCGCACCTGCCCCGCGAGCAGTCGCGGTGCGAGGTCGGCGACGGCGGCCAGGCCGATGGTCTCGGTGTTGGCGTCGAGCAGATCACGCGGCAGTTCGTCGGCGAGGCGCTGCCAGGCGGCGAGGCGGCGTGCCTGCGGCGCATAGACGCTGTCGATGCCCGCCAGCGTGATGCCGCGCAGGATGAAAGGCGCCACGCTGGCGGGCAAGTCCATGCCTTGGGCGAGGCCGCAGGCGGCGACAGTGCCGCCGTATTTCAGGCTCGCGCAGACGTTCGCCAGCGTGTGGCTGCCCACGCTGTCGACCGCCGCGGCCCAGCGCTCCTTCTGCAAGGGCTTGCCGGGCTCGCCGAGCGTGGCGCGGTCGATGATCTCCCGCGCGCCCAATTTCTGGAGGTGCGCCCCCTCGCTTGTCCGGCCGGTCGATGCATGCACTTCGAAGCCGAGCTTTGCCAGCAGCGCGATGGCGATGGTGCCCACGCCGCCGTTCGCGCCGGTGACCAGCACGGGCCCGGCGGCCGGCGTCACGCCGTGCTGCTGCAGCGCCATCACGCAGAGCATCGCCGTGTAGCCGGCAGTGCCGATCGCCATGGCATGGCGCGCGTCCATGCCCTTGGGCATCGGCACCAGCCAGTCGGCCTTCACCCGCGCCTTGCGTGCAAGGCCGCCCCAGTGCGTCTCGCCGACACCCCATCCGTCGAGCAGCACCGCATCGCCGGGCTTGAAGCGCGCGTCGGTGCTTTCCGCCACGGTGCCCGCGAGGTCGATGCCGGGCACCATCGGGAATTTGCGCACCACCGGCGACCTGCCGGTGATCGCGAGTGCGTCCTTGTAGTTGACGGTGGAAAAGGCCACGTCGACGAGCACCTCGCCCTCTGGCAGTTGGGCTTCATCGATGGCGGTGACGGCGGCTTTCGTGGTGCCGTCGTCGGCCTTGGTCAGCAGCAGGGCGTCGAACATGCGCGCGTTCCTTTCCGATTCAATCGTTGCGGGTGGCGAAGGCACGCACCTCGCCCGGCTTGCGCAGCATCTTGTCGACATCGGCCGCGTGGAGCTCTTCCGACTGGATCATCTGCCGCGCGAACTCCTCCAGCGCGACGGAGCGGCCTTCGACCAACTTGAGCAGGTCGCGGTACAGGTCGAGCGCCTTGCCTTCCGTCGCGAGCGATTCCTGCAGGATCGCCGACATGTCGTGCTTGTGCGAATCGAGCAGCTCGCCGATGCCCAGCGACGGATATGCGCCGAGCGTAGTGATCCACTCGCCGACCTGCTGCGCGTGCAGCAGCGATTCGTCCGCCTGCTCGCGCAGCCACGAGACGATCGGGATGCGCGAGAAGCCGAACACGAGGAAGGAGTAGTGGGTGTAGCGCACCACGCCGGCCAGCTCGGCCTCCAGCAGACGGTTCAGGACGTCGACGACCTGGGCCTTGTCGAGTTGGGTCATGAAGCACCTCCGCCACCGAAGTCGACGCCACGGCGGCGCCGCGCAAAGGCTCGCACGAAGCACGCGCTTGCGCAAGCGCCGAACGGCGTTTGACGCCGGCGGACGATGGGCGTACGGTTGCCGCCCGGCCCGCATGCGAGTGCATCGGGACCGGCAAGAAGGAGACAAAGAGATGACGGATCTGTCCACTCATCCGACGCAGATCGCCAGCGCCTGGCTGGCCGATTTCACCTCTGCGCTGGAACGGCAAGACATCGATGCGGCGGTCGCGCTCTTCGAGCCCGACTGTTACTGGCGCGACCTGGTCGCTTTCACATGGAACATCCGGACACAGGAAGGCCCGGAGGCCATCCGGAAGATGCTCGAGGCGCGATTGGCCGACACGAAGCCCACCGCGTTCACCGTCGAAGGCGACGCGACCGAGGCCGGCGGCGTGGTCGAAGCATGGTTCACCTTCGAGACCGCGGTCGCACGCGGACGCGGCCACCTGCGGCTGCGCAACGGCAAGGCCTGGACCCTGCTCACGACGATGACCGAGCTGAAGGGATTCGAGGAGCGCAGGGGCGAGCGTCGCATCAAGGGTGCGGAGCACGGTGCGAACCCCGGACGCAAGACCTGGCTCGAAAAGCGCGACGAGGAGGCGAAGACGCTCGGCTTCACCGAACAGCCTTATGTCGTGATCGTCGGTGGCGGGCAGGGCGGCATCGCGCTGGGCGCGCGCCTGCGCAAGCTGGGCGTGCCGACGATCATCGTCGAGAAGAACGCACGGCCCGGCGATTCCTGGCGCAAGCGCTACAAGAGCCTGTGCCTGCACGACCCGGTCTGGTACGACCACCTGCCCTACCTGCCCTTCCCCGAGGACTGGCCCGTGTTCTCGCCCAAGGACAAGATCGGCGACTGGCTGGAGATGTACACGAGGGTGATGGAACTCAACTACTGGAGTTCCACGACCGCGAAGAAGGCGCGCTACGACGAGGCGAAGAAGGAGTGGGAAGTCACCGTCGAGCGCGACGGCAAGGAGATCACGCTGCGGCCGAAGCAGCTGGTCTTCGCGCTGGGCGTCTCGGGCTATCCGAACGTGCCGAAGATTCCCGGCGCCGAGAGCTTCGAGGGCGAGCAGCACCATTCCAGCGCGCACCCCGGGCCCGAGGCTTGGCGCGGCAAGAAGTGCGTGGTGCTCGGCTCCAACAACTCGGCGCACGACATCTGCGCCGCGCTGTGGGAGAACGGCGCCGACGTGACCATGATCCAGCGCAGCTCGACGCACATCGCGCCCTCCGATTCGCTCATGGAACTGGCGCTCGGCGGCCTGTATTCCGAGTCCGCGCTCAAGGCCGGCGTGACCACCGACAAGGCGGACCTGATCTTCGCCTCGGTGCCCTACAAGATCATGGCGCCGATGCAGGTGCCGGTGTACGACGAGATGAAGAAGCGCGACGCCGACCTCTATGCGCGCCTCGAGAAGGCGGGCTTCCTGCTGGACTTCGGCGTCGACGGCTCGGGCCTCTTCATGAAGTACCTGCGGCGCGGTTCGGGCTACTACATCGACGTGGGTGCCTCGGAGCTGGTGGCCAATGGCAGCATCAAGCTGCGCAGCGGCGTGACCATCGAGCGCATCAACCCAAGTTCGGTGACGCTCAGCGACGGCAGCGAATTGCCGGCCGACCTGATCGTCTATGCCACCGGCTACGGCTCGATGAACGGCTGGCTCGCCGACCTGATTTCGCCGGAGCTGGCCGACAAGGTCGGCAAGGTCTGGGGACTGGGTTCCGACACACCGAAGGACCCGGGCCCTTGGGAAGGCGAGTTGCGCAACATGTGGAAACCCACGCAGGTGCCGCAGCTGTGGTTCCACGGCGGCAACCTGCACCAGTCACGCCACTACTCGCAGTTCCTGTCGCTGCAGTTGAAGGCGCGCATGGAGGGTCTCGCGACGCCCGTGTACGAACTGGCTCCGACGCACCACAAGCGGTGATTCCTACAGACCCTTCTCGACCATGTCGAGCAGGCGTTGGCCCAGCGGATCGGTCTGCGCGCGGGGGAGGCCGCGCAAGGGTCCGTCGATGATCAGCATCGCCAACCCATGCACGGCCGACCAGGCAAGGAACTCTGCACCGGGGCGACGCTCGGGCGGCATCACGCCCGCGTCGACGAGGCGGTCGAGCGCAGCGCCGAGCAGCTCGAAGGGGTTCATGCCGCTGTGGCCGCTCTTGGTCTCGGCGGGCGCGTCCTCGACGTCCACCGCGGTGGCAAATGCGGTGCGGAACAGGCCCGTCTCGGCCTGCGCAAACCGCAGGTAGCCGGTGCCGACCGCACGCACGCTCGCACGCGCGAAGTCGGCCGGTTTGCGCGAAGGGCGCAGCGTGGCGAGTTCGGCCTCCATGGCGACGGCGACTGCGGACAAAGCCGCGGCACGCACCGCCTGCAGCAGCGCCTGCCGGCTCGCGAAATGGCGATACGCGGCATTGGGCACCACGCCCGCACGCCGCGTGGCCTCGCGCAGCACGACGGCATCGGGACCACCGGCGCGCGCGAGTTCGACACCCGCGTCGAGCAAGGCGCGTCGAAGGTCGCCATGGCGATAGGTGCTGCGAGCGGGCGGGCCGGCGGCAATCAGGTGGGCGTGGGTCGGCTTTTTCATGTGGACAGCGTCCATTATCTTTGCTATTGTCTTGTGGACGTTGTACACAACGTGACGCGGTTTTCCCTCACCCGGCATGACTCTGCAAGGCCGAGTCGATGCTTCCCCTCCCATCCACAGCAAGGAGCACTCCATGGAAGTCCAGACCTATCTATTCTTCGACGGCCGTTGCGACGAGGCGCTCGAGTTCTATCGCAAGACCCTCGGCGCCGAGGTCACGATGCTGATGCGCTTCAAGGAAAATCCCGAGCCCGCACCCACCGAGGGATGCGCGGGTTCCGAAGGAATGGCCCCGCCGGACGGCGAGAAGGTGATGCATGCGGCCTTCACCGTGGGCGGCACCACGCTGATGGCCTCCGACGGCCGCAACACCGGCAAGCCCGTGTTCCAGGGCTTCTCGCTCTCTTTGCTGGCCAAGGACGAGGCCGAAGCCAAGCGCCTCTTTACCGCGCTGGGCGAGGGCGGCGAGGTACAGATGCCCCTGACCAAGACCTTCTTCTCGCCGGCTTTCGGCATGGTCGCGGATCGCTTCGGCGTGTCGTGGATGGTGCTCGTCAAGACCTGAGCCTGCTCACGGCCGGCGGCTGGGCCCGACGCGCGTGATCCGGAGCACGTGCCCGATCACCTCGCTGGCCTTGTCCAGGCCCAGCGGAGCGTAGAGGCGGGTCAGCAGGCCCTTGCGAATGGCCGATTCGAGGCCTTGCGGATTCAGCGAGTGCTCGGCCATCGCGCGCTGGACAACCTGGCTGATGACCAGGGCGTGATCGACGAAGCTGCTGCGCTGCGCGGCGTCGAGGGCCGCGACGGCTTCGTCCCCCAACGCCATCAGGATCGCGCCGAAGTACGCCCTGGCTTGCGGGTTGTTCGCCAGGACGTCCGGCATGCCCGGGGTCTCGCGCGCATCCACGCGCCGCTCGAATTCGCGCAGCAGGGCGTACTGCTTGCGGGGATGTTCGAACATGGCTTCTGCCGCCGCGATGGCGCTCTTCAACTGTCCGGAGAAGACCTTCTGCGCGTAGGGATCGTCGGCCAGGTCCAGCGCGATGGTCCTGCGAAGGCGCGTCGTCATGAGGGCCGCCTCGTTGCGTGCCTTGTCGTCCGTCCAGGCATCGTCCGTCCAGGCATCGTCCGTTCCGGCATGGGCCAGTGGGTGCACGACATAGCTGCCGCCGGCCTCGCGCACTTCCATACCCGTCACATGCTGATCGACGAGCGTCCAAAGCTGCTCCTCATGCGCGCTGAAGTCCACTGCTTCCATGGCGTCGCTGCGCGCCGTCCGTCGCACCTCGCCGAGAAGTCGAAGGTCCTGCTTGTAGCGCTCCAACAGGGCTTCGGAGAAGCCCGGATCCTCGAAAAAGCTCCGCGATGACAACGCGGTCCGCAGGCACAGGCCGAAGGCAGTGAGCGCCACGGAGAAGTCGTCGCGCAGTTGCTGCCGCTCGTCGTATTCGATGCCGCGACCAGCGGGGACGAGGCGCGGGCTCAAGGCTTGGCGAAGCTGTCCGGGATCGTCGCGATCCGCCACGTCCTCGAAGAATGTCCACATCGCTCGATGCAGCGAGGGGAGCCGCTCGTACTCGGTATCGATCTGCGCGTAGAGGCCCGCGAGGTCAACCGCATCGAAGCCGCCCTGCGTGCGCGTCTGGAGGTCCTGGTAGGCGCGCATCGCCGTGTCGAGATGCGCAAGGACGCCGCGGTAGTCAACCAGCAGGCCATGGCGCTTGGCGGCATGCAGGCGGTTGACGCGGGCCACGGCCTGGATCAGGTTGTGGCCCTGGAGCGGCTTGTCGATGTAGAGCACGGCATTGCGCGGTTCGTCGAAGCCGGTGAGCAGGCGATCGACCACGATGAGCAGGTCGGGGCCGTCGTCCGTGGCGAAGGTGCGCAACGCTTGTCGTTCGTACTGCAGTGCGTCGCTTCCGCTGGCCAGCACGTTCTGGCGCCACCAGCTTCGGACTTCATCCGGGGCCGCTTCGTCTTCGTTGTCGTCCCCTTCGCGCACGTCGGGTGGCGAGATGACGACCACGCTCGTGACCAGCCCCGTATCGTCGAGCGCTTTCTTGTAGCGAATCGCGTCGCGCTTGCTCGCGGTCGCGAGCTGGCCCTTCAGCCCCGGCGCGACCTTCCCGATGTTCTCGCTGAAGTGAGTCGCGATGTCCCACGCAACCAGCTCGTAGCGCTGGAGCGCGCTGTAGACGGTGCCACGACGGGCAAACTTTTTCTTGAGGCCGGCACGCTGCGCGTCGCCGAGGCCTGCGGCGATCCGGTCGAACCAGCGGTCCACTGCCTGTGCGTCGATCGTCAGGCCGGGCACGCGCTCCTCATAGAGCAGCGGTGCCACGGCGCGATCCTGCACTGCGTCCTGCATCGTGTAGGCGTGGACGACAGGGCCGAACTTGTTCGTCGTCTTCTCGTGCTTCAACAGCGGCGTTCCGGTAAAGGCAACGCGGGCCGCACGCGGCAGCGCCTTCTTCATTCGCTGGTGCATCTCGCCGCCATGGCTTCGATGCGCTTCGTCGACCAGCACGATGATGTTGGGCGATTCGTTGCGGCATTCCGGCAGTCGCGAAGCAGTGTTGAACTTCTGCACCAGCGCGAAGGTGATCCGCTCCGTGCCCACGCCGATGCGCCTTGCCAGGTCCCGCCCCGTCATGGCCCTGCTGCGCTCGCCTTCCTTCTGCGTGGCGACTGAAGCGCCGAAGGCGCCGCCCGTCGCGAAGTTGCGTGCCAGCTGGCGTTCCAGATCCACCCGGTCGGTGACCACGACCACGCGGCATTCCTTCAGCGCAGCGCACAGCAACAAGGCCCTGGTGAGGAACACCATCGTGAAGCTCTTGCCCGAGCCGGTGGTGTGCCAGACCACGCCACCTTCGCGCGAACCATCGGGCCGCAGCGGAACGAGGCGCCTGAGCAATGCGCGTACGCCGAAGAACTGCTGGTGCCGCGCAATGATCTTGCCGGCCCTGCGGTCGAAGAGGATGAAGCTGCGGATCAATTCGAGCAGCCTGGATGGCGTCAGCAGGCTCATCAGAAGACGGTCCTGCGCGTTGGACGGTGACGACTTCGCGCCCAAGGCCAGTTCTTCTTCCCGGTTCCACTGCGCCCAGAAGCCGGCCGGCGTGCGCGTGGTGCCGTAGCGCGCATCGGTCTCACCGAGCGAAAGCAGCAGCTGCGCATACGCGTAGAGCAACGGAACCTCGTCGTCGCGCTGGTTGCGCAGGTGGCGGGCGATGCCTTCGTGCACCAGGGCTTCGCCACGGCGTCTTCCCGGTGCCTCTTGCGAGATCGCCTCGATGACGACAAGCGGCAGGCCGTTGACATAGCCCACGATGTCCGGCGCGCGCTCGTGCGTTCCATGGCTGGAGAGCACGCGCGGTTCCTCGGTCACTTCGAAGCGATTCGCGGTGGGATCGCTCCAGTCGATGAGGGCGATCGTCGGCTGATGCTTCTTGCCGTCGGCCATGAACTCGGTAACGGTGATGCCGTAGGTCAGCCTGGCGTAGAGGCGTTCGTTGGCGGCGAGCAGGCCGTCGCTTAGTCCGAGGGTGGTGAGTTCGCGCAGGATCTGCTCGATCGCATTCGAAGACAGCGCGCACGGCGTGCCCTTGTAGTCGAACCGGCGCGTTCGCAGGTACTCAACGAGGCGTGGCCTGAGGATGACCTCACGGGTCCCGCCTCGAAGTCCAAGGCAGTCGGACTTGCTAAGCGCGTGCCAGCCGAGCTTGCGGAGCACGCGGAAGACGGCTTCCAGCGCGGGCGATGCCGCAGCGTCACTCATAGCCCAGCTCTTTCAGGTAGCCCGCCATCTCCTCCTCGATCCCGGCGCATTCGTTCCTGATCTCCTGGCGTTCACTCCGCAGCTCGGCGATGTCGATGCCCTGCGCGCTGCGGGTGGTGTCGACATAGCGGGCGATGTTGAGGTTGTGGTCGTGCGCCGCGATGTCCTCGAGTGACACGAGCCTCGCGTACCTGTCGATGGAAACCCGCGCTGCACAGGCCGACAGCATCCGGTCCACGACGGCCTGGTGCAGCGTGTTCTGGTTGCGGCCGGGCTGGAAGTCGCGGCTGCCGTCGATGAAGAGCACCGTGTCGTCCGCCTTGTGCACGCGAAAGACCAGGACCGCCGCCGGAATGCCCGTGCCGTAGAAGAGCTTCTCGGGGAGGCCGATCACCGCGTCGAGCATGTTGTCGTCGACGAGCTTCCGCCGAATCCGCCCCTCAGCGCCCCCACGGAACAGGATGCCGTGCGGCACGACGACCGCCATGCGGCCGGTGCCGGGCTTCATCGTTTCGACCATGTGCAGGATGAAGGCGAAGTCGGCCTTGGTGCGCGGCGGCACGCCGCGGCGGAAGCGATCGAACCTGTCGCCCTCCGCGCTCTCGTGGCCCCAGTTCTCCAGGCTGAAGGGCGGATTCGCGACCACCACATCGAAGCGCCGCAGGCGGGTGTCGCTCGCCAGCAGCTTCGGATTGCGAAGGGTGTCGCCCCATTCGATGCGGTGGTTGTCCTCGCCGTGGAGGAACATGTTCATCTTGGCCAGCGCCCAGGTGCTGCCGATGGCCTCCTGCGCGTAGAGCGCGTAGCGGCGCGATCCCGTGCGGGCGCGGATCAGGCGCCCGCACTGCAGGAGCAGCGAGCCGGAGCCGCAGGCCGGGTCGCAGATCTCCTCGCCTTCGCGCGGGTCCATCAGGCGGGCCATCAATGCCGAAACCTCGGGCGGCGTGTAGAACTCGGCGGCCTTCTTTCCGCTGGTCGAGGCGAAGCTCTTGATGAGGTATTCGTAGGCATTGCCGATGACGTCGATCGAGTCGACGCGGCTCGGGCGCAGGTCGAGTTCGGGCCTGGCGAAAACTTCGAGCAGCTGCCGCAGGAGCTCGTTCTTCTGTTGCTCGTGGCCGAGCTTGACGGCATTGAAGTTGATGTCCTGGAAGACGTCGCGCAGCTTCGCCATGTTGGCGCCCTCGATGGCGTTCAAGGCCCTGTCGATGCGCTCGCCATTGCCGGGCTCGAAGCGCGCCGCATGCAGCGCGCGGAAGCCGGTGCCCGGCGGAAGCACGAAGCGCTCGGTCTTCAGCAACTCCTCGATGAGGCGGGGTTCGGCGTCGGCGTATTCCTTCCTGTAGCGAGCGCACTGGTCCTCCCACACGTCGGAGACGTACTTGAGGAAGAGCATCGTGAGGACGTAGTCCTTGTAGATGCCCGGGTCGACGATGCCGCGAAAAGTCTCGCACGCGCTCCAGACGGCAGCGTTGATGCTGTCCTGGCTGATCGTGGCCTGGATCATTGTTTTCTCCCTGCTGTTTTTCTTAGTTGTCGCCGCCCGCAGCGGCCACTGATTCGGCGATGGATTCGAAGAGCCGCTCGCGGTTGCGGATGAGCCGCTCGTGCAACTGTCGCTCGCGCCGCGCGAGCCGGGCCAGTTCGACGATGCGACGCTGGTCGGCCGGCGGCGGGATGGCGATCGGCAAGGCCTCCAGCACCGGTCGCCGCACGCTCAATTGGCTGGAGCCTTCGGCCGCGCGTCGCAAGGCGCGCTGGAAGGGCGGCTGGTTGATCTGCCAGACCAGGAAGGCCGGGATCAGATCGCTGCCCGGCTTGATGCGCAGGCGGAAGAGATGCGGGCCGCCGACGGCAGGTCCGGGCGTGGCACCGACACCCGCCGCGTAGAACCTCGACCCGCGCGTGACGAACAGCACGTCGTCGGGCAGGAGCCAGTCGGCCCGGCGGCGCCCGGCGAGTTCGGTGCGAACGACCGACTGCCAGCGAATGCCTTCGACCGGGTCCATGTCTTTCATCTGGACCGCGCGCGCGGACCCGTCCGGCACCTCGCCGATCGAGCCGCGAAAGGGGTAGCCGGCCCTGACGCCGACGACTTTCGACAGTGCAACTCGAATTGCATGAATTGACATGATGCAAATATTTGCTTGCGGCTTGAGAGTGACTTGATTAACTTCTTGTCCCACAAGTCAATGCATCAAGGCAAGTGATGCAAATTGACGATCAGGGAGTTCAGCATGGGATACGAAGTCGATTTCCTGCCGGTCAAGGCGGGCGGCGCAGCCATCTGCGTTCGATGGGGCACGCCGGGTTACTACAAGGTGCTCGTCTACGACGGCGGGACCGCGGTTTCAGGCGAACGCGTGGTGGCCCATGTCGAGCATCTGTACATGACCTCGCGCGTCGACTACGTGGTGAGCTCGCACCCTGCCTGCGATCACGCGGCCGGCCTGGCAGTGGTCCTGCAGAAGCTGCAGGTCGGCGAACTCTGGATGCAGCGGCCGTGGGCCTATTCGGTCGGGCTGCGCAAGGAGTTGCCTTCGGCACGCGCCTTGAAGCAGCTTGCCGACGCCAGGCGCATCCCGGTACGCGAACCCTTCGCAGGTGCGGAAATCGGGCCATTCACGGTGTTGTCCCCCGAGCGCGACTGGTACCTGAATGACTTGCTCCCGCAGTTCGGCCGTTCGGCCTCACGGGCGGAGCATGGGCTTGCGGCCTTCCTTCGCCACTGGACCCGGCCGCGCCTGTCGGACCGGGCCAACACCACGCCCGAGAACGAATCGAGCGCCGTGCTCTATGCCGAATTCGACGGCCGCGGCGTGCTGCTGACCGGGCGGGCCGGCGTGCGCACGCTCGACGCGGCGGCGACTTTCGCGGAGCAACTGGGCATCGACCTGCCGGCCCGGCTCCGGCTGCTGCAGGCACCCAACGGGGGCAGCCCTGACCATCTGTCGCCGACGGTCCTGAATCGCATCGTCGGCCCCTGCAAGCCGCGAGAGGGCGAGCACCACACGAAGTCGGCGTTCATTTCGGTCAGCCTCGAAGCCCGGCAGCGCGCGAGCCGCGCCGTGACCCGGGCACTCGACCAGCGCGGCGTCCTCAGCTTCGTGACGCAGGGCATGAGCCTCCACCATTGGCACCGGATGCCGGACCGGGGGTGGTACCGGGCCCGGCCCGCCTCCATGGAGGCCTGACTTGCGGCTTCGGCCTCCAAGGCGACAGCGCATGACGCCCCGTTCCACGTAAATTCGACGCTCCATCCACAGGAGCATCCGCACATGATTCACGTCGTCGCCGTCATCACCGCCAAGCCGGGTCAACGCGACCTCATCCTCGAGGCCTACCGCGCCAATCGCCCGGCCGTGCTCGCCGAGGAAGGCTGCATCGAATACATCGCCACCATCGACGCCGCCGGCATGCCGGCCTCGCGGGGCACCTTCGGGCCGGACACCTTCGTGGTGGTCGAGAAGTGGGCAACACTGGCTGCGCTGCAAGCGCATGCCGCCGCGCCGCACATGGCGGCCTATGGCGCGAAGGTCAAGGATTGGACGGAGAACCGGGTGATCCATGTGCTGGAGCCGGTGTGAGGGGTGTCGGTTACCGAACGGTAAATTTTCGTTGACAGACCAGGCGTCCGAGCTCAATATTACCGAAAGGTAACTTGACGACGCTTGTATGGCTGATCCTAACTCCCAATTACCGCTCGGTAATTTACCCAAAACCGGTTCGGTCGTCCACTCCACAGCGGAGTTGGGCGAATTGATCCGCCAGCGGCGACGCTCGCTCCACCTCAAGCAACTCGACATTGCAGGACTGGGCAACACCGGCAACCGTTTCGTCGTCGATTTAGAGGGTGGAAAGCCGACGGTTCAGCTTCAGAAGGCGCTGGACGTCTTGAGCCTGCTGGGCCTGGAGGTCGTGGTGCGGCCTCGTGACACCGGAGCGGCGTGATGGCGAGGCCCGATCGCCTGGACCTCTACTACGGCGAGGACCGGGTGGCCGCTGTCCATGACAGCTCGCCCCTCGAGTTCGAGTACGCGGCGGAATGGCTCGCAGGACCCGAGCCTCTGCCTGTGGCGGCCATTCCTCTGGCGCCCGGGCGCCAGTCATCGGCTGCCGTCCAGGCCTTCCTGGAGAACCTGCTGCCGGAAGGCGAGTTGCGCGACTATCTCGCGCAACAGCGAAAGGCTTCGACACTCTTCTCGCTGCTCTACGAAGTGGCCGGCGACACGGCCGGCGCATTTGTGATGTTGCCGGCTGGGGAGCATCCGGAGCCACCGTCCTACGAGGCCACCACCTGGCAAGCGCTGGCCCGAGCGCTCACAGGCAAGTCGGCTTCGGCCATGGACATCAAGGGGGATCACGCCCGTATTTCTCTCGCGGGAGCCCAGGACAAGACATCCATCGCGTTGTTCGAGGATGGCATTCCGCGACTTCCTCTGGGCACATCGCCATCGACGCACATTCTCAAGCCGGACATCCGTCGTCTGGCGAAGGTGTGGCACTCCGCGACGAACGAAGCGGTGGTGATGCGCACCGCCTCGTTGTGCGGACTGCCGACGGCGGAAGTGTTCTACGAGCCGAACACGAAGGCCTGCATCGTCAGGCGCTTCGATCGCATCCAAAGGGCCGACGGCACGCTGGGTCGGCTGCTGCAATACGACTTGTGCCAACTGGCCGGCACGGTCTCCGAGAAGAAATACGAGGTCGAGGGAGGCCCGGGCGCCGCACGCTGCGCGGAATTGATCCGCCAGTACAGCGCCCAGCCGGCCGTGGACTTGAAGAATTTCGTCGCATGGCTCTTCTTCAATCTCTACACAGGCAACAACGACAGCCACGCCAAGAATCTGTCGCTGTACCGCGTTCCGGGCGAGGGGATGAGGCTGACGCCCTTCTACGACCTGATGTGCACGCGGATCTATCCGGCCCTGTCGCCACACTTCGCCTTCTCCATTGGCGGCGAAACGATGCCCGGAGCAATAGCGCGAGTGCATGCGACAGCGCTGGCGGAATCACTCGGAATGCGCCCTGCCTTCGTACTGGGCATCGCCCAAGAGCTCGCCGGCAAGCTGCCGGACGCGCTTGGCCGTGCGATCACATCCCTGTCGCCCGACTTCCCGGCAAGCGCCCGGACACTCGCCGAGCGGCTGCAACAGTTCGTGGTGACCACCACCCGACAGGCATCGAAGCGGCTCCATGCCGCGCCATGAAAAAACGCGCCCGAAGGCGCGTCTCTTTTTCCGCTGTAGCGAAGCTGCTTACTTCGCAATCACGCGAACCATCTCCAGGCACTTGTTCGAGTAGCCCCACTCGTTGTCGTACCAGCTCACGAGCTTGATGAACGTGCCGTCCAGGGCGATGCCCGCCTCGGCGTCGAAGATCGAGGTGCGCGGGTCGCCGCGGAAGTCGGTGGCGACGACCTTGTCTTCCGTGTAGCCGAGCACGCCCTTGAGCGCGCCTTCGCTCTGTGCCTTCATCTCGGCGCAGATCTCGGCGTAGGTGGCTTCCTTGACCAGTTCGACCGTGAGGTCGACGACCGACACGTCGGAGGTCGGCACGCGGAAGCTCATGCCCGTCAGCTTCTTGTTGAGCTCGGGAATGACCACGCCCACGGCCTTGGCTGCGCCGGTGCTGGACGGGATGATGTTCTCGAGGATGCCGCGGCCGCCGCGCCAGTCCTTGTTGCTCGGGCCGTCGACGGTCTTCTGCGTGGCGGTGGCCGCGTGCACGGTGGTCATCAGGCCTCGCTTGATGCCCCACTTGTCGTTCAGCACCTTGGCCAGCGGCGCCAGGCAGTTGGTCGTGCAGCTGGCGTTGCTGATGATGGCTTCGCCGGCGTACTTCTTGTCGTTCACGCCGTAGACGAACATGGGGGTGTCGTCCTTGCTGGGCGCGGACAGGATGACCTTCTTCGCGCCGGCGTCGATGTGCTTCTGCGCCGTTTCCTTCGTCAGGAAGAGGCCGGTGGATTCGAGCACGATGTCGGCGCCGACGTCGCTCCACTTCAGTTGCGCGGGGTCGCGCTCCTGCGTGAGGCGGATCTTCTTGCCGTTGACGATGAGGGTGTTGCCCTCGACGTTGACCTCGCCCTGGAAGCGGCCGTGCACCGAGTCGTACTGCAGCATGTACGCCAGGTATTCAGGCTCGAGCAGGTCGTTGATCGCGACGATCTCGATGTCGTTCTTGAAGTTCTGCACCGCCGCGCGAAGCACGTTGCGACCGATGCGACCGAAGCCGTTGATGCCGAGTTTGATAGCCATGTCTTTTGCTCCTGGATGGTTGAAAACTGGGGGCGATCGACTTCAGCGCTTAAGCGCCGCTTCGACCGTGGCAGCGACGTTCTCTGCCGTGAATCCGAAATGCTTGAACAGCACGCCTGCGGGCGCCGATTCGCCGTAGGTGTCGATGCCGACGACAGCCGCGACGCCGTACTTCCACCAGCCGTCGGTGGCGCCCATCTCGACCGCGATGCGCGGTGTTCCCTTGGGCAGCACGCTCTTCTTGTAGGCCACGTCCTGGCGGTCGAAGGTGGTGGTGGAAGGCATCGAGACGACGCGCACCGCGATCTTCTTCGCTGCCAGCAGCTCCTGCGCCTTGAGCGCCAACTGCACTTCGGAACCGGTCGCGATGATGACCGCCTTGACGTTCTTGTTCTTCAGGCCGACCGCTTCGGGTTCGGACAGCACATAGGCGCCCTTGCTGATGTCGCTCAGGTCCTTCTTCGGCGAATAGGGCAGGTTCTGGCGCGACAGCAGCAGCGCGGTCGGACGGCTGGCGTTCCGCAGCGCGACAGCCCAGGCCACGGCCGTTTCCGCGGTGTCACCCGGACGCCAGACATCGAGGTTGGGAATCAGGCGCAGCGACGCGGCATGCTCGATCGACTGGTGCGTCGGGCCGTCTTCGCCCAGGCCGATGGAGTCGTGCGTGAAGACGTGGATCACGCGCTGCTTCATCAGCGCCGCCATGCGGATGGCATTGCGGCTGTAGTCGCTGAACGTCAGGAAGGTGCCGCCGTAGGGGATGTAGCCACCATGCAGCGCGACGCCGTTCATGATGGCGGCCATGCCGAATTCACGCACGCCGTAGTTGATGTGCCGGCCCGGCAGCCCGTCTGGGAACTGCTCGTTGCCTTCGCTGCGGACCACGTTGCCATGGCTGTCGAAGCGCAGGCTGGGCGTGCTCTTGGTGTTGGTGAGGTTGGAGCCGGTCAGGTCGGCGCTTCCGCCAAGCAGCTCGGGCAATGCAGAGGTGAAGGCTTCGAGCGCAAGCTGCGAGGCCTTGCGCGAGGCCACGGTCTCGCCCTTGGTGTGCGCGGCGACGACGGTATCGAACGCGGTCTGGTGGAAGTTCTTCGGCAGCTCGCCCTTCATGCGGCGCGTGAACTCGTTGGCCAAGTCAGGGAAGGCTTGCGCATACGCCGCGAACTTGTCGTTCCAGGCGGCTTCGGCCTTGGCGCCGGCGGCCTTGGCATCCCATTCCTCGTACACCGCGGCCGGCAGTTCGAAGGGCGGGTGGGTCCATTGCAATGCGCTGCGCGTGAGGCCGATCTCGTCGGCGCCCAGGGGCTCGCCATGGGCCTTGGCGGTGTTGGCGCGGTTCGGGCTGCCCTTGCCGATCTGCGTCTTGCAGATGATGAGCGTGGGCTTGTCGCGATGGTTCTTCGCCTTTTCGATGGCCTTGGACACGTCTTTCACGTCATGGCCGTCGATCGGGCCGATCACGTGCCAGCCGTAGGCCTTGAAGCGTTCCTCGGTGTTGTCGACGAACCAGGGCTTGACCGGGCCGTCGATCGAAATGCCGTTGTCGTCGTAGAGCGCGATCAGCTTGCCGAGCTTCCAGGCACCTGCGAGCGCCGCCGCTTCGTGGCTGATGCCTTCCATCAGGCAACCGTCGCCGAGGAAGGCGTAGGTGTGATGGTCGACGATGTCGTGACCCTTGCGATTGAATTCGGACGCCAGCAGCTTTTCGGCGAGCGCGAAGCCGACGGCGTTGGTGATGCCCTGGCCGAGCGGACCGGTGGTGGTTTCGACGCCGGGCGTGACGCCCGTTTCGGGATGGCCCGCCGTCTTGCTGTGCAACTGGCGGAAGTGCTTGAGTTCCTCGATGGGCAGCGCGTAGGCGGTGAGATGCAGCACCGAGTAGATGAGCATCGACGCATGGCCGTTCGACAGCACGAAGCGGTCCCGATCGAACCAGTGCGGATTGACGGGGTTGTGCTTCAGATGGTCGCCCCACAGCGCGACAGCCATGTCGGCCATGCCCATCGGTGCGCCAGGATGCCCTGAGTTTGCGAGTTGAACGGCATCCATTGCCAGCGCGCGAATCGCGTTGGCCATCAAGGCTTGGTTGGCCATCTGTGGCTTCCTGGGAGCAAGTTAGGGGGAACCGGGCATTTTAGCGGCCGTGTCGCGAGGTCTCGCGAACGAGGGCCGAAGGGGCTGCTAGAGTGCCGCCCATGCATGGCCTTCACCTCACCGCCGATCTTCACGATTGCCGCTGCGCGACGCATTGGCTGGTGGACGCGCAAGCCCTGGGCGCCGCCTGCGTGAGCGTGGCGGAAGGGGCAGGCCTGCAGGTCGTGGGCAAGCTCGTTCATGCGTTCCCTGCGACCTCGCGCGGACCCGGCGGCGTGACGGCCACGGTCCTGCTTGCGGAATCGCATCTGTGCGTCCACACCTGGCCCGAGCAGGCCGGCGTGACGCTCGACGTCTACGTCTGCAATTTCGGCGGCGACCATTCGGCGAAGGCCAGGGCGGTGATGGATGCGCTGCAGGCGCTCTTCCTGCCCGGCGACGTGGAGCGGCATGCGCTGCAGCGCGGAACGACAAGGGCCGAGGCAGCGTGAGCATCAAGGCGATGATCCTGGCCGCGGGACGCGGCGAACGCATGCGTCCGTTGACGGATGCGACCCCCAAGCCCCTGCTCGAGGTGCAGGGCAAGCCGCTGATGCAGTGGCCGATGGAAGCGCTGGCTTCGGGCGGCTTCACCGAACTCGTGGTCAACACCGCGTGGCTGGGCGAGCAAATCCCCGCGCGTTTCGGCGACCGGTTCGAGGTTTCGACCCTCTCCTATTCGCACGAAGGGCGCGATTTCGGCGGTGCGCTCGAGACGGCCGGCGGCATCGTGCGGGCGCTGCCCCTGCTGGGCGAGATGTTCTGGGTTGTGGCGGGCGATGTGTTCGCGCCGGACTTCGCTTTCGCGCAGGCGGCGGTCGACCGCTTCGCGGAGAGTGGACGCCTGGCCCATCTCTGGCTGGTCCCCAATCCCGCGCACAACCTGAAAGGTGACTTCGGCATCGATGGCAATGGCTCGGCAATGAACGATGCGCCGCAGAAGTACACCTTTTCGACCATCGCGCTATACCGCGCCGAGCTGTTTGCCGCCCCGTATTGCACGATTCCGCCGGGCAACGCCGAGGGCATCAAGGCGGCACTGGCGCCACTTCTGCGAACCGCCATGGCTGCGGGATGCGTCAGCGCCGAGATGTACATGGGCCGGTGGGCCGATGTCGGGACGCCCGAGCGCCTGCGTGAGCTGAACGAAAAAAAACGGCCCGCGTGAAGCGGGCCGTCTGCGTGGTCTCGATCCCGCGCGCGATCAGGGCACGTTGGCGGTCGTGATCTGGAACGGCTTGCCGGGCAATGCCAGGCTGCCACCGTATTCGATCTGGACGCCGCCGGTCGGCGTCACCGGGCAACCGTTCGGCTTCGGGCAGGCGCCGCCTTCGGAGAAGGTCACCGGCCCGTAGCGGAAGTTCTTGATCGACTTGTCCGCATAGTCCGCCACGCTCAGCACGTAGCCTGCGTTGGCGAAGTTGTCGGAATCCTCGACCGCGACCGGGTCTTTCAGGCGCTGGTCCTGCAAGGTCCGGACGATGCTGCCGCTGTTGCCGTCCCCAGCGAAGCGAACCCAGGAGATCTTCCGGTCGCCGCGCGACGCCACGATCACTTGCTGGTTGATGGACTCGATGCTGGCACCCGGCTCGCCCTTGGAGGTCGCGAGCGAGGTCGGGTTGCGACCGATGCCGCCCACGGTGCCGACTTCCGCAATGGCGCTGGCAGCCGGCGAAGCGACCGCGCCGCCCGGCGCGTACCCGCCGAGGCTGTAGATGCGCAGCGTGCCGTCCTGTGTCGCGATCCATGCGCGCTGGGTGTTGCCCGACACCGTGGTCTTGACCGCCGTCGGCTTCGCCGGGAGCGCAACGGTCTTGATGACCGTCGGCGCCTGCGAAGGCTGCTGCGTGAAGGTGTACGGCCATTGGCCGTCTGCCTGGCCCAGGTTGCCAGTGCTGCTCACGCTCGAGCTGAAGTACGTGCCGTTGAAGTAGCTGAACAGCGGCTTCAGGTCGATGAAGGCGGCCTTCTGTTCCGACTTGGAGGTCACCACGGCGACGCCACCCTTGGCGTAGCGGCCGTAGTTTTCACCACCGCTGGCGAACTTCTGCCAATTGCTGGAAAGCGGGCTGTTGTCCAGGCCCATGAAGTTGCCGCCGACCAGGACGGTCCCGAACTGGTCCATGCCCGTCGTGACGGCGATATCGGTCGGCGCCGTGATGCCGGGCAGGTCGACATAGCCGAGGATCTTCATGAAGGCGATGTTGCCCATGTTGGGCAGGCCCGGGTAGGTGCCCATCCATTCGTGCCACCAGTCGTAGTACGCGCGCTTGCCGTTGGTGCCGTTGCTGTATGGATCACAGCCATCGCACAGGCCGGCCAGCGCGATCACAGCGACCTGGCCCTTCGACGCGGCGGTGTCCCACACGGTGACCAGGGCGAACTCGCTATCGTTGGTCATCGCGATGCCGGTCGGCACCTTGTTGGCGGGCAGCTTGACGGTCGTGTCGTTGCTCGCCGTGTTGCTGCCGACGGTGCCGATCACGCCGTTCTGGAACGCGACCAGCGCCTGCGCACAGAAGCCCGGACGGCCGGCGCAGCGCGCCATTGCGACCGGATCGCTGCTGATCGTGCCAGCAGCCTTGTAGGCCATGGCGTTGAGGCTGTCGAGGCCGCCGCCGTTCGCGGCCGTCACCGTCCAGCTCAGCTGGGGCGATTGCGCAAAGACGTTGTACATGTAGCCGGTGACCTGGAAATCGGTGACGCCGATGCCGCCCTTGCCGGCCGCCGCGGCGGTGTTGTCCGGCACGAACAGCGCATTGGCCTGGTTGGTCGAATAGGCGCCGGCATTGCCGGAAGGCGGGCCACCCACTTGCCAGAAGAACTGGTAGTCGGGCGATGTCAGTCTCGAGTCGGCGCGCTTGTACAGCAGCGGCAACACGGCGTCGGCGACGCCGTACGCCGCGGCGCTCGGGCCGAAGCGATAGTCGATGCCGGCATCCTTGCTCAACTGGGTCGCCATGTTCGTCGCGGCGCCCGGGAGGACGGTGAGCGAGCCATCGACGATGTCCGGCTGCTGTGTGGGGGTCGTCCCGGTGCTCGGGGCTGCAGAACCGCTGCCTGACGACGCGGTACTGCCGTTGCCTGTTGACGATCCATTGGAGGCAACAGCGGCCGCAGTCGCCGCGGCCAGCGCCGTTGCCGGGTCTGCGCTCGCGGCGGCACCAAAGCCTCCGCCGCCGCCGCCACCGCCGCCACAACCCGCAAGGACAGCGGCCCCGACTCCGAGCAGAATCGCGCTCTTATGAAGAACTTTCAACAAAAAACACCTCCAAAATAACAAGTTGTCGCTTTGTACGTGGGATAGGTCCTACGCGGCAAACCTTCTTGCAAATCTTTTCCTTGTGTTTTTCGTGGCCCTTAGGAGCTGCTTACAAAGGTATCGAATAGTGACGTTATGACCGCAAATCATCAAGCCCCCCGTCGATTACATCTTTCTACTTATTTAGGCAACGACGGCATTGCCATCATTCCGACCGCTCCGGAGCGCCAGCGCAACCGGGACAGCGACTTCCTCTACCGCCACGACAGCTACTTCTATTACCTGACCGGCTTTGCGGAGCCGAATGCGTGGCTGGTGTTGTCAGGGGATGGCCGGTCGACCCTGTTCTGTGCACCGAAGGATCTGGAGCGGGAAATCTGGGACGGCTACCGGCTCGGTCCCGAGGCGGCGCCGGCCGCCCTGGGCGTCGACGAGGCCTATTCGATCGACGAACTCGACACGCGCCTGCCGCGCCTGCTCGAAAACAAGTCCGTCGTCTGGTACCCGTTCGCGACGCACAAGGGACTGGAAACGCGGGTGGACGGTTGGCTTTCCGCCGTGCGTGCGCGGGTGCGCTACGGCGCCCTGTGTCCCGAGGAACAGCGCGACCTCTGCGGTCCGCTCGACGAGATGCGGCTCGTCAAGGATGCCTACGAGCAGGATGTGATGCGCCGCGCCGCCCAGATCAGCGCCAGGGCCCACGTCCGCGCGATGCAGTTGTCGGCACGCATGCTGCGTGAGGGCAAGGACGTGCGCGAGTACCACCTCGACGCCGAGCTTCTGCACGAATTCCGCCTTGGTGGCTCGCAATATCCAGCCTACGGCTCGATCGTGGCTGCGGGCGCCAACGCCTGCGTGCTGCACTACCGTGCCGACACGGCGCCGGTGCGCGACGGCGAGCTGGTCCTGATCGACGCGGGCTGCGAACTCGACGGCTATGCGAGCGACATCACGCGAACCTTTCCCGCCAACGGCAAGTTCAGCGGGCCGCAGCGGGCGTTGTACGACCTGGTCCTGGCCAGCCAGGAAGCGGCGGTCGCAGCCACGCGCGCGGGGCAGCGCTTCAACGATCCGCACGAAGCAACGGTCAAGGTCCTGTCGCAGGGCATGCTGGACCTGGGACTGCTCGACGCCAACAAGGTGGGCAGCGTGGAAGACGTCATCGAGAAGCGCGCGTACTTCCCGTTCTACATGCACCGCACCGGCCACTGGCTCGGCATGGACGTGCACGACTGCGGCAGCTATGTCGAGCCCACGCAAGTGGGCGAGGTGAGCGAGCGCCGGGACCCGCTCTCCAACGAGCTCATCAAGAACAGGCCGAGCCGCATCCTGCATCCGGGCATGGTGCTGACGATCGAGCCGGGCATCTACGTGCGGCCGGGCGAGGGCGTGCCGGAACAGTTCCACAACATCGGCATCCGCATCGAGGACGACGCCATCGTCACCGAGGACGGCTGCGAACTCATCTCCCGTGGCGTGCCCGTGCACGGGGACGAGATCGAAGCGCTGATGCGCAACTGAGCTCGCTGGTCGGCGCGCCGGCCTCAGCGCACCGCGGACGCGGCCAGATGGCCGCGCGTGAAGGCTTCCTCGAAGATCGAGTAGCCGGACCAATCGCTGTGCGCGAAGGCCAGGCGCGCCGTACCCACGCGACCGCCTGGCGATAGCGGGCCGAGCACGCGCCGCAAGCCGGGTGCGGGAATCGCCATCGCATGGCCATAGCGGGTGATGTCGATGCGGGTCGCGGTGGCCGGGAGATCCGGATGCGGCACCGAGAGCTCCGTCAGCAGGTCATCTCGCCAGGCACTCCATGGGCGGTCGAGCAAGCGTCGCCGACCATCCGCTTCGTCGAACGCGCTCGGCCCGAGGGGCCGATACCACGTCAGCACCGTGGCACGAGGCGTCGGGTCGAGCGTCTGGTGGCGGGCATCGACATAGCCGAGGCCGCGCGTACCGTAGAGCACATTGTCCCAGCTGGGCGCAGCGCCGGACCGATCGACCAGCGGCGAACGCACGTGCACGTTGGCGACGAGCCAGGGCGCTTGGCGCAGGTGCAATGCGGCCTGGCGCAACGACTCGGGCGGGTTTTCGACAACGCGCGCGGCAATGAAAACCGGCAGCGCGACGATGCAATGCCGGGCCTCCCAGCGAACGCGCGATCGGCTCACGAAGTCGAAGGCATCGACCTCCACGCCGCCGCGCGTTTCGGCGATGCGCGTCACCGCGTGGCCCGACTTCAAACGATCGCCCAGCGGATCGGCCAGTCGGCGAGTCAGCCAACCGTTGCCTTCGGGCCAGGTGAGCACGGCGTCGCGTTCCGCGTTGTCGTCACCCGGCGCGTGGAAGCCGTGGCGGCTGGCGAAGTAGTGAATGCCGGCCCATGCCGACACGTACGCCAGACCGGCACCATAGTCGTCGCGGCAACAGTAGTCGAGATACCAGCGCAGGTGCGGATCGGTAAAGCCTTCCCGCTCGAGCCAACCATGGAATGACAAGGCATCCAACGCCATCCAGAGAGGCGCGGGCTCCGCCCGGAACGCGGGGATGCAAAAGCGCGCCTCGCGCCGCAATGCTTCGACGCGCTGCGAGAACTGGCGGTATTGCGCGAGGGTCGCTTCCTCCACGCCCTGCACCGGTAGCAGGCCATCCTGCCATGCACCACGAAAGAAGAGCCGCTCCTGCGGACTGTGGCAAAGGTAGCGTTCGTCGTACGCCCAGCGGCCTGCCACGCGCTGCCTGAGCCCCAGTTCCTCGAGCAGGTCCTGGACTTCGTGCGCATCGTCGCCCGGCACGGGCAGGTAGTGGGCACCGAGCGGGCAGGGGATGCCGCCGACCATGCCGCCGCGGCTGTTCCCGCCCGCGACGTCTTCCAGTTCGATCAGCACGAAGTCGTCGATGCCCGCGAGGCGCAATGCACGCGCAGCCGCAAGCCCTGCAACGCCGCCGCCGGCGATGACGATGCGCGTGCGTCGCGTGACCTCCGGCGCGGCGCCGGCGCGCAGCGTGTCGTCCCGCATTGCATGGCCACGCGTCACGTCGATGCCCGTGAACCCGCCCTCGATGTCGTGTCGGGCCTCGCAACCCGCCACGGCGGCGGTCCCTGCCAGTGCGGCACCCAGAAATTCGCGACGCTTCATCCTAGTGGCCGACGACCTTGCCCCATTCCTGCTCGTAGGTCGTGACGAGTACCTGGTTCGACAGCCGGTTCACTTCGGCCGGCACGCGGGCCATGTCGCGCGGAAAGTCGAACAGCAAGGGCAGGCTTTCCGCAGAGAGGAAGCGCAGCCCTTCAGGCAGCGCGGTTGGCTGCCGGTAGGGTCGACGGCTTGCGATGATGTAGCCCCACTCGCCGAAGCTCGGTACATGCGCGTGGTACGGCGTCGCCAGCAGCCCGACCGATTCGATGGTCGCCGCGACGGTCCAGAAACTCTGGCGTGCCACCAGCGGCGACGTGGTCTGGATCACCGCATAGCCGCTTGCCGAAAGGCGCTTGTCGAGCAGCGCGTAGAAGGAGTTCGTGTAGAGCTTGCCGATCGCGAAGTTGGTCGGGTCGGGAAAGTCGACCACGATCACGTCGAACATGTCGCCGGGCTGCTGGAGCCACTGGAACGCATCGGTGTTGACGATTCGCACCTTGGGGGATTTCAGCGATCCACCGTTGAGCGCCGCCAGGGTCTCGTGCTCGGTGAACAGGCGCGTCATGTTCGGGTCGAGTTCGACCAGCGTGATGCGCTCGACCGAGGGGTACTTGAGGATCTCGCGCACCGCCATGCCGTCGCCGCCACCGAGCACGGCCACTTTCTTCGGCGAACCATGCGCGGCCATCACCGGGTGGACCAATGCTTCGTGGTAGCGGTATTCGTCGCGCTCGGCGAATTGCAGGTTGCCGTTGAGGAACAGCCGGTGCCCCGCGTTGCCGCGCGTGACCACGATCCGCTGGTAGGGCGAGGTCTCGCTGAAGACGATGCGGTCCTGGTAGAACTTGTCCTCCGCCAGCGTCGTGATGTGCTCCGCGAAGACGAAGGCACCGATCAACGCGAGAAGTGCCAGCGCACAGGCAAGCGCGTGCGCGCCGGCACGACGCAGTTCGTGTCGAAACAGCCAGAGCGCCCAGACCGCGACCGCCGCGTTCATGAGACCGAAGAGGAGCCCGGTGCGGATCATTCCGAGTTGCGGCACGAGCAGCAGCGGGAACGCGATCGACACCGCCAGCGCGCCGAGGTAGTCGAAGGTCAGCACCTGCGAAACCAGATCCTTCAGCACGATGTTGCGCCGGAGGATGCGCATGACGAGCGGGATCTCGAGGCCCACCAGCGTGCCCACGACCAGCACCATTCCGTACAGCAGCAGCCGGAAGGCCCCCGGCACGTAGGCGTTGGCGATGAAGAGGGCCGCGGGCAGCATGCCGCCGATCAACGCCACCATCAGTTCGATGCGCAGGAAGTGCGCGGGCAACTGTCGCTCGAAATAGCGCGAGAGCCAGGATCCCACGCCCATCGCGAAGAGGTAGGTGCCGATGATGGTGCTGAACTGCAGCACCGAATCGCCGAGCAGGTAGGAGCTGAGCGCGGCCGCACTCAGTTCGTAGACCAGCCCGCAGGCCGCGACCACGAACACACTCGCGAGCAGCGCGATCTCGACCGGCTGCGGGCCGCTGCGTGCGGCCGGAATCGCGGACAAGGCCGCCTCCCTCAATGAATCGCGGCAGCGACGATGATGCAGATGCCCAGGCTCATCGCTGCAACCACCACGCCGAGCGCCACGTTCTGCTTCTCGACGATCTCCTGCCACAGGTCATAGGGCGTGACCTTGTCGATGATGAGGAAGCACAGCCAGAACACCACCACCCCGATCAGCGCGTAGACGATCGACCCGAGGATGACAGCCGGCTTCAACCATTCAATGCCCATGATGAGGACCTCCGGAAAAAAACATTACTTGTGGCCACCGCCACTGGAATAGCCACCATACGACCCGCCCGAGCTGCGCGAGCCGCCCGAACCGCTGCTGCAGGTGCTGAGGATGATCAGCAGGATGATGATGATCACGACGATCAGGATGATGGTGCCGCAGCCCAGACTCGATGCGGCGCTCACCGGCAGCGCATCGTTGCGCTTGAACATGTCCTTGTTGCCGCCGAGCTTGAAAGCCGCCGCCACCGCGGCGCTGTCGATCCTGCTACCGGACGACCAGGTCAGCTCGTTGGCCGAACGCTCCATCGACAGGAGCGCGGCGCCGTTGGCAAAGTCGCGGTTGAAGGTCTTCTGGCCTCGCTGCACCTGCCAGTAGAACTCGCCCGCGACGTAGGTCGTCTCGGCGTTGTAGGCGTATTGCTGCTGGTAGACCTTACCGAGATAGGTCGCCCTGGCGCCGCTCTCGGCCATCGTCGGCGCGCCGGTCGTGGGCTTCACGACGCTCCAGCCGTCTTCGGCGTCGACCAGGAAGCTGAAGCCGCGCTTCTTGTTGTAGAGCAGGTATTCGCTCCAGCCGAAATGCTCGTCTTCGCCGGGCGCCACGCCCATGCGATGCTGGAAACCGACCACCTGCCAGTCCACGCCCTGCAGCTGGCCGACGGTGCCGACGGCAATCAACGGCTGGACCGGTTCGTCCTGAATGGCATGCCGCAGTTCGCCGCCGATGCCCTGCGAGAGATCGATGATGCTGTTGCACGCAGGGCAGGTGACGCTCTTGCTGTCGACCAGGTTGACGGTGACCGGCGAGCCGCAGTTCGGGCAGTTGAAGCTGCGGCCCTTTTCTTCCTTGGCCGATTCGTCGCGCAGACCGGTGAGCTGCAGGTCTTCGAGACGCACCGCGCGGCCCAGGTACGCGCCCGGCGGGTCGGTGTCGTAGTCGAGGCTGAGCACCTCGCCCCTGTCGCTGCGCAACTCGACCACCGGAAACCGGTGCCCGAGTTCGGGCAGACGGGGAAGCTCGCCCTGGGCGGACACCAGCGCGACCTGCTCGTTCGAGGCGACCGTGAAGTTCTGGCCGTTGAAAGCCGTCGTCGCGCCGACGCGCAGTTCGGCGGCCGGCGGTGCCGCGCGCTGTAGCTGGAACGGCAGCGCGAACACGAAGGCGCCGTTGTCTTCGCTCAGGATGCCGGTGCGGTCACCGTCGAGTGCGGCGATCCATTCGGTCCAGCGACCGCCGTCGTAGCTGTACTGCAGCCGCCCGATCAGCGTGAAGGGCTTGTTCTCGATGCGCCCCGCGGCGAACAGCTGCAGCGGACTGAAGTCGTCGAACAGCTCCGCCATCTTGCCGGTGCGAGCGAGCGTCTCGCCCTGCCGCACCACGGTGCTCTGGCAATAGGGGCAGACGGCATGCGTCGATTGCGCCGAGCGGAATTCGACCGGCGCGCCACAGCCGGGGCAGGGCGCCCGGTAGTAGCGCTGCTGAGGAGAGTCGGTGGCCAACGCGAGCGGGTCAGACCAGCTTCTTCAGAAGCTCCGCCTTCTTGGCGTCGAATTCTTCCTGGGTGAGGATGCCCTTGGTCTTGAGTTCGCCGAGCTTTTCCAGCGTGGTCATCACGTCCGCCGGATTGATGACCGCCACGGCGGGCTGCTGCGCCGGCGCCGCGGCGCCCTGGCTCAGCCCCTGGGAAAGGTTCTGCGCCAGAACCTGGCCCAGTGCGACACCCGCGCCCAGCCCCATCGCGTCGCCCGCGATGCCGCCGCCGCTGCCGGCGCCTTCCGCGAATTTCGGAATGGCCTGCGCCGTCTGGTACCGCATGAACTTGCCCATGTCATTCCCGACCATGCCCATGCCGATCTTCTGGTCGAGGATCTTCTGCAGCTCTTCCGGCAGCGAAACATTCTGGACCGTGATGTTCTCGAGCTTGATCCCGATCTTGGCGAACGCGGGCACGAGCTGCGTCGCCAGCGCTTCCGCGAACTGGATCTGGTTGGCGGCGAGATCGAGAAAGGGCACGCCGCTCGAGGCGATCGCGTTGCTGATGTTCTGGAGCACGAGTCCGCGCAGCTGACCGTCGAGATCGGCCACCGTGTAGATGTCCCGCGTGCCCGAGATCTCGGTGTGGAACAGCTTGGCGTCGCCGATGCGGAAGCTGTAGTTGCCGAAGGCCCGCAACCGCACAGCACCGAAGTCCTTGTCGCGGATGGTGATCGGCTGGGGCGTGCCCCATTTCTGGTCGACCTGCTGGCGGGTACTGAAGAAATAGACGTCGCTCTTGAAGGGCGATTCGAAGAGCTTGTCCCAGTTCTTGAGATAGGTGAGGACGGGCAGCGTCTGCGTCGTCAGCTTGTACATGCCCGGGCCGAACACGTCGGCCACCTGGCCCTCGTTGACGAACACGGCGATCTGCGACTCGCGCACGGTGAGCGAGCCGCCGTTCTGGATCTCCATGTCGGCCATCGGGAAGCGCCAGGCCAGCGTGCCGTCGCCGGTCTCGGTCCACTGAATGATGTCGATGAACTGCTTCTTGATGAAATCCATCAGCGCCATGGTCGCTCCTCGTTGCAGGTTGCTGTGCCGGGCATATTGCCACAGCGCCAGAAGGACAACCCTGGGGATAGTTCCGGCACAACACCGCACTTGTCCACAGGTCCGCCGCATTGTCCGAAGTTGTTCGCCTCGGCGCGACAGCACGGAAGCGACGCTGCGCACAGCTGTCGAGCGACGACAAGCCCTTGTCGGCAATGAAGAAAGTGACCCTGTCCACAGCACAGGCCGGCCCTTACTACTACTACTAATCTAAATAGGAAGACTAAGTAGAAGAGATAGCAACAGCCGCGTTCCGCCGACTTTCGAGCCACTGCGCGACGCGCCCGCGTGGCTTCGAATCGAGGTCTACAATCGGCGCCCTTCACAAGAAGCGCCCCAGGAGGCACGGCCCAAATGTCCGATTCGACTTCGCAGATTCCCACGCCCGAAGACAAGCGAGCTGAGCTTCGCCGCGCGGCGCTCGAGTACCACGAGCATCCGGTCCCTGGAAAGATCTCGATCGCGGCGACCAAGCAGATGGTCAACCAACGCGATCTGGCGCTGGCCTACTCCCCGGGTGTCGCGGCGCCGTGCGAGGAAATCGTCAAGGATCCGGTCAACGCCTTCAAGTACACCGCGCGCGGCAATCTCGTCGCGGTCATCACCAACGGCACGGCGGTGCTGGGTCTCGGCGACATCGGTCCGCTGGCTTCGAAGCCGGTGATGGAAGGCAAGGGCGTCCTGTTCAAGAAGTTCGCCGGCGTCGACGTGTTCGACATCGAGATCGACGAGAAGGACCCGGCAAGGCTTGTGGAAGTCATTGCAGCGCTGGAGCCGACCTTCGGTGCGATCAATCTCGAGGACATCAAGGCACCGGATTGCTTCTATGTCGAGCGCGAGCTGCGCAAGCGCATGAAGATCCCGGTCTTTCACGATGACCAGCACGGCACGGCCATCACCGTCGCCGCGGCGATGCTCAATGGCCTGAAGGTGGTGGGCAAGGACATCGGGCAGGTCAAGCTGGTCACGTCGGGCGCAGGTGCGGCGGCGCTGGCCTGTCTCAACCTGCTGCTCAAGGTCGGGTTGAAGCGCGAGAACGTCTACGTGACCGACCTGGCAGGGGTGGTCTACGAAGGTCGTACCGAACTGATGGACGACGACAAGCGCCAGTACATGCAGAGGACCGAGGCACGCAAGCTCTCGGAAGTGATCGAAGGCGCCGACGTGTTCCTCGGACTGTCCGCCGGTGGTGTCCTCAAGCCCGAGATGGTGGCGAAGATGGCGGCGAAGCCGGTGATCTTCGCGCTGGCCAATCCCAATCCGGAGATCTCGCCGGAAGATGCGCACGCGGTGCGCGGCGATGTCGTCATGGCCACGGGCCGCACGGACTACCCGAACCAGGTCAACAACGTCCTGTGCTTTCCGTACATCTTCCGCGGCGCGCTGGATTGCGGCGCGACCACCATCACCGACGAGATGGAAGTTGCGGCCGTGCACGCGATTGCCGAACTCGCACAGGCCGAGCAGAGCGAGCGCGTGGCCGCTGCGTATGCCGGGGAGAAGTTGAGCTTCGGGCCCGAATACCTGATCCCGAAGCCTTTCGACCCGCGCCTGATGATGAAGATCGCGCCCGCGGTCGCCAAGGCCGCGGCCGAGAGCGGCGTCGCGCTGCGTCCGATCACCGATCTCGATGCCTACCGCGACAAGCTCCAGACCTTCGTCTACACCTCCGGCAGCATGATGAAGCCCATCTTCGACGCGGCGAAGCGCGCGCCGAAGAAGCGGGTCGCCTACTGCGAGGGCGAGGAAGAGCGCGTGCTGCGCGCCGCGCAGATCGTGGTGGATGAAGGCATCGCCCGACCGACCCTGATCGGCCGTCCCGCAATCATTGCGCAGCGCATCGAGAAGTTCGGCCTGCGGCTCAAGGAAGATCTCGACTACGACATCGTCAACGTCGAGCAGGATCGCCGCTACCGCGACTTCTGGCAGACGTACCACCGGATGACCGAGCGCAAGGGCACGACGGTGCAGACGGCCAAGATCGAGATGCGTCGCCGCCTCACGCTGATCGGCGCCATGTTGCTTCACAAGGGCGATGTCGACGGGATGATCTGCGGCACCTGGGGCACCACCGCCATCCATCTGCACTACATCGACCAGGTGATCGGCAAGCGCCCCGGCGGCTGCGCGAGCACCCCGCAGAACGTGCCGATCTATGCCTGCATGAATGGGCTGCTGTTGCCCGATCGCCAGGTGTTCCTGGTCGACACCCACGTCAACTACGACCCGACGCCGGAAGAACTCGCCGAGATCACCACGATGGCGGCGGAAGAGATGATGCGCTTCGGGCTGAAGCCGAAGGCGGCGCTGCTGTCGCATTCGAACTTCGGAAGCAGCAACCTGCCTACCGCCGTCAAGATGCGCCAGACGCTCGACCTGCTGCGCGTGCAGGCGCCCTGGCTCGAAGTCGACGGGGAAATGCACGGAGACGTTGCTTTGGATGGCAAGCAGCGTGCGGCGGTCATGCCCCACAGCGCGCTGGCGGGCGATGCCAATCTGCTCGTGTTTCCGAATATCGATTCGGCCAACATTTCGTACAACCTCCTCAAGACTGCGGCTGGCGGGAATATCGCGATCGGCCCGGTTTTGCTCGGCGCGGCCAAACCTGTGCACATCCTCACCGCCAGCGCGACCGTGCGGCGCATCGTGAATATGACAGCTCTGACCGTGGCGGACGCCAACGCCGAACGATAGGCGCACCAGCGACAGCGGTCGCTAACTTCACCAGCGCGCAGATAGCCCCGCGCCTGCTCAAAGATTGGGCAGGTGCTTGCTATTTGCGTGCCTCTGGTGCACACTTGCGGGCTTGAATTTGCGGGTTAACCCCAAGGTTAAACCCCCAATTCGGTCCCCGCCCCTTTTCCTTTGATGCCTCATGGCGGCTTACGCCTCGATCACGTGCCCGGCTTCCAAGTTTGCGCTCACTAGCTTGTTGCTGGTAAGCCTCTTCACTGGAGTCCAGGCGCGCGAATGGTTCGGCAGCAGCGCCGCACAGCCAGCACAGGAAACGATCGCGTTGGCCGAATTGCCGGTGCAAGGCCAACGTACTTATGGGGCCATATTGAGTGGTGGTCCCTTCCGATACGAAAAAGACGGTGCGGTGTTCGGCAATCGCGAACGCGTGTTGCCGCAGGAACGGCGAGGCCACTACCGAGAGTACACGGTCGAAACGCCCGGTTCGCGTGACCGTGGTGCACGGCGCATCGTCTGCGGAGGCGAGCGCACGGCGCCATCGAACTGCTGGTACACGGCAGATCACTATGCGAGCTTCCGGCGGATCGTGCCATGAGCGATGAACTGAATTGGAGCGGCGCGCCAAAGCGCCCCGAAGTAATGATGACGACAACCATGGAAAGACCTGCGGAGATGACCTTATCCCTTCGTGCCGTACGACCCAACATCGTGCAGTCGATTCGCGCATTTCGCGTGAACGACCTGCAGGAAGCGGCGCACGCGGCCGGTCAGCACTTTCTCTATGCCAACCTGGGCAACGCCCAGACCAAGCAGGACGTGCTGGACCTGATTGCGCAGCAATTCACGTTCCCGCAGCACTTCGGCAAGAACTTCGACGCACTGTACGACTGCATGACCGATCCCTTGCACAAATCGGGCCCGCAGCCGGGTTTCGTGATCGTGCTCGAGCAGATCCCGGCCAATGCCAAGTTCGACAAGGAAGCGCGCGAGCAGTTGCTCGACATCTTCCGTGACGCCGCGGACTACTGGGGGGACCGCAAGATACCCTTCAGGTGCTTCTATTCTTTTCTGTAGCCCGTTCTGCACACACTAGCCAAGCAGAACGGGCGAACGAGGCTCAGCAAAACGGTGCCGACCCGGCACCCGACGTAGAAATCCAGAACGCGGACCCGGCGGCAGAAAAAATGCCGACCGACAAGTTGGTCGATGTATCGCCGCTCGCGCTGCGCATGAGCAGCCCGTTCAATGCGGGGTACTGGCTTGCGGCGGCTTGACTGTTGCTCGCCCCCAGGCTGCGCGCACTTCGTGTCGCTTCGCCTTCCCCCTGACCGGGGGCAACACCGGCGGACCGGCTGAGCCGGATCCGCAGTGTTTCACGAAGAAAAGCCCGTCACTGACGGGCTTTTTTTATTGGGTCGCTTGCTGGGCCAGGGCTACGTATTGATCGACGGGGACTTCCTCGGCGCGGCGCTGGGTGTCGAAGGTGCCGGCGAATCCGTGTTGGTCGAGCCATTTTCCGAGGGTATGGCGCAACAGTTTGCGACGCTGGCTGAAGGCCACCTGGACGATTTCACCCAGGCGCGCGGAATCGACCTTCGGGGGGTCGGCAAAGGGCACCATTCGGACGACGGCGCTGTCGACACGCGGAGGCGGATCGAAGCTCTCGGGGGGCACGAACAGCACGTTGTCCATCGCGTAGCGCCATTGCAGCATGACGCTCAGGCGGCTGTAGTCGGAGGTCGCCGGTCTGGCCACCATGCGGTCGATCACTTCCTTTTGCAGCATGAAGTGCTGGTCGGCGATCAGGTGCGCGAAGCCCAGGAGATGGAACAGGATGGGCGTCGAGATGTTGTAGGGCAGGTTGCCGACGACGCGCAGTGCCTTTCCCGGTGACGTGACCAAGGTCGTTGCGAGGTCGGCGAAGTCGACCTTCAACACGTCGGACTCGATCACGTTGAGCTGGCCGTGGCCGCGCAGGCGCTGCGCGAGATCGCGGTCCAGTTCGATGACCGTCAGGCGGCCCAGCCGTTCGACGAGGGGCTGCGTCAGCGCCGCGAGGCCGGGGCCGATCTCGACCATGGCATCGCCGGGCTGCGGCGCGATCTCGCGGACGATCGCATCGATGATCCCGCCATCGGACAGGAAGTGCTGGCCGAAACGCTTGCGAGGAATGTGCTGCATCAAGCGCAGGCTGTGCCGGTCACGATTGCGGAGGCTCGCGGTATTCGACGTAGGCCCGTGCGCGCACTTCCTGCGCCCAGGTTTCGGTGCTTTCCGCGATCCTCTTCTGGCGCAACACGGCCCGCGCGGCTTCGCGTTGCTCGGCCTGGCTCAGCTTGGCGTCGCGACGCCCTGTCACCTGGATCAGGTGAACCCCGAATCGCGAAACCACGGGGTCGCTGAGCTGGCCCGGAGCCAGTCGGTTCATGGCTTCCTCGAACTCGGGCACGAACTGGCCGGGTCGCGCCCAGCCCAGGTCGCCGCCGTCCTTGGCACTGCCGTCCTGCGAGTTGTCGCGCGCGAGGACGGCGAAATCGGCCGCGCCCTTCTGCACTTGCTGCTTGAACTCGTTCAGCTTGGCAACCGACTCGGCCGTCGGGTGCTTCGCGTCGTTGAGCAACAAGATGTGGCGGACCTGCGTTTGCGTCACCACCGCGTCGCTCGCACCGGGTGGGGACTTGGCCAGCAGCTTGAGCACGTGGAACCCGGTACTCGAACGAATCGGTCCGACGATGCCGTTGACAGGCGTGGACTGGACCGCGTCGACCAGAAGCGGCGGATACCGGTCGGCGCCGCGCATGCCGATCGCACCGCCGGAAGCCCGGTCCGGTGCATCGGAGAATTCCTGCACGAGCTTCGCGAAGTCCTCGCCAGCGCGCGCCCTCTGGGCAAGGCCTTGTGCGCGCTGCTGCAGCTTCGACACGTCCGCTTCGCTGGCGGACTCGGGCACCGCGACCAGCAGCTGGGCGATGTTGATGTTCGGGGGAATGGCGGCATTTGTGCCGCTGCGCTGGTCGCGGATGAACTGGTCGACCTCCACGTCGCTGATCTTGACCTTGCCTTCGATTTCTCGATCCCGCAGCCGTATCAGCGTGAGTTGCTCGCGGAGTTCGCGACGGAATTGTTCCTGCGACAGGCCTTCCTCCGCGACGCGTCGACGCAACTCGGCCACGCTGATCTGGTTTTGCCGTGCGACGGATTGCTCGGCCTGGTCGACCGCGACATCGTCGATCTTGATGCCTTGTTCCTTCGCCGCCTGCAGCTGGGCGCGCTCGCTGATGAGGCGCTCCAGCACCAGGCGCATCAGTTCCGGCCGCGGATAGCGCTCCGCTTCCGGGTTCTCGCGCAGGATGCGGACCGCACGCGCCTGCACTTCGTTGTTGGTGACGGGTTCGGAGTTGACCAGCGCAACGATGTACTCGGCCGAGCGCTGGACATTCGCTGCCGGGGCGCGTGGTGCTGCCGGCGCAGTCGGCGCGGGCGCGAGGCGCGGACCGGCGCGCATGATGTCCGTGATGCCGGCTCCTTGCGCACCGGCGGCGGCGGCCAGCGTGGCAAGGCAGGCCAGGGTCAGGATGGAGCGAAAGTGATTCATGGCGGTGCTCGGTCTCAGTCGTAATTGGTGAAGCGGCTCGGTCCCGCGATCGGCTGGCGCAGGGGGGTGTACCGCTGGATGTTCTGCGTCAATGTGCGTCTCGGGCTCGATCCCACGCTGGCAAAGCCGACAAATTCAAGCTGGAACATGATCCGCGTATTCGCGGTGACTTGCCCGGTCGTGACGCGTTCCAGCACTACGCGTCCGATCCAGCAGCAACCGTCGTATTCGAAGCCGATGACGCCGTCGGTCAGCTTGCTGTCCTGCAGGCTGTAGTTGAGCCGACCCACTGCGTACCAGCGCCCGCCACCCTGACCACGGCCCGCGCCGAGCTCCTTGCCCATGTCGCCCCACAGATCGTTGATCGGCCACTGCCAGCTCACGTCGATCGACTTGTTTCCGTCCTCGGAAGTCGGCGTGCTGTTGGCCTGGTAGCGGTACGCGGCGCTGATCGAGCGATAGGGCCCGGGGTTGTAACGCGCGCTGATGGCCGTGCGCGTCGACGTTTGCGTATCCGGATTGTATTGGACCGTGCCGTCCACACTCCATTTGGGGGTCCAGTTGATCTGGGCACCCAGCAGGATGTCGCTCAGGCGATCGGTCACGGGAGGGACGCCGGGCAAAGTCACGAGCTGGTCTTCGAAGCGCAGGCGCTGTGCGATGCCGAAACGGGCGGCTTCCGCACCGGTGTCGGGATCGATGAATCGGGTGCTCACGCCCAGGGTGAGCAGGTTGCTGTCGGAGATGCGGTCGTTGCCCGAAAAAGCGTTCTCGGTATAGATCGTCGCGAAGTTGAAGTCGTTCTGCGCCGAGTCGTAGTTCGGCAGGTAGTTCTGGTTGCGGTACGGCGTATACACGTAGTAGGCGCGCGGCTCCAGCGTCTGCACGAAGGCGCGTCCGAACAGGCTGGTGTCGCGCTCGAAGACCAGGCCGCTGTCGAGGCTGAATGTCGGAAGCGTTCGTGTGGCGCTCTTGGCTACATCGAAAAGCTGGGTGTTGCCGATGTCGAAGGTCTTGGTCACCAGCGGCGCATCGAACTGGTAGGCCGTGGCATTCAGCATCACCTTCGGGATGATGAAGGTACCCGGGGTCAGGAAGGGCCTGCTCAGGGTCGCGATGCCGAAGACACGCTCGCCATTGGGCTGGCAAGCCACGGACGCGTTGGACGGAAGCGAGCCAAGGCACTGCTCGATCGGGTTCGTCTCGAACCGCGTGTAGTCGGTGTTGATCGAAAAATCGAAGCCGTTCCAGTCGAACTTGTTGTAGTTCGCGGTGATCTGCGGCATCCGGTCGTACGGCGGAACGATCGGCGCAGGGGCGTACTGCAGCGTCTGGTAGCTCAACGCACGCGCCATCCCGCTCCAGTCGCCCTTGCTCCAGTTGAGCGTGCCGTCGTTCGACAGCAGCCGTTGCGTCAGCGATGGCGTACGGGTGAAGTCGCGCCAGTAGTCGTTGTCACTCACCCGATTGATGTTGAGCGTGCCGACCAGCGAATCGAGGCCGAAGTACGGACCATCGAATCGCTGCTCGTGGTGCGTCCAGACGCCCCAGCGGTCGCGGTCGCGCAGGCGGTCGTCGGGCATGTAGTCGGCCCGGATCTCGCCGTTGTAGGTGTTCTCCAGATAACGGAACTCGGTGCCGATGTTGATGCCGCGCTTCGACATCAACTCGGGATAGATCGTCGCGTCGCGATTGGGCGCAATGTTCCAGTAGTACGGGACCGTGATGTCGACGCCGTTGACATTGTCGATGCCGATGACGGGCGGGAGCAGGCCGCTCTTGCGATCGTTGCTGAGCGGAAAGCTCAGCGAAGGGAACGGCGGCGTGCTCACGCCCATGAACGTGAGCCGCGCATTGGTGGCGACGCCCACGTTTTCCTCGGTGTCGGTGGTGAGCGTCGCGGCACTCAGCAGCCACGCGGGCATCCAGCCCGGATAGTCTTCGGGCCGGCAGGTGGTGTAGGTCGCGGAGCGCGCCACGGACACATTGCTGTCCACGAAGTCGATGCGTTCCGCAGAGCCGTGCCCCCCGTTGACCAGGAAGCGATATCGGACATTGTTGAAGAAGCCCTCGAAGGTCTCGAGGCGAAGCTGGAGCTCTGGCCCTTCGTAGACGTTGCCGGCCTGGTTGACGTGCACGTTGCCGGTCGCCTTGGCGAGATCCTCGGGCTGGTAGTACTCCAACCGGTCCGCTGTGATCAGGGTGTCCCCGCGACGCAGCGTTGCATTGCCTTCCACCACCGTCTCGAGGTCGGGACGCCCGGAAATGCGATCACCGTTCACGAAGCTCGGCAACTGGCCGCGCTGCTCGGGGGTGATGGTTTCGGTCAGTTGCGGTGTGCGCTTGAGAACCATCGGCGCATCGAGACCAGAATCCTGTGCATGCGCGCCATGCGCATGCAGCAGTGCAAGAGACAGCACCGCCAGCGGCAAGGGCGGGCGGGACCGGCGCCAGGCGGCTCGGTTCAGGTCAGGCATCGGTACGGAACAAATAGCGTCTGGAGGGGGATGGGGGCGCCGGGAGACCGGCGGGTTGCGAAGCTCCGCGCCAGGCGGATTTGTAGAATTGATTATCCATGACAGCCTCCCCGCCACCGGCCCACGGCGCCGCGACACCTTCCGATCCACCCGTCTGGAGCGACCCGGCTCGCGCGCAGGCATTCAGCCAGTGGATGGCGCGCATCGCGGCAACGCATCAGCTGCTGCCTTCCACCGTGCGTCTTGCCTCGGCCGATGCCAGCTTCAGGCGCTATTTCCGTGTCGACACGAGCGAAGGCGGGCCGACCCGCATCGTGATGGACGCCCCGCCGGCCCAGGAGAACAGCGCGCCCTTCGTGCAGGTCGCGAAGCTGATGACCGAAGCCGGGGTGACGGCACCCCAGGTGCTCGAATGGGACCAGGCCAACGGCTTCCTGTTGCTGGACGACCTCGGCGTGCAAACGATGCTCGATGTGATCGATCCGTCCCGTCCGGACGCGGCACGCCCGCTCTACGCGCAGGCGATCGATGCACTGATCCTCTGGCAGAAGGCCTCCCGCCCCGGCGTTCTCCCACCCTACGACCAGGCGCTGCTGGAGCGCGAACTCTCGCTGTTCCCGCAGTGGTACATCACGCAGCACCGCGGATTGCCCGTGGAGGGCAAGCTGCAGGAGCGCCTCGAACGCAGCTTCAAGCTCATCGTCGCGAACAATCTCGCGGCACCGAGCGTCTACGTGCACCGCGACTTCATGCCGCGCAACCTGATGGTCAACGGAGGGCCTTCGCTCGGGGTACTGGATTTCCAGGACGCCGTGTACGGCCCGATCACCTACGACATTGCCAGCCTGATGCGGGACGCCTTCCTGAGCTGGGACGAGGAATTCGTGCTCGATGTGACGGTTCGCTACTGGGAACAGGCCCGCAAGGCCGGATTGCCGGTTGACGAGGATTTCGGCGCGTTCTACCGGGCGGTCGAATGGATGGGCCTCCAACGGCACCTGAAGGTCGCCGGCATCTTTGCGCGGCTCACGCTTCGCGACGGCAAGCCCAAGTACCTCGCCGACACGCCGCGCTTCATCGCCTATATCCGGGCCACCGCAAGCCGCTACACCGAACTCACGCCCCTGCTTCGCGTCATCGACGAAGTCGAAGGCACCACCGCCCTGAGCGGCTTCGCATACGGGCGGGTGTGACGGCGCGCTTTCACTGCGCGACGGCGCTGACTGCGAACAGCGCGCTGACGCTGCCACCCGGCGCTGCGCGCCACGTGCAGGTGCTGCGGATGCAGCCGGGCGATGCGTTGACCCTGTTCGACGGCAGCGGTGGCGAATACGCCGCGACGGTCGAGCGCATGGGCCGCAGCGAAGTCTCGGTCCAGGTCGGGGCGCATGCCGCGATCGAACGCGAGGCACCACGCGCCGTGCACCTGGCGGTCGGCATGCCGGCGAACGAGCGGATGGACTGGTTGGTCGAGAAGGCCACTGAACTCGGCGTGGCGAGCGTCCAGCCGCTCATGACGGCGCACGGCGTGTTGCGACTGTCGGGCGAGCGCGCGGACAAGAAGCGCGGGCATTGGGAGGCCATCGCCATCGCGGCCTGCGAGCAGTGCGGCCGCAACCGCGTGCCTGTGATTCATCCGGTCCAGTCATTGGCTGGGTGGCTGGGCAGGCCGGTCGCCGATGCCGACAGATTCATCCTGAGCCTCGCCGATGGAACGCAACCGATTTCGGCCGTGCGCGACGGCGCTTCCAGTCATCTGCGCGACGCGTGGGTCCTGAGCGGCCCGGAAGGCGGCCTCAGTGGCGCCGAGGAACATGATGCGCTTGCACTCGGCTTTACGCCCCTTAACCTCGGCCCGCGCATCCTGCGTGCCGAGACGGCCGCACTGGCGGCGCTTGTGATGCTCGCCGGTCAGTAAGCGTCGCGTTCTTCGACCCGCCTTCAACCCTCACCCTCATGCCATCCCGTTCCATCCCCTCGCGCCTTGCGCCCATCCTGCTCGCGGCGCTTTGCGCTGCGGGTGCCGTTCATGCACAGGGCTCGGCCGTGGCGCCGACGCCATCGCAGGTAAAGCCTGCGGTTGACCAGGCGTACACCCAGCTTCTGGCCGCACCGTCCGTCACGCAACTGCTCGACGCCCTGAAGGCCGATCACGAACGCTCCGTCGAAGACCTGAAGACACTCACCGAGATCGAGGCGCCGCCCTACAAGGAACAGAAGCGCGCCGAGGCCTTTCTCGCGCGCCTGAAGGCCCTCGGGTTGACGGATGCGCATATCGACGGCGAAGGCAACGTGATCGGTGTGCGCAAGGGCACCGGCAACGGGCCGAAACTCCTGATCTCGGCGCACCTGGATACCGTCTTCCCGGCCGGGACCGATGTGAAGGTCAAGGAGCGCGACGGGAAGCTGTACGCGCCCGGCATCTCCGACGACACCCGCGGGCTCGCGGTGCTCTTGTCTTGGCTCAAGGTGCTGAACGACAACAAGATCCAGACCGTGGGCGACCTCATCTTCGTCGGCAATGTCGGCGAGGAAGAACTGGGCAACCTGCGGGGCATGAAGGCGATCTTCCGCGATCACCTCGACATCGACGGGATGGTGGGCGTCGAGCCGGCGGCCGATGGCAGCGTGCTCGTGCTCGGCACCGCGAGCCATCGCTACGAGGTGAGCTTCAAGGGACCGGGCGGCCACAGCTATGCGGCCTTCGGGCAGGTGCCCAGTGCGATCCACGGCATGGGCCGCGCGATCGCCAAGATCGCCGACATCAAGACACCGAGCTTTCCGAAGACGACGTTCACCGTCGGCACGGTCGGAGGTGGCACCTCGGTCAACACCATTGCGCCGGATGCGCGCATGGCGGTCGACATTCGCTCGGACGACATGGCCGCGCTGCTCGACACCGAGAAGAAGGTGCTGGCTGCGATCGACGAAGCCGTGGCCGAGGAAAACAAGCGCTGGAACGTCACGACGCTGAGCGCGTCCACCAAGCTGATCGGCGACCGGCCGGGAGGTCGCACCTCGTCGGACTCGGTGATCGTCGAAGCAGCGGTGCGAGCAAACACCGCCTTCGGCCACAAGACGCTGCTGACGGGGGCGAGCACCGACGCGAACGTACCGATGTCGCTGGGCATCCCGGCCATCATCATTGGCGGCGGCGGAAAGACAGGCGGCTTTCACGCACTCGCGGAATGGATCGACGTGACAGGCGGCTGGATGGGCGCGCAGAATGCCCTCGTGACGGTGCTCGGGCTGGTCGGGGTCCAGGGCGTGAGCGAGCCCCTCTTGGCAAAACGCCCCCCACGCACGAAGTAAAGTCGCACCCCCAAATTACATGTCAGGAGGCCCATCATGGGATTGCTAGATTCAGTTCTCGGACAGGTGCTAGGCGGCACACAGGCACAACCACAGGCAGGCGGCGTCGGCAGTCTCGGCGGCCTTGCCGGAATGGGTGACCTCGGCGGATTTGCCGGCGCGCTCGGTGGCCTGCTCGCCAACAACGGCGAGCTCGGCGGTCTCGGAGGCCTGGTCTCGAAGTTCGAGCAGGCCGGCATGGGCGATGTGATCGGGTCCTGGGTCGGCAAGGGCGAGAACGCGCCGATCTCGGGCGGGCAATTGCAGCAGGTGCTCGGCAGCGACGCCATCTCGGGCATCGCGCAGAAGCTCGGGATCAACGCTTCTACGCTCCTGCCGTTGCTGGCGACCATGCTGCCGACGCTGATCGATCAGCTCACGCCGAAGGGCCAGGTGCCTGCCGAAGGCCTGGGCAATCATGAGGACCTGCTGTCGTCGCTGAGCGGCTTGCTGCAGAAGGGGTAGTGCACGCCTGTCTGGGCGTTCGCATCGAACATGGCGCCCCAGGGCGCCATTTTTTTGGGCCGTGATAGAACCGGACTCCACTCCCCCGTCCCCGTCGCATGAATCGAAATCTCTGGCTGCTCACCATCTGCCAAGGCCTGTTCCTGACGAACAACGTCACCTTCATGGCGATCAACGGCCTCGTCGGTCTTGCACTGGCGCCGCGGGGCTGGATGGCGACACTGCCGGTGATGGGCTACGTGGTGGGCGGTGCGCTGGCCACCAGCCTGGTTGCCCGTGCGCAGAGGCGCTTCGGTCGCCAACGCTCGTTCCAGATCGGAATTGCGGTAGCACTCGGCTCGGCGCTGCTTTGCGCGCAGGCGGCGATCTGGAAGGAATTCTGGCTGCTTTGCCTCGCGACCGTGGTGGCGGGCTACTACAACGCGAATGCCAGCCTCTATCGTTTTGCCGCAGCCGAACTCGCGGCACCCGACTGGCGCGAGAAAGCAGTCTCGCTCGTGATGGCCGGCGGTCTGATCGGCGCGGTCGCAGGTCCCAATCTCGCGGCCGTGACACGCAACTGGTTCGCGGTGCCTTTCGCGGGTGCCTACCTGGCCTTGGCGGCCGTCGCGCTGCTCTCGATGGTGATGATGCAGTTCATCGACTTTCCCGCGCCGCCGCTCAGGACCGCGGCGACAGGCGGTCGCTCTCTCGGCGAGATCGCGCGCCAGCCGGTATTCATCGTCGCGGCCGTGTCCGGGGCCCTCGGATTCGGCGTGATGAACCTCCTCATGGCCGCGACGCCGATCGCGATGCAGGTCTGCAGCATGCCTTTCAACGACATCGCCTTCGTCCTCGAATGGCATGTCATCGGCATGTTCGCGCCGGGCTTTTTCACCGGGCACCTGATCCGCCGCGTGGGCGTGCTGCCGGTGATGGGCGCGGGCCTGGCGCTCAACCTCGGCTGCATTGCGGTGGCACTCTCCGGGGTCGACCTGCATCAGTTCCTGATTGCGCTCTTCATGCTGGGCGTCGGCTGGAACTTCCTGTTCACCGGCAGCACGACGCTTTCGCTCTCGGCCTACACGGCCGAAGAGAGGGACCGGGCCCAGGGCGCGCTCAACTTCTGTGTCTTCGCGACGCTCGCGTTGAGTTCGTTCGCATCGGGCGTGCTGGTGACGACGCAGGGCTGGCGTCTGCTGAACCTGGGCTCACTGGTTCCAGTGCTGTTGACAGGCATTGCGCTGTTGTGGCTCGCGCGCCGCCGGCGCACCGCGCCCGCAGTGGCTTAGCGCGCAGGAAAGCGCGCGTCGAGCCAATGCTGGAGCGTATTGAACACCGAGGTGGCGTCGAGCTCGTTGAAGATCTCGTGATAGTGAGAAGGAAAGCAGGTCGCACTGACGATCGACGCGGGCGCCGCTGACGCGAAGGCGCGACTTCCGGCAGGGCTCACCAGTTGATCGTCGCCGGCGTAGATCAACAGCGTGGGCACATGCCATCCGGATGCCGCCGACTGGATGAATGCGCCTTCGTCCGCGAGAAACCGCGCCAGCCGCGCGCCGATGCGGTCGTGGCACAGCGGGTCGCTGCGATAGGCCGGCGCGACGGCGGGGTCGTGCGACAGGTATTGGATGTCGAGGCCGTTGCTCACGCGCAAGTCCGGCGCCAGGCGGGAAAGCGTTGCGACAAGAAAGCGCTGGAACGCACTGAGCCCGGCGTCGAGCGCCGGGGATGAGAGCACCAACCCATCGACGGGGCGCACATTGCGGGCCACGAAGCTCGCGGCGACCAGGCCACCGAGGCTGTGTCCGAGCAATACAAGAGGAAGGCCCGGACAGGCCCCGCGCGTGTCATCGACAACGAGCGCGAGATCGTCGACCAGTCGATTGGACGCGGGCAGGCCACCACGGGCGCCGCTCGACGCGCCGTGCCCATGATGGTCCGCCGCGCGCACTGCGAATCCCCAGGCGTTGAGGCGATCGGCCACGTGCGCATGACGCCCGGCGTGTTCGCCAAGGCCGTGGACGAGGACGACGACCCCCCTGGCGCGACTGGCTTCCAAGGGCCAGTCGTACAGCGCCAGCGTCTCACCGCCCGGCGCCTGCAGCGTATTTGGCGTCTTCAAGCCGCGACGGCGCGGGCAATCGGCAGGGCGGCGATGACCTCGGCCACGGCAGCGGTCAACTTCTTGGCATACGGCACGTGCAGGAACTCGTTGGGGCCGTGTGCGTTGCTCTTCGGCCCCAGCACGCCGCAAACCATCATCTGGGCCTTCGGGAAGCCGACGCTCAGCATGTTCATCAGCGGAATCGTGCCGCCTTGCCCGATGTACCCGCAGTCCGCGCCGAAGTGCGCGCGCGAAGCGGCATTGAGCGCGCTTTCGAACCACGGCGCCGTCTCGGGCGCGTTCCATCCGGTGGCACCACCGTTGCTGTCGAACGTGACCTTGGCCTGGTACGGCGCGTTGTCCTCGAGCAGCGTCTTGAGCTGCTGCACGGCCTGGTCGGCATCGACCAGCGGAGGCAGGCGCAGGGAGAGCTTGAAGGCGGTATACGGGCGCAGGACGTTGCCCGCATCCTTGAGGGCCGGGAAGCCTTCGGCGCCGGTGACCGAGAGCGTCGGCTTCCAGGTGCGGTTGATCAGCGCTTCGACCGGATCGGTGGTGGTCGGCAGCGCGAAGGTCGTGGAACCGCCGCAATCGAAGTGCGCCCAAGGGAAGCGCTTGTAGACCTCTTCGCCGAGGATGGCGGCCGTCGCCTTGGCCTGCGCCAGTCTTTCGGCCGGCACGGTGCAATGAAAGCTTTCGGGCAGCAGGCGGCCGGTCTTGCTGTCTTCGAGCCGGTCCAGCACCTGCCGCATGATCCGGAAGCTCGACGGCACGAGGCCAGAGGCGTCGCCGGAGTGCACGCCCTCGGTGAGGATCTCGACCTTGAGCGTGCCGCTGGCCATGCCGCGCAGCGAGGTGGTGAGCCACAACTGGTCGTAGTTGCCCGCACCCGAATCCAGACAGATGACGAGCGATACGTCGCCGAGGCGCGGGCGCAATGCATCGACGTAGGGGAGCAGGTCGTAGGAGCCGGACTCTTCGCAGGTCTCGATCAGGCCGACGATGCGCGGATGCGCCGCGCCCTGCGCCTTGAGCGCCTGCAGTGCGGCGACGCTCGCATAGACCGCATAGCCGTCGTCGGCGCCGCCGCGTCCGTAGAGCAGGCCGTTCTCGTACTTGGGCGTCCACGGACCGAGGTCGTTGCGCCAGCCGGTGAACTCGGGCTGCTTGTCGAGGTGGCCGTACATCAGCACGGTCTCCTTCATGTCGGTACCGGTGGCGGGCACCTCGAAGAAGAGCACGGGGGTGCGGCCTTCGAGCCGGACGATTTCCAGCTTGAGGCCTTCGACCTTCTGGGCCTCGACCCAGCTCGCCGCGTTGCGCAGGACGGTTTCAAGGTAACCGTGCTGCGCCCATTCCTTGTCGAAACCGGGCGACTTGGCCGGAATCGCGATGTAGTCGGTCAGTTGCTTGACGATGTCGTTGTCCCACTTGGACGACACATCGGACAGCGCGCGCCCGGCGTCGAGCAGACCGGCGGGCAATTCGCGGTGGAGGGGGGCGTTCATGAAGTTCTCCGCGGGGTTGGGGAAACGATGTTAGTGCCTATGGGCGCATCGTGCGCAGGTGACATGGAGCCGGTGGATGCGATAAAAGGCGTGCTTCGCCAACGTCGAAGGGAAGTCATGACTGCGCACATGGAAGTTTCCAGCCTGATCGCGCTTGCGCAAGGAGGGCGGCCGTGAACGCGGCGGGCGAACGCATCCGGGTCGGCGTGGGCGGCTGGACGTACGAGCCATGGCGCAACAACTTCTATCCGGCCGGGCTGCCTCAGTCGCAGGAATTGAACTATGCGAGTCGGCATCTCACCGCCATCGAGGTGAACGGCACCTACTACAGCACCTTCAAGCCGACGACTTTCAAGAAGTGGCATGACGACACGCCTGACGGCTTTATGTTCTCGCTGAAGGCGTCACGCTTTTCGACCAATCGCAAGCTGCTCGCGACGGCCGGTGATTCGATCAAGCGCTTCGTGGACAGCGGGATCGGCGAACTCGGCAGCAAGCTCGGGCCGATCGTCTGGCAGTTCATGCCGACCAAGGTGTTCGATCCGGAGGATCTCGCGGGCTTTCTCGAGCTGTTGCCGAAGAAGGAGGGCAGCCGCGCGCTGCGGCACGTGCTGGATGTGCGGCACGAGAGTTTCCGTACGCCCGACTACCTGGCACTGGCCCGCAAGCACGGCGTCGCCACGGTCTTCACCGATTCGGACAAGTTTCCGTCGTTCGCGGACCTGACCGGCGACTTTGTCTACGCGCGGCTCATGAACAGCGATGCGAAGTTCGAGAACGGCTATGCGCCCAAGGCACTCGACGAGTGGGCCGAGGCCGCGAAGACGTGGGCCAAGGGCGGCACGCCCGCGTCGTTGCCACGTGTCGAGGTCGGCAAGTCCCAGCCATCGAAGGCGCGCGATGTCTTCGTCTACTTCATCAATGGCGCAAAAGAAAAGGCACCGGCTGCTGCCGGTGCCTTGATCAAGAGACTGGGCTGAGCCGGACTCAGGCGGCTGCTTGCAGGGTGGCTGCGGGCTTGCTGCCGGCAGGGGCCGCACCGAAGCTGATCTCACCGGAAAGCTGTCCGCCTTCTTCGACGACGATCTTGCCGTAGCGGATCTTGCCGGTGACCTTGCCGGTGGAATGGATCACGAGCTTCTCGCGCACCGTCAGGTTGCCATCGAACAGGCCCCGGATTTCCGCGATGTCGATCTCTGCGGAACCCTTGAAGGCACCTTGCTCGGCGATCTGCATCACACGCGAATCCATGGTGGCTTCCACCAGACCTTCGACAACGAGCGTGTCGCAATCCGTGATCTCGACGCCCTTGAGCTTGATGTTCGGACCGACGGTGAGTTTGCTGCCGCCTTCCTTCGCGACGCTGGCAACAGCGTTGGCGGCCTGGGTCGTGAGCGTGGAGGGGCTGACCGGCGTGCCCGAGAGATTGGTGCCAGAACCCATCAAAGGCGCGGGGCGGGAGGTGAGATTGTCGGCTTCGCGTTCACGTTTGCCGAAGAAGGGGGACTGTGTGGCCAATGGGGAGCTCCTCAGAAACGCCTATCGTAAGAACGGCTCCGCGCGCGATGGCACTTCATTGCGAAAGAAGCGTAACTGAATAAATCGCGTTTTCCATCTATTGGGAACTTTGGTGTTCCTCAATCGACGCATCAGCGGATTGATTCCGACAGCCAGGCTACTCGCCCCTGGGCCACATCGTCGAGCCGCGCGACGAAGTCGAGGGCTGCGTGTTCCGGCATTGTGAAGGAGAAATGCACGAGGCTGTCATGGCGCACTTCGTTGATGGTGGCACCGGCCGCCGCGATCTCGCGACGTAGGGGTCCTTCGAACGCATAGGGCACGGCGCAACGAAGCGTGCGCTGCCGCACCAGAGGCACGAGTGCGGCGCCGGCCAGCGCCAGCGCGATGCTGTCGGTGTACGCGCGAACGAGTCCGCCCGCTCCGAGCTTGACGCCGCCGAAGTAGCGCACGACGGTGGCCAGCGCGCTTTCGAGATCGTGATGGCGGAGCACTTCGAGCATCGGCCGTCCGGCAGTACCGCCCGGCTCGCCGTCGTCGTTCGCTGCCGATTGCCCGCCTGCCATGAGGGCCCAGCAGACGTGGGCCGCGCCCGGATGTTCGCTGCGCAAGGCATCGACCACCGCCTGTGCCGCGGCGCGGTCGACCACCGGCTGAACGCACCCGATGAAGCGGCTCTTCTTGACGATCAGCTCGCTGTGAAGCGGCGCGGCCAGAGTGAACGGCATGGGGTCAGGCGCGGCCGTCGCCGATGGCTAGCGATCCCGCTCGAACTTGAAGACAGCGGTGCTGGCACGTGCGTTCGGCAACCAACGCACTTCGCGGCCATCCTGAAGGCCGAAGGCATCGAGAACACGAAGGCGGTTCTTGCGCGCCAGCACTTCGAAGTCCTTGAAGGTCCCTACGCGGATGTTGGGCGTGTCGTACCACTGGTAGGGCAGGCGTCGCGTCACGGGCATGCGGCCGCGCGCGATGCTGATGCGATTCGGCCAATGCGCGAAGTTGGGGAATGCGACGATGCCGATGCGGCCGACGCGCGCGGTCTCGCGCAACATGACCTCGGCATTGCGCAGGTGCTGCAGCGTGTCGATCTGCAGCACGACATCGAAGGATGCGTCGTCGAACATCGCGAGGCCTTCGTCGAGGTTGAGCTGGATCACGTCCACCCCTCGGCGGACGCACTTCAGCACATTGCCGTCGGCGATCTCGATGCCGTAGCCGGTGCAGCCCCGTTCCCGCTGCAGCAGGTCGAGCAGTGCGCCGTCGCCGCAACCGAGGTCGAGCACGCGTGCGCCTTCCGGCACGAGGCGTGCGATGAGCTGTTGGGTGTCCTGATCGCTCATGCCAGTGAAGCTCCGGCGGAGGCCTTCGACTCCGACGCCTGCGTCGCGAAGGTGATTCGGTCGAAGTAGGAGCGCACCACGCTCATATAGCGCACGTCGTCGAGCAGGAACGCGTCGTGGCCGTGCGGTGCGTCGATTTCCGCGTAGCTCACGTTGCGGCTGTTGTCGAGCAGGGCCTTGACGATCTCGCGGCTGCGTGCTGGCGAGAAGCGCCAGTCCGTCGTGAAGCTCACGAGCAGGAACTTGGCCTTCGCGCGTGCCAGCGCTGCGCGGAGGTCGCCGCCGTGCTCGCGCGCGGGATCGAAGTAGTCGAGTGCACGCGTGATGAGCAGGTAGGTGTTGGCGTCGAAGTACTCGCTGAACTTGTCGCCGTTGTAGCGCAGGTAGCTTTCGATCTGGAACTCGACCTCCTGCGTCGAATAGAGGAAGTCCGTGTTGTCCGCGGCGCCCTCGACCGCGCTGCGCAGCGCACGGCCGAACTTCTCGTTCATCAGATCGTCGCTCTGATAGGTGATATGGCCGATCATTCGGGCGATGCGAAGTCCCCGCTTGGGGATCACTCCGTGCTCGTAGAAATGGCCGCCGTTGAAATCCGGGTCCGTCACGATCGCGCGGCGTGCGACTTCATTGAACGCGATGTTCTGCGCCGTCAGGCTGGGCGCGCTGGCCACCACGACAGCGTTCTGCACGCGATCGGGGTATTGCAGCGTCCAGGACAGCGCCTGCATGCCGCCGAGGCTGCCGCCCATCACCGCCGCGAGTTTCCGGATGCCGAGGGCGTCGAGGAGTGCTGCTTGCGCATTGACCCAGTCCTCGACCGTCACCACGGGAAAGTCGGCGCCGTATGCGAGGCCCGTGGCGGGATTGACGTGCATCGGCCCCGTCGAGCCGAAACACGAGCCGAGGTTGTTGATGCCGATGACGAAGAACCGGTCGGTGTCCACCGGTTTGCCCGGACCGATCATGTTGTCCCACCAGCCCTCCGATTTTTCCTGCCCCGCGTACACCCCTGCGACGTGGTGGGAGGCATTCAGCGCGTGACAGACCAGCACCGCGTTGCTGCGGTCCGCGTCGAGTTCGCCGTAGGTCTCGAACGCGAGCGTGTAGTCGCTGATCGAAGCGCCGCTGGTGAGAGCCAGCGGACCGGCGAAATGCATCGATTGCGGAGTGACGACGAACGACATGAATGAAAAACCCGGCCTCGCCAAAAACGAGCCGGGTCCGGCATCCGTCTTTAGCTGCATTTGTTAAGCGCCCGCAAGCTGGAGCAAATCGGCGCGTCCGGGAAGTATATGCCGGTCAACCCCAGCCGATCAACGCAGCCACGCCGAGCACCATGAAGATGACGGCGGAGATGCCGTGCACGAGCTTGATGGGGACACGCTTCACGATGCGCTCGCCCAGCCATACCACCGGCGCGTTGGCCAGCATCATGCCGAGGGTGGTGCCGAAGACGACCCACGCATAGGCGTCGACGTAGCGAGCGGCCAGCATCACGGTGGCGATCTGCGTCTTGTCGCCCATCTCCGCGAGAAAGAAGGCGACGAGGGTGGTGCCGAAGACGCCGAAGCGCGATGACTTGGGCACTTCGTCGTCGTCGAGCTTGTCCGGAATCATCATCCAGAGCGCCATCGCGATGAATGAGCCGCCAAGGATCCATCGCAGCACGACGGGGCCGAGGAAGTGGGTCACCCAATTGCCGACGGCGCCCGCGAGGGCATGGTTCAGGACCGTGGCCGCGAAGATGCCCAGGACGATGGGCCAGGGCTTGCGGAATCGTGCGGCAAGAACGAGAGAGAGCAGTTGGGTCTTGTCACCCATTTCGGCGAGAGCGACCACGCCGGTTGCAACGAAAAATGCTTCCATGAAAAAGGGATTCCTACGGCCGAAGGACGCAATTGACCGCACGACACCTTCGGCCGAATCCCGAAGTCGTGCGGTCAAAGGTCTCGCCAGGCTGGACACTGTCTGCGCCATGTCTTGCACGAGGCAAGACAAGTCTGTTGACGCAAACCCTTCTCACGATGGAAGGCGGCTACTCCCCAATGACCGTTGAAATTGTAGTGCCTCGGGGAGCGCATTTGTAAGCGTGCGCCAACATCAACAATTTTTCGAGGTCGGCGGCGGAGGGGGCAAATTCCTACTTGCACTTGACGTATTTCACCCATAATGCACGAGCCTTCCTCCAAATTCTGGGGGTGGGGATTCGGTGATCGGACAGTTTCGCGCAACTCGGCGGATTTTTCCTTTGGGTGGTGCTCTCGGGACTCCATCGCTTTTCTTGATGTGTTTATAGGAGTCCCTTGATGGGCAACAAACTGTACGTCGGTAACCTGCCTTACTCGGTACGTGACGGTGATCTCGAGCAGGCCTTCGGGCAATTCGGTGCCGTGACGAGCGCCAAGGTCATGATGGAGCGCGACACAGGCCGCTCCAAGGGCTTTGGCTTCGTCGAAATGGGCAGCGATGCGGAAGCACAAGCAGCCATCAACGGCATGAACGGTCAGCCTCTGGGCGGCCGCAGCGTGGTCGTGAATGAAGCGCGTCCGATGGAAGCACGTCCCCCGCGCAGCGGTGGCGGCGGCTACGGCGGCGGTGGTGGTTATGGCGGCGGTGGTGGTGGCGGCTACGGCGGTGGCGGCGGCGGTCGCAGCGGCGGTGGCGGCTATGGCGGCGGCGGCGGTGGTTACGGCGGTGGTGGCCGCAGCGGTGGCGGTGGTGGCGATGGCGGTTTCCGCAGCCCCTACGGCGCCGGCCCGCGTGGCGGCGGCGGTGGTCGCGGCGGCTACGGCGGCGGCAACGGCGGCAACAGCGGCTATTGAACCCGCGCACAAACCGAACGCACGACAAAAAGGCTCCCTGGGGAGCCTTTTTTCATGGTCTGCCGGGACCGGCGCCGATGCGGGTCATTCCCCCGCGCGCCGCTTGCGCCCACGGCCCTTCACGGCGCGGTCGAACACGGCGTTGGGAAGCAAGCGCATGATCTTGGCGACCACCCCCATCTGCCACGGAATCACGCGATAGGTCGTTCCAGCGTCGATGGCTCGAAACGCCTGGGCCGCGAATTCGTCGGGTGTCATCAGGAAAGGCATGCTGTAGCGATTGCCCTGCGTCAACGGGGTGTCGACGTAGCCCGGGCAGATCGTCACGACCTTGATGCCGCTCTGGGCCAACTCGCCCCGCAGGCTCTCGCAGTACGCGACAACGCCGGCTTTGCTCGCGCAGTACGCGCCATGACCCGGAAGGCCACGTATCGCCGCAACGCTTCCGATACCGACCAGGCGGCCGCTTCCTCGCGCCTTCATGGCGCCGATGAAAGGATGGAAGGTCCCCGCGAGTCCAATGTTGTTCGTCGCGAACGTCCGCGCCAGCACGTCGAGATCCTCGCGCTCGGCCGTGTCCATGCCGATGCTGATGCCGGCATTGGCAATAACGACGTCCGGTGCGCCCTGTCGTTCGATGCAGGCCGCACCGGCACCCACGATGCTGTCGACCACGGCCACGTCGGCGCCGTAGACCTGGAAGCGGTCGACATCGAGGTGCCGCCCAGCCGCCCACGCTTCGATTTCCGCCGTACGTCGCGCGACAAGCGCGAGCGAGTAGCCCTCCTCGTAGAAGCGCAAGGCCAGCGCCTGCCCGATCCCACTCGACGCCCCGGTGATGAACACGAGGGGCCTGCTCCGAGCTTGGTCCTGAAAGGTGGAGGCGGTCAGCGCTTCGCTCCCGGCGCGGGAACGCGCGGCATCAGCACACCACGGACGCGTCCCTTGAGATCGGCGACGCCTGTGATGCTGTCGTAGTCCAGCGAATCCGCCGTGAACTGGTCTGTGCCGCGGATCAACGTGACCGGCTTGTGCGACTTGACGCGCTCGCTGTCCAGGAATGCGTGCAGGAACTCGCCGCGAAATTCCAGACGCGGTGTTGCCTTGCCGTCGGCGGTCGATGCGGGGTCACGAATGATCACTGCATTCCCGAACAGTTGGATTTCGGACCCGTCGCCGTTGGACAAGCCACGCGTCGCGGAACCGTGGGTAACAAGGCCCTCATCGGAAATGGCGCGCCACCGCACATCGTCGACTTCGAGCGTGTCGTTGTCCGGATAGTGACGGCCTTCCTTGCCGAACAATTCGCTGCGCAGTTCGCCGTTGGGAAGGAAATTCTTCACCACGAAGCCTCGCATGAAGAAATCGGGTTCATGCGTCGGGGCTTCCGCCGGCGTCGGCGCGGTGAGCTTCGGCGCGCTGCGCACCAGCCAGTAGGTGCCCAGGGCGAGCGCCGCGGTCAGGATGAGCGGAAGGTAGATCGTCGCGCGATCGATTCCTTTGCGCAGCAGGCGCCAGGCCGACCTCATGCGGGCAGGCCCCGCGCACCGTCCAGCAACCGGCGGTAGTGGCCGCCCGCCGTCAGCAACAGATCGCAGAACTCGCGTGCGGCGCCTTCGCCGCCCCGCGCGGCCGTCACATGGTGGGCAATCGCACGGACCTCGGTGTGCGCATTGGCGGGCGCAGCGGAGAAGGCCACACGGGACAGCACCGGGAGGTCGGGCCAATCGTCGCCGATGGCGGCGGCCTGAGTCCACTTGAGGCCGAGGAGTGCGAGCATGGCCTCGGCCGCCGGCAGCTTGTCTTCGGTGCCGTAGCGCACATGTTCGATACCGAGCGCCGTGAGCCGCACCCGCAGCGGCTTCGAATCGCGTCCCGTGATCACCGCCGGGGTGATGCCCGCCATGCGAAGCAGCTTGAGGCCGTAGCCGTCCAGGATGCTGAAGCGCTTGAGGGTTTCGCCGTGCTCGCTGAAATACACACCCCCGTCGGTCAACACGCCGTCGACGTCGAAGAACGCGACGCGGACGTCCTGCGCGGCGAGCAAGGTCTCCGCCTTGAAGTCGATGGGCATCAGATAACCTTCGCGCGCATCAGGTCGTTGATGGTGAGGGCACCGATCAGGATGCCGGAAGCATCGACCACCAGCACGCTCGTGATGCGGTGCTGCTCCATCAGCTCGGCGGCTTCGGCCGCGAGCGCCTCGGCCCGCAGCGTTCGCGGGCCGACATGCATCACGTCGCCTGCCGTCAGGGCTCGCAGGTCGGCACCGGTCTCGACCTGTCGACGCAGGTCGCCGTCGGTGAAGATGCCGATGGCCCGGCCGTCCGGATCGACGACCGCGGTGGCGCCCAATCCCTTTGCGCTCATCTCGCGCATCAGTTCGCTCAGGCTCGCGCCGGGTCCGACACGCGGCACGGCATCGCCCGAACGCATGACGTCGCCCACGTGGGTCAGGAGCTTGCGTCCCAATGCGCCGCCGGGGTGCGAGCGCGCAAAGTCTTCGGTGCCGAAGCCGCGCGCATCGAGCAAGGCGACCGCGAGCGCGTCGCCGAGGGCCATCTGGGCCGTCGTGCTGGCGGTGGGCGCGAGGTTGAGAGGACAGGCTTCCTTCTCGACGCCGCTGTCGAGGACGATGTCGGCATGGCGCGCCAATGTGGAATCGGCGCCGCCGGTCATGGCGATCAAGGGCACGCCTTGGCGCTTGACGACCGGGAGGATGACGGTGAGTTCCTCGACCTCGCCGCTGTTCGAGATCGCGAGCACGAGATCGACCGCCTTGATCATGCCGAGGTCGCCATGGCTGGCCTCGGCCGGATGCACGAACATGGCCGGCGTACCGGTCGACGCGAGCGTGGCGGCGATCTTGCGACCGACGTGGCCGCTCTTGCCCATGCCCATCACGACAACGCGGCCGCGCACGTCGAGGATCTTGCGAACGGCCTCCACGAAGCTCGGCCCGACGCGCTCCTTGAGGCCGAGCACGGCCGCTGCTTCGATATCGAAGGTGATACGCGCCCGCGCGAGCATTGCGGCGGGTTCGGCCGTCGGGGCCAGGTCGGGGCGGGAACTCATCGACGGATTTTATCGGGCAGGGCCGGCCGGCACACATGGGGCGGGAACCATGGGGAACATTCAGTAGCATCGGGCCATGTCGTCGCTCGATCTCACGTTGATGTACCTGCTTGCTGCGGTGATCGGCGTGGTGGTCTGCCGCTTCTTCAAGCTGCCGCCCATGCTGGGCTATCTGTCGGCCGGCGTGCTGATCGGACCGCATGCGTTCGCGCTGGCCCAGAACTCCGAGGGCATCCAACACCTGGGCGAGTTCGGCGTCGTTTTCCTGATGTTCGTGATCGGCCTGGAGTTCAGCCTGCCCAAGCTGCGAACCATGCGCAAGCACGTGTTCGGGCTGGGACTCCTGCAGGTGATGCTCACGATCGCGATCGCGACCGGCGGCGCATTGCTGATCGCTGCCTGGCTGCCGCCCGGCTGGCGCCTGGGCTGGCAAACGGCATTCGTGCTGTCCGGCGCGCTCACCATGAGCAGCACCGCGATCGTCGTGAAGCTCATGGCCGAGCGTCTGGAACTCGACAGCGAGCACGGCAAGCGGGTAATGGGCGTGCTGTTGTTCCAGGATCTCGCCGTGGTGCCTTTGCTGGTGCTGATCCCGGCCTTGGGCGCGCCGCCGGAAGCCCTGCTGAAGGCATTGGGTGTCGCGCTATTGAAGGCCACGTTCCTGATCGCAGTACTGCTTTATGGCGGGCCGCGGGTGATGCGCTGGTGGCTGACGCTGGTCGCTCGCCGGCGCAGCGAGGAGCTCTTCATGCTCAACCTGCTGCTGGTGACCCTCGGGCTGGCCTGGCTGACCGAGCTTGCCGGGCTGAGCCTGGCACTCGGTGCCTTCGTTGCCGGCATGCTGGTCTCGGAGACCGAGTTCAAGCACCAGGTCGAAACGGACATCCGGCCCTTTCACGACGTCCTCCTGGGGCTGTTCTTCATCACGATCGGGATGTCGCTCGACTGGCACATCGTCGTCGAGCGCTGGGCCCTTGTCGCGGTGCTCCTGCTGTTGCCCCTGGCCTTCAAGCTCATGCTGGTCACAGTGCTGGCTCGTTTGCTCGGCGCGACGATGGGCGTCTCGCTGCGCACGGGCCTCTACCTCGCGCAGGCCGGCGAGTTCGGCTTCGTGCTGCTGGCGCTGGCCCAGGGGAAGAATCTGCTGCCGCAGTGGCTGCTGAACCCGGTGCTGGCGTCGATGGTGCTGTCGATGCTCTCGACGCCTTTCATCATCATGTACAGCAACCGCATCGTGCGAAAACTCGTGGCCAGCGACTGGCTCCAGCAGTCGCTGCAGATGACGACGATCGCGCGAAAGACGATCAATACCGCGCAGCACGTGATCATCTGCGGCTACGGGCGTTGCGGGCAGAACCTGGCCCGTGTGCTGGAGCGCGAGGGCATCCCCTACCTGGCGCTGGACCTTGACCCGGACCGCGTCCGCCAGGCCACGGCGGCCGGCGATTCGGTGGTCTTCGGCGACGCCGCACGCCTGCAGGCGCTGATGGCTTCCGGCCTGGCGCGCGCCAGCGCCGTGGTGGTGACGTACCAGGACGTGCCGGGCGCCCTCAAGGTCCTGGCCAACACCCGCGCGCACGCGCCGCAGGTGCCGGTGATCGTGCGCACGCAGGACGATCGCGATCTCGAGAAGCTGCAGGCCGCCGGCGCGACAGAGGTGGTGCCCGAGGCGATCGAAGGTTCACTGATGCTGGCCAGTCATGCGTTGGCGCTTGTCGGCGTGCCGATGCGGCGCGTGATCCGGGTGGTCCAGGACCAGCGGGACGCGCGCTACAACCTGCTGCGCGGCTACTTCCATGGCGCCGACGACGACAACGCCGACGAGCTCGACCACGAGCGCCTGAATACCTTCACGCTGTCCGGCGGCGCGCGCGCGATCGGTCAGCCGCTTGCCCGGGTTGCGCTCCATGCCCTCGGCGTGCGCGTGGCAAGTCTGCGTCGGCGCGATGGCAAGGCTGCCGACGCCACCGACGACACGGTGCTGGCGGATGGCGACACGCTGGTGCTGTCCGGCAAGCCGGGCGCGCTGGCCATGGCGATCGACAAGCTGCAGAAGGGCTGATCGGAATCAGTTGATCAGCGTCGGATTCCGCTTTTCTTCCTCGATCTGCTGTTGGCGTCGAACGGCTTCGCACTGGGCGTGCAATCTGAAGTCTGCCTTGGCACACTGCGCGGCCATGCACTGGGCGCGAGCGATGAAGTTCAGGCCGGCGCACAGCGACTGTGGGCTCGCCGGCGCAACGGGCTCGGGCGGTGGCGGTGGCGCGGGTTCCGACACCGGTGTGGCAGCGGGTTGCGGCGCGACCGCCACTGGCGCTGCGGCCTTGCGAGGTTTGGCGGGCGCCGAGGCGGGTTTCGCGGGAACGGGGGGCGGCTCTTCCATCGGCGGCGCTTCGGTGACAACAGGTGCAGGCTCGATCATTTTCGCGATCACTGGGGGAGCCGTCACAGGCTCGGCAGGTGCCGGTACTGGTAGGGCGACCTCCTTCGCAACAGCGGGCACCGCCGAGTTCCGGGCGTTGTAGACATAGCCCCAACCGAGCGCGACGGCGGCGACCACCGCAATCACCAGGCCCCACGTACCGAGTCGACTCACCAGGGACTGACGCTCGCTGGCGACGCTTCTCGAACGCGAGGACCGCCTGGCGGCGGACCGACGGGCGCTTCGAGCCAGCGACGACGAGGAGGGCGAAGCAGGCAGGGGGGGCGGCAACGTCCGCCGCGCGCGAGACAGCACTTCAGCCGCCCCGGCAACTGCCGTTGCGGGGATGGCACGGTTGAAAAGCGCATCCGGGGCGAGGTCGGGGTGATACGCCATGCGCTGGGTCGCGGGCCATTCGTCCTCGATGCCCGGCAGCGTGTCGGCAGGTTCCGCGACCTCGATGGCGCCAGCAGTCACCGCAGAAGCGACAGGGACGTTCATCCGCCGGCCGCACCCCTTGCAGAACTTGCTGTTCTCGTCACGGTTTGCCGTTTGGCATTCAGCGCAGACCACCGCAATGCAACCCGTCGTCAGGTCACCGCGACGCGCTTGGGCTTGTTCACCATGCGCTTGGCGATGACGGCGCCCAGTCCCATCGTCAGTTCCAGGGCGAGATTCGGTTGCCGGTTCGACATCTCGGCGAACCGGATGGCGGTCAGTCTCCAGACGCGGGCCGAGCCGGTTGCAACGACGTTGGCCGAACGCGGCAGGCGCGAGAAGAACGCGCCTTCACCCACCACCGATCCGGGGTTGAGGATGGCCAGTTGCATCTGGCCCCTGTCACCGATGAGGTGCACGCTGAGCGCGCCGCTCTCGATGAAGAAAAGCGTTCGGTCGTTCGCGCCCTGGTCGATCAGCACCTGGCCCGCCGACAAGTCGAAGGGTTGCAGATAGCTGGCCAGGGTCTCCCATTGCTGGGCGTTGAGCGCTGGCGCAAAGGCGTCATAGCTGGTGTTTTGCGCGATGGCGCGGCAAAGATCCTGAATGCTGGATGACATCGATGTAAGCCCCTGCTGTGGGTCGAGTATCTGCGAAACCACAAATGCGCGGTGACACATATCACACAAACTCACATTTTCAGCTCATTTGCCGATGCAGAAGCGGGAAAAGATCACGCCGAGCAAGTCGTCGGCGCCGAACTCGCCGGTGATTTCACTGAGCGCGTTCTGCGCGAGGCGCAGTTCTTCAGCCAGCAGGTCCAGGGCCTGGGCACGCGAAGCAAGGTGCTCTGCCGCAATGGCAATGTGCTGGTCGACACGCGACAGCGCCTGGACGTGCCTCGCCCTCGCAAGGTAGACGCCCTCGGGGACGGACTGCCATCCCGCCACCTCGAGCAAACGGCTCCGAAGCGCCTCAATTCCGAAACCGGTCCGGGCGGACAGGCTGACCCCCGCGTCCGAGCTCGGGTTTGCGCCTGGTGCCGCATCCAGCTTGCTCCAGATGTCGATCACCGGGACGCTCGGAGGCAATTTGGTCGTCAGGACGCGCGCGATCTCCTCGTCCGCCTGCGAGTACTCGGCCGCGGTCATCCGTGTCAGGTCGTGCAGGAACAACACCGCGTCCGCGCCTTCGATCTGCCCCCATGCGCGCGCGATACCGATCTGCTCGACTTCGTCGATGCTGTCGCGCAGGCCGGCCGTGTCGACCACATGAAGTGGTACCCCATGGATCTGGATGGTCTGCGAGACGACGTCCCTCGTGGTGCCAGCGACGGCGCTCACGATGGCCAGTTCCGCGCCGGCCAGGGCATTGAGCAGCGAACTCTTGCCCGCATTCGGTTGCCCTGCAATCACGACCTTGATGCCTTCCCGCAACAGGGCGCCCTGGCGCGCGCGCTGCTGCACCGCGTCGAGTTGCACCTTGAGCGCTGCCAGTTGCCCGACGGCGTCGGCCTCCTGAAGAAAGTCGATCTCCTCGTCGGGAAAGTCGAGTGTTGCCTCGACGAGCATACGCAGGCGCACCAACGCGTCGAGCAAGGTATGGATCTCCTCCGAAAAGGCCCCGGAAAGCGAACGCCCGGCACTGCGCGCCGCGGCTTCCGTGCTGGCATCGATCAGGTCGGCAATCGCCTCGGCCTGGGCCAGATCGATCTTTCCGTTGAGAAAGGCACGCTGGCTGAACTCTCCCGGTTCCGCCACACGCAATCCGGCCAGCCGGCGTTGGCCGTTGGCAGGGTCGATTTCTTCGGCCGCCTCGAGGCAGCGCGCGAGCAGCAACTGCAGCACCACCGTCCCGCCGTGCGCTTGCAGCTCGAACACGTCCTCGCCGGTGAAGGAATGCGGCGCGGGGAAGTGGATCGCCAATCCGTGATCGATCGCCACACCCTCGGCATCGAGGAACGGAAGGTAAGTCGCCTCGCGTGGTTTCAGAGGGCGCGCGCAGATGGCCTCGATGAGGGGCGCCATCCGCGCACCGGACACCCGCACGATGCCGACGGCCCCCCGGCCGGAAGCCGTGGCGATGGCAACGATCGGATCGGTGGTGCGCGCGAGCATGGCGGGATTCTTCCAGCAAAAAGGGCCGCTTTCGCGGCCCCTCGTCATGGCGTCAGGGTTGACGCCTACTTCTTGCCAAGCACGCCCAGGCGCTTGTTGATGAACCACTGCTGCGCGATCGACAGCACGTTGTTGGTGATCCAGTACAGCACGAGGCCCGCAGGGAAGAAGATGAACATCACGCTGAACGCGAGCGGCATGATCCACATGAGCTTGGCCTGCATCGGGTCCGGCGGCGTCGGGTTGAGCCAGGTCTGGAAGAGCGAGGTCGCCGTCATCACCACCGGAAGGATGAACCAGGGATCGGGTGCCGAAAGGTCCTGGATCCAGAGAACCCACGGTGCGTGGCGCATCTCGACGGACGACAGAAGCACCCAGTAGAGCGCGATGAACACGGGGATCTGGATCACGATCGGGAAGCAGCCGCCCATCGGGTTGACCTTTTCCTCGCGATAGATCCGCATCATCTCCTGCTGCATTTCCTGCGGCTTGTCCTTGAGGCGCTCGCGCATTTCCATGATCTTGGGATTGATCGCCTTCATCTTGGCCATGCTTGCGTAGGCCTTGGCGTTGAGCCAGTAGAAGGCGGCCTTCAGCAGGACCACAAGCGCCACGATCGACCAGCCCCAGTTGCCGAGGATGCCGTGCAGTTGGTTGAGGAGCCAGTACAGCGGCTTGGAGATGATCGCGAAGATGCCGTAGTCCTTGACGAGGTCGAGGCCGGGCGCAAGCGCTTCCAGCTTCTTCTCTTCCTCGGGACCGGCGAAGAGATTGCTCTCGATGGTCTGCGCCGCTCCGGGCGCCAGCTTCGGCACCTGCAGCACCATGGCCACCGAGAACAGGTTGTTGCCGAGATCCGCGACCCGGAACTCGCGCTTGATGTTCTCGCTGCCGGGCACGTTCAGCAGCCAGGCCGAGACGAAATAGTGCTGCACCATGGCGACCCAGCCATCGGTGGCAGGCGCTGGCAACTCGACCTTGCCCTTGGCGATGTCGGTGAAGGCGATCTTCTGGAACTTCTTCTGTTCCGTGAAGATGGCCGGACCGGTGAAGGTATTGGTGCCGAACATCGTGCCCGCAGCGACGGTGCCGTGGCGCACGAATTGCAGATAGAGCTGTGCGTCGCGCGGCTGGTCGCTGACGTTGACGATCTGGTGCTTGACGTGGATCGAATAGTCGCCGCGCTGGAACACGTAGGTCTTGACGTATTTCATGCCGCCCACGGGCTGCGATTCGAAGACCACTTCGAGCGTGTTCTGCCCGTCGGCCAGTTGGCGCGGTCCCGGGCGGGCCGTCATCAGGCTCAGGTGGTTGGGGAAGCGGTCACCGGTGTCCACGGTGTTCAACAGGCCTGTCTGGGCGACGTAGCGGGTCGCGGGCGAGCCGTTTTCCATCAGGGTGACGGGCTTGAGTTCGTTCTCCGCGACCGGAAGACCGAAGAGTCGCCGAACCCATTCGACGAGCCCATGGTTGTTGGTCTGGTCGACGAACTTGAGCAGCTGCAGTTCGGAGAGGGTGCCGCCTTCTCCGTCAATCACGGCCTTGAAAACGTCAGTGGAGACGGTGAACTTTTCGCCGATTGCCGGAGCAGCGGCTTGAGCAGGTAGCGCGCCGCTTGCAGGCGTGCCTGCGGCGGCAGGGACGCCGTTGCTGGAGGTTGCCGCCGGCGCGACCGGTGGGTTGGCGGGCGCAGCCGTCTTCGTCGAAGGAAGGAAAGTCGGCTTGTGGCCGTTGTAGACCTGCCATTGGTCCCACAGCAGCACCAGCGAGAAACCAAAAATCACCCACAGGATGGTGCGGCGGATATCGTTCATGAAGAAGACTTCTTGTCGTCGGAAGAGAGAAAGGCAAACAGCGAGCCCGAGCGCGAGGTCGGGTGTTGTGCCTTGGGAGGAACCGGATCATGCCCGCCTTGGCACCAGGGCTGGCATCGGGCGATCCGGCGCAGCGTGAGATAGCTGCCGGCTGCCGCGCCGTGCTGCTCGAGCGCGGCGATGGCGTAGATGGAACAGGTGGGCTCGAAACGGCAGGACTGGCCGAGCCAAGGGCTCAGCAAAAGTCGGTAGGCCTTTACGAGGCCGATCAGCAAGCGGTTCATCATGCGCGCGCCGCGGCGGCCCGCTCTAGCAATTGCTGGAGTTCGGCCCGCACGGCGGCCTTGAGCTTGTCGGACGTCGCGCTGACGAACTCCTTGCGGTCGAAGCCCGCGCGCAGGCGCACGACGTGCGCGGCCTGTGGCAATGAAGCTTCGGACGCGGCTGCGCTCACGATATAGATCTGACGTTTGATCGCGTTGCGGGTGACCGCACGGCGAGCCCAGCGTTTGGGAACCATCGCCCCAACCCATACGTCCTGCTCATTGAACAGGGGTGCGGCGCCGGACGAGACGTCCAGCGCACAGCGATGCAGTGCAAAGTGGGCGGTCCGCGCCACGGTTACACCTGCGAGTACGGCCTGGAATTGCGCGCGGGTCTTGAGCCGCTGCATGAAAGCCAACCGCAAGGCGCCGTCAGGATGTGATGGCGGCTGCGATGCGACTGGCAACGGTGCGGGCGTGCCGGTTAGACGGCGAGACGCTTGCGGCCCTTGGCGCGGCGAGCGTTGATGACGGCACGGCCGCCACGGGTCTTCATGCGGACCAGAAAGCCGTGGGTACGGGCGCGGCGGACTTTGGATGCTTGGTAAGTGCGTTTCATGATGATTTTCCTGATTCACCGGCTGGCCGGCGTTTGAGCCTCTCGGCCCGGAAGGCCATTGGCGACCTTGGTTTTCCCGGGAGATCCGAGAGATACCCCGAAACACACAAAGAGGTTTTCAGGGAAACCCGCGATTATCGCAAACATTCTTGCAGGCGACAATCCCGGCAGGCCCCCACACCTATTGACGGCCCGTTGACATGGTGTGGATAAGTTTTTGACAAGTTAGAATCGACGACGCATCGCGGGTGCGACTATCCACAACACAAACACGAGAGATGGCTGAGGGACAAACCACTTTTCAGAGCACCCATGCCGGGTGACGGCGTCGGTGACAGCCTTTGGCAGGCCTGCGTCGATCAACTCGCGCAGGAGTTGTCCGAACAGCAGTTCAACACATGGATCAAGCCGCTGACCGCGAAGGTCGCGGATGATCTTTCGCGGGTCACGGTCTTCGTTGCTAACCGCTTCAAACTGGACTGGATCCGGGCCCAGTACGCCGGCAAGATCGCCGCCATGGCGGAAAAGCTCTATGGTCAGCCAGTGCTAATAGAGTTAGCGCTCGCTCCTCGGGAAATCGCTACGCGGCCTGTCTCCCTGGCCGTCGTGTCCGAAACCGATGTGCCGCGCGAGATGGCCAGTCCAGGCGAGGACCTCTCCGCTTCGGCGTTCAAGAATCGCCTGAACGCGGGCCTTACTTTCGACACCCTCGTCGAGGGTACGGCCAACCGCATGGCGCGCGCCGCCGCCATGCACGTGGCAGGCATGCCGGGGCATCTCTACAACCCGCTGTTCATCTATGGCGGCGTCGGTCTGGGGAAGACTCACCTGATGCATGCAGTGGGCAACCGGCTGCTCGCGGACCGCCCCGATTCCAAAGTTCTCTACATCCACGCGGAGCAATTTGTATCCGATGTGGTCAAAGCCTATCAGCGCAAGACTTTCGACGAGTTCAAGGAGCGCTATCACTCGCTCGATCTGCTGCTGATCGACGACGTCCAGTTCTTCGCCAACAAGGACCGAACCCAGGAAGAGTTCTTCAACGCCTTTGAAGCCCTGCTCGCCAAGAAGTCGCACATCGTGATGACGAGCGACACCTATCCGAAGGGTCTGGCGGACATCCACGAGCGACTCGTGTCGCGCTTCGATTCCGGCCTGACGGTCGCGATCGAGCCGCCCGAGCTCGAAATGCGCGTGGCGATCCTGATCAACAAGGCGCGGGCCGAGAGCGCCGAGATGCCCGAGGAAGTCGCCTTCTTTGTCGCGAAGAACGTCCGATCGAACGTGCGCGAACTCGAAGGCGCGCTGCGAAAGATCCTGGCGTATTCGCGCTTCAACCAGAAGGAAATCTCGATCGCGCTCGCGCGCGAGGCACTGCGCGACCTGCTGTCGATCCAGAACCGGCAGATCTCGGTCGAGAACATCCAGAAGACGGTGGCCGACTATTACAAGATCAAGGTCGCCGACATGTATTCGAAGAAGCGCCCGGCATCGATCGCCCGGCCGCGACAGATCGCCATGTACCTGGCCAAGGAACTGACCCAGAAGAGCCTGCCGGAAATCGGCGAGTTATTCGGCGGCCGCGATCACACCACCGTCCTGCATGCCGTCCGCAAGATTTCAGGCGAGCGCCAGCAGCTCACCGAGCTCAACCAGCAACTGCACGTTCTGGAGCAAACCCTCAAGGGCTGACGAATGAAGGCGCTACGCAGATTCGTCGAAGGCTGTCAAAGGACAACTCTGTGACCAGTTGCTGCACAAGGCGGCGCTTGTCCACAGGCCAGGCGTCCGACGCGAAGTTGTTCGCCCTGTCGCGACAGCGCCGAAGCGCGGCTGCGCACAGCCGTCCGGGCGCTGCAAGTGCTTGTCAGGAAAGCGGAAAATCGACCTGTCCACAGGGCGGTGCGTCCCTTATCTACTACTACTAATTTGAATTAAAGAAATAAAGGAAGAGGTAAGACATGATCGTTTTGAAGGCAACACAAGACAAAGTCCTCGCGGCGCTGCAGTCGGTGGCTGGGATCGTGGAACGGCGCCACACGCTGCCGATCCTGGCCAACGTGCTCATCCGCAAGACCGGTGGCCAGCTGCAGCTCACCACCAGCGACCTTGAAATCCAGATCAGGACGCATGCCGAGCTCGGCGGCGACGAGGGCAACTTCACGACGACCATCGGCGCACGCAAGCTGATCGACATCCTGCGGACGATGCCGTCCGACCAGACGGTGAGCCTTGAATCGAGCGCGAGCAAGCTGGTGCTGAAAGGCGGAAAGAGCCGCTTCACGCTGCAGTCCCTGCCGGCCGAGGACTTTCCCCTCGTTCAGGAGTCCGCGAATTTCGGCCCTGTGTTCAGCGTGCCGCAGAAGACCCTCAAGGACCTGCTGAGCCAGGTGTCCTTCGCCATGGCGGTACACGACATCCGCTACTACCTCAACGGCATCCTGTTCGTCGCCGAGGGCAAGCAGCTCAGCCTGGTCGCGACGGATGGCCACCGCCTGGCCTATGCATCCGCCACGCTCGACGTCGAGGTGCCGCGCCAGGAGGTCATCCTGCCGCGCAAGACCGTGCTCGAAATGCAGCGCCTGCTGTCCGATGCCGAAGGCGCCATCGAGATGCAGTTCGCGAACAACCAGGCGAAGTTCAGCTTCGGCGGCATGGAGTTCGTCACCAAGCTGGTCGAAGGCAAGTTCCCCGACTACAACCGCGTGATCCCGAAGAATCACAAGAACACGGTGACGCTGGGTCGCGCGCCGCTGCTGGCCAGCCTGCAGCGCACGGCGATCCTGACCAGCGAGAAGTTCAAGGGCGTGCGGCTCAACATCGAGCCGGGGACCTTGCGCATCGCGTCCAACAACGCCGAGCAGGAAGAAGCGCAGGATGAACTCGACATCGACTACGGCGGCGATGCCATCGAGATCGGTTTCAACGTGACCTACCTGATCGACGCGCTCGCCAACATGAGCCAGGACATGGTGAAGCTGGACCTCGCCGATTCCAACAGCTCGGTGCTGATGACGATTCCCGAGAACGCGTCATTCAAGTACGTGGTCATGCCGATGCGCATTTAGCACACCCCCAGGCTTGCCCACTTCGTGTGGCCGCCTACCCCCTTGCAGGGGGCAATACCTGCGGACCGGCGGAGCCGGATCCGCGGTATTCCTGAAATGAGGTAGTTCGTGAGCTACCGAGAGAGAAAGATTCTGATGAGCGAAGACAACAAGCCGGACGTGCCACACACCGAGCCGGTCTACACACCCGAAATCGACAACGCGATTCCGATCGAGGTGACACCGGCTGGCGATACATCGTACGGTGAAGGCTCCATCACGATCCTCGAAGGGCTGGAAGCGGTTCGTAAGCGGCCGGGGATGTACATCGGCGACACGTCCGACGGCACGGGCCTGCACCACCTGGTGTTCGAGGTGGTCGACAACTCGATCGACGAAGCACTGGCCGGCTACTGCGACGACATCGTCGTGACGATCCACACCGACAACTCGATCTCCGTCACCGACAACGGCCGCGGCATTCCGACCGGCGTCAAGATGGACGACAAGCACGAGCCCAAGCGCTCGGCGGCCGAAATTGCGCTCACCGAACTGCACGCGGGCGGCAAGTTCAACCAGAACAGCTACAAGGTTTCAGGCGGCCTGCATGGGGTGGGCGTGAGCTGCGTGAACGCGCTCAGCAAGATGCTTCGACTCACGGTTCGCCGCGAGGGCAAGGTGCACACGCTGGAGTTCAGCAAGGGCTTCGTGCAGAACCGCATCGTCGACGTCGTCAACGGCATCGAGGTGTCGCCGATGAAGGTGACGGGCGAGACCGAGAAGCGCGGCACCGAAGTGCACTTCCTGCCCGACACGGAAATCTTCAAGGAAAACGCGGATTTCCATTACGAGATCCTGAGCAAGCGCCTGCGCGAACTCAGCTTCCTGAACAACGGCGTGCGCATCCGGCTGCTCGACGAGCGGACCGGCAAGGAGGACGACTTCTCCGGCGCCGGCGGCGTGAAGGGCTTCGTCGAGTTCATCAACAAGGGCAAGACGGTCCTGCATCCGAACGTTTTCTACGCGGCGGGCGAGAAGCCGGCCGATACCTACGGCGGCATTCCCGGCACGCACATCGGCGTCGAAGTCGCGATGCAGTGGAACAGCGGCTACAACGAGCAAGTGCTGTGCTTCACCAACAACATCCCGCAGCGTGACGGCGGGACCCACCTGACCGGCCTGCGCGCGGCAATGACACGGGTCATCAACAAGTACATCGAAGAGAACGAGCTCGCCAAGAAGGCCAAGGTCGAAGTCACCGGCGACGACATGCGCGAAGGCCTGTGCTGCGTGCTGAGCGTGAAGGTGCCCGAGCCGAAGTTCTCGAGTCAGACCAAGGACAAGCTGGTGTCGAGTGAAGTTCGCGCGCCGGTCGAGGACATCGTCGGCCGGCTGCTGGGCGACTACCTGCAGGAACGGCCGAACGACGCCAAGATCATCTGCGGCAAGATCGTCGAAGCGGCCCGTGCGCGCGAAGCCGCACGCAAGGCGCGCGAAATGACGCGCCGCAAGGGTGTGCTCGACGGCATGGGCCTGCCCGGCAAGCTGGCCGACTGCCAGGAAAAGGATCCGGCGCTGTGCGAGGTTTACCTGGTGGAGGGCGACTCCGCAGGCGGTTCCGCGAAACAGGGCCGTGACCGGAAGTTCCAGGCCATCCTGCCGCTGCGCGGCAAGATCCTGAACGTCGAGAAGGCACGCTACGAGAAGCTGCTGACCAGCAACGAAATCCTGACCATGATCACTGCGCTGGGCACCGGCATCGGTCGGGCCGGGGCGACGACCTCGGGCGGCGGCGCCGACGACTTCAACGTCGCGAAGCTGCGCTACCACCGCATCATCATCATGACCGACGCCGACGTGGACGGTGCGCACATCCGCACGCTGCTGCTGACCTTCTTCTACCGGCAGATGCCGGAACTGGTCGAGCGCGGCCACATCTACATCGCGCAGCCGCCGCTCTACAAGGTCAAGGTCGGCAAGGAAGAGCAGTACCTGAAGGATGGTCCCGCGCTCGATGCATTCCTGCTGAAGGTCGCGTTGAAGGATGCCAGCGTCTCGACCGGCGGCGACAACCCCGCCACGCTGAGCGGCGACACGCTGGCCGAACTGGCGCGCAAGCACCAATTGGCTGAAGCCGTGATCGCGCGCCTGGGCGTGTTCCTCGACGCGGCGGCCTTGCGCGCGATCGCCGATGGCGTTTCGCTCGACCTCGACACCACGGCGAGCGCAGAAGCCTCGGCCGTTGCGCTGCAGAACAAGCTGCGCGAGCTCAACACCACCGGCGCACCGGCAGACGTTGCGAGCGAGTTCGACGCCCGCACCGACAAGCCACTGCTGCGAGTCAGCCGCCGCCATCACGGCAATATCAAGAGCAGTGTGCTCACGCAGGACTTCGTCCACGGCGCGGACTACGCTGCCCTTGCCGAAGCTGCCAAGACCTTCCGGGACCTGCTGGGCGAGGGCGCGGTGGTCAAGCGCGGCGAAGGCGAGAGGGCCAAGGAAGAAAAGGTCGGCGACTTCCGCGAGGCCATGCGCTGGCTCATCGGCCAGGCCGAGAACGCGACCTCACGCCAACGCTACAAGGGCCTTGGCGAAATGAATCCCGAGCAGTTGTGGGAGACGACCATGGATCCGGCCGTGCGGCGCTTGCTGCGCGTCCAGATCGATGACGCGATCGAAGCCGATCGGGTGTTCACCATGCTGATGGGCGATGAGGTCGAACCGCGCCGCGAATTCATCGAGCAGAACGCGCTGCGGGCCGCGAACATCGACGTTTGAGGCGGGTGTAGGCGGCGAGAGGCTCGCTGGGTTCTCCCCCGAGCCCTCACCGCCCGGACGCGGCCAGCGACACCCCACGAGGCGCGCGACCCAGCGCACCGACGATGGCCGCTGCAACGAGCACGAGACCTCCGCTCAGCACCATGGTGTTCGAGACGCCGTACGCATCGACCGTCACGCCGCCGAGCAGGGCGCCCGACGCGATGGCGACCTGGAATCCGCTCACGAGCAGCGCCTGCCCGGCCTCGGGCGCGTCGGGCACTGCTTCCAGCATCCAGGCGGTGAGCGCAACCGGAATCAGGCCGAAGGCCACACCCCAGAGGATGACGATCGCACCGCCGGCCACGAAGCCGGTGCCGACCATCGTCGACAGCAACAGCGCCGCCGCAAGCAGCAAGGCCGCCAGCAGCGTAGCCGCGCGCACGCTACGCGCCACCAGATTTCCACCGATGAAGGTCCCTACGAACCCGGCCGCGCCGTAGATCAGCAACAGTGCTGTCACGGCGCCCGGCCCCAGTCCGAACACTTGCTGCAGCAGCGGCTTGAGATAGGTGTACGCGCCGAAGTGGCCGGCGATGAGGAAGAGCACGGCCAGCAGCCCGACCTGCGCCATGCGGCGTGTCAGCGGCGTGAGCAGGTCGCGTGGCTGGATGGCGCGCGCGGGCGGCATGGCCAGCAGCAGCCACATCTGAACCAGCAGGACACCCGCTGCCAGCAAGCCGGTCACGCCGAAAGCAGCGCGCCAGCCGGCGAGGGTGCCCACCAGCGCACTGGCCGGTACGCCGAGCACCGTGGCGACCGAGATGCCTGCCAGCACCAGCGACATGGCGCGCCCCTGCGATGCCGAGCGCACCAGTTGAGTGGCAGCGCTCGGCGCAAAGGTCCAGAAACCGCCGACACAGAGCCCGAGGAGAAGACGGGCGACCAGCATGGTGGCGAAGTTCGGCGCGAACGCCGCAAGCACGTTCGACGCCACCAGCAGTGCCGTGAGCGCGACCATCACCGTGCGCCGATCGAGCCGTCCGGATGCCACGATCAGCGCCGGCCCCGCGAAGGCAGCCAGCACACCCGGCATCGTGACCATGAGGCCGGCCGTACCGTCCGAGACCTGGAGGCCGTTGCCGATATCGGTCAGAAGCCCTATCGGCAGGAATTCCGTCGTGACCATGGCGAAGGTGCCGACGGCGATGGAGCCCACCGCGAGCCAGGCGGATCGCCTGCTTTCGGTGATTTCAGGGGGCAGCGCATCGGCGCAGGTCGTGCAGGGAGCATTCATCGGAGGGTCCTGAAAAGGCCGCCGGCGAAGCTTCACCGGTGGCTGTTGCGGAGGCACCAAGTTTGGAGGCGCTCCGCCCGCCGTGAAGTGGCCCGCCGGAACATCTCAATTTCCGGAATGCCAACAGTCGGAAAACGACGTTGCTTATACGAATTCGGCACTGCCTGTCAGTCGGCGCGCTTCGAGAATTGGCGTAAACGCTATTCCTAGCCCGAGTCTTGCTAAGGAAAATCACCGGTGGCCAGACGCCACTTTCGAGCAAGCAAGGACAGCACAGCAATGAATCCGATCCGGTTTTGGCGGCCCGCGGCGGCCCTGGCAATCTTCGGCGCACTCCTTCCGTCCCACGCGATGACGAATCCGCCCATCCGGGTGGCACAGGGCATCGAATACATGTGCGGCGGGAAGAGCAGCGAAGAAGCCGAATTCATGCAGACCGTGTCGCCGCGCTGGGCCGCGACACTCGAATTCGGCATCAGCCGTGCCAAGCCGGGCATCACCTTTCCTTCCGAGGTAAAGGTCATGGTGCGCGAGCGCTACTCGAACAGGCCGGTCATGGAAACCTCCACCGGCGCCCCCTTCATGCTTGCCCGGCTCGATCCGGGTGCCTATGAGGTCGAGGCGACGATGGGCGGGGTGACGCTCCGGCAACCGCTGGTCGTCTTCAATGGCATGGCGTCCAAGGCCGTGTTCATGTGGCCGTCGAATGTCGATTTCGCTGCGGCCATGGGCCTTTCGCGGCCCGAGCATCAGGCGTCCGTCACCACCGGCGAGTGATGAGCGGGGCCATTTCGCGCCCGAGATCAGGTTCTCCTAAGTCTTGCTGCGGATAGTGGTTGCGTGAAATTATTCACGCCCAATGAGCAAAGGACACAGCGATGAGAACTCAGAGGATCTGGCAGCCCGCGGCTGCCATCGTCATCGGCAGTGCGTCACTTCTCGGTGCATTGGCGGCGCATGCCGTCTACAACCCGCCCATTCACATGTCGAACGGCATCGAATACATGAGCGGCGGCGTGAGCACCGAGGAGGCCGAACTGATGGAGAACGTCGCGCCCCGCTGGCCGGCAACCTTCGAGTTCGCCGTCAAGAACGGCAAGCGATCGGAGTTCGCTGCCGAGGTCGTGGTGACGGTGCGCTCTTCCTCCGGGCAGGTGGTCTTGAGCCAGGTGGTGGCCGACGGCCCTTTCATGGTGGCCCGGCTCGAACCTGGCCGCTATGAGGTCGAAGCCACCCTGGCCGGCCAGACGCTGAAACAGGAGGTGGAGATCTCGGCGGGCAGTGCCACCCGCACGCTTTTCGTGTGGCCGGCCGGGACGAACATCAGCGCGCATTCCTGAGGGCCGAAAATAGCCGCCATCAGGGTGGCATGCACCTTGAATGTCGAGCCTGTCGCTCGCACATGGTGTGTCCGGGCCTGCGCCCGTCTTCAAGGCCCCGATGCCGCTTCGCCCCCTGATCGCCCTGACCACGCTGTTGCACGTCTACATCGGCCTGCGGCTGCTGCCTTCGCTGACCGGCGCCGCAGCCGGCTCTTGGGTCCTGCTCCTCGCGCTGTCGGTTTCCGCCGCGACGATGCCGTTGCCGTTCGTCGGCATGCGGTCCGAACGGCGGCAACTGGCCGACGGATGGAAATGGATCGGCCTCCTGAGCATGGGCTGGTTCTCCTCCATGTTCGTCCTGACCCTGGTGCGCGATGCCGGCCTGCTCCTGGCCTGGCTGGCGACGTTCCCGCTTGGCGTGACACCCGACTGGCCCCGGTGGCAGATGGCCAGCGCAGCGGCGGTGCCGTTGCTGGCCACCGCGATCACGCTGGTCGGATTCCTCAATGCGCGCCGGACGGCCGGCGTGGTCCGTGTCGACGTGCCGATTCGCGACCTGCCTTCGGCGCTGGACGGCTTCACGATCGCGCAGCTGAGCGACATCCACGTGGGCCCGACCATCAAGCGCGGCTACATCCAGCGCATCGTCGACGCGGTCAACGGACTGGGTGCCGACATGGTCGCGATCACCGGCGACCTGGTCGACGGCACGGTGCAGGAGCTTCGGGAGCACATTGCACCGCTCGAGGGCTTGCGCGCCAGGCACGGCACCTTCGTGGTGACCGGCAACCACGAGTACTACGCCGGTGCGCACGCCTGGATCGACGAATTGCGGCGCCTCGGCCTGCGCGTGCTGCTCAACGAGCACGTGGTGCTCCAGACGCGCAACGTGAAGGGCGCACAGACCGACGAGGAGATCATGGAAAGCGCCCTCGTGGTTGCCGGCGTGACCGACTACACAGCGGTGCATTTCGATGCGGCGCACGCAAGCGATCCGCACCTCGCAGTGCACGACGCGCCGCCGCTGGTGCACACGCGGGTGTTGCTGGCCCACCAGCCGCGGACTGCGTCCGTCGCTGCCGATGCGGGCTACCACCTGCAGCTCTCCGGCCACACCCACGGTGGCCAGTTCTTTCCGTGGAACCTGTTCGTGCCGCTCCAGCAGCCCTTCACGGCGGGGCTGCACAAGTTGCGCGAGATGTGGGTCTACACGAGCCGGGGCACCGGCTACTGGGGCCCGCCGAAGCGCTTCGGTGCGCCGTCGGAGATCACCTTGCTGCGCCTGGTGCCGGCGGCCTGAACCTCACGCCGGCTTGATATTGCGTGCGGTGCCGAGGAGCGTGGCGCACAGCGTCTCCGTGCCTTCGGCATCGACGGCAAAGACGTCGGCTGCACACACGGTCAGCAGCTTGCCCGCACTCACCACGCGTCCGCGCGCCCGGACGACGCGGCCCACCGCGGGCGCCACCAGTTTCAGCGAGGTATCGACCGTCGCATTGCGCCATCCCTCTGGCAGCACGCTGCCGGCGGCGGCAACCGCAGCGAAATCCGCGACCGCGAAGACCGGCGTGGCCTGCAGCTGGCCGGGCCTGAACGTGAAGGCTTCGGCGACCGGCATCTCGATCTCGACCTGGCCCGGCGCCAGTTGCGTGAAGCGCAACCCGAGCGTGCGAGCCATCGGCATCGCGAGCACGGCCTGTTCGACGTGTTGAAGCTGAGTACTCATCGCTTTTCCTTTCGTGCGAGGGGTGTGGGCCAGGGCTTGGGCTTCTTTGCGCCCGCGCGCTGCTTGCGCTCCTGGGCGCGCAGCCACGACGCGTGCTCGAGCACCTGCGTGCGCAGGGCCTGAAGCTCGGTGATCTGCCGATCCAGCGCCTCCGCCCGCGCCTGGAGCGCATCCGTCATCGTCGCGATGCTGAGGCGGCCGGCACGGTAGGCCGGGAGCAGTTCGCCGATCGCGTGAAGCGAGAAGCCGATGCGGCGCGACATCGCGATGAATACCACTTCACTCCGCATCGATTCGGGGTAGTCGCGATAGCCCGATGCCGTGCGCGCCGGCTGCAGCAGCCCGAGCCGTTCGTAGTGGCGCAGTGCATGCACCGTCACGCCGGCGCGTTGGGCGAGTTCGGAGATCCGCATGCGCCAAGGCTAGCAAGCCTCGCGTTGCGCAAAGCTTGTGGCTCGGCGATTTTTTCCCGGGTGGGGCCGGCGGCTCAGGCTTGCGTCAGGGCGAGCCGGCGCGCGTTCGACGTTGCCTTGGCGTGAATCGGCTTGAGCCCTCTCTGCACGATGCGCGCGCTGGCGCTGCTCAATTGGCTCACAGCAGCGGCCGAGCGCGTGGCAGCGGTCCCGACTTCTTCGGCATAAGTCAGGGCCTGGACGGGCGTGGTGCTCGTGGCAAGCGAGAAGAGGGCGACGCCGCTGCCAAGCCAATGCTTCATCGCGCGGTTGATGAGCGCGAACTGCGTGGTGTGTAGCTGATTTGCCATAGCGGCACCGGCTTCGCTCGCGGCGGCGAGTTTCTCGTGACCCATCAGCTGAAATTCGGCAATATCGGCATCACTGGGAGACAGTCCCGCCTTGGCGATGCGCTCGGTGCGCATCTGGATCACGGAGCCGGACGACAGGAGCATTTCGTTGGTCTTGACGGCAACGTCGACCCACAGCATGAGCGGGTTGAAGAAGCGGGGCGATGAAAGGCTGGGCGTCATGGTCGGTTCTGCAGAGGGAGTTGACGAACTATAGGCCTCCGGCGCGGTCTTTGCTGCGCTGCAACATTCTTTGGGGACGCAGTCCTACTTTGCGGTGCGGCAAACAAACACTTTGCCCATTTTCGAGATCTGAGATGCTTGTTACATATAACCATAGGAAGTCATCAAGTCGAATGTCCAAATCAGCGATCTGCTTCAAAACGGCCCTGTCCGCTGGGCTCCTGCTGCTTTCCCTGGGCGCTGCTGCGCACCCTCAGGATCAGGCGCCCGGTGTCTATCTCCAGGCGGGCCAGGCGCCTCACAGCGAGGGCGACACCAACTCGGTCACCGTGGGTTATGTCATGCCGTGGCGGTACAAGGAATCCCCGGCGCTCGGTGGTCCGTTGTCCTTCTATTGGGACTTCTTTGCCAGCGCATGGCGGGCACCGCAGACCGGCGGCGAACAACAAAACTATGCGCAGATCGGCGCGATTGCCAACTGGCGGTGGCGTTTCAATCAGGGTGAGTCGCCCTGGTTCGCCGAAGCGGGCATCGGTGCCACGGTGATGGACAGTCTCTACCGCACCACCAGCCGCGAGTTCAGCACGGCCTTCCAGTTCACCGAACAGATCGGCTTCGGGCGCAACTTCGGCGAGCGCGGGGAGCATGAGGTGTCCGTGCGCCTGCAGCACTTCTCGAACGGCAGCATCAAGGAGCCGAATCCCGGCGAAAACTTCTGGCGGGTGCGCTACCTTTATCGCTTCTAAGGCGGATCACACGCTCTGGGCGTCGGAGCCCTGGGTCAGTGGTTTCGGCGCAGCCTGCAACTGGGCGGGGCTGAACACCTGGCGGTAGCGCGCGAGCCAGGCATCCGGGGCCGCCTCTTCCGATGGCATCGTTGCGGCGCTCAGACCCAATCCGAACTCCAGCGCTTCGGCGTTTCGGCGAACACTGCATTCCGGTGTCAGGATCGCCCAGCGCGCTTTCACGAGTCGACGGGCAAAGAACGGTGCGACCGCTTCGACGATGTGATGGTCGGGCTCGAACCACCCGATATGCAGGGGTTCGGCGCCGCCGTCCTCGTCGATCACCTTGAAGTGGATCAGCGACTTCATCTTCTGCATGTCGCGCCGAACCGCCTGGGCCATGTGAAGGGCCCGCATTCGATCGGGATCGAGCGGATTGCGGCGCAGGTCGGGCTCATGCACCAGGCGCCACAGCAACCTGTAGAGCAACACGAAGCGCGAGGGATCGTTGTGCAGGATCACCGTCTCGCACAGTGACAGGAAGGAGCGCGGAAGGAAGAGGTTGGACGCCGCAGGTGCTGCGCGCGCGGTCGAAGCGACGGTCCTCTCGCGCTTCGCCGCCTCGACCGCGGCGTCGATTCGCGCATGCCAGTGCGTGTCCTCCGGTGGCACCAGACCCGCCAGCAGTGCCCGCGCTTCGCGGCGAAAGCCAGGTAGATCGATCTCGCCCGCGAGAGTGACGGTGTGGTGCGACATGGGCGCTAACTTAGGCCGCAGCCCGCGTGCAGCCTGTAGGCGTTCAGGCGAAAAAGGACGAGGCCTGCGCTGGCGCAGCACCATCCGGAGGCATCACGCCTGGGGCGCTGGATGGGATCGCCGCAGCCGCCTCGCACGCAGTTCGGTGACCACGTAGAAGAGACTTGCGACGATGAGGGGCAGCAGGTAATAGATGGCGCGGTACGCCAGCAGCGCGCCCAGGAGCTTCCCTTGTGGAACGACATGCCCGAGCAGCGCGATGAACACGGCCTCGAGCACGCCGAGCCCACCCGGCACATGGGTGATGACGCCGGCCACGGCCGCGACGAGGAATACCGCGAGCACCGTCGGATAAGCCACCTGTTGCTGTAGCAGGAACCAGATCACCCCGCCGATCAGGACCCAGTTGCCGCACGACATGGCGAGCTGGAGCAGTGCGATGCGCAGCGGCGGCGTGTCCAGGTCATGGTCGCGGATGTGCCACGTGTGCTCCCGCGCGATGGTGCACAGGGCAAGGTAGGCGACCCCCACGAGCAGCAGTGCGGCTCCGAGGATGCGCAAGCCTCCGCTGTCGACCTTCCAGTCGGGCGGCAGGGACATGGGCCAGAAGCAGAAGGCTGCGCCCGCGACCACGAAGTAGCCGAACCAGTTGGTCAGCATGCTGAATCCGAGCACGCGCGTGATGGTGTTGTTGTCGAGGCCGAGGCGCGAATACAGGCGGTACCGGAAGGCGACACCACCGACCAGCGAGCCGAGGTTGAGGTTGAAGGCGTAGCTGATGAAGGTGACGCCCATCACCGTGCCGGTGCCCAATCTGTGTCCGGTCATACGCCGGCCGAGCAGGTCGTAGGTGCTGTAGAGCACATGGCTGCACACGGCAAGGAGCAAGGCTGCCAGCAGCATGGGCGAGGGGATCGCCTTCACCGAATCGAGCACGTCGCTCCAGTCGATGGTGCGCGCCTGTCGCACGATCAGGTAGACGACGACCGCGAAGAAGACCCAGGCCGCGATGCGTTTCGCCCAGGGCCACCAACCGTGTGCCTGAAGTTCTTGCGCCCCGACGGCATCCACGGCAATCCCTTCCGTCGGTGAGGTCAGGCCACGTCCGTCTGCGTCGCCCCGCCGCCGCGCGCCTCGGGCGCTTCCAGCGGCTTCAGGCGCGGCGCATGGCGCGGCAACCAGCCTGCCCACGACGGATACCAGCGCAGCAGGTGAAAGATGAAGAAGCTGCGCACCAGGCGCCAGCCGCTCCATTCGGTCAGGTCGGACGTGTTCACCTGCTTGCAGCTGTGCTCGATCAGGCGCTCGAGCCGTTCCGAAAGAAGCTGATTGAAGGCCCGGTCGCGAATGATCACGTTGGATTCGAGATTCAACGACAGGCTCAAGGGGTCGAGGTTGCTCGATCCGACGGTGCTCCATTGATCGTCCACCAGCGCGACCTTCCCGTGGAGGGGCCGTTCACAGTACTCGTAAATGCGCACGCCGGCATGCAGCAGGTGGTGGTACAGCATGCTGGCCGCCACCTTGACGATCGGCATGTCCGGTTCGCCCTGGAGGATCAGCCGCACGTCGACACCGCGCCGGGCGGCCCGTCGCATCTCCTTGATCAGCCTGTAGCCTGGGAAGAAGTAGGCATTGGCGATCACGATGCGCTGCCGCGCGCTGCGGATGGCGGCGCGATAGTGCCGCTCGATGTCGTTGGTGTGCCGTCGGTTGTCGCGCGTCACGAACTGGGCTTCGGCTTCGCCCGCAGGGGCGTTGTGCTGGTGCGTGGCCTTCAGGCGCCGCCGGAACCAGCCCGCTCCCTTGCCGCCGACCGCGATCGCGTGCAGGACGAAGCGGTGGATTTCCGAAACGATCGGTCCGGCCAGCTCCACGGCATAGTCCTGCTTGGCCTTGGGACCGAAATCCAGCAGGTGATCGGCCGAGTAGTTGATGCCGCCCACGAAGGCGATCGAACCGTCGATCACGACGATCTTGCGGTGCATGCGGCGAAAGAGGTTGAGCCTCTTGCCGAAGAGGGGCTTGCCTGGATCGAAGACGCGCACGTTGACGCCGGCAGAGGTGAGCCCGGCTATGAACTCCGATGACAGGCCCGATGAGCCGAAGCCATCGATCATCAGGTCGACTTTCACGCCGCGCTGCGCAGCCGCCCGGAGGGCTCCGTGCAACTGGGTGCCGACGTTGTCCTCGAACAGGATGAAGGTCTCGACGACCACTTCGCGCCGAGCCTCGCCGATCGCCTCGAACACGCGCGGAAAGAATGCCTCGCCGTTCTCCAGCAGATCAATGCGATTGCCGCCGATCCAGCGCTGGTTGCTTGCAGTAGGTTCGGAGATGCTCACAGCTCGATCTCCGCGACCAATGGGGCATGGTCCGACAAATGCGACCAGGGTTTCCGCGGCAACACCACTGGCGCATGGACGCCCGCGTTGCGCACGTAGATGCGGTCGAGCGGCAGCAGGGGAAAGCGCGCCGGGAAGGTCTTGGCCGCGCTGCCGTTGGCATGCACGAAGACCTCCCGCAACGAGGCGCCCTGCGCCAGGATTTCATGCGCGCGGCCGCGCCAGTCGTTGAAGTCGCCCGCGACGATCAGCGGGGCGTCGGCAGGCACTTCGTCGCGAACGATGTGACAGAGCAATTCGAGCTGCTGCAGCCGGTGCGCTTCGGACAGACCCAGATGGGCGCAAATCACATGCACGTCGACCGGCCGCGCAGGCAGGCGCAGGACGCAGTGCAGCAGCCCGCGCTTCTCGGGGCCCGTGATCGACACATCATGATTGCGGTAGTGAATGATCGGGAACTTCGACAGGACTGCGTTGCCATGGTGGCCCTTGGGGTACACCGCGTTGCGGCCATAGGCGTATTGCGGCCACATGGTGTCCGCGAGGAACTCGTAGTGCGGTGCCTCGGGCCAGTTGTCGACCCTGCGCGAGTGGCGCGAATGGGTTCCGAGGACTTCCTGCAGGAACACGACGTCCGCCCCCACCGTCCGGACCGCTTCCCGCAACTCGGGCAAGATGAACTTGCGGTTCAGCGCCGTGAAGCCCTTGTGGGTGTTCACGGTCATGACCTTGAGCGAGGTCGTCGGAGCCGCCACGGCGGCGGAATGGGATGCAGGCTTCACAGGAGTGGTTGTAAGTCGAGGGGTTCGATGAGGGTGTAGGAACGCGCCACCTCCTTGTTCTGCCTTCGCGGCCCGGCGGCCGGTTCCTACAGGGAGGGCTGCCGCATCCCCCACATGGTGCCGCCGAACGCCCTCCTACGTTGGAATCCAGAGCTTGAAGGAAAGGCTCTCTCTCGATCGGAAACCACAAGAAGCCAACACCATGAAGCAAGGATATCTCGCAACCGCACTGCTCACCGGCCTAATGGGCATCTCGGGCGTGGCCCCACCGGTGAGAGATCGCGGCAGGAGGTGAGCCTGGCGGACCGCAAGGTCAAGCCGAGCTTCGGCGAGAAGGGCGAACGGCCGGAGGTTCCGACCAACCCGACTGACAAAGCGGGAACGCCGAAATAACCGGGTCCCGACCTTCAGAAAGAAAAGAAAAGGCCCGCGACGCTTCCACGTCGCGGGCCTTTCTGCTGTCCGGCAGAGATCAGCTCTTGGCGGATGCCGCATTCGGGTGGTGACGCGGGCCGCCATGGTCACCGAAGCGCGCCATCGACTCGGCGTCGAAGGTCTTCTGCTGTTCCGGCGTCAGCGCCGCATAGAAGCTTCGCGTGGCGTCGGCGCGCTTGGCGAACATCGCGCTGCGTTCGGCCTGTCGGGCCTGCATGCGGTCGAGGCGCTGCGGCGTGGTCAGCTTGGCGAACTCGGCACGGGCCTGGCCGGCAGGGCGTGCGGGCGGTTGTTGCGCAGAGGCAAAGCTGCTCCAGGCGCCTTCCTGCGCCGGCGTGAGCTTGAGTTTTTCCTTCAGGGCCGAGAGGCGTTCCGCCCGCTGCTTTTGCACGCGCTCGAAGCGCTGCGCGCGGTCTTCGCGGTTGTGGCGCTGCTCGGCCTGGGGTTGTGCCCCCGGTTGCTGCACGCCGGGCTGTGCCTGCGCGAATGCGCCGGCCGACGCGAAGGTGGCGGAGGCCAGGAGAGTGGCCAGGAGAAGGCTTTTGCGAGACGAGGTCATGAGTGCTTCCTTTCGAAGAAGCCCGCCGCCGATGGGCAGCAGGTGAAGGGAAGTTTGGCCGCGCGATGTATCGCAACCGTGAGGCGGGAGTTAGCGCGCGTAAAGAAAAATGTACGGCGCCACGGTCCTTCATGCGGGCCGGTTCAGGCCAGCTTGCCGTTCTGGAAGTCCTGCACCGCCTGCATCACCTGCTCGCGGGTGTTCATGACGAAAGGGCCGTACTGCGCGATGGGCTCGCGCAGCGGCTTGCCTGCGATCAGCAGCGCACGTGCCGGGCTGTGATTGGAGGCAGGCGCATGCAGCACGACGCCGTCGCTGCCCGGTTCGTTCGCGAGGATCGCCATGCGCTTGGTAGGAATCTCGCTGCTTCCGATGTAGAGCGATTCGCGAAACACGTAGAGCAGCGCGTTGTGCGTGTCCGGCAGTGGCTGCGCGAATTCGGCGCCGGGGGGCAGGGTGATGTCGAGGTAGAGCGGTTCGGTGTGCTCGCGCTGCACTGCGCCCGGGATGCCGTGGCTCTCGCCGGCGATCACGCGCACATGTACGCCGGTCAGCGTGGTGAACTCGGGGATCTCCTCGCTCTGGATGTCGCGATACCAGGGTTCGCGCATCTTTTCCTTGGCCGGCAGGTTGAGCCAGAGCTGGAAACCTTCCATCAGCCCTTCTTCCTGCTCGGGAAGTTCGCTGTGGACCAGCCCCCGCCCGGCCGTCATCCATTGCACGCCGCCGTTCGACAGCAGCCCTTCGTGGCCACCGCTGTCCCTGTGGCGCATGCGGCCGGAGATCATGTAGGTCACGGTTTCGAAGCCGCGGTGCGGATGACTCGGAAAGCCGCCGATGTAGTCGCCGGGGTTGTCGCTGCCGAAAGCGTCGAGCATGAGGTAGGGGTCGAGCCGCTGCTGCAGGGTCTGGTGCAGCACGCGGGTGAGCTTGACGCCGTCCCCGTCGCTGGTCGAGACGCCGGCGACGATCTGGTCGATGCCCCGGGGCTGGGCGAGCGCAACCGGATCGATGCCGTGCGCGTTGTGAGCGTGGCTGGAGGTGGTCATCCGGCGATGGTGGCACGGTCGCGACGACCGTGTTGTCGGAGGGGGCGCCGGTTTCCTGGCTGGGCGCGGGATGCGGGTGCCTTCAGCCCAGCGCTTCGAGTTCCCACGAGACGTTCTGCCACGCCACGCCGAAGCCCTTTGCGGCAGACGGTGCCGGCGCCCGCCGGATCGCATCCGCGGCCCACTCGGCGCCTGCGCTCACGCTGTCGATCAGCGGCACCGGCACTCTGTCGGCAATGTCGGCCGCCATGCCGGCCAGGCCTGCGCCACCGAGGATCACGGCATCCGCTTCGAAGCGGATCGCAGCCTCGCGGCATGCCTCGGCCAGCAGGGTGCGAGCGCCTTGCGGATCGGCGGCGAGTTGCGCGCCCGTCGGCGCCACGGTGTGGATGCCCGCGAGCGAGGAAGCCTGCCCGAGCGACCATGCGAGCCGTTCGAGCATCGGCCGCCAGGCCTCGCCGCCCGTCACGATGGCGAAGCGGCCGTGCTTGCTCGCAGACAGGAAGGCCGCCTCCGCCAATCCGCTGACCGGTACGCCGGCGCCCGCGCGCAGCGCGAAGAGACCCGGGTCGCCGAAGCAGCCGATCAGGATGGCGTCTGGCCGTTCGCCATGCGCATGCGCCGCGGCCCAGGCATCCAGCGTTGCGTGCTGTGCGACGGCGTAGCTGGCCTCGCAGGCAATGTACGACGCGCCGAAACGCGCGGTGACGACACGCACCTGCAAGGCGTCCCCCGCCTGAGCCTGCAAGTGCCGTTGCAGCAACTCGCTGACCGAGGCCGAGGTGTTGGGGTTGATGACGAGCAGGCAAGCCATCAGCGACGTTGCGTGGACCGCCTGCGCAACAGGGCCGCGGAACCGAGCGCGAGGGCCATCACCGCGAAGGACACGACGGTGGTCACCGTGCCGAGTGCGTAGATGGATGGCGTGGTCACGGTCGATGTCAGGCCCTGCAGTTCGAGCGGCAGGGTGTTGACGTCGCCGATGGCTTGCGAGGTGCGCGCGATCTCGTCCCAGCTCAGCGTGAAGCCGAACATGCCGATACCGACGATGGACGGGCCGATCAGCGGCAGGACCACGTGGCAGAAGCTCTGCCAGGGCGTCGCACCGAGGTCGCGGGCGGCTTCCTCGTAGGCCGGGTTGAAGCGGTTGAACACCGCGAACATGATCAGCAGGCCGAAGGGCAGCGTCCACGTCAGGTGGGCACCGAGTGCGGACGTCAGCAGTCCGAGGGCGGTTCCGTAGTTCTCGAGCGTGCTGGTTGCGTCCATGGCGGTGAGCGCACTCTTGATGCCGCCATCGAGCAGCCGGAACTGCAGGCCGATGCCGAGCGACACGATGATCGACGGCATGATGAGACTCGCGACCGTGATGAAGAACAGGGCGTTGCCACCCTTGAGCCGCTTGCGGAACGCGAGGCCTGCGAGGACCGACAGCACGACGGTGAAGAGCATCACCACCGCGCCGAGCATCAGCGAGCGCCGGAACGCGGCACCGATGTCGACGGTCCCGAGGCCCTCGGCGAGCTTGTGGAACCAGTGCAGCGAGACACCCCGCAGCGGAAAGGTCAGGCCCCCCTCCGGACCCTGGAAGCTGAGCACGAAGATCGTGATCATCGGCCCGTAGAGAAACAGCACGAAGAGCGAGAAGACGATGGCCAGCGGCCAGAAGCCTGCCGAACGCCGTTCGCCGATGCGGTTGCTCATAGTTCCTTCCGGATGTCCACGAGCCGGGTCAGGCCCCAGATGATCATCAGCACCACGGCCAGCAGGATCATCGCGTTAGCCGCCGCGAGCGGGAACTGCAGGTACGAGGTCTGCACCTGGATGATCTTGCCGATGGAAGCGATCTGCTGGCCGCCCATCACGCCAATGGTGACGAAGTCGCCCATGACGATGGTGATGACGAAGATCGATCCGATCAGGATGCCGGTGCGCGACAGCGGCACGATCACGTTCCACAGCGTCTGCCAGCCCGATGCGCCGGAGTCGCTCGCGGCTTCGAGCAGGGAGCGGTCGATGCGCATCATCGAGTTGAAGATCGGCACGATCATGAACATCGTGTAGAGATGCACGAAGGCGAGCACCACCGAGAAGTCGGAGAACAGCAGCCACTCGACGGGCGAGTCGATCAGACCCATGCCCATCAGGCCCTGATTCACGAGGCCGTTGCGCCCGAGCAGCGGCACCCACGAGATCATGCGGATCACGTTCGAGGTCCAGAAGGGCACCGTGCACAGCACGAAGAGTAATGTCTGGATGCCCGGCGAGCGCACATGGAACGCGAGGAAATAGGCCACCGAGAAGCCGACCACGAGCGTGATGGCCCAGACCAGCACGCAGAACTTCAGCGTGCTGATGTAGGTGGACAGCGTGACGCAGAAGTCCCCGTTGTCCGTGAGGTGCGAGCAGCCCTCGAAGATGCTCAGGTAGTTGCGTGGCGACAGCGCGGGGATGAGCTCGTACTCGTTGAAGTTCCACAGGCTGACCATCGCGATCAGCGCCAGCGGAATCAGGAAGAACAGCAGGAACACCAGCGCAAACGGCGCCGCCTGCCACCACGCGCCGATGGTGCGGGTGGCGGAAGCGGCCTTGGTCGTTGCGATGGTGACAGCGTTCATGTCGAAGTTCTTGCCCCCCAAGGCGAGCCCGCGATGCCTGTCCAAAGGACACCGCGGAACCGGCTTCGCCGGGCCGCCGGTGTCGCCCCCTCACAGGGGGTAGGCGAAGCGCAGCGCAGCCTGGGGGTCAGCCTTGTTCAGGCAGCCACAAACTCGTTCCACTTTCTGACCATGTATTCGTTCTCGTCCATGACCGCATTCCAGCAGGCGATGCCGCCCATGCGCTCCTCGTAGCTGCCACCGTCGCGCACAGCGCCGGCCTTGGCGATGACGTCGCCTTGCGGGCTCTTGATGTCCTGCGTCGCGGGCTTGCCTTCCATCCAGTAGGCCCACTCGTAGGGCTCCATCTTGGCCTTGGCGGTTTCCAGCACGGCGCTGTAGTAGCCCTGGCGATTGAGGTACGCACCCGCCCAGCCGTCGAGGAACCAATTGATGAACTCGTAGGCGCCGTCGAGCTTCTTGCCCGACAGCGTGGCCGGCAGGCCGAAGCCCGAGGCCCAGGCGCGATAGCCTTCCTTCAGCGGCTGGAAGGTGCAGGCGATGCCCTTGCTGCGCACGGCCGTCACGGCAGGCGACCACATCGACTGGATCACTACTTCGCCGGAGGACATCAGGTTGACGGATTCGTTGAAGTCCTTCCACAGCGCGCGGAACTGGCCCGCCTTCTTGGCCTCGATCAGCGTCTTGATCGTGAGGTCGATCTCCGCCTTCGTCATGTTGCCCTTGTCGGCGTACTTGTGGATGCCCTTCGACTCCACCACCATCGCGGCGTCCATGATGCCGATCGACGGAATGTTCAGGATCGCGGCCTTGCCCTTGAACTCGGGGTTCAGCAGCTCGGCCCACGAGCCGATCGGGCGCTTGATGAGGTCCGGGCGGATGCCTAGCGTGTCGGCGTTGTAGGTCGTCGGAATCAGCGACATGAACTGCGTTGGCGACTTGGAGAAGGCCTTGCTCTTCTCGCCTTCGAGGAAGATCACCTTGATCGGCGCCGTGCCCTGGTCGCCCACCTTCTTGCCCGCGACCTCGCCCTTGGTGAAGAGCGTGGTGATCTTGTCCGCGTTCTTCACGCGCTTGGTGTCGATGCCCTTGAGGTTGCCGGTGGGGACGATCTTCTTGAGGGAGAAATACTCTGTGTCGATCAGGTCGAAGCTGTTCGGCGCGGTGACGGCACGCTTGGTGACGTCGTCGGTCGTGACGGCCACGTACTGGATCTCGATGCCGGTGTCGGCCTTGAACTTCTCTGCGATGGCCTTGTCCTGGTTGACCGCGGTGCCGAGGTAGCGCAGCACGATCTTTTCCTGTGCGTGAATCGCGGGGAACACGCCCGTCGCCAGGATGCCCGCGGTGCCCTGCAGCAGGGTGCGGCGCTGCACGCCGGTGGATGACGTTTCGGTTTTTTTGGACATGGCAGGTCTCCTGGGAGGCAGTGATGAAGAAAGGGTGGAAAGGAAAAGCGAAAGACGGGGAGGACGCACGGCCGTGTTCAGGCCGCCATCGCTGCCAGCGCGGCCAGTGGCTCATGGCGCGGGGGCGGCGTGCCGTTCGTCGTGCCGGAGGGCCGCGCGGCGCCCGGTCCGAGCTTGCGCGCATCGGCTTCGGCCCAGGTCAGGCGCACGCTGTCGCCGACCTGGTAGGTGCGCGTGACGAAGGCCTTTTCGGACAGCAGCACCGACACGCTGCTGTGCTCCGGCCGGACGCCGGTGAGGCGGAGGCCGAGCAGCACGTAGGTGCCCTGGTATTCGACGTCGGTCACGTGGGCCGGAACACCGACTTCGCCGACCGCACCCGTGGCCGGGACAATCTGCATGTGGTCGTTGCGCACCGCGATCAGCGCGTCGTGCACCGCGAACACGTTGTGGCCGCCCATGAAGCGCGCGACAAACTCGCTGGAGGGGTGGTTGTAGACCTCGTGGGGCGAACCGACCTGCTCGATCAGCCCGTGGTTCATCACCACCATCGTGTCGGCGAGCGCCATCGCCTCTTCCTGCGAATGCGTGACGTGGATGAAGGTCAGCCCCAGTTCCTTCTGCCAGCGGCGCAGTTCGGCGCGCATCTGGATACGCAGGAAGGGGTCGAGGGCGGAGAGCGGTTCGTCGAGCAGCAGCACGCGCGGCTCCGTGATGAGGGCGCGCGCCAGCGCGACACGCTGCTGTTGGCCGCCGGAGAGCTCGCCGGGCTTGCGCTCGGCCAGGTGCCCCATCGCGACGCGCTCGAGCAGGTTCCTGGCGCGCTTGTGGCGTTCGCTCTTCGACACGCCCTTCATCTTGAGGCTGAAGGCGACGTTGTCGAGCGCCGACAGGTGCGGGAACAGCGCGAAGCTCTGGAACATCATCGCCGTACCGCGCGCCGCAGCGGGGAGGTTGGTGATGTTGCGGTTGTCGAGCAGGATGTCCCCGCCGGACACCGATTCGTGCCCCGCCACCATGCGCAGCGTCGTGCTCTTGCCGCAGCCGGAGGGGCCGAGCAGGCAGCAGTAGCTGCCGCTGGCGATCCGCAGGTCGATCTGGTCGACGGCGGGCGGCGCACCGGCTGCGTAGCACTTGCTCAGTGCGACGATTTCAACAGCTGCGGGCGGAAGGGCGGTGACAGCATCCATTGACGCTGCTGGTGCAAGACATGTGCCAGCGATCCCGGGAGATTCCGGCCCATCGATGCGCCGATTTGGTGCGGCTGGCCAGCCGCTTCAGGGTGGTGCGAAGCGCGCGGTGGCGAGGTTCCGAAGCAGGGCATCGCGCTGCGGCTTGGTGATGCCGCGGACGCCTTCGGCGATGTTCTTCGTCCGGGCGGCGTCGATGCTGCCGTCGCGCTGCCATTTCTCGACCGCGGCCGTCGGGTTGTGCAGCATGGCGGCGAGCCAGACGGCCTGGGCCGGTTCGAGGTTGCGGGCGCTGCGCTTGAAGTAGCGGCGCGCCGCGGACTCGGCGCCGCACAGGTTGCTGCCCCAGGGTGCGTTGTCCAGATAGAGCTGGAGGATGCGCGCCTTGCCCAGCGTCTCTTCCATCTCGACCCCGTAGAGCAGTTCGCGCAGCTTGCGGTGGGCGCTGCGCTCGTCGCCGGTCACGAGCAGCTTGGCGAGCTGCTGGGTGAGGGTGCTGGCGCCGCGTTCCACCTGGGCCGCCTTCTGGTTGCTCTCCAGCGCCGGCATGAGTTCGGCCAGGTCGTAGCCCGGATGGGTGAAGAAGCGCTGGTCTTCCGCCGCGATGACCGAACGGGCGAGCCAGCTGTCGTTCGTGAGCCGGCTTGGTGCGCCGCAACTGGTGCGTGCGTTGACCATCGCCTCGGTGCCGAGTCCTTCGACGGTGAACTGCGTGACCCGGGGCTGGAGCGAAAAGGTGCCGGCAGGCAGCGCAACCTGTGCGTGCAGCCCGAAGGTGCCGCCGATCCGGGCGCGCTGCAGTTCTGGGAGGTCGGGCGCAAGGACCGCGTACCAGCCGGTGACGGGCGCATCCGTGACGTTGATGTCGAGCAGCAGGGTCTTCTGCGTGAGTCGGCCGTCCCAGCGGGCATGCAGGACGCCATCGGCCGTGCTGTTCGCGGCTGGGGCCGGGCCGGGAGGCCAGGCGTCCAGGGTGCCGCCCAGCGTGGCGCCGTCGCGACGCACTGTGGCGCGCAGGCGCTCGAGCCGGATGGGCGCCTCGCCCAGCGCCGGCACCGTCGCGGTGCAGGGCGCACATTGCAGCTCCAGCGTGCCAGTAGGTTCGTTCCATCCGAAAAGGATGGGGCCGAAGTCGGTGTTGACGGTCCGCCCTGCCAGCCAGGGCGCGAACCACGAGGAGGTGGCGAGCCGGATGGCGGTCGGCACGCCGATGTCGACGGAGACCGGCCCGGCCTTGACGCGAGCCGGCCACTCGTCGTGTCCGGGCGCAAGGGCCAGCTTGACGATCAGGTACGCGGCGACGCCCGCCGTCAGCACCAGGGCCAGGGTCGCAAGAAGCAGGTAAAGCAGCGCTTTTTTCAGCAAATCTCTCTCACTCGATCCGTCTCGCCAGGGTCACAGCTTGCCATGGTCCGGTCGACCGGCCGCTGGCGGCGGCCCAGTACCAGGCTGAAGTGTCGGTGAAAGCGACGCCTTGGGCATCGACGATCCGCTCGCAGACCTGCATTTTCTGAGTGCCGCGGCGTTCGGCGACGAAACAGCGCCACAGTCGGGCGTGGACGTCACGTTCAAGGCGCGCCTGGGCGATGCCGTAGCCGAGTGCGCGGTAGCAATCGGCGGCGGGGTGAAGCATGCGTGTCGGCGTGTGGACCTGGCGCAGCACCAGCATGTTCTCGCCATCGGTCATGCGGGCGATCGCGCCGGGAAACTGCTGCGCGAAGCGCTGCTCGACTTCGCTGAGGGCGAGGGGGCGCACCGGCACGCCGTCCCACTCGCTCGGCCATTCCTCGAACACCGCCGCGGCGGCAGGGGCCGCTGGCCGATGCAAGGCGAAAGCGGCCGACCAGATCACGCAGAGCAGCATGACGATTGCGAAAGCCGCCTTGTGCCCGATGCGGTTGACGAAGCGGTTGGCGAGCCATCGGTCAAGGAGCTGTTTCGGCATGGTGGCCTCCAGTGGAAGTGATCATGCCGGGGATGGCGTCGTTGCCAGCGCCTCGCCGGGTCGTCCTGCCGTGGGCCATGACCCGGGCGATGCCGCCGCAGACCAGTGCAAGCAGCACGAGACCGAGTGCGTCGTGCAGCCACGGCGGCGGGGCGTGCCCTGCGGCTTCGAGGGCGACCAGCACGCTATTGCGCGCGATGTTGCCGGCCAGCACGAGCAGGCCGACGACCGGCAGGCGTGCGAGGAAGCCACGGTCATTGCGTGCCGCCCAGAGTGCCACGACGCAGGCCGTGAAGTACCCGAGCCAAGCCATCTGCACGCCGGAGCAGGGCGCATCGACGATGACCAGGCGCCCATCGACCAGCAGGCTGCTGCCCTCGCGCGCGACGCTGAACCCGGGCGCGAGCAGCCAGTGGCTGGCTTCGGCAGTGATCACGCGCAGCGGATAGCCCGCGTAGAACTGGAGCGAGGACAGCAGCGGCAACGCCAGCACGGCGAGAGCGACGACGGGCAGCGCTGCAACGCGCCGAGGAAGGAAGGCGAGCAGGCCACAGGCGAAGGCCAAGACTGCCAGCAGGCTTGACGCCAAGGGCGGCAGGCCCGCCAGCGGGCCGATGCCCGTGCGCAGCATCGTTGCAACGAGGGTGCCGCAGGTGGCCAGCGCCAGCCAGCCCAAGCGTGGCGCGGGGCGCAGTTCGTGCCGCAAGGTCCACGTCAGCACTGCCAGGGCAGCGACCGCGAGGAGGCCGAGCGGATCGTCGGACCCGTCACGCATGCGCTGGGCATCCAGGTCCATACGGGCGTGAACGCGGCGGCTTGCAATGCGAGCCATCCGGCGGCCGGCGCGCGGTCGAGATGAATGCCCCAGTCGATGATCCGGGGATGCGTACAAGCGAGGCGAGCGAGCGTCATGGCAGTGCCTCCTTAGGACGTGAAGCGCCGTGCATCGGTGCGACGCACGCGACGCCGCAGCATCGCCAGCATGGACAACACCACCGCGATCGCTCCCAGCATCTCGGGCTCCGGCGTGCTCGGCACTTCGGCGCCAAGGCTCTGGCCCACGGCCAGCTCACTCACGCCCTTGGGCAGCGGCACGGGCTGGTCGACGCCGATGCTGTTCTGCGGCGCCACGTTGCGAACCACCTGGTCCACGGCGATGAAGCTCGTGTATTGCGTGAGCAGGCCGTAGCGAAGGCCGAGGTCGGTGATGCGCTGCCTCAGTGTGTCGCCGCCTTCCAGCGTCTCCTGGTCGCCCAGACTCGCGATGCGGTGGCGTGCCCACAGGCTGCGCAGTGCGGCCGCGTCCTGGCGCGTGTGCGCGTCGACCTTGAGTTCCTGACGGTAGGCGCCTTCTGCGCCGCGCCCTTCGATGACCACGCGGCCCTTGGCCTCGCCCCGCCACTTGCCGAACACGATCACCGGCCGCTCGCCGAGCACGTCGGGGAGCGCGGCGGGTTCCACGTCGTAGACATCGAGTCCTTCGAAGCGGGCCTTCACGCTGGTGAGCACCGGCGACTCGATCATGCGGCGGAAGCGCGCCGCCTGTTCGGGCGCCTGCACGGGGTCGGTGATGATGAAGGGCTCGCCCATGCCGGCGCGGGCGATGCCCTCCATCAGGTGCCGGTTGACCGACGAGCCGATGCCGAAGGCGAAGACGTTGGCCTTGGAGAGGTTCTTGCGCACCAGTTCGAAGGCCTCGCGCTCCACCGTGACATAGCCGTCGGTCACCACCACGATCGTGCGCGAGACCTCATCGGACTTGGGTTCGGCGTAGGCGCGCTTCAGGGCCGGGATCAGCTCCGTGCTGCCGCCGCCGTTGTAGTTGCGAAGGGTGGCGAGCGCCTGCTCGATGTTCGCGCGCGTCGCGGGCACGGAGTGCGGCGACAGCATCCGGTTGCTGCCCGAGAACAGCAGCACGTTGAAGGTGTCGCTGGGGCGCAATCCGCCGATCAGCCGCTCCAGCACGACCTTCGCGGTGTCGAGCGGAAAGCCGTGCATCGAGCCCGAGATGTCCACCACGAAGATGTAGTCGCGTGGCGAGATGGCGCTCGCGGCCACCGAGCGGGGCGGCTCGACCATCGCGAGGAAGAAGTTCTCGGCCTTGTCCCCCTGGCCCTTGTAGAGCATCAGTCCCGACTCGATGCGTTCGCCCGCGAGCCGGTAGTCGAGGACGAAGTCGCGGTTGTCGGCGGGCTCGCTGCCGCGGGCCAGCGCGATGTCCGCGTGTTCGTCGCCATCGCGTTTGTGGACGTCGATGGCGTGCGTGAGGGATCGGACTTCCTTGATGCCCAGCGGCGTGTCAAGTGCGACCTTGAGATCGAAGCGCGTGTTCGGCGCGACGTCTGCGCGAAGCACCGGCTGCGCCACCCAGGGCGCTTGCGCGTTCTGCGATTGCGGACTGTTGTAGCGCGGTCCCACCGCCATCGGAAAGACGAACTGGTAGTTGCCGCCTTGGGGAACCAGCAGTTCGGTGTAGCGCAGCGACACCTTGACCTCATCGCCCGGCAGGATGTTCGCGACGTTCATCTGGAACACGTTGGGCAGGTGCTGTTCGAGCAATGCGGCCGTCTTTCCTTCCTTCTTCGCGGTGTCGTATTCGATGCGGGCCTGCTGCTTCTCGCGGATCTGCGCGGTGATGAGCCGGTCGCCGAGCCGGACGTTGAGGCCGCCGACCGCCGCCCTGGTGGAGCCCGGGAACACGTACCGCGCCTCGATTGCGCGTCGCCCCTCGTTGCGATAGGTCTGCGTGACGGTGACGTCCGCGATCACGCCCGAGATCTTCACGTCGACCTCGGTGCCCTTGAGCGGGAGACGATCGGTTTCGGGGTCGTCGCTCTTCACGAAGAAATACGGGCTCTCGGTCTTCAGCCGCGGGCCCGGCGCGTCCTGCGCGTGCACGGGCCGGGCGACCAGCATGACGAAGCAGGTGGACGCGAGGCCGAGCGTGGTGAGCCAGAGCCAGCGGCCGGGGCGGGGTATGGAGCTTTCCATCACTTGGGTCCTTGTCCCTCGAAGGGTGTCGTGCAACGGTGCACGGGAGCCAATGTCGTGGTCTGCCGAGAAGGCAATTGGAAGCCTGTTCGAAGCTTCCGGCGTTGTGTGAAGTCTGTGTGAAGTCATGTCCAGGGAGGACTTCACACTGGCTTCGGTTCGCTGCCGGAGTATTAGGGCTTCATCCCTTATGCCAGTTCGATGGGGAACTCGATAACTCCGGCCGGCTCCTACCGCGGTCGACGGCGCTATCCAATCGATAGCAGCTCATGCCCATCTGTCATGAGGTTTTTCTCATTTCCACCCGCGTCGACGTCTCTTCTGCCATGTCCAAAACATCACCTTCAAGCGAGCCGGCGCGCACGGACCGGTCGAATCGTCTTCGGCGCATTGCGCTGTTGGGCGCCGGGGTCGCCGCGGCGGGCGCGCTCGTCCTGCTGATCGCGGCCGGCATCGCCGCAGTCACCATCTATCCCAAGCTGCCGAACGTTTCCGATCTCGCCGACTATCGGCCCAAGCTGCCGTTACGGGTGTATTCGGCCGAAGGCAGTCTGCTGGGGGAGTTCGGCGAAGAGCGGCGCAATCTCACGCCCTTCGCGGCCATTCCAAAGGTCATGAAGGATGCCGTCCTCGCCGTCGAGGATGCACGCTTCTACGACCACGGCGGCGTCGACTACAAGGGCTTCGTGCGCGCCGCCGCGGCGAGCTTCAAGGGCGGAAGGCAACAGGGCGCCTCCACGATCACGATGCAGGTGGCGCGCAACGTCTACCTCAGTTCCGAGCGGACGCTCAGCCGCAAGACGTACGAGATCCTGCTGGCGCTGCGGCTCGAGCAAGAACTCACCAAGGACCAGATCCTCGAGATCTACCTGAACCAGATCTACCTGGGCAATCGCGCCTATGGTTTCGCGGCAGCTTCCGAAACCTACTTCGGCAAGCCCATTCAGAACCTCACGATCGCCGAAGCCGCCATGCTGGCCGGCCTGCCCAAGGCACCGGGCACCAACAACCCGGTGAGCAATCCGCGCCGCGCACGTGCACGCCAGCTCTACGTGATCGACCGCATGCAGGAGACCGGCTTCATCACCGCCGAGCAGGCTGACGAGGCGAAGAAGGAAGAACTGCACCTGCGCGATGCAGCCGATCCGGATCGCCTGCATGCGGAATACGTGGCCGAGACGGTTCGGCAGATGATGCATGCGCAGTACGGCGACAGCATTTATACGAGCGGCCTCAAGGTCTACACGACGCTGGTCGCGGCCGATCAGGCGGCGGCCTACAAGTCGCTGCGCAAGGGCATCATGGACTACGAGCGCCGGCAGGCCTATCGCGGTCCCGAGCAGTTCGTCGACCTGCCCACCGATCCGAAGGAACTCGACGACGCGGTGGACGAGGCGTTGTCCAGTCACCCCGACAACGGCGACGTGATCTCGGTCGTGGTGCTCCAGGCGAGCAACAAGGAGGTGGTCGCGGTTCGTGCCAACGGAGAGACGCTGCAGATCAACGGTGACGGCTTGAAGCCTGCGCAGTCGGGGCTCTCGGAGAAGGCGGCGCCTGCCATCCGAATCCGCCGCGGTGCGGTGATCCGGGTTGCGAAGACACCGAAGAACACCTGGGAGATCACGCAGCTGCCTGAAGTGGAAGCGGCCTTCGTCGGCCTGGATCCACGGACGGGCGCCATCAAGGCGCTGGTGGGCGGCTTCGACTACGGTAAGAACAAGTTCAACCATGTCACGCAGGCATGGCGGCAGCCGGGCTCGAGCTTCAAGCCCTTCATCTATTCGGCGGCGCTGGAGAAGGGCTTCACGCCGAGCACGGTCGTCAACGATGCACCGCTGTATTTCGAAGCCGGGGCTGGCGGCCAGGCCTGGGAGCCGAAGAACTACGACGGCACCTACGACGGCCCGATGTCGCTGCGTCGTGCACTTCAGCAGTCGAAGAACCTGGTCACCATCCGCGTGCTGCAGTCGATCGGTGCGCCCTACGCGCAGGACTGGATCACCCGATTCGGCTTCGACCGCGACAAGCATCCGGCGAACCTGCCCATGGCACTCGGTGCGGGCTCGGTCACGCCGATGCAGATGGCGGCTGCTTACTCGGTGTTCGCCAACGGCGGCTATCGCGTCACCCCCTATCTCGTCACGCGCGTCACGGACATGAAGGACAAGGTTCTGCTCGAGACCGAGCCGCCGGTGCTCGACGAGGAGCGGCGCGCCATTCCGGAACGCAATGCCTTCGTCATGAGTTCGCTGTTGCAGAGCGTGGTCAATGGCGGCACTGCGATCAAGGCGCGCCAGGCGCTCAAGCGGGACGACCTTTATGGGAAGACCGGCACGACCAACGATTCCTTCGACACCTGGTTCGCGGGCTTCCAGCCGACGATGGTCGGCGTCGCCTGGGTGGGCTACGACACGCCGCGCCAACTCGGCGTCCGTGGCGAAACCGGCGGCAGCCTGAGCCTGCCAATCTGGACGGGCTACATGCAGACGGCGCTCAAGGGCGTGCCCGTCAGCGAGCCGTCGGTGCCGGGTGGCTTGCTTCGCGTCGACGGCGACTGGTATTTCGACGACTACGCACCGGGCCGCGCCGTGGCCAGCCTGGGCATGGACACCACTGCGCCGCTGCCGCCGGTCGAGGACCTGGCGGGCCCACAGGTGGGCCCCCCGGCCGCGCCCGAGGAGCGCAGCCGCATCCTCGACTTCTTCAGGTAGAGGCCATCCCGGACGAGGAAGGCCGGGGTATCTACACTCCACATCCCCTTCCTCGAACGCCGTCATGGAATCTCTTACCCTGGTGGCGCTGATCGTCATCGGCGCCTATCTCCTCAAGTCCCGCGACCAGAAGCAGCGCATCGCGCTGCTCGCGAGCCATCTGGGCAATTACCAGATCGAGAAGCTGATGGAGAACCTCACCGAAGGCTACCTGCGCTGTCTTGGCGAAGACGACCGCGAACGCCGCGAGCAGATCTGGGCCTTGCTGGACACCACAGAGGAGAAGCTCTCGGCGCAGTTCGACGCCTTTGCTGCCGAGTTCGAGCGTGTCGACGAATCGGAAGCGCGCGTGAGCAAGTTCCCGGTGGCGATCCCCTATGCGGATCGGCTGCTTCCAGGCGCCTCCTTCGACCTGCGCAAGGCCTTCGCCATTCACGCGCGCGGCATCTCCGAAGTCATGAAGAACGGCGCCGGCCGCAGCGCCAAGGCCAAGGCTTTCACGATGTCCGCCGAGCTCTTCCTGATGCAGCACACCTGCCACTGGTTCTGCAAGTCCAAGACGGTCGCATCGGCGCGGATGCTCGCGCGGCACAAGACGTCCTACCAACAGGTGGTCGATGCGGTCAGTCCTGAAACGCGCAACGCCTATCGCGCCCTGATCGGTCAGTGACTCGACAGCAGCGGCAGCGTGAGCGTCGCGAGGGCGCCGCCGCGTGGTGCGTTCGCCAGCTCGATGCGGCCGCGATGCAAGGTCGCGATCTCCTTCACGAAGGCGAGGCCGAGGCCGGTGCTCTTCTTCTGGTTGTGCGGCCGGGCGAGCGAATAGAACTTCTCGAACACCTTGTCCTTCGCGTAGTCGGGAATGCCCTTGCCGCGATCACGCACGCTGATCCTGGCCTGGCGTGAACTGGTTTCGAGCGCGAGCAGGACTTCGGCGCCGGAGGGCGAGAAGTCGATGGCGTTGTCGAGCAGATTGCTGACCGCGCGGCGCAGCAGGAAGGGGTCGCCCTCGACACGCGCTTCGGCGTGGATCGCCACATTGATATGGATGTCCCGCGCCGCCGCTGCGGCCTGTGCGCCGCCGGCAACGTCCTGAAGCAGCGGCGCCAGCGCGACCACTTCGGAGCACTCCAGCGCGCGCCGCGTCTCGAGCGCGGTGAGCTCCATCATGCGGTCGACGATCTCCTGGATGCGCTGCGTCTCGTGCGCGATGTTGGCGAGGAAGCGCTCGCGCTCCGCCTGCGGCATCGAGGGTTCCTGGATGAGCTCGGCCGCACCACGGATCGCCGACAGTGGGCTCTTGATCTCGTGCGTGAAGGTCTGCACGTAGTCGGCGACGTAGTTGCGTCCGGTGAACGCGTCGCGCATCTCGTGCACGCCGCTGCGCAGCGTGTCGAAGGCCCGACGCACCATGCGCGACAGGCTCAGATTGCGTTGGCTCCGCATCCAGCCGAAGTAGTCGGAAATCAGTCCGAAGGGCCGCACGAGCCAGATGGACACGATGATCGCCAGCACCAGCAGCGCGAAGGCGGAGCCGACGCCGACCGCCAGCGTGCGGGCACGCGCATCCTGAACGAACTGGCCAAAGCTCTGCACTGGTTTGCCGACGCTGACCATGCCGACGATTTCGTTGTCCCAGCGCACGGGTGCGCCGACGTACATCACGGACGTCATCGGGTCGCCCGCGATGTCGCGCGAAGTCCGCGCTCCGTACACGCCGGCCAGCGAGCGGCTGACGTCGCTGCGCTGCGAGAAGTCGGCGCCGGTGCTGCGACCCAGCGAGTCGAAGAGCACATGGCCGTTGCGGTCCGTGACGTAGACGCGCAGCTCGACATGGCTCTTGTGCAGGTTGTAGATCTGCGCGGAGAACTGGCGTGCATAGACGGAGCGGAACAGCGGCTCCAGCCGCGCCGTGTTGATCGCGCCGGCGATCACGTCCTGCTCGATCAGGCTGGCGAGCAGTTGCGAGGTCTCCACCAGCGATTCCTCGGCCGATTCACGGTAGCGCGGATCGATGTCCGCAACCACGCGATACAGCAGGAACGCGATACCCGCCGTGTAGATCAGCAGGATGCCGATGAAGATGCGCGTTCTTCGGGTCACACGCTCGGCGGCAGCTCTTCGTTGAGTGCGTAGCCGGTGCCGCGAAGCGTGCGGATCGGCTCGACGTCGGGCGCGACCGCCTTGAGCTTCGCGCGCAACGTCTTGATGTGGGCGTCCACCGTGCGATCGAAACTGTCGCTTGCTTCGTCCCACACCTGGCCGAGGAGCTCGTCGCGCGTGAACACGCGGCCAGGGCGCTGGACCATCAGGCGCAGCAGCCCGTATTCGTAGCGCGAGAGTTCGAGCAGGCGGCCGTAGTAGCGGATCTGCATGCGGTCGACGTCGAGGGCGAAGGGCGCGGGCGGCGGGGTGCTGGCGGGGCTTTGCGTCGATGGGCCCTGCTGCGTGCGTGCGCTGCGCCGCAGGATCGTTCGGACGCGGGCCACGAGTTCGCGCGGCGAGAAGGGCTTGGCGATGTAGTCGTCCGCGCCGAGTTCGAGGCCGACGACGCGATCGATCTCATCGCTGCGCGCGGTGAGGAACAGCATCGGCACTTCGGCACCGCCTGGAAGTTTCTGCAGACGCTTGAACAGCTCGAAGCCATTCATGTCCGGCAGCCCGACGTCGAGAATTGCGAGCGCAGGCGGCTCGGCGGCGAACTGCGCGATCGCCTCTTCGGCGGTCGGGCACCACACGGGGACGAAGCCGTCGGTCCGCAGCACGTACTGCAGGGTGTCGGCGATGCCGGATTCGTCTTCGGCGATGAGGATCCGCGGGTGAGCAGGCATGGCCCGGATGGTAGCGGGCCGGAACCTTTGCGACGTGCGGGAAACGAACGAAGCCGATCATTCAGGAGGACAGTCTTCATGAGCCCATCCGAAACCAGGTCCATCGTTACGCTGAGCCTGCTGGCCGCCTTCGTCGACGGCGAGAAGCACGAGCGGGAGCGCGCCGAGATCAAGCGCATCGCAGAGGGCCTCTCGCAAGCGGACGGCGTCCACCTTCCGACGCTTTACCAGGACGTCCTGATGAAGCAAGTGGGCCTCGCCGACGTGACAGCGCAGCTGCAGGGCGAAGACGCCCGGCAACTGGCCTACGAGATGGCGGTGTGCGTGTGCGATGCCGACGGAACCCAGTCCGAAGCCGAGCGCAAGTTCCTGGCGGAGGTCCGCACCGCGCTCCGGCTCGACACGCCAGCCGCACAGCAGTTCGAGAAGGACGCGGAAGCGATCGCCGCCGTGCAGCTGACCCCGGCTGCGGTCCCGTCGCCCGCGCCCGCCGGCGGTCCGAAGGCTGCTTCCACGGTGCCCGATGCGGAGCTCGACCAGGCCATCCTCAACGCGGCCATCCTGAACGGCGCACTCGAACTGCTGCCCGAGACGCTGTCGACGATGGCGATCATTCCCCTGCAGATGAAGCTGGTCTATCGCATCGGGCAGGCCTATGGCTATCAGCTCGACAGCGGCCACGTGAAGGACTTTCTCGCCACGGTGGGCGTGGGTCTCACGTCCCAATATCTCGAACAGGCCGGCCGGAAACTGCTCGGCGGCTTGCTGGGCAAGGTCGGGGGCGGCCTGCTGCGCGGCGTCGGCAAGCAGGCCGTGAGTTCGGGCATGAGCTTCGCCACGACCTATGCGCTGGGCCACGTGGCGAAACGCTACTACGCGGGCGGCCGCACGCTGTCGACGCAGATGCTGAAGGACGCCTATGCGAACGTCACGCAGGAGGCACAGGGGCTTCAGTCGCGCTACCTGCCGGCCATGCAGGACAAGGCCCGCACGCTCGATGCGGGGAAGATCCTGTCGATGGTGCGCGGCGTTTAACTGTGCGCTAGCTGCCGCTGCTCAGTGAAGATCGAAGCAGCAGCCCGCATAGAAGGCCTTATCGCCACCTTCCACGAAAGGCACTTCGATCGGCTTGCCTTCGTTGCGCCACGCGTCGCGTCGCTTGTAGCCGGACGCCGCCAGGTCCGCCAATAGCTCGTCGTGATGCTGTATCCGGTAAGGACACACCGCGAATCCGATGCTGTTGAGCGTGTAGAGCGTCCGCTCCTCATGAACCGCCGCCGTGTTGATCACGATGCGCCTGGGCTTGACGGGTAGCTGCGCGATGATTTCCGACATGCGCAAGGGAAGGTATTGCAGGCTGCCTGATGCGTAGAGCACGTCAAAGCCGCTGGCATCGCGGAAGTCGGTGGTGAAGCCCAATTGGTCGGTCGCTTCCCGCTGGACGGCCAAATCCTGACCGGTCTTCACGACGCCTGGCACGTCGCAGACCTTCCAACGCAGGTCTGCCGGAAAAGGCAACACGCGGCGGAACGCGTAGTACTTGATCCCCACATGCCCGCCCAGGTCGAACACGCTGCGCATCCCTTCGTCCAGGGCGCGACTCAGCCAGAACAGGCCGGGATAGTCGTAGAAATAAAGCTGATGGCTGTAGAGGGCCTTGGCCGCCTCGGCGTTGTCGTAGCCGATCGCCTTGGAGGGCGGCGCGCCGGCTTCGGCTGCGGCGAAGCTCTCGAAGGAGCCCATGAAGAGGTTCTCTTCACGGTTCTCCAGAAACTTGCGGCGGTAGGCCGCTTCCCGGACGGAGGATGGCAGCAGACTCGACAGCATGGGACCCCTTTGGTGTCATTGTGAAATGCCGTACGCATTTTGCACTTTGAAACACAAAGTATTCAACTATCTGCGTTTTTTTCCACACTTCCTGGACTTTTGGCCCGGGAAAGCGGTTCTGATCGCCTATTGGGCTTTATAGCCCGCGTTTTCGATCGCCAGGATGATGTCCTGTCGCGGGTGACCGCTCATGACGTCGACGTGGCCGGTCTCGAGGTCGACCGTGACCTGCGCTTCCGGATCGATGGTCTGTACCGCCTGCTCGACCATGCTGACGCAGTGGCCGCAACTCATGCCCGTGACCTGGAACTTCTGGCTCATCGTGGTTGCTCCTTCATTTGGAAGAGACCCCCAGTGTGAACCTTCTCACGATGTCAATGTCCAGCAAGGGGACGCTGGGGCAGGGTATTGAAGTACGTGTCTTCGATCAGTTCGCAAAGGCGTTGCAGCGTGATGGCGCCCTGCCGCGGATCGAGCGTGGCACCGGGAATGCGCAGCCGGAAGGCGTCTTCGACGGCAAACACCAGTTCCAGCTGATCGAGTGGCTTGAGGCCGAGTTGCGCCAAGGCTACGTTGGGCTGGAGCACGTCGCGCGGCAAGCGGAAGTCGTTTTCCAGGATGGTCGCGATGGTGTTGAAGGTCGGCGAACTCATGGTCTGAATCTCCTTGCCCGCAGGCTTGCACCATCGGCGCGAAGCCCATGAAAAAGGCCGCGCAAGCGGCCTACGGTCGTATCCTCATCGGTCGTTTATCGCGTCGTTGCGCTGACGGCCTCCTGACCCTCGCGTACGGTACAAACACATACCTTTTTTCACCTCACACCCCATGCGAATCCTCCTGGTCGAAGACGATGCCGTGCTGCGCAGCGTGATGCTGCGAAGCCTCGGGGATGCGGGCCACCGCGTCGATGTTGCAGCGAGCGTCGAGGAGGCCGACCACCTCTGGCGTGTGCAGACCTTCGATGCCGTGCTGCTCGACCTCAACCTGCCCGCGACGGCCAGCCCGACCAGCGGACTGGCGAGCGGGCTCACGGCCCTGCGCCACGCGCGCGCGCGCGGCGACCGCACGCCGGTGCTCGTGCTGACCGCACGCGATCGCACGGAGGAGCGCATCGCAGGGCTGGACGCCGGCGCCGACGACTACCTGGGCAAGCCCTTCGATCTGGCCGAGGTCGAGGCCCGTCTCCGCGCCCTGGTGCGGCGTGCGCAGGGCACGGAGGACATCGCCACGCTCGGGCAACTCCGGCTGGATCGCAGGGCCCGGCGCTTCGCGATCGGCGGGGTTCCGCTCGACCTCCCCGCGCGCGAGTTCGAAGTGCTCTGGGAGTTGATGAGCCCACCGGGCCACACGATCAGCAAGCGCGAACTGTCGGACAAGCTTTCGACCTTTGACGAGTCGCTGGGCGACAACGCGTTGGAGGCTTTCATCTCGCGCCTGCGCAAGAAGCTGGCCGGCAGCGGCGCCGCGATCCGCACGCTGCGCGGGATCGGCTACCTGCTGGAAGCGGAAGTGTGAACGTGCGCGCGACGGCAGGGGCCGGCGCAGGCCCGGCGCCCTCGCTGACCGCGCGCGTGCTTCGGCGCGTCCTGTTGCCATTGGCCCTGACCTGGCTGGTGGGTACCGCGGTGGCGCTGTTCGTCGCCAGCTATTTCACCGAGCAGGCCTTCGATCGCGAGATGCTCGACGATGCCTATGCGGTCTCTGCCAACGTGCAGGCGGGTGAGCGCGACATCGAACTGCTGCTGTCGCCGCGCGAGGTCAACAGCGTCCTCTTCGATCAATCGGAAACCGTGTTCTTCGCCGTACTGCGGCCCGACGGATCGTTGCTCGCCGGGCATGCGGGCCTGGAAGCACCCGAGCCGGAAGAGGGCGCGCGCTACCGGTTCTCGCGCGTCGTCTACCAAGGCAAGGAGTTGCGGGCAGTGGTGTTGAACCACGAGAAGCCCAATGCCTATCGCGTGGTGATCGCGCAAACCACGCGCGCACGCGCCGTGCTCGTCGAGCGGTTGCTGATCTACTCGCTGGCGCCGCAACTCGTTCTGCTGGTCCTGCTTGCCGCGTGGCTGTGGCGCGGCATTCAACGCGAGCTTCGTCCACTCGGCGAACTGCGTCAGACGCTGGAACAGCGCGATGCCCACGACCTCGCGCCCGTGCCGGTAGCGCGGAGTTCTCGCGAACTCGAACAACTGGGTGACACGCTCAACGCGCTGCTGGACCGACTCGCCCAGAGTGCCTCGGCACAAAGGGAGTTCGCAGGCAACGTCGCGCATGAACTGCGCACACCGCTCGCCGGCATTCGCGCGCTTGCCGACTATGGTCTGGCGCAGCGCACGCCAGCCGTGTGGCGCGAGCAGCTGGAGCACATTGCCGCAAGTCAGGCACGCGCGAGCCATCTGGTGGATCAGTTGCTTGCGCTCGCGCTGGCCGACGAAGGACGCACCGGCCTGCAGCGCGAGCCGCTGCGGCTGGATCAGTTGGTACAGGAGGCCGTGCTGCGCCATCTCGCACGCGCCGACGCGCGCGGCGTGGACCTGGGTGCGCTCGGCCTCGATGAAGTCGTGACGGTGGAGGCGAACGCCGCCCTGGTCGAGGGCATCCTCGACAACCTGATCGACAACGCGCTCCGCTACGGCGGGCGCACCATCACCATCGAACTGGCGGACTCCACGCTGGCCGTCGTCGACGACGGCCCCGGCATACCCCCGGAGGCCCAGCGCGACCTCATGCAACGCTGGGCCCAGGGCCCTGCCGGCCAGAAGCTGGGACAAGGCGCCGGCCTCGGCCTCGCCATCGTCGCCCGCTACGCAAAACTCCTCGGCGCAGAACTCAGCTTCGCAAAGGCATCCCCCGAAGGCGGCCTCCGGGTCAGCGTAGCCTTCGCCCCCGACTGACCGCTACCCAACGCAATTCAAGGAACCCCGCGGAACCGGCTCTGCCGGCCGCCGGGGTTGCCCCCGGCAGGAGGAAGGCGGCCGCGCGATGTGGGCGGGGGGGCGAGCTCAGAAACCCCGCGGAACCGGCTCCGCCGGGCCGCTGGGGTTGCCCCCGGTAGGGGGTAGGCGGCCACACGAAGTGGGCAAGCCTGGGGGCGAGCTCAAAGCCTCGGGTAGTCGATGTACCCCGCCTCGCCGCCACCGTAGAACGTGTTCTTGTCCCATGGATTCAGCGGCGCCCCTTCGCGCAGACGACGCACCAGGTCGGGGTTGGAGATGAACGGCTTGCCGAAGGCGATCAGGTCGTCGCCTTCCTTCAGGGCCTCTTCGGCCAGCGGCTTGTCGTAGCCGTTGTTCACCATCCATGCGCCCTTGCCGCCGGCCTCGCGGTAGGCTGCCTTGAGGGCTTCGTAGTCGAACGGACGATCCTCGATCTCGCGCGGGCCGCCAGTCGCGCCTTCGATGACGTGGATGTAGGCAAGGCCGAGCGATGCGAGTTGTTTGACGACATAGTCGAACAGCGGCTGCGGATCGTCGTCATGCACGTCGTTGGCGGGCGTGACTGGCGACAGGCGGATGCCCGTCTTGCCGCCGCCGATCGCATCGACGACGGCGCGCGTCACTTCGAGCAAGAGGCGCGCGCGGTTCTGGATGCTGCCGCCATAGTCATCCGTCCGCTTGTTGCTGCCGGTCTTGAGGAACTGGTCAAGCAGGTAGCCGTTGGCGCCATGGATCTCGACGCCGTCGAAGCCCGAGGTCTCGACCGCGTTGCGCGCAGCAACCGCATAGGCATGCACGATGCCCGGCAGTTCGCTCGCGTCGAGCGCACGCGGCTCGGAGGTCTCCGTGAAGGTCGGAACGCCATCCTTGATGAGCACCGTCTTGGTCCTGGCGGTGATCGCGGACGGCGCGACGGGCTTGGCGCCTTCGGGTTGCAGTTCGGTGTGCGAGACGCGACCCACGTGCCAGAGCTGCACGACGATCTTCCCGCCTTCGGCGTGCACCGCATCGGTCACGCGCTTCCAGGCGTCGAGCTGCTCCGTGCCATAGAGCCCGGGCACGTCCGCATAGCCCTGCCCCTGGTGGCTGATCGCCGTCGCTTCGGTGATGAGAAGGCCGGCACTCGCGCGTTGGGCGTAGTAGGTGGCGGTGATGTCGCGCGGAACCGCGTTCGGCGAGCGGTTGCGCGTGAGGGGTGCCATCACGATGCGATTGCTCAGCTTCAGGTCGCCGGCCTGGACGGGGTCGAAGAGGGAGGACATTGATGGTGTTGCTGGTTGATGTGAGGAACGATGGAGAGGGTAAACGCCGTACGTCATCCCCGCTGTCGCGAGGTTGTCGATTTGCTGCTAAGCGATGCCGCAGAATGGCTGCGCACCCATGACGCCGACCGCCGCCACGCTCACGCCCGCACAAGCATTGCGCCTGGCGCTCGCGTTGTCGCTGGGCGCCGCAGTGTCGCTGGGCATCACGCGCTTCTCCTACGGCCTGTTGTTGCCGCCGATGCGCGCCGACCTCGGCTGGAGCTACACGCTGGCCGGCGGGATGAACACCGCGAATGCCGCTGGTTATCTGCTCGGCGCATTGATGATGCCCGCCTTGATGCCACGCTTCGGACCGATTCGCCTACTGGTGGGAGGCGCGGTGTGGGCCAGCGTGTTCATGGTGGCGAGCGGCTTCTTCACTTCAGCGCCCGCATTGCTGTTTCAACGGCTGCTTGCCGGATTGGCAAGTGCCTGGGTGTTCGTCGCCGGGGGCCTGCTCGCGGCGCGGCTCGCCACCTTGCAGCCCTCGCGGTCTGGCTTCCTGCTTGGCATTTACTACGGCGGTACCGGGCTGGGCATCACGCTGTCGGCCTTGCTCGTGCCGGCCGTGTTGCAGGCTGCCGCGACGACACCGCACGGCTGGGCCTGGGCGTGGTGGGCGCTGGCGGTGGCGAGCTTCGCTGCAACGGCGGTGATGGCGTTGGCGATGCGGGCGCTGCCTGCGGAAGCGCGTGCACATGTGCCTGCACCGTCAGCCGACGCGCCCCGTTCGACGCCGACGCCGGTGTACCGCTTCGGCTGGGCGCTCGCTGGCTACACGCTTTTCGGTGCCGGGTACATCGGCTACATGACCTTCGTGATCGCCCTGCTGCGCGAGCAGGGTGCTCGACCGGCCGACATCACGACCTTCTATGCGCTGCTCGGCGTGGCCTGCGTGGCATCGTCGCGCCTGTGGGCGGGTCTGCTCGACCGGTTTCGCGGCGGCGGACCGCAGGCAGTGCTCAACGCCTTGCTCGGCATCGCCACGTTGTTGCCGGTGCTCAGCCCGTCGTGGCCGATGGCGATGGCTTCGGGCCTGCTGTTCGGCGCCGTGTTCCTCTCCGTCGTGGCATCGACCACCGCACTCGTGCGCCACAACCTTCCTGCCGCCCAGTGGGCCGCAGGCATCAGCGCCTTCACGATCGCCTTCGCGCTCGGCCAGATCGTCGGCCCGACCGTGACCGGCTGGATCTCCGACGGCAAAGGCGGCCTGGCCCGCGGCCTCGTCGCCTCCGCGATCACGTTGTGGGCCGCCGCCCTGATCGCATCACGCCAACGAGAGCTACGCGATTCGTGAAACACCACGGATCCGGCTCCGCCGGTCCGCAGGTGTTGCCCCCTCGAAGGGGGAAGGCGGCCACACGAAGTGGGCAAGCCTGGGGGTGGGCGTATTACTTAATCAGCCCCTCAGCCTTCATCGCCTCCTGCACCGCAGGCCGCGCGCCAACGCGCGCATGCCACGCCTTGAGGTTGGCGAAGTCCGCGATGTCGACCCCGGTCGGCTGGGCCCAGTTCGTGACGGTGAACAGGTAGCCGTCGGCGACCGTGAAGTTCTCGCCCATCAGATAGTCCTTGCCTTCGAGCTGGCCGTTGAGCCACTCGTAGCGCGACTTGAGCTTGGTCTTGAAGCTGTTCTTGGCTTCGTCGGGCATGTTCGGGTTGAACAGCGGCGAGTAGCTCTTGTGGATCTCGGTGCCGATGAAGGTCAGCCATTCCTGCAGGCGGTACCGCGACAGGGTTCCGTTGGCCGGTGCGAGGTTCTTGGTCGGGGCCAGGTCGGCGATGTACTGGACGATCGCGGGGCCCTCGCGCAGGCGCGTTCCGTCGTCGAGTTCGAGCAGCGGCACATAGCCCAGCGGATTGATGCCGTAGTAGTCGGTGCCATCCTGGAGCTTGTGGCTCTTGGTGCTGGCGAGCATGGGTTCGAAGGCCACGCCGGCTTCGCGCAGCGCGATGTGGGGAGACAGCGAGCAGGCGCCCGGCGAGTAGTAAAGCTTCATGCGAAAACTCCAGTGAAAAGGCGGAATGCGATTTTGCAAGCGGAGGTCGATGCTAGCGGGTTTGGGGCGTCGCGTTTTTGTCCTACGGCCGCTTGCGCGCCGCGACTATGAGCGTCGACGCCGCCGCTTTTTAAGCTTGCGCCGCTGCGGTGGAGGGCCATCGCAAGGAGTTGTTCATGTTGAAGTACGCCATCATCTTTGCCGTCATCTCGTTGATTGCCGGTGCGCTGGGCTTTGGCGGCGTCGCCGCGGGCGCGGCGGGTATTGCCAAGGTGCTGTTCGGTCTGTTCCTGATCCTTGCCGTCGTGTTTCTGGTGCTGGCGGCATTGGGCGTGGGCGCAGTGAAGAAGGCGCTGGACTGAAAGTGGGAGCGTCTTCGATGCGGTGGCCGCGCGTACGGCCTCTGGTGGTGCTGCTGCAAAGTCCGGCGCATCGCGTTCTGCGCGTGCTCCACGTGACGCAATCCCACTGGCACTTGCCATCCCGGCCTGACGGTGCGAGTGGCTCGCCTCATGGGCGGCTCGGCGCGCAGTCCTGATTCGATCAACTCATCCAGCGAAGGCTGTGCCCGCAGGCGCAGGGAGGATCATGCATTTCTCGCACATTGACGCGGTGCTCGAGTACGAAGTCTCGGCACCGTCGCACCTGTTGCTCAACATCGAGGCGGCGCGCAGCGGCTCCCAGGCGCTCATCAGCGAGGACCTGGTGATCGAGCCCGCGGTCGAGATGCAGGCCTTTTGCGACGATGGCAACGGCAACCGTTTCATCCGCTTCGACGCCGCGCCCGGGCCGCTGAGGATTCGCTACAAGGCCAGCGTTCAGCGCGCACATGTGGATGTGCCGACCGACCTGCAGGAAGTGCCGGTGAACGAGGTGCCCAACGAGATCCTCCACTACATGATGCCGACGCGCTATTGCGAGTCGGACTTGATGTCGCGTTGCGCGCAACAGCTGTTCGGCGACCTGCCGCCCGGGATCGGACGCGTGCAGGCGATCGTCGACTGGATTCACGAGAGCATCACGTACGAGCCCGGAAGCAGCGACTCGACGACGACGGCGCGGGAGGTGTTCGTCGAGCGTGCCGGCGTATGCCGCGATTTCGCGCACCTCGGCATTACCTTTTGCCGCGCACTGAATATCCCGGCGCGGCTGGTCGTGGGCTATGTCTGGTTCGATGAGCCGCCGCAGGACTTCCACGCCGTGTTCGAAGCCTGGCTGGGCGGGCAATGGGTGCTGTTCGATGCGACGCGCATGGCGCCGGTCGATCGCCTCGTCCGCGTGGGCACGGGGCGTGATGCGAAGGACGTGGCGTTCTGCACGATCTTCGGTCCCGTCACCATGACGGGGAAGACCTTGATGGTGCGCGAACTCCAGGACGAACGCGCGGCAGTGCATGCGGAGCCGGAACCCAGCGGCCTGCTCGTTGGTATCGAAAAGCCGGTTCCTGTGATGCCGCACGATGCCGGGGATAAGGGTCAGGCTGCCGCTCATGTTGTTGCGGTAGAGAGCTGAAGCCGCATTGCTATCAAAAAGATAGCAATAAATCCAGATTGGATGCCGATCTTGAAGGGGTTCGGGCATTCGATCAGCATGCCCCCAAGGGCGGCACGAAGTGGCTTGAGCGATTAAAATTGGTGCCCCTTTCCGCAGCGCACGCGACAGTGCGCCACTCCCATGCTCTATCCCGAAGAATTCGACGTCATCGTTGTCGGTGGCGGCCACGCCGGCACTGAAGCCGCGCTGGCGTCCGCCCGAATGGGCGCCCGCACCTTGCTGCTCACCCACAACATCGAAACCCTGGGGCAGATGAGCTGCAATCCATCGATCGGCGGCATCGGCAAGGGCCATCTGGTGAAGGAGGTCGATGCGCTGGGCGGCGCGATGGCCATCGCGACGGATGAAGGCGGGATCCAGTTTCGAATTCTCAATTCCAGCAAGGGACCGGCCGTGCGTGCGACGCGCGCACAGGCGGATCGCGTGCTCTACAAGGCGGCGATCCGCCGTCGGCTGGAGAACCAGCCTAATCTGTCCTTGTTCCAGCAGGCCGTCGACGATCTGATGATCGAGGGCGACCGGGTGGTCGGTGCGGTGACGCAGGTGGGCATTGCATTCCGTGCGCGCACCGTCGTGCTGACGGCTGGCACTTTCCTCGACGGCCGGATCCATGTCGGACTCGACAACTACCAAGCAGGGCGTGCGGGCGATCCACCGGCGGTCAGCCTGTCGGCGCGGCTCAAGGAACTGAAATTGCCGCAAGGGCGCTTGAAGACGGGCACCCCGCCGAGGTTGGACGGCCGAAGCATCGACTTTTCGAAATGCACCGAGCAACCCGGCGATGGGGGCGGAGCAGGACCGATGCCCGTGTTCAGCTTCATGGGGCGAGCCGACATGCATCCGCAGCAGATGCCTTGCTGGATCACCAACACCAATGCGCGCACGCACGAGATCATCCGGTCCGGCTTCGATCGCAGCCCGATGTTTACCGGCAAGATCGACGGCGTCGGACCGCGCTATTGCCCGAGCGTCGAAGACAAGATCAATCGATTTGCCGACAAGGAAAGCCATCAGATCTTCCTGGAGCCGGAAGGGCTGACGACCAACGAGTACTACCCGAACGGGATCTCGACCAGCCTGCCGTTCGACATCCAATACCAGCTGGTCCGCTCGATGGCGGGCTTGGAGAGCGCGCACATCCTGCGGCCGGGCTATGCGATCGAATACGACTACTTCGATCCGCGCGAACTCAAGAGCAATTTCGAGACGCGCGCCATTCAGGGCCTGTTCTTCGCCGGCCAGATCAACGGCACGACGGGATACGAGGAAGCGGCTGCGCAGGGGCTGTTCGCGGGTATCAATGCTGCACTGCAGTGCAGGGGAGAGGCGGCTTGGCTGCCCCGTCGCGACGAGGCGTACCTGGGCGTCCTCGTCGATGACCTGATCACGAAGGGCGTGACCGAGCCCTATCGCATGTTCACGAGCCGGGCTGAGTTCCGACTGCAACTGCGCGAAGACAACGCAGACATGCGATTGACGGAAGCGGGTCGCAAACTGGGCTTGGTCGATGATGCGCGTTGGGATGCGTTCTCACGGAAACGCGATGCTGTTTCACGTGAAACAGAGCGCCTGCGCTCGATCTGGGTCAATCCGCGGAATCTGCCGGCAGCCGAGTCGGAGCGCGTGCTGGGCAAGGCCATCGATCACGAATACAACCTGGGTGATCTGCTGCGTCGGCCCAACGTGAGTTATGAATCGCTTATGTCATTGGATGGCGGCAAATACAGTGCTGCCGAACCGTTGGGCGAATCCGAGGTCGAGCAGATCGAGATCGCAGCCAAGTATTCGGGCTACATCCATCGCCAGCACGACGAGGTCGAGCGAGCCGCGCATTTTGAGAATCTCAAGCTGCCTGCGGATCTGGACTACGGGCAGGTCAAGGCGCTGAGCTTCGAGGTGCGCCAGAAGCTGACCAAGCATCGTCCCGAAACGCTAGGCATCGCTTCGCGCATCTCCGGGGTGACGCCAGCGGCCATCTCGCTGCTGATGATTCATCTCCGCAGAGGTGGGCACCGTGCCTTCGTCCGTGACGGGGCGCCAGAGGCCCAGTCCGCAGAATGAGCCAGGAACAGCAGCTGCGCGAGGGCGCCCAAACGCTTGGCATTGAGTTGACAGCCCGGCAGAGCGAACAGCTCTTGGCCTACGGGGCGATCATCCTGAAGTGGAACAAGGTCTACAACCTCACCGCACTCCGGGATCCGGCGAGTGTCTTGACTCATCATTTGCTCGACAGTCTCTCGGTTATCAAGCCTCTTTCCAGGGAACGGGCGGGAGGCGCCAAGCTGCTGGACGTCGGGGCCGGCGCCGGGCTTCCTGGCGTGGTGATCGCCATTCTTCGGAGCGACATCGACGTGACCTGTGTCGATGCCGTGGCGAAGAAGATGGCCTTCGTCCAGCAAGTTGCGTCCGAACTTGGCCTGCGCAATGTCCGTGGTCTGCACGCCCGTGTAGAGACATTGACCGGAAGCTATGACGTCATCAGCTCCCGCGCCTTTGCATCGTTGCCTGATTTCGTCAGTGGCTCCTCGCATTTATTGGCTCCGACGGGTGTCTGGCTCGCCATGAAGGGCAGGGTGCCCAGTGACGAGATTGCCCAGTTGCCGGCCGGAATAGAGGTGTTTCACGTGGAACAACTGTCCGTTCCGGGCCTCGACGCCGAGCGCTGCGTCGTCTGGATGCGAAAACCCGTCCTCTGACCGGCGTCCGCCGCGTCGACCTCGCTTAGACTCGACGCACCCCCTTCTGAGGCAATTTCATGTTCGGCATCGCTGATTACGGCGCGTTCGTCGCGGCCATCATTCTTTTTCTGGCGATTCCCGGGCCGGGAAACCTTGCCTTGATCACATCGACCAGCAAGGGCGGAATTCGGGGCGGATTGGCGGCGACCATCGGATTGATCGCCGGAGACCAGGTGTTGATGTGGGCAGCGGTCGCAGGCGTAGCGACGCTGCTGACCGCCTATCCCGCTGCGTTTAGCGCGGTCCAATGGCTGGGTGCCGCCTATCTGGCGTGGCTCGGCTTCAAGATGCTGCGCACCAAGCCGGGCGCCGCTCCCATCCTCAACATCAAGCCCCGGCAGTATTTGCGCCAAGCCTTGATGATCACGCTTCTGAATCCCAAGGCCATCGTCTTCTACATGGCGTTCTTCCCGCTGTTCGTCGACCCATCCCGTCATCAGGGCCTCACGACCTTCGCCGTCATGGCGTTGACGATCGCAACCCTGACATTCCTCTACGGCCTTAGTGCGACCTTGTTGACACATTTCTTGGCCGAACGCATGCGCGCCAACCCCCGGATTTCAGGGACGCTCAACAAGCTGGCCGGCGTCTTCCTGATCGCTTTTGGCGTCAAGCTGGCGGCTTCCTCGTGAGCATGAAAAGCCCGCAAGCCTGCATTTCGCCGTCCGCGCCGAGGAAGGGCTCCTGAACATGGCCAAGATCTTCTGCATTGCGAATCAGAAAGGCGGTGTCGGCAAGACCACGACCACGGTCAATCTTGCCGCAGGCCTGGCGAAAGTCGGCCAGCGCGTGCTCATGATCGACCTGGATCCACAGGGCAATGCCACGATGGGTTCCGGAATCGACAAGCGCCAGCTTGAAACGACGGTATATGACGTGCTGCTCGAATCAGCCTCCGTGGCCGAAGCAAGGGTGAATGCCGAAAAATGCGGCTACGACGTTTTGGGCGCCAATCGCGAACTGGCTGGCGCTGAGGTCGAAATGGTCACCCTCGACCGTCGGGAGAAGCGACTGCGGACCGCCCTGGCCGCCGTCGGCGCCGAGTACGACTTCATCCTGATCGACTGCCCGCCAAGCCTGAGCCTGCTCACGCTCAACGGGCTGTGCGCCGCGCATGGTGTGATCGTGCCAATGCAGTGCGAATATTTCGCCCTCGAAGGACTGACCGATCTGGTCAACACGATCAAGCAGGTGCATGCCAACCTCAACAAGAACCTGCAGATCATCGGCCTGCTGCGCGTGATGTTCGATCCGCGCATCACGCTGCAGCAGCAGGTCAGCGAGCAACTCAAGGCGCATTTCGGCGACAAGGTCTTCGATACGGTGATCCCGCGCAATGTGCGACTGGCGGAGGCCCCGAGCTACGGGCTTCCCGGCGTCGTTTTCGACCCGGCGGCCAAGGGTAGCCAGGCCTTCGTGGCCTTCGCTCAGGAACTGGTCGAGAAAATGCCTCCCGCAAGTGCGCTGGCCGCGGAGTCGCCTGCGCCGGTCACGCCCATCGCGCCCGTGCCGATGGACCCGCCGCCTGTGGCTGTCCAGCTTCCGGACGGTCCCTGAAATCGTTTTCGCCAGAGATGACTGTCACGAAAATCCTGCTGCTGCCCGGTTGGCAGAACAGCGACCCCAACCATTGGCAGAGCCGTTGGGAAGCCATCTACGGTGATCACCGGGTCGAGCAGCACGACTGGATGCGCCCCCTGCGCGGCGACTGGTCGGCCCGCCTCGAAGAGGAGATCCTCGCAGCGCCGGGCCCGGTCGCGCTGGTCGCGCACAGTCTCGGATGCATCCTCGTTGCCGCGTGGGCGGCCCATTCGCGAAACACCGGCAAGGTGCGCGCCGCGTTGCTGGTCGCTCCCGGCGATCTGGAGCGCGACGACGTCCGCCAGATGATTCCCGGCTGGGCACCCATCGTTCGCCAACCGTTGCCGTTCCCCGCCCTGTTGATTGCCGCCCAGGACGACCCCTACTGCGATGCGAGCCGCTCCCACCAGATGGCCCGCGACTGGGGTGCACGCCACATCGATGCCGGCAAGCGCGGCCACATCAACAGCGAATCCGGCCTGGGCGACTGGCCCGAAGGCCGCGCGCTATTGAACGACCTTTTGAAAGAAGACTGATCTCCATGGCCACCAAAAAACCCAAGGGCCTCGGCCGCGGACTCGAAGCCCTGCTCGGGCCGACCTTCAACGGGCCGGACCACGGGTCGGCCGAAGACATGCCGACGCCCAACCCGACGACCCTGAACCTCGACCAGATGGTGCCGGGCGTCTACCAACCGCGAACGCGCATGGACGAGGGTGCGCTGTACGAACTGGCCGAGAGCATCAAGGCGCAGGGCATCATGCAGCCGATCCTCGTGCGACGCCTGGACGCAGATGCAGCGCGTGCCAAGAACGCCGAATTCGAGATCATCGCGGGCGAGCGCCGCTTCCGAGCGGCAAGTTTGGCGGGGCTGGAGAGCGTGCCAGTGTTGGTGCGGGATGTGCCCAACGAGGCGGCCGCCGCGATGTCGCTGATCGAAAACATCCAGCGCGAAGACCTCAATCCGCTGGAGGAAGCCCAAGGCCTCCAACGCCTGGTCGCCGAGTTTGGGCTCACTCACGAATCGGCCGCGCAGGCAGTGGGTCGTTCGCGAAGCGCCGCCAGCAATCTTTTGCGACTGCTCAATCTGGCGGAGCCGGCACAGGCGATGCTGATGGCCGGCGATATCGACATGGGTCACGCCCGCGCGCTGCTGTCGCTCGACAAGGGCACGCAGATTACCGCGGCGAATCAGATCGCAGCCAAGAAGCTCTCGGTGCGCGAGGCGGAAGCCCTGGTCAAGAAGTTGGCGGCCGAATTCAGTCTCACGCCGTCGCCTCGCCGTGGCGCAGCCGAGAAATCGCGGGATCTTCTTCGCGTGGAGGAAGAACTCGCCGACCTCCTGGCGGCCGAAGTCGAAGTCCGAATTAAGAAGCGCAGCCGACGTGGCGGCCGCATCGAGGAGAGCGGCGAACTCGCGATTCACTTCGGCTCGCTCGATGCCCTCAACGGATTGATCGACCGGATCCGCCAAACGGCATAGCTCGCGCGACGCGCTCCTGGCTTTCCGGGCGATTGATTCATCCGGTTACTTGGATCTATTCTCTGGTTCAGTTTTTAACCAGAAAGTATTAAGAGGGATCCAGCCATGGACAACACGAGACTCTCGCTCGCGGCCTTTGCCTTGGGTGCCATCTTCCTGACCGGATGTGAAACCACGGACATGCAGATGGGCAGCCAGAGCGCGAAGACGGTGGCCACCGGCAGCGCGGCGGGCAGTGCGTCTACGAACACCAACACCGCGCTCGAGAAATGCGCGTCGCCGCTCGGCACGGTGTCGCTGGTCGAGAACCAGACCGCAGGCTGGTACACGATCCTCCGCAACGAATACAAGCTGCCGCCCACAGCCAATCTGCTGCGCCTGCTGGTGCAGCAATCGAACTGCTTCGTGGTGGTCGAGCGCGGCGCGGCCGGCATGAACGCCATGTCACGCGAGCGCCAGCTGATGCAGTCCGGCGAGATGCGACAGGGCAGCAATTTCGGCGCCGGCCAGATGGTCGCTTCCGATTACGGACTTTCGCCGGAGATCGTCTTCAGCAACCAGAACGCGGGCGGAGTCGGGGGCGCGCTGGGCGGGCTGGTGGGCGGTCGCTACAGCGGCGTGATTTCCGCCGTCGGCGGCAGCATGCAGACCAAGGAGGCCAGCGCGATGCTCACGCTGGTCGACAACCGCTCGGGCGTCCAGGTGTCGGCGTCGGAAGGCAGCGCATCCAAGACCGATTTCGGCGCCTTCGGTTCGGTCTTCGGCGGAAGCGGCGCTGCAGGGCTCGGCGGCTACACCAACACGGCGGAAGGCAAGATCATCAGCGCGGCTTTCATGGACGCGTTCAACCAGATGGTCATCGCCCTGCGCGACTACAAGGCGCAGACCGTGCAAGGGCAGGGCCTCGGCGGCGGCGGCCGTCTCGGCGTGGACGGTGGGGCCGCACCCTCGCAAACCTCGGCACCGGCCGCGAAGCGCACGGGCAACGGAACCAGCACGAAAAAATAAGGCATCGCTCAGGGTGTGCAAAAGCCCGGCGGCTCTTTCGAGCCCCGGGCTTTTGTCTGGGTGCGCGGCGATGGCTAGAGACTGAAGATCTTGCCGGGATTCATGATGTTCTTCGGATCCAGTGCGCGCTTGATCGTCCGCATCATGTCGACCGCTCCGGCGCCGGCCTCGGTGACGAGGAAGCCCATCTTGTGCAGGCCGACACCATGTTCGCCCGTGCAGGTTCCCTCGAGCGCGAGCGCGCGCGACACCAGCGCGTGATTCAGTTTCTCGGCCGTCACGCGCTCTTCCGGCGCGTTGGGGTCGAGCAGATAGCCGAAGTGGAAGTTGCCGTCGCCCACGTGGCCGACGAGGAAATAGGGGATGCCGCTGGCATCGGCTTCCGCCACGGATTCGAGCAGGCAATCGGCCAGGCGCGAAATGGGCACGCAGGTGTCGGTCGAGATCACTCGGCAACCGGGACGCGATTGCACGGCGGCGAAATAGCTGTTGTGCCGCGCGGTCCAGAGGCGCGTCCGCTCTTCGGGCGTGCTGGCCCATTCGAAGGCATTGCCGCCATGGCCGCTGGCCAGCTCCTGCACGGTTTCGGCCTGCTCCTTCACGCCGGCCGGCGACCCGTGGAACTCCATCAGCAGCATCGGTTCCTCGCGCAGGCCCAGCTTGGAATAGGCGTTGACCATGCGCACGGTGTTCACGTCGATCAGTTCCACGCGCGCGATGGGCACGCCCAACTGGATGATCTCGATGGTGGTGCGCACCGCAGCCTCGATGCTCGGGAAGGAGCAGATCGCCGCCGACACCGCCTCCGGCAGGGGATAGATGCGCAAGGTGATCTCGGTGATGACGCCCAGCGTGCCTTCGCTCCCCACGAGCAGGCGCGTGAGGTCGTAGCCCGCTGACGACTTCTTGGCCCGCGTGCCCGTGCGGATCACTTCGCCGCTGGCGGTGACCACTTCGAGCGCCAGCACGTTCTCGCGCATCGTGCCGTAGCGAACCGCATTCGTGCCGCTCGCGCGCGTCGCCGCCATGCCGCCGATCGAGGCGTCGGCACCCGGGTCGATCGGGAAGAACAGGCCCGTGCTCTTGATCTCCTCGTTCAGCTGCTTGCGCGTGACGCCGGGTTGCACCGTCACCGTGAGATCGTCGGCGTTGACGGACAGTACGCGGTTCATGCGGCTCACATCGATGCTGATGCCGCCTTGCACGGCCAGCAGATGCCCTTCCAGCGAGGAGCCTACGCCGAAGGGAATCACCGGCACGCTGTACTCGCTCGCGAGCCTGACTGCGTCCGCCACGTCCTGGGTGCTCTCGGCAAAGACCACGGCGGAAGGCGGCGGCGCATCGAAGGACGACTCGTCGCGACCATGCTGCGAGCGCACCGCCAGCGCGGTGGAGCAGCGATCACCGAAGCGGGACTTGAGGGCCTCGATCAATGCGTCCGGCACCTCGCGCAGTGCGATCTCCGGCGTGAGATGGGAAAGAGCGGTGGGGGCGTTCATCGAGACGATCTCCTGAAGGGTCTAACATTCTACGAACCGCATTCGCAAAAGCTACGGAAGACACCCCATGGGCAATCGCCTCACTCAGATCGCGACGCGCACCGGCGACGACGGAACCACCGGCCTCGGCGACAACACGCGCGTTCCCAAGGACCACCTGCGCGTCCACGCGATGGGCGACGTCGACGAACTCAACTCCAACATCGGTGTGCTGCTTTGCGAGCCGATGCCGCCCGCTGTTCGCGAGCTCCTGGTCGACGTGCAGCACCAGCTCTTCAACCTGGGAGGCGAACTGTCGATGCCCGGATTCACGCTGCTCAAGGCCGATGCGCTTCTGCAACTGGACAACGCACTCGCCGAGCACAACGCCGCATTGCCTCGCCTGGCCGAGTTCATTCTCCCGGCAGGCACGCGCGCCGCCTCGCTGGCCCATGTATGCCGCACCGTCGCACGGCGGGCGGAGCGTGCCGTCGTCGCGCTGGGCGCAAATGAGGAAATCAACGACACGCTGCGCCGGTACCTCAATCGTCTGAGCGACCTGCTCTTCGTGCTCGCGCGTGTGCTCAATCGCATCGACGGCGGCGACGACGTGTACTGGAAGAGCGAACGCATGGCGCGAGCCGCTGCGGGCGAGCGGGCTTCCGGGGCTTGAGAGACATCTCTCGGAACTCGGCTTTACCTGCCTTCACCTCGCGCGTACGTGCGCAGTGGGAGCGCGATACATGCGCATCCCACACTGAACTCCTCATCAACGCAGAAGGAGTTCCAGAATGATCAAGTCGAAGAGAATGGCCGTGGCCACTACAGCGCTGGCGATGTGCATGGCGGGAAGTGCCTTCGCGCAGGATCCCCGCTTCGATCGCGGCCCGGACCGCAATGACCGCAACGACCGGCAGGAGCAGCAATACCGCCGTCCGGACGGCCCGAACAACGGCTACTACCAGCAGCGCCATCAAGACTTTCGTCCCGGCGCGCAGTTCAGCCGTCAGGGCTATCCCAACCCACATGCCGAATGGCGCAGGGGCGGCCATGTGCCCAGTGAATACCGTGGCCGGAACTATGTCGTCAACGATTGGCGCGGACATCGCCTCTACCAGCCGCCGCGCGGCTACCAGTGGGTCGGTGTGGGCGGTGACTTCGTGCTGGCTGCGGTCGCCACCGGCCTGATCGCGCAGATCATCGTCGGCCAGTAATGGCCGCCTTCAGGTGGCGGTGGAGGGCGCCATCTGGGCGCACACGTTGCGCCCGGTGATCGTCAGGCGCAGCCCGCCGCCGTGCCATTCGAGCCAGTTGAGTCTCACGTAGGCATCGATGTCGTTGTCGTCGATCTGGTCGGCCTGATGCTGCTGGAGGTGACCGACCGTGGCGGGCAGGCCCTGCCGCAGTCGTTCACGATCCGCGGCTTCGGCAACTGCCTTGGGAGAGACGCGCGTCTGGGAATTCGATGCCATGGCTGATTCGATCTGATCGCTGAGGAAATCGCACCAATGTACGCTTCCTGAGAACTTCGTCACGGACCTTTTCCACAATCTGGCGCAGGGCAAACACCGAGACGCGTCTCGAAGGCGACTTACTTGGGCTGTTTGAGCAGCTTGCTGACCTCGTCCACGTTGTCCTGGATGCGGCGGCGCACCACGTCGAAAGCCTCGGCCTGCGACTTGGCCGCCATTTCCGACAGCTCACGGATGTCGTCGAGCGCCTGCTTGAATGCCGCCTTGCCCATGGCATCGAGCTTGGCGAGGCCCTCGCGCGGATCGGTGCCCTTCATGCCCTTCATCGTGCCTTGCCATTCCTGGATCGAGCTCTTGAGCATCTCGGTCTGGCGCTGGACGACGGCCTGCAGCCCCTGGTAGGACTTCTCGTTGGCCTGCACGAGCGCCTGCAGGTCCTTGCGTCCGCTTTCGACGATCGCTCCGGCGGCGCCTGCCAGCGGGAGGTTCTGCAGCCGTTCGGCCATGCCCTTGAGCGGCTTGACGAACGCTTCCTGCACGTCTTCCACGGATGGCCCGCCCATCGGCCGAGTCTTCTTGGCGGCGGTGGTGCTCGATTTGCTGGTTGCCATGGTGCGTAGTCTCCGGGTTTGTGTTGGGACTTCCACGATACGCCCACACCGTGGTCGGATGGAAGCCCCAGTCGCCGGAACTTGCTATTTCGCACGCGTGTGCTAAATTCCGCGCCATGGACGCCAAGACCCAGAAGAGCGAACTGACCCGCGCCGCCATCGTCGGCGCGGCGATGGATGTCGCCGCGGCCGAGGGCCTGGAGGCCATCACGCTGCAGGCGGTGGCCAGTCGCCTCGGCCTGTCCAAGAGCGGGGTCTTCTCCCGCGTCGGCTCGCGCGAAGCCCTCCAGAAGGCGGTCATCGAGGAATATGGGCGCCGCTTCCTCGCCGACGTGTTCGTCCCCGCCATGCAGAAGCCCAAGGGCCTGGCGCGCCTGAACGACATCGTCGAGCGCTGGATTGTGCGCATGCGCGACGTCGAGATCGAGAGCGGGTGCATCTACACCGCCGGCGCCTTCGAGCTCGACGACCGCGAGGGCGAACTGCGCGACCACCTCCTGGCGGAAGTGTCGCGGTGGCGGGCCGCGCTGCGGCGCACCGTGACCCAGGCCGTCGAGACGGGCGAACTCAAGTCCGACACCGACCCGGCGCAGTTGGTCGGTGAAATCTACGGGCTCGTGATCGGGCTGCTGCACGACGCCCGCTTCCTCCGTGACCCCCGCGCGGCGGACCGTGCCGTGCTGACCTGGCAGCGGCTGCTCGCCAGCTACAGGGCTTGAGCTTCAGGTTCGTTGCCAAACCGTTTTGATGCATGCACAGATTTCGCACATACGTGCGATAGATAGGAAAAACACCATGTTGATCGCTGCTCTGTTCCTCCTCGCCTGCGGGCTCGCAATGGGCATTCGCGCGCTTGTCGAGACGTTGCGCAGCCTCCCCGGAGGCAACGAAGACTGGGTCTGGTACTGAGGGAGCCGCCGTGACCACATCCAGCTCTGGCACGGCATCCAGCGCCGCTTCCAGCTACTACGGCGAGACACCTTGGATCCGCACGCTGCGTCTGGGGCTCGGCGCCTTCCAGCGCATCTGGCCGACGCTCGGGGTTCGCGCCGCCTACCGGCTCTTCGGCACGCCCTTGCCGCCCAAATGGCTGAATCGCCGCCACGGGCCAGACGCTCACTGGCATCGCCAGGCGTGGTCGTACGAGAACGCCAGCATCGGCATCTACACCCCGGCGGTCGTTCCCATGGACGCGCCGCTGGTACTGCTCGTGCACGGCTGGGGCGGCCATGCGGGCCAGATGTTGCCGCTCGCCAAGGCCATGGCGGGCGCGGGCTTCACGCCGGTGATGGTCGAAATGCCTGCCCACGGGCGCAGCGCCGGGACGGTGAGCAACCTGCCGCAGTTCGCCCGTGCGATCGACTACGTGGCGGCACGCCTGGTTCAGCGGGGCGACAAGCTCAAGGCGGTGGTCGCCCACTCGCTGGGCGCGAATGCGCTCGCCTACGCGGCCAGCCGTGGCTTGCCGGCCGAGCGGCTGGTGCTCCTGGCGCCTCCGGCGTCCCCTCATGAATTCACTCGCTACTTCGCGCAGGTGTTCGGTCTCACCGAGGGCACGCGGGCCGCCATGCAGCGCCTCATCGAAGCGCGGGAGGCGATCCTGATGCCGCTGCTGGAGCCGGCAGCCGTCGGTCCGCGCATCGGCCAGCGGACCCTGGTGGTTCACGACCGCGACGACCGGGTCAACCGCTTCGAGGACGGCGTGGCCTATCGCGACGCCATCGCGGGCGCGCAGCTCGTCGCCACGCAGGGCCTGGGCACCGTCGCATCCTGAAAGAAGCGGCGGTGTTGCAGGCTGTGGCCGCGTTCATCGCGCGGCCGTGAAAGTCGAGCGACCGGAAAGACGCCCGGTCAGCGCGCCGCGAGCGCGGCGTCCGGCAGTTCGATCTTGACCTGGAGCACTTCGAGGTCGTCCTGCTTCTCGAGGTGCACCTTGATGTCCTCGGCCTTGATCGACACGTACTTGGAGATCACCGCGATCAGCTCGCGCTGCAACTCCGGCAGGTAGTCGGGGCGCTTGCCGCCGAGGCTGCTGCGCTCGTGCGCGAGGATGATCTGCAGCCGCTCCTTGGCCACGCTGGCCGTCTTCTTCTTCTCGCCGAGCAGAAAGGAAAAGAGGGACATTGGCTACCTCGTTCCGAAGATTCGTTTGAAGAAGCCGGGCTTCTCGGCGTCGACGAAGCGCATGGGCTTCTCTTCGCCGAGGAAACGTGCCACCACGTCGGTGTAGGCCTGGGCCACGTCGGTGTCCTTGTCGTGGATCGCCGGCACGCCCTGGTTGGAAGCCTGCAGCACGCTTTCGGATTCAGGGATCACCCCGATCAGCTTGATGCGCAGGATGTCCTGGATGTCCTCCAGCGACAGCATCTGCCCGCCCGCCACGCGGTTGGGGTTGTAGCGCGTGATCAGCAGGTGCTCCTTGATGGGCTCGCCGCCTTCCTTCGCGCGCTTGGTCTTGGAACTCAGCATGCCCAGGATCCGGTCGGAGTCGCGCACCGACGACACCTCGGGGTTGGTCACGATCAGCGCCTCGTCGGCGAAGTGCATGGCCATCAGCGCACCGGTCTCGATGCCGGCCGGCGAATCGCACACGATGTAGTCGAAGCCCTGGTCGGCGAGCTCCTTCAGGATCTTCTCGACGCCATCCTGCGTCAGGGCGTCCTTGTCACGCGTCTGCGAGGCGGCCAGCACGAACAGGTTGTCGCACTGCTTGTCCTTGATGAGCGCCTGGCTCAGGTTCGCCTCGCCCTGGATCACGTTGATGAGGTCGTACACCACGCGCCGCTCGCAACCCATGATGAGGTCGAGGTTGCGCAGGCCCACGTCGAAATCGATCACCGCTGTCTTCTTGCCCGCGAGGGCGAGCCCCGATGCAAAGCTCGCGCTCGTGGTCGTCTTGCCGACGCCGCCCTTGCCCGAGGTCACCACCACAATTTTGGCCATTGCCATTCCTTCTTATGTTCGTTCGTTTCAGTTGTTCAGTTGGGCGCCCGCCGGGTCAGAGGATCGGATCCATCACGATCTTCTTGCCGTCCAGCGAAATCTGTGCCGGCTTGCCCGCGATTTCGGGGGGAAGGGCGACTTCGACCGTGCGGTAGATGCCGGCAATGGCCACGAGCTGCGCTTCCAGGCAGGTCGTGAAGATGCGCGCCTCGGTGTCGCCTCGCGCACCCGCGATCGCCTTGCCGCGCAACGGGGCGTAGACGTGGACGTTGCCGTCGGCGATGACTTCCGCGCCGAAGCTCACCACCGCGGTCACGATCACGTCGCCGCCGCGGGCGTAGACCTGCTGGCCCGAACGCAGGGGCTTGTCGATGATCAGCGTGCCGTTCGCCGGCACCGGCACTTCGCGGACGATCTGAGGTGCTTCGCTCACGGGCTCCGCCGGAGGCGCGGACGCCCGGGGCGGGGGCGCGACAGGCATCGCGGTGATCGAGAGGCCGGCCGCGCGGGCCGCAGCGTTCTGCGAATCGCTGCCGCCGCGGACGGCGACGGGCTGCGTCTGGTGGCGCGCGAGCAGGGCGCGCAGTGCCGTGAAGTCGAGTTCCGCCTCGGCTTCGGCCTCCTCATCCTGCAAAAGGGAAAGGTCGATGACCACCGGCTCCTGTTCGAAGAAGTCGGGCGAGTCCGCCAATTGGGCGTCGAGCGCCTCCGCCAGCACGTCGAGATCAGCCGTCTTGAGGATGACCGCGATCAGCGGCAGCGTTGCGCTCTTGAATTCGAATACCGCCTTGGTGCGCGCGGCGGAAGCATCGGCCATGGAATACGTAGGTACGAAAAGCGATGGAGTCTAACTGGCACTGGGTTCCGATGGACTCAAACGCTCGAATATGGATGACGGTGCACAACAGCTATTGCACGACGTTGCACTTTCCGTCGGTTGGCTGCCCTCAGTTGCGCGAGCGCCCCAGCAACGCGTAAAGCAGGATCGCGCCGAAGGTCGCCGTGCCGATGCCGCCGAGGGCGAACTGGCCGAACTTCAGCGTGAAATCGCCCGTGCCGAGGATCAGCGTGATCGCCGCCACGATGAGGTTCTTGTTCTGCGAGAAGTCGACGCGGTTGTCCACCCAGATCTTCGCGCCCGCCACGGCGATCAGGCCGAACACCACGATGCTCACGCCGCCCATGACCGCCAGCGGAATGGCCTGCACCAGCGCACCGAACTTGGGGCTGAAGCCCAGCACCAGCGCGATCAGGGCCGCGACGACGAACATCGCCGTCGAGTAGATCTTGGTCGCCGCCATCACGCCGATGTTCTCGGCGTAGGTCGTGACGCCCGTGCCGCCGAAAGCGCCGCTCACCATGGTCGCGACGCCGTCGCCGATGAAGGCGCGTCCCAGGTAGGGGTTGAGGTCGCGGCCGGTCATCGCGCCGACGGCCTTGAGGTGGCCGAGGTTCTCGGCCACCAGGATCACCGCCACCGGTGCGATCAGCAGGATCGCGTTGGCATCGAACACCGGCGACGAGAAGGTCGGCAGCCCGATCCAGGGCGCGGCGGCGAGCGCGGTCAGGTCGATCGGCTTGCCCAGCCCGAGACCGTTGGTCAGCACTGCGTAGATCAGGCTCGCGACGATCAGGCCCATGAGGATCAGCAGGCGCTGGATCATCCCGCGCGTGTACACCGCGATGAGACCCACGCACAGGAAGGTCAGCGCCTGGATCCACGTGTCGAAGCCCGTGGGCGCCATGTTCTTGATCGGCACGCTCGCCAGGTTGAGGCCGATCACCGCGACCACCGCGCCGGTGACCACCGGCGGCATCAGCCGCTCGATCCAGTGCACCGCGACGTCCTGCTCGACTTCCTCCACCTCGATGCCTTCGAGCCCGCGCACCGGTGCCCGCTTGGTGTGGCGCTCGTTGGTGAAGTGCACCAGCACGCCGATCAGCGCGTAGATGAGGCCGCAAGCGATGATCCCGCCCAGCGCCACGCCGAGATTGCCGTTCGGCCCCGAGCCCGAATAGCCGCTGGCCGCGATCACCACGCCGATGAAGGCAAAGCTCGATCCCAGGTAGCTGGGCACCCGGCCGCCCGTGATGAAGAAGAAGAGCAGGGTGCCGATCCCGCTCATCAGGATCGCGATGTTGGGGTTGAAGCCCATCAGGATCGGCGCCAGCACCGTGGCGCCGAACATCGCGATCACGTGTTGCACCCCCATGGCCGTGGTCTGCCCCCAGGAGAGGCGCTCGTCGGGCGCGACGACGGTCGCGGCGCTGGCTGTCACCTTGCGCCAGCGGGGAAGGTAGGAATCGCTCATGTCTTCTTCTCCTCGGTTGTTGTCTTGTCGGAGCGGTGCGGGTCGACCCCGCTCAACCGGCGCGCGGCGCCAGCACGGCCATGGTGATGCGCGAGACGCAGGTCAGCTCGCCGTCTTCGTTCGTCAGGTCGATCTGCCACACCTGCGTGGTGCGGCCGCGATGCACGGGCCGGGCCGTGCCGGTCACCCAGCCCTTCGAGGCGGACTTGAGATGGTTCGCGTTGATGTCGAGCCCGACCGCGCGATGGCCTTCCGGTGCCGAGTAGTGGGCGCCGCACGATCCCAGCGTTTCCGCCAGCACCACCGAGACGCCGCCATGGAGGATGCCGTAGGGCTGACTCGTGCGCTGGTCCACGGGCACGCGGGCCCGGATGAAATCGTCGCCGATCTCGAGGAATTCGATGCCGAGGTTCGACACCGCGGTGTCGACGTGGCTCCGGGTGAGTTCGTCGATCGAAATCTCTTTTTGCCAGATGCGCATGGGGTGTCTCCAGTTCTGATGGGTCAAAACTATAGCGATTGGCGGCAGAACGTCGCGCCTATGGCTGACAGTGTGATCGTCGGCACTCCGCCTAAGCTTGCCGCATGACGCGCGCTCGACGATGGATTGCCGGCGTGGCCGCCGCTGCGGTCGTGCTTGTCATCGGCCTCGCGGTGCTGGTTCGCACGCTCCTGCCGAGCGACGAACAGCTTGCGGCCGACCTGTCCGCGCGCTTCGAGAAGGCGTCCGGGATTGCCCTGCATGTCGGCGCGGTGCACTGGGCGCTTCGGCCTGCGCCCGTGGTGGTGCTGGAAGAGCTCGCCACCGTGCAGCCCAAGCCGATCACCATGCGCCGCGTCGTGATCCGGCCGCATCTCGCAGCCTTGTGGAATCGCAAGATCGCCATCGACACCGTGGAGATCGACGGGGCCGTGCTCCCACGCGCTTCCGTGCGTGCATTCCGCGGGCGCTGGCAGGCGGACGACGCCACCACCGTGCTCGCGGGCGCGTGGACGCTCGCGGAGATTCCGGTCGAACGCGTGCGCCTGCGCGATGTCGTGTGGATCGACCGCCGCGACATTGCATTGACCTACGACGCGGACATCCGCTTCGATCCGCGCTGGCGGCCGCGCGAGGCGCAACTCAGCCGGGCGGGTGTGACGCCGCCCGCGACCCTGCGCATCGAGCGCGAAGGCGATCAGGACCGCTGGCGCACGCTCGTCGACGTGGGCGGCGGCACGTGGAACGGAACGGCCGAATTGCAGGCGGCCGCACGGGACAGCCTGCGCCTGGCTGCGCAACTGGAGCCAAGGAACGTCGATGTGGGTGCGCTAGTCCAAGCCTTCGGCCGTCACAGCGCTGTGGAAGGCAAGCTCCAGGGGCAGACTTCGGTCAACACGGAGGGCAAGGACCTGACGGAACTCGCCCGCAACCTCCACACCCGCACACGATTCACCATCGCGCCTGCGACGTTGAAAGGCTTCGATCTCGCCAGGACGGTCAGCACCGGCCGCAGCAGCCGTGAAGGGCAAACGAAACTCGACACCCTCACGGGCACGCTCGACACCCAGGCCACCGACGAAGGCGTCATCTTGCGTTACATCGGCCTGAAGGCGCATTCGGGCGGGCTGACGGCGAGTGGCAGTGCCACGGTCATCAACCGGCGGCTCGATGGCGAAGCGGCGGTCGACATCGTCGACGGCGTTGTCGGCGTACCGCTCAAGCTCGGCGGCACGCTCGACGATCCGCAACTCTCGCTCACCGGCGCGGCGCTCGCGGGTGCGGCCGTCGGTACGGCGGTGCTGCCCGGCGTCGGCACCGCGCTCGGCGCGCGTATCGGCCAGCAGATGGACAAGCTGCTCGGCAAGGAAGACCCGAAGAAGAAGGGCCACTGAGGGTTTCCGTCGCTTCCGGCCGTCGATCAAAATGCCGGGTTTCGACGATCCAGCCATCAGAGGTGACCCATGCACGTCAGTTATTCGGTCTTCACGGAAACGAGTTTCTGGTTGATGGTGGTGATTTCCGTCGTGCTGCCCTTCGGCATCTACGGCGTGCTGATCGCCAAGAAGGCGATTTCACGGATGACCGTGCTCGTGCTCGGCTTTTCCCTGGTGGCCATTGCGGGCGTGGACGTCTTCTTCCTGCAGCGGCTGGCAACGACCGCGGCGGCCACGCCTTCGCTGGCAGACGATGTTCTCTTCGTGTCGGAATTGCGGGTGGCCCTCTACCTGCTGCCCGCGCTGTTCGCGGGCCTCGGCATCAACGTGATCTCCCACGTCATGACGACGCACCTGGTCGCCGCGGAGAGGCGTTTCGCCGAGCAGCAGGCGGACGAATCGACCTCGGAGGTGTGAAGGAACCCGCCGAGGCTCAGAACGCTTCCCAGTCGCCGCCGGCCGAAACTGCGGCGGCCACCGGCGCGGGCTTGCGCTGGGGTGTCTTAATCGGCTTCGGCACAGCGGGCGCTACGGCGGCTGCAGGGCGCTGCTTGGTGACCGACTGACCGCCTTCGAGCCTGAACACGCTCACGACCTGCGAGAGGCTGCCTGCCTGTTCCTGCAGCGATGCGGCGGCAGCAGCGGCCTCTTCGACCAGCGCCGCGTTCTGCTGCGTCACCTGATCCATCTGCGTGATCGCCTGGTTGATCTGCTCGATGCCCGAGGTCTGCTCCTGGCTCGCCGCGGTGATCTCGCCCATGATGTCCGTCACCCGCTTCACGCTGTCGACGATCTCTTCCATCGTCTTGCCGGCTTCGGCCACCTGCTTGCTGCCTTCCTCGACCTTCTCGACCGAGTCGCCGATCAGCGTCTTGATTTCCTTCGCTGCGGCTGCGGAGCGTTGCGCGAGGTTGCGGACTTCGGAGGCGACGACCGCGAAGCCGCGGCCTTGTTCACCGGCACGAGCCGCTTCGACAGCGGCATTCAACGCCAGGATGTTGGTCTGGAACGCGATGCCGTCGATGACGCCGATGATGTCCACGATCTTGCGGGACGACGCATTGATCGAGCCCATGGTGTCCACCACCTGCGAGACCACGCTGCCGCCCTTGACCGCGACTTCGGAAGCAGAGACGGCGAGCTGATTCGCCTGGCGCGCGTTGTCCGCGTTCTGCTTGACGGTGCTGGTGAGTTCTTCCATCGACGCGGCCGTCTGCTCCAGCGAACTCGCCTGCTCTTCGGTGCGCGACGACAAATCCTGGTTGCCCGTCGCGATCTGCGTGCTCGCGCTCGAAACATTCACGACCACCCCGTGCACCTGTTGCAGCGAGCCTTTCAACGCTGTGCGCATCCGGTCGATGGCGCGAAGCAGGTGCCCCGTCTCGTCATTGGCATAGCTCGTCTGCGGCAACCCCGTCAGGTCCATCCCGGCGATGGCCTGCGCCATCTTCTCGGCGCGGCGGAGCGGCCGCGTGATGCTGCGCGTGAGGAACCAGGCCATCAAGCTGCCCAGGGCCAGCGAAAGCGCCGTACAGACCGTCAGCAGTGTGCTGGTTTGCGCACGCAGTTCCTCGCCGCGCTGCGCGGCTGCATCGAGCTGCGCCCGCTGCAGGTCCACCATCTGCTGGACCCCTGCGAGGTAGTTGACCGAGGTCGGTTCGAAGCGCGAGGTGAACACGCGGTTGGCCCCTTCGAGGTCGCCCGCCAGCTTGAGCTTGCTGACTTCCTCGCGCGCCGCGAGGTACTCCTTGCGCAGCTCGCCGACCTTCTGGAACAACTGGCGCTCCTCGGGCGTGGTCATCTGGCCTTCGATGAATTTCTGAAGCTCGTTGGTGTCCTTGATGGACGTCGCAGTCGCCGGCGCGAAGTAGGCAATCAGGCTCGGGTCGCTGCTCTTGGCGATGGCGGCGGCGCGTTGCACGCCGGAGGTGGTGTGGCGCAGCCAGTCGGAGCCCGCGCGTTCGGTCTTAACGCTGTCATTGACCATGCTGTCGATTTCGACGCCAAGCTCGCGAAGCTTCAGCACCGCAACGACGCTGCTCGCGAGGAACAGGGCCAGGATGGCGCCCAGCACAAGGGCCAGGCGCCTGCCAATCGAGATATTGCTCAAGAACATGATCGTGATTCCGGAAGAAGGTGAGAGGTCGCAGACAGGGATATCGGCCGAAAGCCGACAAACTTGAAGGGATCTCCCGCATGCTTCTCACGCATGTCGAGCGGGGATGCGAACCGGTGCGGTTCGCGGGGGCTCAGAACTTGTAGGTCACCGAAAGGTACGGGACGATCGGATTGACCTTGAGGCTGGACTGGCTCTGGGCCACCGGCAGGCCTGCCACCGAGGTGGTGAGCTTGGCTGTGGTCTTCAGCGGGATGTACGACACCGAGAAGGCCATGCCCCAGTGCTCGTCGAACTGGTAGGCGGCACCGACGTTGAAGACGGCCGAGAAGGAGCTGTCGAGTTTCGCCGTGGTCGACGACAGGCCGACGGGCGCGCCGATCCGGTTGGCGAGGGCGCCCTGCAGGCCGGGGGTGAGCTTCACGTCGTTGTACCAGACGTAGGTCGCGCCGAGGCCGACGAAGGGACGGAGCTTGGCATCGCCTTCGAGGAAATAGTATTTGGCCAGCAGCGTGGGGCTCCACTGGCGCGCTTCGCCGAGTTCGCCGATGGGGGCCAGCGTGCCGGCGCCCTGGAGTCTGAACTTCGGCGGGATGCCGATCACGCCTTCGACCGCCCAGTGGCTGTCGATGAAATAGGTGGCGTTGAGGCCCAGCGTGTCGGAGTTGTCGACGGTGGCGCCGGAACCTGGCACCACGGCCACGCGTGGCGCGGTGAAGGTCAGGGGTTCGCTGGAATCACGCGGGGCGAAATGCAGCCAGCCGGCGCCGACTTGCCAGTCGCCAGCCTTTTGCGCCAGCGCGCTGCCCGATCCGAACGCGGCAACGGCAGCCAGCGCAAACAGTTTTGTCTTCGTCATGTAGTTCACATCTAGGTTGGGGGAGTCTTTAGGATACGGTGCCGTTTAATTAGTTTGCCTCGGCCTGTCGCCTGTGCAACACGGGCCGGCAAAGGGGTACGGCGACCGAGCCAGCACTCACTTTACGCCCGTGGGGCCGAAAGGCAGCGACAGACCTGAAGATGTCGGACCCTGAATTTTTTCCCTTGACCGCCGATATGGAGGCTGGTTCTCCAGGGATCTTCTGACCAGGGATCATTTGGCCCGCCTCGTGCGGGCCTTCTTTTGCCTGTTGCCGGATCAGGACCGTCGCTCGGCCGACCCGTAGCGGCGCCGCGCCTCGTGCCGCGCCAAGCTGCCTTGCCGGAAGAAGGTCGCCCAGTCGCTGCGCTCGCGTGCGTCGATGTCGTTGAGTTCGTCGGGGACGGTCACCAATCGCAGCGCGTCCTCGCCCGGCAGCCGCCGCGACGAATCGAGGAAGCGGAGCCGGCATTCACCCACGCCGATCGCGTCGCCGTTCCTCAACGCACGTTCCACGACGCGCGCCTGGTTCACGAAGGTGCCGTTGCGGCTCGCCATGTCGCGCACGACGAAGCGCTCGCCCGTCCACCGGATGGCCGCGTGGTGGCGGCTCACCCCGAGGCTGTCGATGTACACGCCGCACGTCGGGTCGCGTCCGATCGTCGTGATCGGTCCCTTGATGTTGACCTGCCGGACGCTGCCGTGCGGGGTCAGGACGATGAGTCTGGGCATTTCGCTCTCACTGCTCGATGGTTGGAAGTGCTTGCATTTCGGCGGCCTGTCTCGTTTCCTGAAGTGCCGCGGTCCATCGGCCGCGAAGTTGCCCAAGGGAGTCGCTGAAAGTGCGACATCCGTCGCGATGACGGCATGAAAAAGGCCCGCGAGGGGCGGGCTGTACCATCGTTCGAGCGGCAACCCCGCCGCCTGCAACCGGACTCGAACTGGAGCGAACATGATTGGAAGATTCCTTGCCGTCGTCCTTGCCATGCTGCTGGCAGCCTGTGCAAGCACAGCGGACGTCAAGACCGACTTCGACGCGCAGGCCCCGTTCGCCAGCTATCGCAGCTACAACTGGATCACACCGCCTGCCGGCACCGACACCCTGATGCCCCAAAGCGTCGTCGCAGGCATCAACGCGCGCCTGCAGGCGGCAGGATGGAAGCTGGCCGCGGAAGGCGACGTTCACGTCGCTGCGCACGTGACGCGGGTCCAGGGCCAGAACTTCAACAATTTCTACAGCGGCATCGGCCACGATCTCAACTGGCTGGGCGTCGGCAGCGGATGGCCGGGCTACACCACGATGTCCGTCGACGACTACGAGCGGGGCACCCTCGTGGTCGACATGTTCGACGCGCGCACCAAGCGCGCGATCTGGCGGGGCAGCGCGACCGGCGTCCTCCCGGACGACCGCTCTCGCCTCAACGCGGCCGTTGAATCGGCACTCGACAGGCTGTTCGCCGGCTTTCCGCCGAAGGGCCCTGCCGGGCGCTGACGGGCGATCAGTCGAGGCCGCGAGCCGCGAGTTCTGCCGAGAGCGCGGCTGCGCTGGTGAACTCGCAGGCCTGCAGGCCGGCGTCGAGCGCACCGGTCACGTTCGCTTCGACATCGTCGATGAAGAAGGTCTCGGCGGCCGGCACGCCCAACGCCTCGAGGCAGCGCAGATAGGCTTGCGGTGCCGGCTTGGTCGCGCCGAACGATGCCGTGGCGAAGATGGCCTCGCCGAACAGCGAGGCCACCTCCGGGCACAGGGTGTCCATGTGCAGTGCGAGCAGGCGGCAGTTGTTGGTGAGGATCGCAATCCGCCGGCGCGTCGATACGATCTGCGCGAGGCGAAGCACCTCGGGATCCAGCGTCATGGCCGCGCGCCGCGCGTCCAGCCAGGCGTCGAGCGTAACGGTGGTGCCCAGGTGCCGGCCGAGCTCGGCCAGATAGTCTTCGTCGCCGATCAGGCCCGCATCGGCCCGCGATTCGAGGCCGGTGCCCCAGATGACATGGCGAACCGCCTCCGCGCTGCGGTGCGTCGATGCGGCAAGGTGCTCGACGCGCGCGGCGCGGTCGTAGTGGCACAGCACGCCATCCAGGTCGAACAGCACCAGTGAGATCGCTGCGCCCATGAGCCGTCCCGGCAAAGCGCTTTTCGAGGAACGCTAGCCCGTGGCCTGGCAGGCCGCACGGATGATGCGGTTCGTCGGATTGGGCTCGACGTCGACGAACAACATCGGCCGTGGATTCGCCGCGTAGTCGGTCACCTTGTGCGGCGGCCCGTTCCACAGCGGGGTCGGGTAGAAGGTCGCGAACAGGTACTCGGCCTTGCGTGCGCGACAGTCGAAGACGACCCGGGATTCGTACGAGCGGTAGGGCACCTTTTCCCAGTTCGTGCGCTGCCTGGCGCGGCTCACGCGCACGTTCATGGTCTTCAGCGTGCCGTTTGTCCTGATCGCGACGGGGTCGACCTCCACCGTGTCCACGGACGCATCGCGCGGATTGCCTGTCACGGTGAACCAATTGGTCTGAGCCTGGGCCTGGCAAGCTATCAGGCCAAGCAGCACGAGCCACCTTCTCACGTCGATTTCCTTTTGCTGCCGATTCCTTCCGAATTCTAGCCAGCGGTCCGACGCCAGACGCCCCCTCAGGCGACCCGCACCACCTCCGAATGAGGGCCGCCGTAGAGCCGCTCCACCTCGGCTGCGCGCCGTGTCAGCACGGCCCGCTGGTTGATGTAGCCCTTGTCGGTGATCTCGCCGGCGTCGATGTCCGGCGGGGAGCCGAGCACCAGCGCCCGGACTGGGCATTGCGACGAGCCACCACCCGCGTCGCGCAGCTCGCGCATCACGCGTTCCAGCGCCGCATGCCACGCCTCGCGTGCTGTCGGCCCGCCCTGCGGACTGGGAAACACCAGCATGCCGACCTGATCCCGATCGTGGCCGGTGATCACGACGTCCTGCGCCAGCGGCGCGAGCCGCGAGACCAGGTCGACGCGCAGCGTGCCCACCGACACCCAGGTTCCGCTCGTGAGCTTGAAATCCTCGGCCACGCGGCCGTGGAACATCACGCCGCATTCGGGGCGCGTCGAATCCGCGAGGAAGCCGGCATCGCCGATCCGGTAGTAGCCCTCGTCGTCGAAGGCTTCGGACGTCTCGCGCGGCGCGTTGCGATAGCCCGGAAACACCGACACGCCCTTGACCCGCATCTCCAGCTTGTCGCCATTGGGGACGAACTTCAGCTCCAGCCCGGGCAGGGGCGCGCCGATGCAGCCGGCCCCTTCGAGCCGCCAGTGCGCGGAGGTGATGGCGGGCGAAGTCTCGGTGGCGCCCCATGAAGTGGTGAGCCACAGTGGCCGGGCAGGCCGGGCGCGCCGGGCAACGGCCTCCAGCCGCTGCCAGGTCGAGGGCGCGAGCGCCGCGGCCGCGTAGAAGGCCAGGCGAAGGCGCGACATGACCTCCGCCGCCAGTGCGCCGTCGGCTTCGAGGAAGGGCAGCAGCATGTCATAGCCGCGCGGCACGTTGAAGAGCAGCGTGGGCCTGACCTCGCGCAGGTTGCGCACCGTCTTCTCGATCAGTCCCGGCGCGGGCCGCCCCTCGTCGATGTAGAGCGCGCCGCCGTGGCACAGCACCATGTTGAAGTTGTGGTTCGCGCCGAAGGTATGGCTCCAGGGCAGCCAGTCGACCAGCACCGGCTTCTCGTCCTCCAGGAAGCGCCAGGTCTGGGCCATCATCTGCTGGTTGGCGCACAGCATGCGGTGCGTGTTGATCACGACCTTCGGCTTGCCCGTCGAGCCGGAGGTCAGCAGGTACTTGGCGTGGTCATCGGGAAGGATCGCCTCGAAGGCCGCCAGGACGGACGGTGTCTCCTGCGCCTGCGTCAAACGGTCGAAGGGCAGGGCGCGGGCATGGGCATCGGTATTGCGGCTGAACACCTTGACCGCGTCGACGTCGCAGCCCGACAGGGACGGGCCGTAGACCTTCGCGTCCGAGGCGTAGATCAACGCTGGATCCAGCGCGCGCAGCATGCCGTGCAGCCGCGTCGGATCCTTCGCCATGCGCGAATAGGCGCTGGACAGCGAGCAGGCCGTGCGGCCGATGTGCATCGTCGCCAGCATCAGTACGGCGTGGTCGATCGCGTTGTCCGAGAGGATTGCCACCGGCCGGTTCTTCGGGATGCCCATGTCCAGCAGGCTTTGCGCCACGGCGCCCACGACCCGGCGCAAGGCGCGGTAGTCGAGCTTGCGCCAGCCTTCGCCGCTGTCGTCGCGTTCGGCCAGCGCCAGCGCGTCCGGTGTTTCCCGGGCCCAGCGTTCGAGCCATTCGCCGATGCAGCGGGCGTAGGGCTTGAGCGCGACCGGCGAGCGCAACGCGAAGGAGCCGTCGTCGAAATCGATGCGCACCGTGCGCGGCGGCGCGAGCTGGCGCTCGTCGTCGAAGAAGGCGGGCGTGGTCATGATCTTGTTGTCTCCTTGAGGTCCACATCCGCCATTCCGGATGGGGCCGAATCACACGGGGTCGTCGAGGCCGGGAGCCAGCTTCTTCTCCTTGATCAGGTTCAGCAACAGGGTATCGCGCGCGGCCTCGATATCGGCGGTGCGGCGCTCGCCCAGTTCGGCCGCCACGCCTTCGGTGACTTGCTGCTTCAGTTCGGCCGTCATGGTCGGCGAGCCGAGGTCGCGCCACCAGTCTTCGATCGGTCCGCCAAGGTGGTCGAGCAGGTGCGCGATGCCGCCGGCGCCGCCCGAGAGATGGAGGTTCATGAACGGCCCCATCACCGCCCAACGCAATCCGGGCCCCTGCGCGATGGCCGTATCGATGTCCGCCACGGAGGCTACGCCCTGGTCCACCAGGTGGAAGGCCTCGCGCCAGAGAGCGGCCTGCAGCCGGTTCGCGATGTGGCCCTTCACCTCGCGCTTCACGTGGATTGGCCGCTTGCCGATCGCGCTGTAGAACGCCATCGTGCGTTCGACGGTTTCGGCCGAGGTGTGCTCGCCGCCGACCACTTCCACGAGCGGAATCAGGTGCGGCGGATTGAAGGGATGCCCGAGCACCACGCGCTCGGGATGCTGGCAGGCGGATTGCACGCCGGTGATTGCGAGCCCCGACGAACTCGATGCGAGCACGGTGCGCGGCGGCGCGGCGGCGTCCATGCGGCGGAACAGATCGATCTTGATGTCCATGCGTTCCGGCCCGTTCTCCTGCACGAAGTCGGCGCCCGCCACCGCGTCTTCCAGCCGCTCGTGAAAGCGAAGCCGTTCGACCGTCGCGCCGTCCGCCAGCCCGAAGCGTTGCATCGTCGGCCAGTGCTGCGCGACGGCCGCGCGCAGGCGCGCCTCGGCGCCGGGTGAAGGATCGGTGGCGTCCACATCGAGACCCTGGGCAAGGAAGTACGCCGCCCAGCTCGCGCCGATCACGCCGGTGGCGACCACCGCAACGCGCCGCACTGCCGACGCCGGCGCGCTCATCGCAGGTTCCGTCCGGGAGCGGCGGGAGCGAAGTCGGGCACCGGCAAGCCCCTGCGCGGCAGGCCCATCATGTCGCGCGCCTCGGCGGGCGTGGCGGGCTCCATGTCCATCTCGCGGATGATCCTCACGATGCGCTCGGTGAGCTGCAGGTTGGTGGCCAGCTCGCCGTGGCGGAAGTACAGGTTGTCTTCCAGCCCCACGCGCGCATGGCCGCCGAGCAACAGTGCGCTGATGTTCGCCTCCAGCTGCGAGGGCCCGATGCCGCTCACGCAGAAGATCGCGCCCTTGGGCAGCGTGTCGACCATCATCTGCAGATGCCGCGGCGAAAAGGGCATCGCGTTCTGGAAGTTGCGATGCACGTTCATCACGAGGTTGATGAAGTAGGGCGCCTCGTCCAGCCCTTCGTTGATCAGCGTGGTCGTGTCCTGCAGGATGTGCGTGGGGCTGAACACCTCCCACTCGGGCTTGATGCCGCGCGCCTTCATCCCGGCTGCCAGCTCGCGGCCCTTCGACAGCGGCGTGTCCATCAGGATGTCGCGGCCCTCGAACGAGAGGTTGAGCGTGGTCGCGTCCAGCGTGCACATCTCGGCGCCGGCGTCCATGCCCTTGATGCGCTCTTCCCACGCGATCTCCCAGCGGTTGCCCGGCAGCGGCTTGACCATGTCGCCGTGCACGCCGCCGCCCGTGGAGTTGTTGATCACGATGTCGCAGCCCGCCGCGCGGATGCGCGTGTTGATGTCGCGGTAGACGTCCGCGTTGCAGGTCGCGCCGTCGTCGGGCCGGCGCGCATGGATCGCCGCGACGCTGGCACCGGCGTTCCAGCAGCGGACCACGTCGTCGGCGATCTCGGCCGGCTGGGTGGGCAGGTGGGGGTTCTGCGACTTGTGCGCCATCCCGCCCGTGGGGGCGATGGTCACGATCACCTTGCGCTTCGACATGAGGTTTCTCCTGTGAACAGCGGGGTATTATTTTTGGCTGCCTCCGCCCTGGCAGTCATCGCGACGACATTTGGGATCAGGGTTTACGAGGCGCCGGAGCATTCATGCATCACCACAAGCCGACCGGGAGACAACAGGCGGCATCCCTTTCGCTTTCCATTCCCACGCTGCTGGCGTTGTCGGGCTGGTTTCCCCATCTGGACCCCGAGGCGCAGGCGCGCGTGCTCGAAGACATGCGCGAGGAACACGTCGCCGCCGGCGCGGCGCTGTGCCGCCGCGGCGAGACGCCGCTGCACTGGTACGGCACGCTGGAGGGCCTGCTCAAATGGTCGCTCACCTCGGACGACGGCCGCTCGGTGACCTTCGGCGGCCTGTCGGTCGGCAGCTGGTTCGGCGAAGGCACGCTGCTGCGCGCCGTGCCGCGCACCGCCGACATCATCGCGCTGCGCGACAGCCGCGTCGCGGTGCTGCCGGTCGACACCTTCGAGTGGCTGCATCGCACGCAGATGAGTTTCAACCACTTCCTGCTGGTGCAGATCAACGAGCGCCTGCACTGGTTCATGGGCAACTATGCGGCGCAGCGCCTGCTGGATGCGGACAGCCAGGTGGCGCGCGCGCTGGCCGGGCTGTTCCATCCGTGGCTGCATCCGCTGGGGCAGACGCACCTGGAAACTTCGCAGGAAGAGATCGCGAACCTGTCGGGCCTGTCGCGGCAGCGGTGCAACGCCGCGCTGAACCGGTTGCGGGAAGCAGGGCTGCTGCGGATCGAGTACGGCGGGATCACCGTGATCGACCTCGGAGGGTTGCGCCGCTTCGTGGACCAGATCTAGCGCCTGCATGCCTGCAGCGGGCGCTCGCGCAGCAGGCCATGTTCCCGGCTATGCTGCGCCACTTCACGTCGCCAAGGACCCACATGCCGCCTCGCCTCACCGCCCGGGATTTCGACCAGGAGCTGCTCATCCTCTTCGATGCCTACGTTCATGGCGACCTGGACCGGCGCTCGTTCCTGAATCAGGCGAAGAAGTTCGCCAAGGCCGGCGTCGCGGCCACGACCTTGCTGACGGCGCTGAGCCCCGATTTCGCAGCCGGGCAGCAGGTACCGCCCGGCGATCCGAGACTGAAGGTGGAGCGAGTGAGCTATCCGTCGCCTTCCGGCAGCGGCACGGTCAAGGGCTACCTCGCGCGCCCAGCGAATGCCGGCGACAAGCGCCTGCCGGCGGTGCTCGTCATCCACGAGAACCGCGGCCTCAATCCGCACATCGAGGACATCGCGCGGCGCCTGGCGCTCGACGGCTTCATGGCCTTCGCGCCGGACGCACTGACACCGCTCGGCGGCTACCCCGGTGACGAGGACAAGGCGCGCGAAGCCTTCGCCAAGCTGGACCAGGCGCATGCCCTCAATGACTTCCTGGCGGCCGCCACCTGGCTTCGGTCGCGGCCCGATGCCACGGGCAAGCTGGGCGCAGTCGGTTTTTGCTACGGCGGCGGCATGGTTCACCAGCTGGCGATCCGGTTGCCTGACCTCGATGCGGGCGTACCCTTCTACGGCAACACGCCTGCACCCGCGGAAGCGGCCAAGGTCAAGGCACCGCTGCTCATCCAGCGTGCCGAAGTCGACGAGCGGATCAATGCGGCATGGCCAGCCTACGAGGCGGCCCTGCGTGCCGCAGGCGTGCGGTTCACGGCCTATCAGTACCCCGGGACCCAGCACGGCTTCAACAACGACACCACCCCGCGCTACGACGCGGCGGCCGCCCAACTGGCGTGGTCGCGCACGGTCGCGTTCCTGAAGGCACAGCTGGAAGGCGCCGGCTAGCGCCCGGCCGCATCACGCGGCCATGATCACTGGGAGATGGGCCTCGAGCCGTCCGCAGGCAGAACGATCGTCGAATCGCCGTCGGGCGAGGTGATCGTGGTCGAGTCGCTCCGCGGCAGCGGCGCGTTGTCGGGAATCACGACCGTCGCCCGGCCACCCGGCGACTGGACGTCGATGGTCGGGGCGACGCCGCCCTGGCTCTGGTCCATGGCGCGACCCGCGTCGCGTATGCAGGCGTCCCGCGCCGGGCGCGGCAGGTTGCCGCTGTTGCAATACGCCACCGCCCGGTTGTAGCGCTGCGTCGCCGCATCGGGATCGTAGGCGGACTGGGCGAGCGCACCCACGCTGGTCACGAGTGCGGCGCAACAGATTGCGGCTTGCGTGCGGAAACGAGTCAAGTGCTGCTCCTTGCGATCCACGGTGTAGCTCGCCAGCGACATGCTAAGAGTCGGGCGTGATCGGCACAAGCCCGGCCCCGGCGCGGTCCCTGGCCGCCGGCCGCGACCGGCGACCCTAACGGTAGATGACCGCTCGCCGGTAGCCCCGCCGCGCAACCCCGGCGTACGACAAGGGCGTCAGCGGCATGCCGATCACGTCGATGAAGAGCGAGACCTCGGCGCTCTTGGCGGGAACCTTACCGTCCAGCACCCTGATCGTGTAGGACAGCGTGTCGCCCTTCAGCGCGGGCGACTGCAGCACCGCCACGATCTGGTGGAGCGTGCTGCCCTCGACCATCGAGATGTCGGCGTTGGGCGGATCGCTCAGAAAGCTGTCCTTGCCCATCCCCTTGGTCCAGAACGGGACGAAGGCGGCCGTCTGCATGTTGCCGGCGATGCGCTCGGGACGATCGCTGAAGAACACGGTGACCGGGCTGACACCCTTCAGCGTCAGGAGGCCGGTCGCCTTGTCATAGGTCATCGCCTTGGCCGTCTGCACGAACAGGAAGTCGGCCTGCTTCACGCCGTCGGCGGTCTGCGCCAGGGCGGACGTCAGCGTCGACGCCGAGGCGAGCAAGGTTGCGGAAGTCACGATGCTGCGACGAGTCGTCATGAAAAGGCCCTGATGCGTTGCGTTGATGCGTCCTTCCTGGTCATTGTGGGCGGGCCGGGCCGGCAAATCCAGTCGAATTGCAGCGGTGGCATCGCCCGGCGCTGTCACAAAATGGCGATGCCGAACGTCTACGCACGATGAACGACGCCACCGACACCTTCACCCGCCTTCGCCCTCGCCTGCAGGGCATCGCCTACCGCATGCTCGGCTCATCGGCCGAGGCCGAGGAAGTGGTGCAGGACGCCTGGCTGCGCTGGCACGAGGCCGAGCAGGAGCGTCTCGACAGCACCGAAGCCTGGCTGGTCGCCGTCACCACGCGTCTTGCCATCGACCGGCTTCGCTCCGCGAAGGTCCAGCGCGAGCACTACATCGGCACCTGGCTGCCCGAGCCGATGCTGACCGAATCGCCGAGCACGCCGGAACAGATGCTGGAGCGCGCCGACGACGTGTCGATCGCCTTCCTCGCCGTGCTGGAGCGGCTGGCCCCCGAGGCCCGCGCCGCCTACCTGCTGCGCGAGGTCTTCGACACCGACTACAGCGAGGTGGCCAGCACCCTGGGAAAGAGCGAGAGCGCATGCAGGCAGCTCGTCCACCGAGCCAAGGAGCAACTGAAGGACCAGCGGCCCCGCCACGTGGTGCCGCGCGATGCGCAGCTTCGCCTGCTGCGAGGGTTTGCCGATGCCGCGACCCGCGGCGAGTTCGCCGCGCTGAAGGCGATGCTGGCCGACGACGCGCAACTCATCGGCGACGGCGGCGGCAAGGTGCCCAGCTTCGGCGTGCCGCTGGTGGGCGGCCAGCGCATTGCCCAGCTTTACCTGGCGGGCAACCTGCGCCACGGGGACTCGGTCCGCTACGAGGTCGTCCTGCTCAACGGTGAGTGGGGCTTGCTGCGCTTCATCAACGGCGAGCTCGAGTCCGCGCAGGCCATCGAGACCGACGGCGGGCGCATCGTGCGCATTCATGCGCAGCGCAATCCCGACAAGCTGGCGCGCATCGTTGAGGCACTGGGTCTCCGGGCCGCCGACGCCCCTCGGCCGCGCTAGAAGAAATCTTTTGCCAGCCCGTCACAACCGGCGGTCGTGGAACGTCTTTCAGGGGTGGATGGTTGCAACGTGCCGCCGTCCTCGATCTCCCAACGGACTGAAGGACTGACATGAAGGTCGTGATCATCGGAGGCAGTGGCCTCATCGGAAAGAAACTGTCGGCTCTGCTGCGGCAGGCCGGGCATACCGTGTCGACGGCATCGCCCTCGTCGGGCGTCAATGCCGTGACGGGCGAGGGGCTGGACCTGGCACTGGCAGGGGCGCAGGTCGTCGTCGACGTCACGAACTCGCCGTCGTTCGAAGACGAGGCGGTGATGCAGTTCTTCCAGGTCTCGACCCGGAACCTGATGGCGGCAAGCGCCAAGGCGGGCGTGCGCCATTTCGTGGCTTTGTCGGTCGTCGGAGCGGATCGCCTTCCTGCCAGCGGCTACCTGCGCGCCAAGGTGGCGCAGGAGGCGTTGATCCGGAACGGAAAGGTGCCGTACACCATCGTGCGCGCGACGCAGTTCTTCGAGTTCCTGATGCCCATCGCCCAGGCAAACACCATCGGACAGGCGGTGCGGGTCCCGTCCGCGAAGCTGCAACCGATTGCCGCGTCCGACGTGGCAGCGGCGCTGGCCAAGGTCGTGGATCGCGAGCCTCTGAACGGCACGCTGGAAGTGGCCGGCCCCCAGGCCGTCCCGCTCGACGACTTGATCCGTCAGGTCGTGAAGGCCGAACGGGACGCGCGGGAAGTCGTCACGGACGCCGACGCCACCTACTTCGGAACACCGCTGGACGACGACTCGCTGACCCCCGGCAACCAGCCGTGGATCGGCGCGACGTCGCTCACCACCTGGCTCGCGACGGAACCTGCGACGCGCTGAGCGCGAACACGCCCTCAGAAGAAAGTCACGACGCCATTCGACAGGTCGTACATCGAAGCGACGATCTTGATCTGCCCCTTCTTCTCGAGGTCGGCGAGGATCGGGCTGCCGCTGCGCAAGGTGTCGATCGTCAGTTGCACGTTGGAGCGCGCGACGGCGTCGACGAAGGCCGGATTGCTGCCGGTCCGCTCGCCTGTGTAGGTCGTCGCCGCAATGGCCGGCTTGATCGTGTCGAGCAGCCCGGTCAGGTTGCCGAGCTGCACGTTGTCGATCGCGCCGCGCACGGCGCCGCAGGCGGTGTGGCCCATCACCAGCACGACCTTGGCGCCGGCCGCCGCGCAGGCGAACTCCAGGCTGCCCAAGATGTCCTTGTTGGCGATGTTGCCGGCGACCCGCGCGTTGAAGGTGTCGCCGATGCCCATGTCGAGCAGGATCTCGGCGGGCGCGCGCGAGTCGATGCAGCTCAGGATCACCGCGGCGGGGTACTGGCCCGAGGCGCTCGAACGCTTCTGCGCGAGGTAGTCATGCGTCTGCAGCTTGCCGGCGCGGAAGCGCTGGTTGCCCTTCTTCATCAACTCGATGACCTGGTCGGGCGTCAGCGCGTCGCGCTGGGCCTTGGTCAGCGAAGCCGCCTGCGCATCGTCGGTCCGAAGGCCGATCCCGGCCATCAGCACCGCGGCGCCGGCACAGCCGCCGGCCTTCTTCAACCATGCGCGCCGGCCGCCGACGGGCGAATCGCCCGTTTCGCAGCAACGATCTGAGAGAGTCATGAGAGGTCCTTCACGTTCACCAACCGGATTGCTGCTGCCGACCGCCGTGGATGTTACCCGCGATACCCCCGGCGATGCCGCCGATGGCGGCGCCCGTCCACGCGTCCCCACCCGAGATCGCCGCGATGCCGGCGCCGCCGGCCGCACCCATGGCCGCCCCGCTCATCGTGCCCTGCTGCCGCGGCGTCATGTCCGTGCAGGCTGCGGCGAGCGCGAGGGCTGCGACCACCGTCGCCATTCTGATGTGTTTCATGGTCGGCTTCCTTACTTGTTCTTCTGCAGGCCGGGCACGGCCATCTCGAACCAGATGATGTCCAGCACCGGATGCCTCATCTTGGTCGGGTTGGCCGCGTACCAGCGGTCGACGCCTTCGCGCACGCTGTCGAGTGTCTGCCCTTCCATGCCCTTGGCCAGGCGCGGCAGGAAACTCTGCGCGTCCGACGGCGGATTGCCCGCGTGGTAGGCACTCTGGACCTGGACCATGTTGGCAAGGCCGACGAGGTACGCTTTCTTGACGGCCTCGCTCGAGGTGCTCCATTGTTCACCCGTCACGATGGGGATCTCGCCCGCCTGCGCCGGGATCGACAGCAGGCCCAGCGAGAGGCACGTCGCGGCCATCGCTGTGCGTATTCGCGTGTTGGTTTTCATGCGTTCTCCGTTGATTGAAGACATCGGGACTGTGGCCGGCATGCGCGGCATGCGTCCTCAGTGTTCCCATTCGAATTTCGTTTGTCCATGCGGCTCATGGATATTCGCCATCCATCACGCGCATAGCGCGCATCGGGCACGTCAGAGCCGCGCAAGATCGGGCCCGCCGCGCGGCCCGAACCATGCGCGGTCGTAGGCCGTCTTCGCCGTCTTTTCGGCTCCAGCGTTGCCTTTCCCGCGTTCCACCTCCACCAGGCCCGCAAGTGCCCAGCCGTTGTTGCGCACGTGCACGAGCGAGTCGCGGAACGCCTGCTGCGCCTCGTCGAGCTTGCCCTGGCGAAGCTTCACCGAGCCCAGCGACTGCCGCACGGGGTAGTACCAGTAGGGTGGCTCGGTGTAGGGAATGGTGTCCTCGATCCTGACGGCATCTGCATAGAGCTTGGCGGCACTGTCGAGGTCGCCGTTCGCATCGGCGAGCCGCGCCGCCGCGACCAGGCCCGCCGTGCGGATGATCTCCCTGGCCGGCAGCCCCCACGCCTCGAAGGCCTTGTAGTCGGCCGTGCGTTCGATCTGCTCGATCGCGTCGATCTCCTTCTGCGCACCTGCCTTGTCCTTGCGTGACGCGAGGGCGACGGCGCGCGCGTAGTGGTACATCGTCGAAACCAGCGCGGCGTCGTTGCCGGGCGGTGCCAGCGCGAGGATCGTGTCGGGATCGCTGAAGCGCGCATGCGCCGCGAAGGGCGAGGACTTGATCGGCTGCAGGATCGGGAATGCCTTCACCAGGTCCATCGGCACCGAGGCATCGAGCTTTTTCGCCGACGCCACGGCGGTCTTCCCGTCACCGCCCATCAGCGCCGACACCATCACGAAGTGGATGTTGTGCGGGTAGTAGGCCGTCTTGTAGATCGGGTCCGACGGCGATGTCCTGAAGTAGTTCTCGTCGATCTGCTCGGCCTTCCGATTCAGCGTCATCGAATCGCGGTACATGCCCACGCGGTAATAGATGTGCGCCGGCATGTGGACCACGTGGCCAGCGCCCGGCATCAGGGCCGCGAGGCGGTTGGCATAGGGCAGGGCCTTCTCGGGCTGCGTCGACGCTTCCATCGCATGGATGTAGAGATGGATCGCGCCGGCATGGGCCGGGTCACGCCGGAGGACCGTCTCGAGCGTCGACACGATGTCCGCGCCGCGGCCCTTCGATCTGGCGCCACCGGGTTCCCAGTAGTCCCAGGGTTGCGTGTCCATCGCGGCCTCGGCATAGAGTGCCAGCACCGTGTTGTCGGCGGGGAAGGCCGTGGCCACTGCCTTCATCGCATCGGCGTAGGCCGCGTCGAGCGGCGCGCGATCGGGCGGCGGACTGGCGGCGTAGCGCTTCTCGAGCGCGCCGATCAGCGCCTGCTCCTTCGCGCTGGCTCCGCCCTTGAGCGCTACCGCCTTGCCGAGCGCAGCCAGGGCCGGTGCATTCGCCTCCGGCATCATCGGCACGTTGATGTTCGTGCCCAGCACGAAGGCCTCGCCCCAGAAGCACATCGCGCAGTCGGGATCGAGCTTCTGCGCGGTCTGGAAGGCGCGCTGCGCTTCCGCGTGGTTGAAGCCGAAGTCCAGCCGCAAGCCCTGGTTGAAGTACGCCTGCGCCTGCGGACTTTTCGTCGTGATGCGGAACTGGAGCGAGCCGAGGTTCTTGTAGAGCGGCGGCTCGGCGGTGGCCGCCTGCGCGGGTGGTGCCGTCTGGCTTGCGACGCGGACCAGGGCCTTCAGCGATGTGGGCGGGCCGGACATGGCTGGCCCGCAGACGCCGGATGCCGACAGGAGCGGGTCAAAGGCATCGACGGTGCGCCCGGCATTGACGCCGTCCGCCACGAGCAGTCCAGTCGAGGCGAGGGTGAACGCGGCTGACGCGAACGTGTGCCGACGCGGCAGAGGAAATCGATGCGATGGCATGGCGTTCCTCCTGGAGCGTCAGAATTTTGGCACTTGGTCCCGCCCTTCGCAATCGAGCTACATTCGTCGGAAACAAGGGAGCAACGCGGGCTGGGGGAACTGATTGAGAGTCCTGGTTTCTGGCGGATACGGAAATTTCGGCGCGCGCATCTGCCGGGCCTTGGCAGAGCAACCCAATGTGGAGTTGGTCATCGCCGGCCGGAGCGCGCCGAAGGCCCGTGCGTTCGCCGCGGAACTGGGCGGCGGTGCAATGGGCATCGCACTCGATGTTGGCCAAGTCCTTGCCGAGGCGCTTCGTGCGATGGGGATCGAAATGGTCATCCACACGGCGGGACCGTTCCAAGCTCAAGGCTATGCGGTCGCCAAGGCGGCAGCGGCTGCCGGAGCGCATTACATAGACCTGTCTGACGGGCGTCGCTTCGTCTGCGACTTTCACGCCGCGATGGACGAAGCCTTTCGATCCGCTGGTCGAGCAGCCGTTACCGGTGCAAGCACGGTCCCGGCGCTCTCTTCGGCTGTCGTCAATCATCTTTGCGCGGGTTGGCAGCGCATCGACAGCATCGACATTTGCATCGCGCCTGCGCAATCCGCCCCGAGGGGGCGTGCGACGATCGCCGCGGTACTGAGCTATTGCGGCGAGGACATCTCCGTCTGGGAAAAGGGTCAATGGCGGACTCGACGGGGATGGGCTGGCCCGGAAGTCGTTGCGTTTGCGCGCATGAGGGCCCGCGTCGGCGCACTGTGCGAAATCCCTGACCTCGAACTCTTTCCGACACACTACGGCGTCACGCAGCGCGTGATCTTTCGCGCGGCACTCGAAGTGAGGCTGACCCAATGGGGACTCGCCGCGCTGGCCGCTGCGCGCGCTGTCGGATTGCTGCCCAATCCGGCGAGCTTCTCGCGCGCAGTGGCCGCGGCGTCTCCGATGTTCGATCGCCTGGGCACGCAAAACGGCGGCATGGTGGTGCGCGTCGAGGGCGTTGCCGGCTCCGGGCGGACGGCCCGGCGCGCGTGGCACATCGCTGCGGGCAACGATCACGGTCCCGAGATTCCTTGCATGGCGGCCATTCTCTTGGCGCGCCGTCTCGCCGCCGGCGGCGAAGTGGCGGTCGGAGCGTCAACCTCGATGGGTCTGCTGAAGCTGATGGAGTTCGAGCCCGAGTTTGCCAAGTGGGGCATGGTCATTGACACGATCGAGGAGGCCTGAAACATGACGCACGAGCGAATGGAGTTCGCCATGCCGGCCAGCGCGGAGGTGGTGTTCGACGCATTCCACTATCACGAGTGGCGGCACCGATGGGATTCTCTCGTCGGCGCAACCCGAGTGGAAGGCGCTGCACCGTGCCCCTTCGTCGGCGCGACGACCGAGAACACCGGGAGAGGAATCCTCGGGGCACTCTCGATGCGGACCCGCTTTGTCTCTTTTGACCGCCCGCGCATCGCGGCGGCCTCGATGGAAGAGCCGTCGTTTCCGTTCACCCGATGGGCGGCATCCATGCGCCATCGCGCAGTGGGCCACGGCACGTCCGTGCTCATCTACACGTATTCGTTCGACGTAGGACCACCGGCGTTGCGATGGGCGTTGGCACCGGTGGTTCGGCGGGTCTTTCAGGCGCAGACCCGTCGCCGCTTCGATCTACTCGCTCGATTCCTGGCATTGCACGCCGGCGAGGTCGAGCAGTGGCAACGAAGGCGGACGGTCGAGGTCGCGCCCGCGGGCTCCGGCCCCTAGACCCCGAGCAATTCCTCCAGCACCTGCGGCGAACCCAATAGCTCCGACGACGCCCCGTGCCGCACGATGCGGCCCTTCTCCATCACGACGGCACGGTCAGTGTGCCCGAGCACCTTGCGCCAGTCGCGATCGACGATCAGCGTCGCGATGCCGGTCGCGCGGATGTCGCTGATCACGCGCCAGATCTCCGCCACGATCAGCGGCGCCAGCCCTTCGGTGGCCTCGTCGAGGATCATCAGGCGCGGATTGGTCATCAGCGCACGGCCGATGGAGAGCATCTGCTGCTCGCCGCCGGACAGCTGCTGGCCGCCGTTCGAAAGGCGCTCCGTGAGCCGCGGGAAGGTCGCCATCACGCGGTCGAAGGTCCACTCGCGCTTGCCGTCGATGCCCGCGCGCGCGCTCATCAGGAGGTTCTCGCGCACCGAGAGATTCGGAAAGATGCCGCGGCCTTCGGGCACGTAGCCGATGCCGCGGCGCGCCATCTTCTCGGGCACCCATCCGGTGACCTCCTGGGCATCGAGCCGCACATGTCCGGAGGCAGGGCGAACGTAGCCCATCAGCGACCGGATCAGCGTCGTCTTGCCCATGCCGTTGCGGCCGAGCAGGCCGACGGACGTTGCGGCGGGAATCTCGACATCCACACCGCGCAGGATGTGGCTGTCGCCGTAGTAGGTATTGAGGCCTTCGATCTGAAGCATTTCAGTGGTCCTCGCCCAGGTACGCGGTGCGCACTTCGGGATTGGTGCGGATCGATGCCGGGTCGCCCGTCGCGATCACCGTCCCGTTGACCATCACCGTGATGCGGTCTGCGATGCGGAAGACCGCGTCCATGTCGTGCTCGACGAGGAGGATCGCGTGCGAGTCCTTGAGCCGGGTCAGCAGCGCCAGCATGCGCTCCGTCTCTTCCGCGCCCATGCCGGCCAGCGGTTCATCGAGCAGCAGCACGCGCGGCTTGGTTGCCAGGCACATCGCGACTTCTAGCTGGCGTTTGGCCCCGTGACTCAGCGTGCCGGCGATGCGATCGACCACCGCATCGAGGCCGGCTTCCGCAAGGGATTCGCGCGCCGCCGCATTGCTGTAGGCACAGTGCTTCGAAGATTGCCAGATGGCCCAGGGCCGTGGTGTCGCCGCCTGTGCGGCGAGCCGGCAGTTTTCGAGCACGGTGAATTCCGGAAAGATCGTGGTGCGCTGGTAGCTCCGCCCCACGCCGGCCAGCGCACGCCGGAACTGCGCGCGCTGCGTGATGTCCTCGCCATCGAGCGAGATGCGGCCATCGGACGCGCTGATCTCGCCCGAGAGCATGTTGATCAGCGTGGACTTGCCCGCGCCATTGGTGCCGATCACCGCGTGCACTTCGCCGCGGCGCAGGTCCAGGCTCACGGCGTTGACGGCGACCAGCCCGCCGAAGCGCCGTGTCAGTGTGTCGACGGCCAGCAGCGTGCTCATGCCGCACCCTTCGGCGACACACGGGCCGCAATGCCGATGATTCCCCGGGGCAGCAGCGCGACGAACGCGATGATCGCGAGGCCCAGCGTGAACTGCCAGTGGTCGGCCAGCGGGCCGACGATCGCCTGCGTCGACAACAGCTCCTTCAGCAACGTGAAGGCCACCGCGCCGATCACCGCGCCGCGCAGGTGGCCGAGGCCGCCCAGGATGATCATCAGCAGCACCTCGCCGGAGTTGTGCCAGGCCAGCAGCTCGGGATTCACCACGCCGTCGCGCGACGCCACGAGGAAGCCCGCCAGCCCGGCCAGCGCACCCGCGATGACGAAGGCCGCGAGCTTGTAGCCGTAGACCGGAAAGCCCGCCGCACGCATGCGCTGCTCGTTGACGCGAATGCCCGCCAGCGCGGCGCCGAAGCGCGAGCGCCGGATCAGCGCGAGGAAGCCGTAGGTGCCTGCGAGGGCGGCCAGCACGAAATAGAACTGCACGTAGCGGTTCTCCATGTCGAGCGCGCCGAGCGCAGGGCGGATGTACATGTAGATGCCGTCGCTGCCGCCGCCGAGCGCGGTGTCGTGAAACACGAAGAAGGCCATCTGCGCGAAGGCCAGCGTCACCATGATGAAGTACACACCCCGCGTGCGCAGGCTCAGCGCACCGACGAAGAGGGCATAGGCGGCCGCGGAGCCCATCGCCAGCGGCAGCAGGAGCGCGATCGAGCCGCCTTCCTTGCCCGAGCCGAGCACCGTCGCATAGGCGCCGATGCCGTAGAAGGCCGCATGGCCGAGGCTCACGAGGCCCGTCATGCCGACCAGCAGTTCGAGACTCAGCGCGAAGATCGAGAGGATCATCACCTTCACGATCAGGTCCGACAGGTAGGGGCTCAGCATCGGGCCGAGCACAGCCAGCGCGATGGCGGAGAGCAGGGGTACGAAATGGGAAATGCGTTGCATGCTAGATCTTTCGTCCCATGAGACCTTCGGGGCGCCAGATCAGCACGATCGCCATCAGCACATACACGCCCATGCCGCTCAGGTCGGCGAAGAACACCTTGCCGAAAGTGTCGACGAAGCCCACCAGCAGCGACGCCACCAGCGCACCGGTGATCGAGCCGATGCCGCCGATCACCACCACGACGAAACAGATGATCAGCACGCTCGCGCCCATGCCAGGATAGACCGAGGACATCGGCGCCGCGATCATCCCGGCCAGCGCGGCGAGCGCTACGCCGGCCGCGAACACGATGCGGTACAGCCGCCGGATGTCGATGCCCAGGCCGCGCACCATGTCGCGGTTGCTTGCACCGGCGCGGATCATCATGCCCAGGCGCGTGCGGTTCACCACGTAGTACAGCGCGACCGCCAGCACCACGCACGCCGCAGAGGCGAAGAGCCGATACCACGGATAGCTCATGAGACTGCCCAGCGCGAAGCTGCCGTCCAGCCAGGGCGGCGCCTTCACGCCGTGCACGTCGTTGCCGATCAGCAGCGAGCGCAATTCCTCGAAGACCAGGATCAGCCCGTAGGTCATCAGCACCTGCTGAAGGTGGTCCCGCTGGTAGAGATAGCTGAAGAAGGCCCACTCCAGCACATAGCCGAAGATCGCCGCGAGCACCACGCCCGCGAGCAGCATCACGATGAACTGGTCACCGAACAGCGGCGACAGCGCGAACGCCATGTAGGCGCCCAGCATGTAGAAGCTGCCGTGAGCGAGATTGATCACGCCCATGATCCCGAAGATCAGCGTCAGCCCCGAGGCGACCAGGAACAGCAGCAGCCCGTACTGCACGGAGTTCAGGCACTGAACAAGAAAGGTACCGAAGTCCACGTTCCAGGTTCTTCCACAAGATCATGAGAGGGGCGGAGTCCCATCAGGGAAACACCGCGGAACCGGCTCCGCCGGGCCGCAGGTGTTGCCCCCGGCAGGGGGTAGGCGGCTACACGAAGTGAGCAAGCCTGGGGGCGAGCTACATCACATCTTGCAGCCGCGTGCCGGATCGGCCAGGTTCTTCACCGCGACGTTGATCATCTTGTTCTCGTTGCCTTCGACCTTGCGCAGGTAGATGTCCTGCACCGGGTTGTGCGACTTGCTGATCGTGAAGGTGCCGCGCGGGCTGTCGATCTTCGCCTTCTCGATGGCGGCTGCGAACTCGGCCTTCTTGGAGATGTCGCCCTTCACGGCGGTGAGGCCGATCGCGAGCATCTGGGCGGCGTCGTAGCCCTGCACCGCATAGACGTCGGGCTGCAGCTTGAACGACTTGGCGTAGGCGGTGCGGAAGGACGTGTCGCGCGGCGTGTTCAGGCCGTCGGCATAGTGCAGCGTGGTGAGCATGCCCTGGGCGGAATCGCCCTGCGCTTCGAGCGTGCCGTCCGTCAGGAAGCCCGTGCCGAAGAGCGGAATCGTCTTGTTGAGCCCTGCCGCCGCGTAGTCCTTGACGAACTTGACCGCGCCGCCGCCGGCGAAGAAGGCATACACCGCATCGGGCTTGGCCGCTGCGATCTCGGTGAGCAGGGCCTGGAACTCGACGTTCGGGAACGGCACGGTGAGCTGCTTCGTGACTTGGCCGCCGGCCTTCTCGAAACCTTCCTTGAAGCCGCCGGTGGACTCGTCGCCCGCCGCGTACTTCCAGGTGATGGTCATGGCCTTCTTCTTGCCCTGCTTGGCCATGACCTCGCCCATCGCGTAGGCGGCCTGCCAGTTCGAGAATGAGCTGCGGAAGATGTTCTGCGCGCACATCGGGCCGGTCACTGCATCGGCGCCGGCGTTCGGCACGATCAGCACGGTGCCGCTTTCCTTGGCCGCCTTGGCCATGGCCATCGCGACGCCGGAGTGCACGGTGCCGATGATCACATCGACGTTGTCGCGCTTGATCAGCTTGTTGACGTTGTCCGTCGCCTTGGCCGGATCGGATTCGTCGTCGACCTTGACGAATTCGATCTCGCGGCCGCCGAGCTTGCCGCCTTGCTCCTCCAGACGCAGCTTGAAGCCGTTCTCGATGGCCACGCCGAGCGCCGCGTAGGTGCCGCTGTACGGCAGCATCATGCCCACCTTGAGCTTGCCCTGTTGGGCATGCCCCAGCGTGGCGATGGTGGCCAGCGCGAGGGCGGTCAGCGTGGTGCGTGCGATGCGGATGCTCATGGAGGGACTCCTTGCGTTGAAAAATTCAGGTGGTTGCGGCCGGGGCCGGGTCGAATTCAGGGGACACCTCGCCGAATACCTGAGGCGTCAATACTTTACTGGTAAACTATTTATCTCTCAATTAAGAGTTTTCCCTGACAGCTCGTTCAGGAACGAGACGGTCGCAACTATCGCCGTTTCGGGCTGGTCGCGGTGCGGGGAATGCCCGCAGTCCGGGATCTCCAGGAGCCGCGTCTGCGGCACCCGCTCGGCGATGTCGCGGATCTGCCGGAGCGTGCCGTACTCGTCATCGATTCCCTGGATAGCAAGAACCGGGCAAGCGATGGTGTCGAGCTCCGCCTCGATGTTCCAGTGGCGGAAGGGCGGGTGCAGCCAGATGCGGTTCCAGCCCCAGAAGGCGGAGTCGACATCGTCGTGATAGCGGCCGAGTTTCTGCGGCAGGTCCGTCTCGAGGTAGGCCTGGCGCGCCAGCTCGATGTTGGCGACCGTCACGTCTTCCACCAGGATGTGCGGCGCCAGCACCACGAGGCCGGCGACCCTGTCGGGAAACCGCGCCGCGTACAGCAACGAGATCGAGCCGCCGTCGCTGTGGCCGAAGAGCCAGGGCTTCTCGTCGAGGCCGATCGCCTCGAAGAAGGCCGGCAGCACTTCGTGCGACTGGCGGTGCATGAAGTCAACATCCCAGACCTCGTCGGGGTCGCGCGGCGTCGAACGGCCATAGCCCGGACGCGAGAACACCAGCCCGCGGAAACCGCCGGCTTCGCACAGGCGCTCGGGGAAATCCTTCCACATGGCGATCGAGCCGAGGCCTTCGTGCAGGAAGACGAGCAATGGCGCATCGCTGCGTTCCGGGGCGATGCGCACGTATTCGATGCGCACGTCCTTTCCCCGCCAGCGGATGGCGGCGAAACCGGGCGCCGTGCTCACGCCTTCCGCTCCCGCTCCCGGAGACGGAAACGCTGGATCTTTCCGGTGGCGGTCTTCGGCAATTCGTCCACGAACTCGATGAAGCGCGGGTACTTGTAGGGCGCGAGGCGCTCCTTGACGAAGGTCTTCAGTTCGTCCTCGCCGACGGACTGGCCGTCCTTGCGCACCACGTAGGCCTTGGTCTTCGTCAGCCCGTCCGCATCCTCCTTGCCGATCACCGCGGCTTCCAGCACGGCCGGGTGCTGCATCAGCGTGGCCTCGACCTCGAAGGGCGACACATAGATGCCGCTGACCTTCAGCATGTCGTCGCTGCGGCCCGCATAGGTGTAGTAGCCGTCGGCGTCGCGCGAGTACTTGTCGCCGCTCTTGGTCCAGTCGTCGCGAAAGGTGTCGGCGCTCTTCTCGGGGTTGGCCCAATACATCAGTGCGGTGCTCGGTCCCTTGATATAGAGGTCGCCGACTTCACCGACGGCGACGGGCTTGCCATCCTCGCCGCGCAACTCGATCTCGTAGCCCTCGACCGGCTTGCCGGTGGTGCCGTAGCGGATGTCGCCGGGCCGGTTGGAGATGAAGATGTGCAGCATCTCGGTCGAGCCGATGCCGTCGACGATCTCGCAGCCGAAGTGCTGCTTGAAGCGCTGCGCGATCTCGCCCGGCAGCGCCTCGCCGGCCGACGAGCACATGCGCAGCGCGACGGCGTCGCGCGCGGGCAGGCCGGGGGAGGCGAGCATCCCGGCAAAGCCGGTCGGGGCGCCGAAGAAGACCGTCGGCTTGTGGGCGCCGGTCCAGCGCTTGAATGTGGCATCGGGCGTCGGCCTCTCGGCCATCAGCAGGACGGTGGCACCGACCGAGAGCGGGAAGGTCAGCGCATTGCCCAGGCCGTAGGCGAAGTACATCTTCGCGGCGGAAAAGCAGATGTCGTTCTCGGTCAGGCCCAGCACCGGCTTGCCGTAGAGCTCCGCCGTCCACCATGGATTGGCGTGCGTGTGCACCGTGCCCTTGGGCTTGCCGGTCGAGCCGGAGGAATAGAGCCAGAAGGCATGGTCCTGCGGCGCTGTGGAGGCGGGCGCGGCCAGCGGATCGTTCGCCGCAATGGCCGAGTCGAGGTTGTGCGCGCCGTCGGGCAGTGGCCCGGTGGGTCGCGAGACGAAGAGCGTGCGCACAGCGCTTGGCGCCTTCGACATCGCCTCCTGCAACACGGGCAGCAGCGCGCCCGAAACCAGCGCCGCCGTCGCACCGCTGTGATTCAGCATGTAGGCATAGTCGTCCGCGGTGAGCAGCGTGTTGACCGCCACCGGCACCACGCCGGCGTAGAGGCTGCCGAGAAAGCTCACCGGCCAGTCGCTGCCGTCGAGCATCAGCAGCAGCACGCGGTCTTCGCGGCGCACGCCATTGGCAAGCAGCGCGGCGGCGAGCCGGCGTGCGCGGTTCTCGAGCTCGCCGTAGCCGAGCGCACCGTGGTCGTCGACGTACGCGGCCTTCTGCGCGCGGCCGCGGTTGAGTGCGAACAGGTGCTCCGCGAAGTTGAAGGGGTTCGGCAGGCTCATCGTTTGTCTCCTCGGGTTCGTCGGGAAAGTGTGTGCGGGCTACTGCAGTCCGAGCTGCGCCAGCACGCCCGGGCTGGCCTGCACCGCGCTGCGGCGGTGATAGAAATCCAGCGCGCGCAGGCCGCCCAGTTCGGCACCGCCGCCCGCACGGCCCGGTCCGCCATGCAGCGACATCGGCATCACGTTGCCGTGGCCCGTCTGCGCCTGGGCGACATCGGGCGTGATCACATGAACGCGCCCATGGCTGGCGGCGAGCTGCACCGACACCAGGCCCAGTGCGACTTCGTCGGCGCCGTAGAGCGAAGTCACCAGCGAGCCCTGCCCGCGATGCGCAAGCGCCATCGCATGATCCAGGTCGCGGTAGGGCAGCAGCGTGGCCACCGGGCCGAAGACTTCTACGTCATGCACGCGGTCGGCCGCATCCGCATCGCGCGCGCCCAGCAGGAGGGGGCCGATGCAGGCAGCGATGGCCGGGTCGGCATCGACGAGCGGCTTCACGCTCCCGTCATGCAGCACGCTGGCTTGCGCCTTCAGCGATTCGAGCCCTTCGCGAACGGCGTCGAGTTGCGCCCGGCTCACGAGCGAGCCCATGCGAACGCTCTCGTGGCGCGGATTGCCGACCGTGATGCCGGCGAGCTTCGCGCCGATGGCCTCCGACGCCGCGTCGTAGACCGAGGCGGGCACCAGGATGCGGCGGATCGCGGTGCATTTCTGGCCCGACTTCACCGTCATCTCGCGGACCACCTCGCGCACCAGCAGATTGAAGGCCTCAGAGCCGGGCGCCGCATCCGGCAGCAGCAAGGCGGAATTCAGGCTGTCCGCCTCGATGTTCACCCGCACGGAGCGCTGCGCCACCGCGGGATGCGAGCGGATCACCGCGCCGGTTGCGGCCGAGCCGGTGAAAGAGACCACGTCGAAGGGTTCGAGTTGGTCCATCAGCCCGTTGGAACTGCCGCAGATCACCGACAGCGCGCCCGCCGGCAAAACGCCCGCCTCGACCACGTCCCTGACCATGCGTTGCGTCAGCCATGCGGTGGAAGTCGCGGGCTTCACGATGACCGGCACCCCGGAAAGCAGGGCAGGCGCGGCCTTTTCCCACAGGCCCCAGGAGGGGAAGTTGAAGGCATTGATGAACAGCGCCACGCCCCGCGTCGGCACCTGGAGGTGCTGCGACATGAACACCGGCTCCTTGCCTAGCTTCACGGCATCGCCGTCGCGCAGGGCACGCACGTCGCCCAGCGCGTCGCCCCACTTGGCGTACTGCCCGATCGTGAAGATCGCGCCGTCGATGTCGACCGCCGAATCGTTCTTCACGGTGCCGGAATTGGCGGTGGCGATCTCGTAGTAGCTGTCGCGATTCGCCTGCAGCACTTTCACGATGGCACCCAGCAGTCCCGCACGCTCGCGGTAGCTGAGCCCGCGCAGCGCCGCCCCCCCGGTTTCACGTGCGAAGCGGAAAGCATCCGGCAGATCCAGCCCCGTCGCATCCACCCGGACCAGTTCAGCACCCAGCACCGGATCAAACAACGGCGTCCCGCTGCCACTCCCGGCCTGCCATCGGCCAGCAACGTAATTGGAGAGGAGTTCGGTCATGAAGGTCAGACGGTAAAAAGACGTTTTCGGAAAGCACCGCGGAACCGGCTCTGCCGGGCCGCGGGTCTTGCCCCCGGAGAGGGGGTGGAGAGCGACACGAAGTGCGCGAGCCTGGGGGTGAGCCTTACTTGCTGAATTGAATGGCCCCTTCGGGCAGGAGGTAGAGAACCAGGGCGCGGCCCTGCGCAACAGTCGGGTGATGAGCGCTTCCGGCCGGGTAGACGCACCAGCCCGCCGGTCGGCCGTCGAAAGTGGCGTCGCCTTCCAGCGGCATGATCAGATCGATCTCGCCGTTGGGATGCGTGTGGTGCGGCCCGGCAATGTCCCGCATGTCGACCACGTCGACCGAAAAACGGCTCAGTGCGTCCTCGGCCTTGAACACCCGCCCATAGCGGATGCCACCCCCTTCGCGCTCGCACAGCCAGCCTTCGGCCACGCCGTCGATGCAGGCCTGCTTCAGGTTGGCGAAGCTCGGCGTGCCGGCGCCATGGTGGGTGTTGAGCCAGCGGTCGAGTTCATCGTCGAGCGGACGGCCGGCGATCTGCGTCGCTACATCGGCGACGATCTGATGGAAGTCTTGCTTGGACATGGCGATTTCTTCGTGCGTGGGGGAACCAACTTGCGGCAATCGGCTGCGTGCAGTATCTTGCCTGTGAGCGAACCATAAACATGCAGTCAAATGGTGTCAAGCAATATAGTGCATGAACCCGTGTTAACCCTGACGGCACCCATCGACGACAGCGAGAGAGACCCATGAACGAGCGAGCCGACGACGCGGTACTGACCGCGCCCACCGACGCGAACACCCCGGCCGAGGAGGCCAAGAACCCGCTGCTCGTGGCGCTGGGCGAGCGCGTGCGCAACCTGCGCGCGCGGCGTGGCCTCACCCGCAAGGCAGTGGCGCAGGCGGCCAATGTGTCGGAGCGGCACCTCGCCAATCTCGAATACGGCATCGGCAACGCGTCGATCCTCGTGCTGCAGCAGGTGTCGACCGCCCTGCAGTGCTCGCTCGCCGAACTGGTGGGCGACGTCACCACCCTCTCGCCCGAGTGGCTGCTGATCCGCGAGCTGCTGGAGCACCGCGGCGAAGCCGACCTGCGGCGCGCGCGCATCGCACTGGGCGAACTGCTCGGCACCGCCGCCGGCGATCCGGCCCGGCAGCGCCGCATTGCGCTGATCGGCCTGCGCGGCGCGGGTAAGTCCACGCTCGGCCAGATGCTGGCGGACGATCTCGACGTGCCCTTCATCGAGCTGAGCCGCGAGATCGAGAAGTTCGCCGGCTGCAGCGTTCGCGAGATCCACGACCTCTACGGAACCAACGCCTACCGCCGCTACGAGCGCCGCGCCCTCGAGGAGACGGTGCAGATCTACAGCGAAGTGGTGATCGCCACGCCCGGCGGCATCGTCTCCGATCCGGCCACCTTCAACCAGTTGCTCGCCCACTGCACGACCGTCTGGCTCCAGGCGGCCCCCGAAGAACACATGGGCCGCGTCCGCGCGCAGGGCGACACCCGGCCCATGGCCGCCAGCAAGGAGGCCATGGACGACCTGCGCCGCATCCTGAGCGGCCGGGCCGCCTTCTATTCGAAGGCCGACCTCAGCGTGGACACCACCGGCCACGACCTGCCGGAGAGCTTCCAGCTGCTGCGCACCGCGGTGCGCGAGATGATGAATCACGAAAGCTGACCGGGCGACCAGAAGGACCTGTAAAAAATCCATTCCGGTGTTGACTCGCCCCAAAACATGCAGCATGATGCATGTTCCGGCGATCGACAAATGCACTATTGTTCCTCGCCACCGAACCTTCAAGGAGACTTCGACATGGCCGAAACCGCTGCGCATCCCGCCCGTGTGGACTACCGCACCGACCCCACCCAATACCGTCACTGGAAACTGAGCGTCGAGGGTCCGGTCGCGCGCCTGTCGCTCGACATCGCGGAAGACGGCGGCATCCGGCCCGGCTACAAGCTCAAGCTCAACAGCTATGACCTGGGCGTCGACATCGAGCTCAACGACGCCCTGAACCGCGTGCGCTTCGAGCACCCCGAAGTGCGCTCGGTCATCGTCACCAGCGCCAAGGACCGCATCTTCTGCTCGGGCGCCAACATCTTCATGCTGGGCGTCTCCAGCCACGCCTGGAAGGTGAACTTCTGCAAGTTCACCAACGAGACCCGCAATGGCATCGAAGACACCTCGAAGCATTCGGGCCTGAAGTTCATCGCGGCCGTGAACGGTGCCTGCGCCGGCGGCGGCTACGAACTCGCGCTGGCCTGCGACGAGATCGTCCTGGTCGACGACCGCTCGTCGTCCGTCTCGCTGCCCGAAGTGCCGCTGCTCGGCGTGCTGCCCGGTACCGGCGGCCTGACCCGCGTCACCGACAAGCGCCACGTGCGCCATGACCTCGCCGACATCTTCTGCACCAGCGTCGAAGGGGTTCGCGGCCAGCGCGCCGTCGACTGGCGCCTCGTCGATGCCATCGCCAAGCCGGCCCAGTTCGGCGCCGCCGTGCAGGAACGCGCCGCCAAGCTGGCCGAAGGCAGCGACCGCCCGGCGAACGGCAAGGGCGTGAGCCTCACCCGCCTCGAACGCGAAGAGGGCGCCGACAGCCTGCGCTACGAACACGTCACGGTCGAGATCGACCGCGCCCGTCGCACCGCCACCTTCACCGTCAAGGCACCGAAGGGCGCGCAACCGGCCGACATCGCCGCCATCGAGGCGGCAGGCGCCACCTGGTGGCCCCTCGCGATGGCCCGTCAGCTCGACGACGCCATCCTCAACATGCGCACCAACGAGCTCGACGTCGGCACCTGGCTGCTCAAGACCGAAGGCGACGCCCAGGCCGTGCTCGCCAGCGATGCCACGATGCTCGCGAACAAGGACCACTGGCTGGTGCGCGAAACCATCGGCGCGCTGCGCCGCACGCTCGCCCGCCTCGACGTGTCGTCGCGCAGCCTCTTCGCGCTGATCGAGTCGGGCTCCTGCTTCGCCGGCACGCTGGCCGAGATCGCCTTCGCGGCCGACCGTGCCTACATGCTCGCGCTGCCCGACGATGCCGAGAAGGCACCGAAGCTCACCCTCGACGAGTTCAACTTCGGCTTCTTCCCGATGGTCAACGACCAGACCCGCCTGCAGCGCCGCTTCTATGAAGAGAGCGCGCCGATGGAGGCCGCGCGCGGCGCCGCCGGCAAGGCGCTCGACGCCGACGAGGCGCTCAAGCTCGGCCTCGTCACGATGGCGCCGGACGACATCGACTGGGACGACGAGATCCGCATCGCCATCGAAGAGCGCGCCGCCATGTCCCCGGATGCGCTCACCGGCCTCGAAGCCAACCTGCGCTTCGCGAGCCAGGAAAACATGTTCACCCGCATCTTCGGCCGGCTTACCGCTTGGCAGAACTGGATCTTCCAGCGCCCCAACGCCGTCGGCGAAAAAGGCGCGCTCAAGGTCTACGGAACCGGTGAAAAAGCCGGCTTCGACTTGAACCGCGTCTGACACAGAGCCCGATCAAACCCAAGGAACAACGATGAGCACGATCAACTACAGCGAGAAGATCCCCAACAACGTCAACCTCGGCGAGGACCGCACGCTGCAGCGCGCGCTCGAAGGCTGGCAGCCGAACTTCGTCAACTGGTGGGACGACGTCGGGCCGGACGGCTCGACCAACTACGACGTCTACCTGCGCACCGCGGTGAGCGTCGATCCGCAGGGCTGGGCGCAGTTCGGCCACGTGAAGATGCGCGACTACCGCTGGGGCATCTTCCTGAACCCGGGCGATGCCAACCGCGAGATCCATTTCGGCGACCACAAGGGCGAAAAGGCCTGGCAGGACGTGCCCGGCGAGCACCGCGCCAACCTGCGCCGCATCATCGTCACGCAGGGCGACACCGAGCCGGCATCGGTGGAGCAGCAGCGCCACCTGGGCCTGACCGCGCCCAGCATGTACGACTTGCGCAACCTCTACCAGATCAACGTGGAAGAAGGTCGTCACCTGTGGGCCATGGTCTATCTGCTGCACAAGCACTTCGGCCGCGATGGACGCGAAGAAGGCGAGGCGCTGCTGCAGCGTCAGTCTGGCGATGCAAACAACCCGCGCATCCTGGGCGCCTTCAACGAGAAGACGCCCGACTGGCTCGCCTTCTTCATGTTCACGTACTTCACCGACCGTGACGGCAAGTTCCAGCTGTCGGCCCTGGCCGAGAGCGCCTTCGATCCGCTGGCTCGCACCACCAAGTTCATGCTGACGGAGGAAGCGCACCACATGTTCGTGGGCGAGAGCGGCGTGTCGCGCGTGCTGCAGCGCACCGCGCAGGTCATGAACGAACTGAAGACGGACGACCCGCAGAAGGTGCGCGCCGCCGGCGCCATCGACCTCGGCACCATCCAGCGCTACCTGAACTTCCACTACAGCGTGACCATCGACCTGTTCGGCGCCGACCAGTCGAGCAACGCCGCCACCTTCTACAGCTCCGGCCTCAAGGGCCGCTACGAGGAAGGCAAGCGCACCGACGACCACGTGCTCAAGGGCCAGACCTACAAGGTGCTCGAAGTCGTGGACGGCCAGCTCGTCGAGAAGGACGTGCCGATGCTCAACGCGCTCAACGAAGTGCTGCGCGACGACTTCATCAAGGACTCCGTGGCCGGCGTCGGCCGCTGGAACAAGGTGCTCGAGAAGGCCGGCATCCCGACCCGCCTCACCGTGCCGCACAAAGCCTTCAACCGCCAGATCGGTGCCCTGGCCGGCATCAAGATGTCGCCCGAAGGCCGCGTAGTCAACGAGCAGGAATGGGCCGCGAAGAAGGCCGAGTGGCTGCCGACCCCCGAAGACTTCGCTTTCGTGGCATCGTTGATGGGCCGCGTGGTCGACCCCGGCAAGTTCGCCGGCTGGATTGCACCACCTGTGATGGGCATCAACCGCCAGCCGGTGGATTTCGAATACGTCAGATTTGGCTAACCCCCAGGCTACGCGCACTTCGTGTCGCTTCGCCTACCCCCTTGCAGGGGGCAACACCGGTGGCCCGGCAAAGCCGGTTCCACGGTGTTCTGCGAAAAGGCCGGGAGGAAAATGCCGAGTGGCGGCCATGGGTCGGTCGCTCGGCAACAAAGGAGAACACGATGGACATGGCTGTCGACGTCGCGGTCATCAAGCAGCACCTGATCGACCCCGAGATCTGCATTCGGTGCAACACCTGCGAGGCGACCTGCCCGGTCAACGCCATCACGCACGACGACCGCAACTACGTGGTGCGCGCCGACGTGTGCAACGGCTGCATGGCCTGCATCTCGCCGTGCCCGACGGGCTCGATCGACAACTGGCGCACCATGCCCGTGGCGCGCGCCTATTCGATCGAGGAGCAGCTGACCTGGGACGAACTGCCCGCCGAACTTTCGCCCGAGCAGCTCGAAGCCGAAGGCGTGGCCTCGCCGGACGATGCACTGGTGCAGGTCGCGACCGCTTCGCCGCAGCCGCCGACCGCGCCGGGCGAAGTGGCGTTCAACTCGGCGCAATACGGCGCGACGGTGCCGCCGTGGTCCGCCGCGCACGCGTACACCAACCTCTTCCCGCCGAAGGCGCCGACCACTGCCACGGTCGTCGGCAATTTCAACTGCACGGAAGCCGGCTACGAGAACCAGACGCACCACATCGTGCTCGACTTCGGCACCATGCCGTTCCCGGTGCTCGAAGGCCAGTCGATCGCGATCATCCCGCCCGGCCTCGACGCCAACAGCAAGGCGCACTTTGCGCGGCAGTACTCGATCGCCAGCCCGCGCAACGGCGAGCGCCCCGGCTACAACAACATCTCGCTGACCGTGAAGCGCGTGCTGGAGGACCACCAGGGCAACCCCGTTCGCGGCGTGTGCAGCAACTACGTGTGCGACCTCAAGGTCGGCGACAAGGTGCAGGTCATCGGGCCCTTTGGCTCGTCCTTCCTGATGCCGAACCATCCGAAGTCGCACATCGTCATGATCTGCACCGGCACCGGCAGCGCACCCATGCGCGCGATGACCGAATGGCGCCGGCGCCTGCGCAAGAGCGGCAAGTTCGAAGGCGGCAAGCTCCTGCTCTTCTTCGGCGCGCGCACACAGCAGGAGCTGCCTTACTTCGGCCCCCTGCAGACCTTGCCCAAGGACTTCATCGATATCAACTTCGCCTTCTCGCGCACGCAAGGCCAGCCCAGGCGCTACGTGCAGGACATGATGCGCGAGCGCGCCGCCGACCTCGTCGAACTGCTGAAGGACGGCCAGAGCCACTTCTACGTGTGCGGACTGAAGAGCATGGAAGAGGGCGTCGTCCTCGCGCTGCGCGACGTGGCGACCGACGCGGGCCTGGATTGGGACACCGTCGGCGCGAGCCTCAAGCGCGAAGGCCGGCTGCACCTCGAAACCTATTGATGCCCTGATGAAATTTGCCGACTTCCACACGGGCCAGGTCATCGAGGCCGGCCCGTACCTCGTGACCGAGGCGGAAGTCGTCCAGTTCGCGCGGGCCTACGACCCGCAGTGGTTCCACACGGACGAGGCTGCCGCGGCCGAAGGGCCCTTCGGCGGCCTCATCGCGAGCGGGTGGCACACCAGCGCGATCGCCATGCGGCTCGTTACCGATGCCGCGCTCGCCGGCTCCGAATCCTTCGCGTCGCCCGGCCTGCAGTACCTCAAGTGGCCCAACCCGGTGAGGCCCGGCGACAGCCTGCGGCTCGTGGCCGACGTGGTCGAGGCGCGGCGATCGGAGAAGCGGCCGACGCTCGGCATCCTGCGCTGGCGCTGGCGGCTGTTCAACCAGAAGGAGATGCCGGTGCTGGATCTGGAGGCGACCAGCCTGTTCAGGCTGAGCCCTTGATCGGATTGCGCCCGAGGGCGCGGAGGAAGAAACTCGGCGACGGCATGGTGACATTCAGCTCGCTCATCGTTCACCCATGAATCGCCCCTGGAAGCACCTCGCCTCCATCTCCCACTGGCTCGACGAGATCGACCCCGGCGTCCATCGTCGGATCAAGGGGCTTCGCCTCGCGACGGCCTACGGCATTGCCGCGCTGATGGGCGCGGTCTACGACATCGCCTACAAGTTGCCCGACGGCGCCTCGTTGAGCCTGCTGGCGGGAGGCATCGCGCTGTGGGCCAGCGTCTCCGAAGGGCGCGCCACGCGCGGCGAATCGAGCCGCGACCTCGCGCTGTTGACGCTCAGCGCGGTGCTGGGCGGCGCCTTCACGGCAGGGCTGACGCCCTGGCTGATGCTGTCCGGCAGGGCGATGCCCGAGCTCACGCTCGTTCTCGGCGCCTTCCTCGTCGGTTACGGGAAGCGCTTCGGCCTGCTGGGCGGCGGTGCCGGATCGCAGTTCTTCATCGGCCAACTGCTCGCCTACGGCCTCGGACTGACGACATCCGACTTTCTCCTGCTGGGTGCAGCGGGCGTGATCGCCGCCATCGCAGCCATCGTTCCCCGGGTGCTGAGCGGCCCTGCCGAGCACCCCACCGCGATGCCGCCGGCGCCGGAGGTCGTCAGCTTCTGGCGCCTCTCGCCGGAGTTCGTGATGGGCCTGCAGGCCGCGTTGGCGGCGCTTGTCATCGTGGCGCTGAACAGCGCATTCACGCTGACCGAATCGGTCTGGGCGATGGCTGCCTGCACCTATGTCGTGACCAGCACCGCCGCGGGGACCATCGCCCGGATCCGCCAGCGCGTGATCGGCACCGCGATCGGGCTGCCGCTCGGACTGGCCTGCCTCCCGGTGGCGGAGCACGCCGCGCTCCTCCTGTGGGCTGCGGCGGCCCTCGCGATGGTGATCTACGCGATGGCCCTGCCGAAGCGCTACGACATCGCCTGCGCCGCCTACACGTTCACGCTGATCGTCACGCTCGCCGCCAGTGGCGAGCATTCGCTTTCGCTGCTTACCGCACGTTTCTGGGAGACGCTGATCGGCGGCGCGCTCGGTCTTGCGGCGGCGTCCTACGTCTTTCCGTTGCGCGAACGCACCACGCCATAGCGCTGCGGGATTCCACCAAGGATTTGATTCGGCCCGGGCGGCGCATACTGAGGGTAGACCCGCGAAAGCCCTAACCCCAAGAGCAGCGGGCAGCAGCCAGGAGACAAGCCTTGCAGCGAACCGATATCGCCAATCCGGCCTACTTCCACAAGGTCGTGGATTGCCAGTACGCCTGTCCGGCGCACACCCCCGTTCCCGAGTACATCCGATTGATCGCGCAGCGCCGCTACGGCGACGCCTACATGGTCAACTGGGTCTCGAACGTCTTCCCCGGCATCCTCGGGCGCACCTGCGACCGGCCCTGCGAGCCCGCATGCCGGCGCGGGCGGGTCGAGGAGAGCAACGCCAAGGATCCCGAGCCGGTGGCGATCTGCCGGCTCAAGCGCGTGGCCGCCGACATGAAGGAGGACGTGCGTTCGCGCATGCCGACCGTCGCGCCGAGGAACGGCCGGCGCATCGCCTGCATCGGCGCGGGGCCCGCCTCGCTCACCGTCGCGCGCGATTTGGCGCCGCTGGGCTACGAGGTCACGGTGTTCGATGGCGAGGCGAAGGCCGGCGGCTTCATCCGCACGCAGATCCCGCGCTTCCGGCTGCCGGAGTCGGTGATCGACGAGGAGACGGGCTACATCCTGGACCTCGGCGTCGAGTTCCGCAGCGGCGAGCGCATCGAATCCATGAAGGCGCTGATGGCGCAGGGCTGGGACGCGATCTTCGTCGGCTGCGGTGCGCCGCGCGGGCGCGACCTCGATGTGCCGGGCCGGCAGGAGGCCGCGGCCAGCATCCACATCGGCATCGACTGGCTCAACTCGGTCTCGTTCGGCCATGTGACCCGCATCGGCCGTCGCGTCATCGTGCTGGGCGGCGGCAACACCGCGATGGACTGCTGCCGCTCGGCGCGCCGTCTGGGCGGCACCGACGTGAAGGTCATCGTGCGCAGCGGCTTCGAGGAGATGAAGGCCTCGCCCTGGGAAAAGGAAGACGCGCAGCACGAAGGCATCCCCATCATCAACTTCCACGTGCCCAAGGCCTTCGTCCACGAGAGCGGCAGGCTGACGGGCATGCGCTTCGAGATCGTCCGCGCGGAGTACGACGCGCAAGGCCGTCGCTCGCTGGTGCCGACGGGCGAGGAGGATGCGTTTTTCGAATGCGACGAGGTGCTGGTGGCCGTGGGGCAGGAAAACGCCTTTCCGTGGATCGAGCGCGATTGCGGCATCGACTTCGACAAGTGGGGCCTGCCGAAGCTGGACGCGACCAGCTTCCAGTCCTCGGTGCCGAACGTGTTCTTCGGCGGCGATGCGGCCTTCGGTCCCAAGAACATCATCACGGCCGTGGCGCACGGGCATGAAGCGGCGGTGTCGATCGACCAGTTGCTCCACGACGATCCGGTGCATGCGCGACCGCCGCCGATGACCAACCTCGTGTCGCAGAAGATGGGCATCCACGAGTGGAGCTATGACAACGACACCTCCAACGACCTTCGCTACAAGGTGCCCTGGGCCAAGGCCGAGAAGGCGCTGGCGAGCATCCGCGTCGAGGTCGAACTCGGCTTCGATGCCGCCACCGCCTTCAAGGAGGCCGAGCGCTGCCTGAACTGCGACGTGCAGACCGTGTTCACCGAGACGGCTTGCATCGAATGCGACGCCTGCGTGGACATCTGCCCGATGGACTGCATCAGCTTCACCGAGAACGCCGACGAACCGGCGTTGCGTGCCCGCCTGAAGGCGCCGGCGCTCAACCTGGCGCAGGACCTCTACGTCTCCGGCGGGCTGAAGACCGGCCGCGTGATGGTCAAGGACGAGGACGTCTGCCTGCACTGCGGCTTGTGCGCGGAGCGCTGCCCCACGGGTGCCTGGGACATGCAGAAGTTCCTGCTCAAGATGACGCCGGCCGGAACGCGCGTCAAGGCAGAGGAGGTCGCGGCATGAAGACGCCCCGGATCGAAGCCGTCAACGACTTCGTCATCAAGTTCGCCAACGTGAACGGCTCCGGCTCGGCCTCGGCCAACGAGCTGTTCGCCAAGGCCATCCTGCGCATGGGCGTGCCGGTGAGTCCGCGCAACATCTTCCCGAGCAACATCCAGGGCCTGCCGACCTGGTACGAGGTGCGCGTGACCGAGAGCGGCCATCTCGGCCGGCGTGGCGGCACCGACATGATGGTCGCGATGAACCCGCAGACCTGGGACGCCGACCTGGCCGAACTGGAGCCCGGCGGCTACCTGTTCTACGACAGCACGCGGCCGCTCCCGCCCTCGAAGTTCCGCGACGACATCCGCGTCATCGGCATGCCGCTGACCGAGATCTGCAATGCGGTCTATCACGACCCGCGGCAGCGCCAGCTCTTCAAGAACATCGTCTACGTGGGCGCGCTCGCGATCCTGCTGGGCATCGAGCCGGAAGTGGTCGAGAAGCTCTTCGGCGAGCAGTACAAGGGCAAGGAGAAGCTGCTGGCCTCCAACGTGCAGGCGCTGCACCTCGGCTGCGACTTCGCGCGCGAGAACCTGCGAGAAGCCGTGGGGCTGAAAGTGCGGCGCGCCGATCGGGTGGGCGACCGCATCTTCGTCGACGGCAACAGCGCCGTCGCGCTCGGTTGCGTGTACGGCGGCGCGACGGTCGCGGCCTGGTATCCGATCACGCCCTCGTCGTCGGTGGCCGAGGCCTTCCAGAAGTACTGCGCGAAGTTCCGCGTCGATCCGTCCACCGGCCAGAACCGCTATGCCATCGTGCAGGCGGAGGACGAGATCGCTTCCATCGGCATGGTGGTCGGCGCCGGATGGAACGGTGCGCGCGCATTCACCGCGACCTCCGGGCCGGGCGTCTCGCTGATGACGGAATTCATCGGGCTGGCCTACTTCGCGGAGATTCCCGTCACGCTCGTCAACGTGCAGCGGGGCGGTCCTTCCACCGGCATGCCCACGCGCACGCAGCAGGCCGACATCCTGTCCTGCGCCTACGCATCGCACGGCGACACCAAGCACGTGCTGTTGTTTCCCGAGGATCCGCACGAATGCTTCGAGCACGCCGCGGCGGCGCTCGACCTGGCGGACCGACTGCAGACGCCGGTCTTCCTCATGACCGATCTCGACATCGGCATGAACCAGCGTCTGTGCAAGCCTTTCGCGTGGGACGACAGCCGCGTCTACGACCGCGGCAAGGTCATGACGGCCGAGGAACTGGAGGCCGGCAAAGACTTCGGCCGCTACAAGGACGTGGATGGCGATGGCATCCCCTGGCGCACGCTGCCCGGCACGCACCCGAGCAAGGGCAGCTTCTTCACGCGGGGCACGACGCGCGACCCCTATGCGCGGTACTCCGAGCGCGGGCCCGACTACATCTACAACGTCGAGCGGCTGCTGAAGAAGTTCGCGACGGCGGCCACGCTGGTGCCGCGGCCGGTGCTGCGGCCCGCCGCCGTAAAGACCGGGCTCGGCGTGATCCACTTCGGCTCGACCAGCCCGGCCATGCACGAGGCGCTGGAGACGCTGGAGGCCGACGGCATCCACCTCGACGCGATGCGACTGCGCGCCTTCCCCTTCCCGCAGAGCGTGCCGGACTTCATCGCGCAGCACGAGCGCGTGTTCGTGGTCGAGCAGAACCGCGATGCCCAGATGCGCAGCCTGCTGGTCAACGAGCTGGGCATCGATCCGGCCCGGCTGGTGCCGGTGCTCCATTTCGACGGCACGCCCATCACGGCGCGCTTCATCGCGGAGGCCATCAGCCGCACGATCGAGACCGAGGAACTCGCATGACCTATCTCGCCAAGCCCCGCCTGCACCACCCGACGCTGGCCACCAACAAGGTCGGCTACACGCGGCGCGACTACGAGGGCAAGATCTCCACGCTGTGCGCCGGCTGCGGCCACGACTCGATCTCCGCCGCGATCATCGAGGCCTGCTGGGAACTGGACATCGAGCCGCACCGCGTCGCCAAGCTCTCGGGCATCGGCTGCAGCTCCAAGACGCCGGACTACTTCCTCGGCGCCTCGCACGGCTTCAACACGGTGCACGGCCGCATGCCCAGCGTGCTGACGGGCGCCAACCTGGCCAACCGCGACCTGCTGTACCTCGGCGTTTCCGGCGACGGCGATTCGGCCTCCATCGGCCTGGGCCAGTTCGCGCACGCCATGCGGCGCGGCGTGCGCATGGCCTACATCGTCGAGAACAACGGCGTCTACGGCCTGACCAAGGGCCAGTTCTCAGCCACGGCCGACCAGGGTTCGAAGAGCAAGAAAGGCGTGGTCAACACCGACAGCCCCGTCGACCTCGTGGCGATGGCGCTGCAGCTCGGCGCCAGCTACGTGGGCCGCGGCTTCTCGGGCAACAAGGCGCAACTGGTGCCGCTCATCAAGGGCGCGATCAGCCACGGCGGCGCCGCGTTCATCGACGTGATCAGTCCGTGCATCGCCTTCAACAACCACCCCGGCAGCACGAAGAGTTACGACTACGTGCGCGAACACAACGAGGCGGTCAGCCGCATCGACTTCATCAGCGGCCGCGAGGAAATCGCCGTGGACATGGCGCCGGGCGAAGTGCTCGACGTCCGCCAGCACGACGGCACGCTGCTGCGGCTGCGCAGCCTGCACCCGGACTACAACCCTGGCGACCGCTACGCCGCCATGGCCCACATGCAAAGGCATCAGGAGATGGGCGAGATCGTGACGGGGCTGCTCTACGTCGACCCGCTGGCGACCGACCTGCACACCGCGCTCAACACCAGCGACCGCCCGCTCAACGCGCTGGGACCCGACCAGCTCTGTCCAGGCGCGAAAGCCCTGCAGCGGCTCAACGACGCCTTGCGCTGAGCGCCGGCAAAGGGCACCATTGCCGATTCTTCGGGGGACGGAACATGGCCGAACGCACTGTCTTTCAGTCCATCTCGCGCAAACACGTCACCAGCCTGGGCCCACGGGCGAGCGTGCGCGACGCCGCCTGCGTGATGACGCGTGCCAATTGCGGCAGCGTGCTCATCATGGAGCCGCCGGACATCCTGCTGGGCATCCTGACCGAGCGCGACCTGATGACGCGCGTCCTGGCACGGGGCCTCGACCCCGAACGCACCACGGCGCGCGAGGTCATGACCCCCAATCCGATCTGCGTGCCGCCGGAGACGCCGGTCTCCGACGCAGTTGTGCTGATGCTGGAGCGGGGCTTTCGCCATCTGCCGCTGGTCGCGGGCAAGAAGATCCTCGGCGTGTTCTCGGTGCGCGATGCGCTGCCGAGGGAACTGGGCACCGCGCTCAGCCAGACCGAGTTCAACGAGCAGGTGAACGACGTGCTGGGCTGAGCCGGGAACGCAAGGTCTGCGAGGGTAGTTCGCCGAACAGTGCCCTGTATTGCCCCGTGAAGTGCCCCAGGTGCGTGAACCCGCATCTCATCGCTGCCTGGGCGACACTGATGTCGCCGGGCCCCGTCGAAAGCAGCAGCCGTCGCGCCGCATCCAGCCGCACGCAGCGGAGGTAGTGCACCGCCGTCGTGTCCGAGACCTGCCTGAAGCTGTTCTGCAGCGTGCGGCGGCTGGTCCGGAGGCGAGCGCAAAGGGCCTCGATGCCGGGAGGCTCATCGGTACTGCGGGCGACGATCTGATGGCACTGCGCCACGACATAGCTGGCGGACGCGCTTCCGACGGACTGGGGCGCGCCGGTCGCGTGCTCGGCAAGGTCCGCGATCGACTGGAAGATGGCTTGCGAGGCGATCGGCGCCCGGAATGCGCCCAGCGCCTGGCGTCGCAAGCGCCGCAGGTACGGCAGGGGCGCCTGCATGTGCGAACGTGACAGGAGGGCGCGTGCAGCTGGCGACAGCGGTCTTTCGTCGAGCAGGCGCAGGAACTCGTCGGCTTCGAAGGTCACCGCCAGCAGTTCCATGTCCCTGGGTCGCTGCAGCGAGAACTCCTCGCCGCCGCGAAGAACGAAGAGCGTGTCGGCGCGTACTTCACGCCCCTGCATTCGCGGTGTTCCGGCGGCTGCGCCGTTGAGAACGGCAAAGCAGATCTTTCCCTTGGGAAGGCAACCCTGCTGGACGACGCGCTCGCTCATCCACTTGCGAAAGACGTGCAGGCTGCCGGCGGTGACTTCAGCGAGCGAACTGCGCATCGCGCCCCGCGTCATCTGCGCGTAGCGCTGGTTCCACTCCGGCGCCGACGCACCGTGCAGGTGGAAGTCGTGGAACACGCTCAGCTTGTAGGTCATGCGGATGCTCGCTCGATTTGCCGATTTCGGATAGCCGCGGATCGTGTGCCTGCCCATACTGGCTCGCGAACCCTCTTCAGCAGGATACCGAGCGGACCGATCATGAATGTCGAACAGACCAAGAACGCCCTTGTCGGCGAATGGGTGAGCATCGCCCCGGAGATCCGACCCAGCGCCCTCAAGAATCCGGACGGCGCCTTGAAACCGTTCTACCTGAAGCGTGACTTCAAGTATCTGGACGGCGATCGTTTCGAGTTGACTGTCGTGAATTCGGCGGACCCGTATGGCGCCGTGCCCATCGCACGGATCGTCATCCGGGGCCACATGGCGTGGCGCGGGCCGCATCCCATTGCGGAAGGGGCGCAGAAGGTCGACTTCCTGGCGGACGAAGGCTACGAGGTGACGCCGCTGGTCCAGGGCTTCGCCGACCTCCTCAACCAGGTGGCGGGCAAAGGCTTTGCCAAGTGGGAGGTGAACGGCACGCAGAGCATCTTCGGCAAGGCGTTCCCGCCCTTCGGCCTGGTCGAGGGCGAGAACTTCATGGAGGTCGACCTGGTGTACCTGAGCCGTGACATGCTGTTCTGGGGCGCGCGGAACATCGACGGCCGGGGATTCGACAAGGAAGAGAACAGGCCCACCAACCTCCAGATCCCGCTCGTGCGCAAATAGGGCGGGGGGTGACTTGCCCCAAAGGGCAAGACCCCGTGTCCCTCGGTGCAATGGAGCAAAGACGAGTTCGCCCGTTAAGCTGGCGCGTTAGTTGCTGCCGTCGAAAGCGGTGCAACGGGAGCCCGCGAGGTGAATGTTCATGAGCTTGTCTTCGGCATCGTCCCGGCGTCGTAGCCGTGCCTGGGTGGCGGCTTGCGCAGCCGTGCTGCTGGCCGGCTGCAACTCCATGGCGCCGATCAATCCGCCGATCGATCACGTCGACCTGGACGGCGGCTACCGCGTGGGCAACCTGCTCAAGCGCCGGCACTCGGTGTCGAACGACAACAAGACGCTGTTCGTCCTGACCTTTTCCGGGGGCGGCACGCGCGCTGCCGCGTTTTCCTACGGTGTGCTGGAGGAACTGCGACGGACCAACGTCATGGTCAATGGCAGCCCGCGCAACCTGCTCTCCGAAGTGGACCTGGTGACCGGCGTGTCCGGCGGCAGCTTCACGGCGCTGGCCTATGCGCTTTACGGCGACAAGCTCTTCACCGAGTACGAGTCGCGCTTTCTCAAGCGCGATGTGCAAGGCGCGCTCACCTCCCGCACGCTGAATCCCACCAACTGGTTCAAGCTGGCGAGTGCGGACTACGGCCGGTCGGAGCTCGCGGCCGACTACTACGACGAGATCCTCTTCAACGGGGCGACCTTCGACGACCTGCTCACCCGGCAGACGCCTGCAACGGGAGTGACCGGCACCGACCTCTCGACCGGCGCGCGCTTCCAGTTCTCGCAGGACCACTTCGACCTGCTCTGTTCCGACCTCGGCAAGGTGCGGCTGGCGCGGGCGGCCGCCACTTCGTCGGCGGTGCCGGTGGTGCTGTCCCCCGTGACCTACCGGAACTACGGCGGCCATTGCGGCGCCGTGATGCCCGCCTGGGTCAAGGACGTCACCGACCCCGTAGCCCAGGCACGACCCTCCGGCCGCGCGCTGCTGCGCTACCGCGACATGCAGGCTTTCGAGGACAGCGCGAACCGGCCCTACCTGCACGTCGTCGATGGCGGCGTCGCGGACAACCTCGGCCTCCGTGGCGTGATCGAGGCGCTCGAAGAGGTGGAGGCGAGCCCGGCCTTCCAGAAGGAGATCGATTTCAGGAACCTGCGACGCATCGTGGTGGTGGTGGTCAATTCCCGGTCGGCGCCGGCCACCAACTGGGATCGCAGCCCGCGCGCGCCCGGCATCGTGAGCCAGGCCCTGCAATCGTCGAGCGTGCCGATCGATCACTTTTCCTACGAGTCGGTCGAACTGCTGAAGGACATCGCCCAGCGCTGGGCCGATGCGCGGCGTTTCGAGATCGCCGACAAGCGGCTCGGCGGCATGTCCAAGGCGCAGGCCGAGGCCGACGTGCCCGACCTTCGCTTCGATGCGATCGACGTGAGCTTCGACTCGATCACGGACCCGAAGGAGCGCCGCTATTTCATGGACCTGCCGACCAGCTTCGTGCTGTCGAACGAAGAGGTCGACAAGCTTCGCGCGCTCGCGGGGAGGCTATTGCGCGAGGCGCCCGGCTACCGCGAGCTGATCGACTCGGTGGAAGGGCCGGCGACGCCCGCGCAGCGCGCGGCGCGGCAACAGTAGCAGGTGCGACGGGCGGCAGGACGCCGCAAAGATACGAATCGAATCGTCTCTGCACCAAAGTGCCATAGCGACATCCGGTCGCGCGTCGTAGTCTGGTTCCCGAACGCGCCGACCCGCTCTCCAGGAGATCGCCTTGACACACAAACTGCTCGCTGCCGCCCTGCTGGGGCTGTCACTCGCCGCGCCCGGTATCCATGCGCAAAACAACCCGGCGCCCGCCGCGGCGACGGAGAGCCCGGTCAATCCCGCATCGGTCCAGGCGCTCAAGGACATGGGGACCTTCCTGCAGTCGCTCAAGCGCTTTCACGTGTCCACGGAATTGACCGGCGAGGTCGTTCTCGCGGACGGCCAGAAGCTGCAGCACTCGGCCCACGCCGACATGGATGTCCAGCGCCCGAACAAGCTGCGCGCCCGCATGTTCACCGCCCGCAACGAGCGCATCGTCGTCTTCGACGGCCAGCGGGCGACGCTCTATCTCCCGTCGCAGAAGTACTACTCGACGGTCGATTTCAACGGCAACGTCGATGAACTGGTCCAGAAGCTGGAGGCCAGGTACCGCGTCGAGGTTCCGTTGAGCGACCTCTTCCTGTGGGGCACGCCGGCCGCGCCGCTCGACAAGCTCGAATCCGCCATGAACGCCGGTCAGGACTTCATCGGCAACGACCTGTGCGACCACTTCGCCTTCCGCCAGGGAAGCTACGACTGGCAGATCTGGATCTCGACCGGCGGCAAGCCGCTGCCGCGCAAGCTCGTGATCACCAATCGGGCCGACGACGCGCGGCCGCAGTCGGTGTCGCTCATCGAGTGGAACCTGAATCCGACCTTCAAGGACGACGTCTTCCGCTTCACGCCGCCCCAGGGCGCGAAGGCGGCCGAACTTCGTTCGCTCGAAGCAAAGTAAGGGGCAACGAAATGAACAACACATTCAACAAGCTGCTCGTGCTGCCGATCGCCGCGCTCTTCGTGGCCGGCATCGCCCTGACACCCGATGCGATGGCAAGGCCGGGAGGGGGTGGTATGGGCGGGGGCGGCGGTGGTGGAGCGCGCGCCGGTGGCGGCGGAATGCACGCTGGCGGCGGTGGCGCGAACCGGCAGGTCAACAACGTCAACCGCGACGTTCGTGCCAACAACGTGCGCAACACCAGCGTCAACAACATCAACGCGAACGTGAACCGCAACGTGAACGTGAACGTCAACAACACCCGCGGCGGCTGGGACAACGACTACCACCCGGTCGCGACCGCCGCGGCCATTACGGCCGGGGTCGCGGTGACGGCCGCGGTCGTCGGCTCGATGGTGAACACTGTTCCTGCCGGCTGTGTGCCGGTGAACTATGGCGGACTCATCTACCAGCAGTGCGGCACCGTGTGGTACCAGCCGCAGGGTTCGCAGTACGTCGTGGTCAATCAGCCGTATTGATCTTCGCGGGAGGCACTCTCGCTGCGGCATCGGTCAGCGGCTGGCAGTCGTCGCCGGCTCCCGCCGCGCGTAGAACTCCGCCACGCTGTCGAGCTCCTGCGGCGTGAGCGGACGCACCATGTTGCGCATCTGCCCGAAGCTGTCGTTGCGCCGGGCGCCGGATGCGAACGCTTTCAGTTCCTTCAGCAGGTATTCCTTAGGCATGCCTTCCAGCCACGGCGCGCCGATCTTGTGGTCGATGCCGCCGTGGCACGAGACGCAGGGAACGATGTTGCGCAGCGGATCGCCGACGCGCACCAGCGCAGGCGCATCCGGTTCGCCTGCCTGCACGATGGCCGCGCGCGCCTTGGGCAGCGAGTCGTAGTAGGCGGCGATGTCCGCGATGTCCCTGTCCGACAGCCTTTGCGCGAGCGTCTGCATGATGGCGCTGGTGCGATCGCCGCGCTTGTAGTCGTGCAGTTGCTTGATGACGACTTCCGGATACTGCCCGGCCAGATTCGGCGCATTCGCTTCGCTCATGCCCTGGGCGCCGTGGCACATGCTGCACTGCTGGACCGCGATGGTGGCGCCCCGGCCGATCGCGGCACCCCCGCCCGCGCGTGCCATGTCGCTGGTCAGCACGACCTGGGTCGTCCCTTTTCCCGCACCGGGCCACTTGCCTTGCAGGGACCATTCGCTCGGCACGCCCGCGGCGCGGCAGATGCTGTCCCAGACGCCCTTGGCCGTGAAGTCGCCCTGCTGCGAGGGCAGCCAGATGAAGCCGGCGAGCACGGCCACCACCGTCATTCCGCCGACGCCGAGCAGGCTCCAGCGAAACCAGCCGTTGCGCCACGAGTACAGGCGAGCTTCCTGCATCATCGACCCCCGATGGGAATGGCAGGCACCGAGGTCTCCTTCAGCGATGCCAGCTGGGCGATCGGAAAGCCGTAGTTCACGAGCGTGAGCGCGATCATCAACGCGAGCCACAGTCCGAAGCTGTTCAGCGCGACCGGCGTGGTCGTCGGCATGTGCACCGGCGTGCTGAAGGTGAAGGGCGCCGGTTGCACATCGGTCTTCTTCGCGCGCGCCAGGATGAAGACGAAGAGCAGGGCCGAGATCACCAGCATCAGCCCGCCGAGAGAACCGGCGATCAAGGTCCAGCCCTGGCCCGCCAGCGCCGGGTTGGAGAAATCGAAGTACGCCATGCGCCGCGGCATGCCCAGCAGTCCGACCCAGTGCCAGGGCATTGTCATCACCATCATGCCGATGAACCACAGCCACAGTTGCGTCCTGACGAGTCCTCCAGGCAGTGGCCTGCAGCCTGTCAGTTGCGGCCAGAGGTCGTAGGCCACCATGAAATACATGATGACGATGGCGCCCGCGAAGATGAGATGGAAATGCCCCGTCACCCACTGCGTGTTGTGGATGGTCTCGTTGAGCTGGAAGCTCATGTTGATGAGGCCGCCCGCGCCGCCCAGGCCCAGCATGACGAAGGAGAAGGTGACGGCCAGCATCATCGGGTTGTCCCACGGCAGTGCCTTGACCCATCCGAAGAGGCCCTTGCCGCCGCGCAGCCGCGCCGCGATCTCGACCGACGCGACGATGGTGAACACCGTCAGGAAGGTCGGCACCGCCACCATCGCGGTGAACACCGAGTGCAGGAACTTGATGCCGAAGCCTACCTGCGGATCCGCGAAGAGATGGTGGATGCCGATCGGCATCGAGAAGACGAGGAACAGCACGAAGGCGACGCGCCCCATCGTGTCGCTGTAGAGGCGCCCGCCGATGGCGCGCGGCACGATCGTGTAGAACGCGATGTAGCTCGGCATGAGCCAGAAGTACACGATGGCGTGCAGCGTCCACGAGAAGAACACGCGCGACAGGCCGGCGTCGATGGTGTCCTTGAAGCCGAGCGCCACTGGCAGGATCAGGAAGAGGATCTCGATCGCCGCGCCCACCGAGGTCCATGCCCACAGATAGGCGCCGGCCACGTTGCCGAACATCGCCAGCGGCACGGCCTTGCCCGCGTTGTCCTTCTTCCAGGCCCACAGGTTGATGCCCATGAGTGCCACCCACACCCACGAGCCGACCACCACCAGCACGACGCCCAGGTAGTAGAACGCGCTCCCGATCATCGGCGGGTAGAAGGTATAGAGCACGGAGGCGCGGCCCATCGCGATCGGCGTGGCCGCCATCACCGTGCCCACGATCACCGTCCAGAAGCCGATCCACGCCCAGCGCATGCCGAGAAGGGGTCGCTTCAACGCCAGTTCGCTGATCGCATAGCCGAAGCCCATCGCGACCAGCGTCGGAAACACGTAGCCCATCACCGTGCCGTGGCCGGTCACCGAGCGGTAGTAGTGCTCCGGATCACCGATCCAGGCGCTGAGCGGGCTGCGCACGAACATCTGCCATTCGCCGAGCACGATGGCGACCGCGAAGGCCGCGAAGGCGACCCAGAAGTGCGCGAGCACGAGTCGTCTAGCGAGAAACACAGTGCATCCTTTCTCCGCCCTTCGCCTTGGCGAGGAACTCGTCGGCAGGCAGCACCTGCACGCGCCCCCACATGGCCTCGTGCCCCGTGCCGCAGTACTCGTGACAGGGCATCAGGCGCTCGCCGGCCTTGTCGAAGCGGGTAGTGAAAGTGGCGATGAAGCCGGGAACCAGCATCACGTTCGCGTTGGTCTTGTCGACGACGAAGCCGTGGACGGCATCGGTGCTGGTCGCGCGAAACGTCACCGGCATGCCGGCCGGCACCACCAGGCATTGCGGCTCGAACGAATACTGCTGCGCGACGAGTCGAACCGTCACCTTGCCGTCCGCGCCGAGCGTCGTGCCCAGGTTGTCCTCGACGAACTCGCCCGAAACATGGAGCGTGCGCGGGTCGATCGTTTCCACGCGCGACGGCGGCATCGACGCCCAGTGCAGGCTGGTGAAGATCATCGTCGCCAGCAGCAGCACGACGATGAGCACGACGATGACGGCCCAGCGCCGCTCGGCCGCGTCGGCGACGGCCACCGAGGCGTGCGCGGCATCGGCGCCCGTCGGCGTCACTGGACGACTCCCCGCGGAAGGAATGCGAAGAAGTAGAAGATGAACAGCATCGCGATGACGAGGAAGGTGGCGACACCGACTACCGCGAACGTGCCTGCGGGGCCGCGGCGCACGATCTCCTCGATGCGCGCGTCGTCGTGCGCGGGATCCGATGCACTCGCAGCCGTCGAATCGTCGTCACGCGTTGCCATGGTGCGGCCTCGTCCTATTCCGGAATGATCTTGCGCAGATCGCTGACCTGCGCGGGCGCGACCGGGGTTCCGCTGTTCTCCCAGGCGACGCGGATGTAGGTGACGACAGCCGCCACTTCCTCGTCGTCGAGGATGTGCGAGAAGGGCGGCATGCCATGCGGCCTCGGGTTCTTCATCGTCCCGGGCGCGTAGCCGCCGTTCAGCACCATGCGGATCGAGTTGACCGGCGACGACATCGTGATCGACTGGTTGCTCGCCAGCGGCGGGTAGCTCGGCGGAAAGCCCTTGCCCTCGTCGCCGTGGCACATGAAGCATTGCTTCGCGTAGGTCTTGCGACCGAGCTCCATGACGTTCGGGCTCACCAGCCGCGCGCTGCTGGTCGGCGGGGGTTCCGAGTCGCGCTGAGGCAGTTCCTTGAGGTACACCGCCATCGCCTCGACGTCTTCGTCGCTCAGGTATTGAAGGCTGTTGTAGACCACTTCGGCCATCGGCCCGTACACCGTGGCCCGGTGCGAGACGCCGACCTGCAACAGGTCCTTGATGTCCTTGATGCTCCAGTTGCCGAGCCCGGCCTCGCGATTCGATGTCAGCGAGGGCGCATACCAGTTCTGGTTGGGGATCATCCCGCCTTCGAACTCCTGCGAGGTCTTGGAGCCGCCGAGCCGGTTGATGGCCGTGTGGCACATCGCGCAATGGCCCAGGCCCTCGACCAGGTAGGCGCCGCGATTCCACTGCGTCGACTTGCTCTTGTCCGGCACGTACTCGCCCTGCTTGAAGTAGAGCGTGCGCCAGCCGATCAGCAGGTCACGCTGGTTGAACGGGAAGTTCAGTTCGTGTGGCCGGTTCTTCAGGGCCACGGGCGGCACCGACATCAGGTAGGCATAGATGGCGTCCGAGTCCTCGCGCGTCACCTTGGTGTACGACGCGAAAGGCATCGCCGGATACAGCAGGGAGCCGTCCCTCGACACGCCGTTGTGCAACATCCGGTAGAAGTCGTCGGGGGTCCATTTGCCGATCCCGGTGTCGTCGTCGGGCGTGATGTTGGGCGCGTAGAGATTGCCGAAAGGCGTGGGCATCGGCCGCCCGCCCGCGAACTGCTTGTCGCCGGGGTTCGAGTGGCAGGCCACGCAATCGCCGGCGCGCGCGAGGTATTCGCCCTTCCTGATCATCTGCGTGGTCGCGTCCATCGGGACCGCGCCGGGGGTCACCGGCAGGTAGCCGGGCATGAAGATCGCGAGCGCGCCCGCGACCACGACCGCCGCGACCACCACGGTGACGAGGACGATGCGCGTGCCTTTCCTCATGGCGTCCTCATGGCATGGGCTTCTGGCTGCCGCACGAGATCGGCATGGCCTGGAGGTTGGCCTTCGCGGGCGATGGATCGGCGGGCGCGTCCTGCGCGGCCAGCCAGGTGGCCACTGCATGCACATCGGTCTCCGTGAGGCGATCGGCAATGCGCTTCATGCAGTCGGGTGGTGCTGCCTGCCGACCGCCGGTGCGCCAGCGCGTGAGCTGCGCCACGATGTACGACGCGCGCAGGCCGGCCAGTCCGGGAATGCCGGGCTCCATGCCGGTGAGGCCCGCGCCGTGGCAGGCGATGCAGGCCGGCAACTGCTTGCTCGCATCGCCCGTAGTCGCCAGTGTCGACCCGCGCGCAACCACTTCGGGCGCGGCTCCGATCGGTTGCTTGGCCTCGAAGGCCGGTCGCTGCTTCGCGAAGTACTCGGCGATCTCGCGCAGGTAGGCATCGGGCAGGTACGCGATGAGGTAGTTCATCGGCGGGTACTCGCGCCTGCCGTCGCGGAAGGCGACGAGCTGGTTGTAGAGATAGGCGGCGGGCTTGCCGGCGATGCGCGGGAAGTAGGCGTTGCTCGTCCCCTGGCCGCTCTGGCCGTGGCAGGTCACGCAACCCTGCATGCGCGCTTCCATCGAATCGACCGACTTGAAGGCGGGGATCGCCGAGTCCTGCGCGCGGGCCATGCCCGCTGTCACGAACACGCACACCGCAGCCAACCCGATGGAAGCGTACTTCCGGCAGACCGCGTAATGAGCGTCGGCAACCATTCGGCGCTTTTATACGTCGCCTGCGCCGGCGTCAATCAGCCTGAAGGGGAAGGCGCGACCCGTCCCGGGTGGCCGGCCATCAGAACCCGCTCTCCCGCAGCACGACGGCAAACAGCCGGGTGAACCCATCGGCCAGAAGGCTGCGCCGCGCGGCCTCGATCTGCAGATGGCCGCGGGTTTCCTTCAGCCCTGGCACGGGCTCGTCGAGCTGCACCAGCACGTGGAACAACGCGGGCGCCGGCACCAGCGCCTCGCCATGCGGCACGGTGGTCAGCGGTCCGCCGAAGCGCGACGCCAGCATCGGATGCTCCAACTGATTCACGCGCGTGGTGGCGATGGCGATCACGCGCCCGCCGATCGGCCTGGGCTGGCCTTCGGGATAGAAGCGCACACGGCCGCCGACGCTCAGGCGCTGCACCTCCTCCTGCTTGACGTAGGCATCGACCTGCCAGCGCGCGGGATCGACGAGCACGCCGATCAGCTCGCGGCTGCCGATCCACTGGCCGCTGTTCCATTCGGGGTTGACGTCCAGCCACTCGCCGGCGAAGGGCGCCTGCAAATTCAGCCGGGCCATCTCCGTGCGGGCGGCGCGCACCTGCTCGAACTGCGCGATGAGCCGCTGGCGGGTGGCGGCTTCCTGCGCCAGCCCCGAGGGGTCTGCCAGCAGGCCGGCCAGTCGCTCCTGGTAGCCGCGGATGCTGGCTTCGTTGCCCTGGCTGCGCGCGGCGATGTCGGGCTCGTCGAGCACCGCGAGCGTGTCGCCGGGCCGCACCACGCCGGCCGCATGGATCCGCTGGATCAGGGACGGGTAGGGCGCATACACCCGGAGCTGCTGTTCGGCGCGGGCCACGCCCCGCGAATGGATCTGCGTGCGCCATGGCACGGCCAGCACCAGCACGATGGCGGCGAGCACCATCCCCAGCACGATGCGCCGCCCGCGCACGACGTCCTTGCGCCGCGCCCACCAGTGCTTCAGCTCGCGCCACACCGGCATGACGATGAACCACGAGATCTCGACCGCGAAGAGCACGATGCCCAGCAGCTTGAAGAAGAACAGGTAGACCGCCACCGCGATGCCGAGGAACAACACCAGCCGGTAGAGCCAGGTCACGACCGCGAAGGCGACGAGCATCCGCCGGCGCGCGGGGCTGAAAGGCTCGGGCCAGGCTTCGTCGAGACCGAGCACAGAGCGCCGCAGCGTCACGCGGGCCAGCGCCGACGAACGCTCATGGAGGTTCGGGAAGTCCAGCAGGTCCGACAGGATGAAGTAGCCATCGAAGCGCATGAACGGGCTCGCGTTCAATGCGAGCGAGAGCACCCAGCTCGTGGTTGCGAGGTAGAGCAGCGCATTGCGCAGCGGACCCGGATCGCACAGCGCCCAGCCGAGCGTCGAGAGACCGGCCAATCCGAGTTCGGTGAGGATCCCCGCGGACGCGATCGCGAGACGCTGGCGCGAACTGCGCAGCTTCCAGCTCTCGCCGGTGTCGGTGTAGAGCATCGGCCACATCACCACGAAGGCGATGCCCATGTGCGCCACGCGCAGGCCGAGCCGCGTGGCGACCAGCGCATGGCCGAGCTCGTGCAGCGTCTTCGCGACGATCAGGGCCAGCGCGAAGCTGAGCAAGCCTTCGGTGGAGAAGGACTCGACGACGTCCGTGGCAAAGGTGTCCCACTGGTGCAGCACAAGCACGATGCCCAGCGCGCCCAGGAGAATGACGAGCCACGCAGTCACTGGATTGAACAGCCAGCCCAGGTGCCGCGCGATGCGCGCGAGATGCACTTGCGGGCGAAGCAGCGGAATGCGGAAGAAGAGGTAGTGATGCAGCCACCAGCGCCAGCTCGTCCACGCGTTGCCCCGGCTTCGACCCTGCAAGCGGGCAACGGCTTCGGGGCCGGGGCGCAGCAACTGGTGTTGCTCCAGGAAGCGGCGGAAGTCCAGCACCTGGCGTGCATCGGGCTTCAGCGCGGTCTGCTCGGCGATCTGCTCGCTGATGCGTCGCGGCGACTGGCCCCAGCGCAGCAGGCATTCGAATTCGAGCCAGCCGATGCGATAGAAGCGGTTCACCACCGTGTCCTGGATCACCCATGCGGGATTGCCGCGCGGGTCGGGGCCGGCCTCGCTGAGCCGCAGGTCCTCGCGCAAGGGCGGGGTGGGTTGCTCGGCGAGGTCGTCGTTCACAGGCCGGTCCATGCGCGCACGGCGGCCAGCGGCCGGCGCAGGAGGTAGTAGCCGAGGATCACGCGCTCGCCGTAGAGCTTGGCCGTGCCGTGCAGACCGAGCCGGGCATGCGGCGGCGCATCCTCGATGCTCGCGAGCAGGCGGTACGAAGACACGCCTTCCTCGCTGGGCTTGGCCTGGTAGCTGGTCTCCAGGATCTGCCCGTGCAGCGGGTCGAGCGGGTAGGCGGTGAGAAACAGCGTGACCTTGGCGCCGGGCTCCAGCGCGATGGCATCGGCCACGGGCAGCTGCACCCGCATCGCGGGCTGCGACGGATCGGCCACATGCAGGATGCGCTCGCCGGTGACCACCGGTTTGCCGAGCCAGTCGTTCGGGTCGCTGAACACGGCGACGCCCGCGCGCGGCGACAGCACCTGCGTGCGCTTGAGCTGCGTCTCGACGGCGGCCAGCTCCGCGCGCTTCTGGCGGGCATGCGCACCGAGCAGGGTCAGTTCGTTCTTGCTCTGCGGGTTGTCGAATGCGCGCTGGCTCGCGGCCATCAGTTCGGCATCGGCCACCGCAACTTCCTTGCCGAGCACTTCCGAGCGGCTGCGCAGCGTGGTCTCGTCCAGCGAGAAGAGCGGCGTGCCGATCTCCACCGCCTGGTTGGGCCGCACCTGCATGCGCTCGATCACGCCGTCGATCGGCGAGCTGATGACCTGCGCGTTCAGCGACACGACCTCGGCCGGTGCCAGCACCGTCTGCCGCACCGGCCACAGCATCAGCGCGGCGAGCACCACGAGCACGGCCAGCGCCTGTCGCCGCTTCGGCCGCCAGCGCGGCAGGCGACGCCGGGCGACAAAGGCGGACCACGCATGCGCCCAGGTCTGCCAGACGCCTTGCAGCAGCGGCTGGAGCTGTTCGGACGGCGGATGCTCCAGCAGATAGAGCAGCACGCCCAGGCGCCTGCCGTCGCGGTCGTGCAGCGGAATGCACCACAGGCCGGCGGGCCACCACTCGGCCCAGCCCTCGGCGATGTCGGCGGGCGGATGGACGGCGTCGCGACCCAGCCAGCGCGGCTTGTCGTCTTCGAGCTGCGTCGAGAGCCAGCGCGATGCGCGGCGCAGCCACACGAGGTAGGGCGAGTCCTCGCTCGGCCTGGCAAGACCGGAGACGCACAGCAGCTCCAGCCGGTCGCCCTGCTGCGCCAGCACCAGCGCCTGCCGGAAGCGCAGCAGCGGATGGAGGTCGTTGGCCATCGAGAAGGCCAGCGCATCGAGTGACGGCGCTGCCAGCGCCCGATCGCGCAGCGCATTGAGGCTCAGCAGGAGCTGCGCGGCGGGCGGGGGACGTTCAGTCACGGTCCGTGGGGAACCGGGCGATGCCGCTCATCCCCGGGATGAGCTCCGGATGCTCGCTGTCGAGGCGGGCCTCGAGCTCGACCGTCTGCGCGACCGCATCGACGCGCGCATTGATCGCACTCACCTGCGCCGGGTAGCTCTTGCCCGTCTCGTGGATGGTGACGACCAGCGGCGCACCCGGCTTGAGCCGCGCCAGCAGCGTGGACGGCACGTTGAGCCGCACCTTCAGCGCGCCGTCGCTGACCAGGTCGAACAACGGCGTGCCGGCGCTGACGGTCTGGTGGGGCTTGGCCAGCACCTTGGCGATGCGTCCGCTGAAGGGCGCGCGCACCTGGCAGTAGCCGCTCTGCGTGCGCGCGAGCGTGAGCGCGCCCTCGGTCTTGTCGACCTCGGTGGTGGCCATCAGCACTTCGAGGTCGCCCGCCGCGTTGAGCTTCTGCAGGTTGCGCTTGGCATCGAGGTTCTGCCGCGCCATGTTGAGTTCGGCGGCGGCGACTTTCACGCGCGCCTGCGTCTCGGTGCAGACGAACTGCGCCAGCAGCGCGTTCTTCGCCACCTTCTGGCCCAGCTCCACCTGCAGGTCGCTCAGGGTGCCGTTCATCTGGCTGGACAGCGTGGTCTCCAGGCGCGACGCCAGCAGCACGCGGATCGCGCCCGGGTCGTCCATGGCGGTGTTCGGCTTGCGCGGCGGGTCCGCGGCCCAGGCCAGCGGCATCGACAGCGCCAGCGCGACGGCGAGGAGGGCGCGATCAGCGCGGGGTCGTCGCATCGGACTTCTCCTCGCTGCTCGCCAGCAGGCCGCGCTGGCCGTTGACGGTGCGTTCGATCTCCTTCGCGACGGTCTGCACGTCGTTCTTTTCGAGCGCCTCGGGGAGCACGTCGAAGCCGACCGAGTTGTACAGGCGGCCCTGCGCGGCCTGCGCGTTCGAATAGGCCGCCTCGCGCTGGTAGCGCGACAGCAGCAGCCGGCCTTCGGCCCGGATCAGTTCCAGCTCGGTGCCGACCGAGGCGGTGCGCGCGGACTGCGCGTATTCGAGCAGCCGCCGGTCCACGCGCAGGCTCTCGTCGGCGAACTCGACTTCCTGACGCGAGAGCTGGTAGCGCAGGTAGCCGACGCGGACCTGCGTCAGCACCGCCATCGACAGCGCCACGCGCCGCGCCTCGGCGGTCTGGTCCTGGCTCTGCTGGGCGGCATTCAACGAAGGAAGCTGCAGCAGCTTCAGCAGGTTGAAGGAGATCGTCGCTGCGCCGGCGTTCCAGGTGTTGTTGAAGAGAAAGATGTTCGAGTCATAGAAGCGGCCGTAGTTGAGCGTGACGTTCGGCCACAACTGCGCCTTGGCGATCTTGATGTCGTAGTCGTCCACGCGCGCGCGATACCACTCCTCCATGATCTCGGGGCGGGTCTCCAGCGAAAGCTGTTCGAGGCGGTCGACGTCCTTCGTGACCTCCGGCAAGGCCGGCTCGGGCGTGTCGGCCAGCACCATGCGCGAACCGGGCGGCAGCGACATCAGCGCCGCGAGTTCGGCCTGCGAGAACTCCAGGTCCTGGCGCCGCACGGTGAGCAGGTAGACCGAATCGAGCAGGGCGCGCTGGTAGGCGAGGATGTCCTGGCGCGGCAGCAGGCCCTTGGTCTCCGCCTCGCGCGCGGCTTCCAGCGCCTTGTGCGTGCGCGCCAGGAGGCCGTCGACCTCCGGCAGCAGGCGCTGCGCGCCCAGCGCGCGCCAGTAGGCATTGCGCACGTCCTGCAGCACGTTCTGCGCGACCTTGCGGCGGCGTTCGTTCGCCATCAGGATCTGGTCGGCCTTCTGCTGCGTGCGGTAGTACGCCATGCCGAAGTCGAGCAGGCTCCAGCTCAGGCCCAGGCCGTAGAGGTCGCGATCGCGCTGCTCGGAGGTGGATGCGCGCAGGCTCACCTGCCGGTCCTCGATGCCGATCGAGGTGCCGCCCGAGTCGTTGTTGCGGCCCACGTAGCCGGCGGACGCCACCAGGCGCGGCAGCATCTCGTAGCTGGCGACATCGCGCAGGTTGGCCGCCAATGCGCCTTCCATCAGCTTCAGGCGGTAGTCGAGGTTGTACTTGAGCGCACGCGCCGCCGCTTCGTAGAAGGTGATCGGGACGGTGACCGGCTCCTGGTCTGCATACATGCGCACCTTGTCGCTGGACACCCGCTTGCGCAGCTCTTCCTGCGTGTACGGGGTGGGTTCGAGGGCGCCGCATGCACTCAGCACCAGCACCGATCCCAGGGTTGCGCTCAGCAGCTTGGAGGAATGACCGGCCATGTTCTTCCTTGTCTTGTCAGAGGCGGTTCGGTTCGGGTGCGGCGATGCCTGCCTGCCCAAGCGGATGAAGGCGCTGCGCGGCCTCGCGCAACTGCTCCATGAAGCCGAGGGCGGTCTGCGGATCGGACGGCGCTTCGTCCGCCGTGACCGCGAGGTCGTCGGCATCGACGGTGAAGAGCGAGGGGTTGGCAAGCAGCCCGTCGGCGCTGAGGCTGACGCGGCCCTCGCGCCCGGCGATCCGGGCCGTGTCGAGTTCGCTGTTGCGCCGGCTCGCATCGACGGCGCGCGCGACGTGCTGGTCCGGCACCTCGCCGAGGCCGGCGCCCAGCGAGGTGCTGCGGATCTCCGGCGTCAGCTGCCACAGGACCTGGGTGCCGTCGCTGCTCCAGGCGGAGACGGTCAGGGCGGCGTCGATCTGTTGCACGACCGGCGTGATGTAGATGGCGGGATGCATGCCTAGCTGCACTGGCTCCCGGTAGTCGCGATCCAGGAGGAAGGAGAAGTAGTTGTCCGACGGCGGCGCGACGTACGGCGCCGGGATGTCGAGGTTGATCAGCAGTTGCGCCGCATCGGTGGCGCCCGCGCGATCGGCGATGGTGTAGGTGAACACGTCCTGCAGCACGCGGCCCAGCCTGCCGGCGGCGAGCACGTCGGGATTGGTCTGGTCGATCGTGTAGGTGTAGCTGCCGTCCGCATGGATCACGAGCGTGCCGTAGCGTCCCACGACGCTCTGCCCGAGCGCGCCGGCGGTGCCGGAGCCTGTCTCCGCGCCGGTGCGGATCGCGATCACCTGCAGGCCGTCGCCGCCGTCCACGTCGGTGTCGTTCGGAAGCACGTTGCCGCTGGCGTGCGGCGCGGGCGTTTCGCCGAGAGCGACATTGCTGTCGTCCGTCGCGACCGGCGCATCGTTGGCACCCCGGATCAGCACATTCAGATGGGCTTCGGACGTCGCGCCGGCGGTGTCGCGAATGCGGTAGGTGAAGGTCTCGCTCAGCGTCTCGTCCGGATTCCGCAGCGCCTGCACGGTGGGATTGGCGTTGTCGAGCACGTAGCTGTAGCTGCCATCGGCGTTCAGCGTCAGCTGGCCGTACAGGCCCATCAGCACCTGGCCGGGGGCGGCGGTCTGCCCCACGGCATTGCTCACGGCCAGCACCCGGCCGGCATCGAACGATTGGCCGATCGCATTGCTCACGCCCAGCACCTGCATGGTCTCGCCGTTGGCGACGCTGTCGACGTCGCTGTCGTTGACGAGGACGTTGCCCGTGGGATTGACCCCCGGCGTCCGGTTGGCAATGCCGCCGGCCTCGACGGCGGTCGCGTTGTCGTCGCGCGCGATGGGCGTGTCGTTGCGTCCGTCGATGGTGACGCGCAGCTCGGCCGTGCCGGGCGCGCCCCAGATGTCTTCCAGCGTGTAGGTGAAGGTCTCGCTCAGCGTCTGGCCGCTCGTGCGAAGGGCCTCCACCGCCGGCAGGCTGTTGTCGGTCACGTAGGTGTAGCTGCCGTCGGCGTTGAGCGTGAGATCGCCGTACAGGCCGCGCAGGCTGGTGCCGAGCGTGCCGGCGGCGCCGGTGCCTGTCGCGGTGCCGGTGCGCACCGACGTGACGACCAGCGGATCGCTTTCGAGGTCGACGTCGTTGGCCAGCACGTTGCCGCGGGGATCGACGCCCGCCTGTGCGTTGTTCAGGCCACCGGCCTCGACCGCCGCCGCGACGTCCGCAACCCCGTCCGGGAGATCGTTGACGCCACGGATGGCGATGTGGATCTGCGCCAGGTCGTTCAGTCCTCCCTGATCCGTCGCCTGGTAGGTGAAGTATTCGTCGACGAACTGCAGCGGCCCGAGCGCCAGCACTGTGGGATTGGTGGTGTCGACGAAGTAGTTGGCCGCACCGTTGGCGCCGATGATCAGCCGACCGTAGAGTCCGTCGATCGCCGTCCCGTCGGCATTGGTGGTGCCCGCGTTCACGGGCTGTAGCGCGCCGCCGGCGGCTTCCTGTCCGACGCGAATGCCGCTGACGCTCAATACATCGGCCCGGTCGACATCCGTGTCGTTGTCCAGCACGTTGCGGGACGGATTGACCGTGACGCCGACGCCGTTGTTCGCGACGGCCACCGCGACGTCGTCGACCGCGACCGGCGCGTCCCATGCGCCGCGGACGGTGATGGTCAGCTGGGCGATGTCGGTGGCACCCGCGGTGTCGCGCATCCTGTAGCTGAACACTTCCGTCAACGTGTCTCCAGGCCGCATCGCCTGCACCGCCGCCAGACTGTTGTCGACCTGGTAGCTGTAGGCGCCGTTGGCGGCCACGGTCAGGGTGCCGTAGGTGCCGTTGATGGCATGGGCGGCAGCTACCGCGACGAAGTCGGTCCTCTCCGATTCGGGGCCGACGCGGATGCCCGTGAGGGTGCGCGTGTCGCCCGCATCGACGTCGGTGTCGTTGGCCACCAGATTGCCCGTGGGATCGACCCCGGGCGTTCCGTTGGCGGTGCCGCCGGCTTCCGTCGCGAAGGCCACGTCGTCCACGGCAACCGGGTTGTCGTTGCGGCCCTGGATCGTGACGGTGAGCGGTGCCGAGCTCGTCGCGCCGGCGAGGTCGCGGATCTGGTAGACGAAGGTCTCGACCAGCGTGTCGGAAGGGGTGCGCAGCGCCTGGACGACCGGATTGCTGTTGTCCAGCGTGTAGCTGAGCGTTCCGTCGGCGTTCAGCAGCAGCGTGCCGTAGTTGGTGGTGAACGGCGTGCCGATGACGCCGCTGACGGGACCCGCGCCTGTGGCGTGGATGATGCTGGAGGCTTGCAGCGTCTCGCCGAATCCATCCACGTCATCGAACAGGGTGAGGACGTCGCCCGATGGGTCGGTGCCCGGCGTGCTGTTGTTCAGGCCGCCGGCCTCGATGGCGACGACGTTGGTCGGGTTCGCCGTGGGTGTGTCGTTGGCGCCCTGGATCGTCACCGTGAGGGTTGCGCGGTCCTGCGCGCCGGCCGCGTCGATCACCGTGTAGCTGAAGCTGTCGCCGAGCGTGTCGATGTCGCGGCGCAGGGCCTGCACGGCGGGGTCGTTGTTGTCCACGCGGTAGGTGTAGGCGCCGTCGGCGTTCAAGGTCAGCCAGCCATAGGTGCCGCGCAGTTCGGTACCGAGCACGCCCGCGGTGCCGGACGCCGCCTCGGTGCCGGTGCGCACGGACGACACCGCATGCGTCTCGCCATAGTCGATCGGGTCCGTGGCGACTTCACCGCCGTCCACGTCGGTGTCGTTGGCGAGCACGTTGCCGGTCGGGTCGACGCCCGGCTGGTTGTTGTTCTGGCCGCCGGCCTCCACGGCGGTGGCGGCATCGTCGGCGGCCACCGGGTTGTCGTTCTGGCCGCGGACGAGCACGATGACCTCGCCCAGGTCGGTCTCGCCGTTGCCGTCATCGATCGTGAAGGTGAAGCGTTCGATCAGCACGTCGGAGCCCTGGCGCAGGGCCTGTACCGCAGCGTTGGCGTTGTCGACCGCGTAGGTGTAGGTGCCGTTGGCCTGCAGGGTGAGCGTGCCGTACTGGCCGGCGACGACCCCGCCCGTCGGGCCGACCGGCGTGTCGGTGCCGCCCGCGCCCTCCGCACCGGGACGCACGAAGGTCACGGTCAACGGATCGCCGTCGGGATCGAAGGCGACGCTCGTGACATCGCCGGTCGGATCGACGCCCGGCGTCGCATTGGCCACGCCACCGCGCTCGGTGGCCAGCGCCACGACGTTCTGCGCCACTGGCGGATCGTTGACCCCGCGCACCGTGATGACGAGCTGCGCCGTGTCGACGAGGCCGCTGGTGTCGGTGATCCGGTAGGTGTAGATGACGTCGACCGTCTGCCCGGCCTGCAGACCCTGGAGCGTCGCGTTGTCGCTGTTGACGTCGAAGGTGTAGGCGCCGTCGGCCCCGATGACCAGCGTGCCGAAATCGCCCGTCACCGGCACGCCGCCCAGCAAGGCATAGGTGCCGGCGATCGAAGTGCCGTTGACGACGCTGGTACCGGGCACCACGGGGGTCAGCGGAGGGGCCGAGCTTTCCGGTCCGGTGCCGATGCCGTTCACGGCCAGCAGCGTATTGGGCGTGTCCGTGCGGTCCACGTCGGTATCCACGCCGTTGCCGCCGGGCTGGTCGATGGTGCCCGGGCGGCTCGGGAAGAGGATCACGTTGCCGGCCGGATTGCTTTCCGCGGCATTGCCGTTGGTGGACGCGGCCTGCGCATTGGCATGGTCGTCGCTCGCGACCGGGTTGTCGTTGGCGCCGCCGATGACGATGCGCAGCTCGACCAGATCGTCCAGTCCCGCGGCATCCGTGACCCGGTAGCTGAAGATGTCGTTCAGCGTATCGCCCGGCACCATGCGCTGCACCGTGGGATCGTTGTCGAAGACGACGTAGCGGTAGCTCCCGTCCGAGCCGATGGTCAGGGCTCCGTAGAGGCCGATCACGACCGTTCCGTTGGCGCCCGTGGTGCCCGGGTTCACGATGGACACGGGGCCCTGCGCCAGGGGCGGGACATTGCGGACGCCCGTGACCTGCTGGGTCTCGCCGTTGGCGACGCTGTCGACATCGGTGTCGTTCGACAGCACATTGCCCGTCGCGTTGCTGCCCGGGGTGCCGTTGTTCACGCCGCCGGCCTCGACGGCGTTGCCGACATCGTTCGCGCCCACGGGCGTGTCGTTGGCGCCGTGGATGGTGACCGTCAGCACCGCGCTGTCGCGCAGCCCTTCGATGTCCGAGAGCGTGTAGTTGAAGCGCTCGACCAGGGTCTGGCCTGAAAGCCGCAGCGCCTGCACGGCCGGGTCGTCGTTGTTGACCACGTACTGGTAGCCGCCGCCCAGGCCGACGGTCAGCGTCCCGTAGAGCCCGGCGAAGGTCCTCGCGCCGATCGATGGCAAGGGAAGCTCCGGCGTGCCTTCCAGCCCCACCGTGATGACGCGCAGCTCGTCCGCATTGGTGGCGATGTCGACATCCGTGTCGTTGTCCAGCAGGTTGCCGGTCGGATCGACGCCGACCTGCCGGTTGTCGCTGCCGCCGGCCTCCGTGGCGTCCGCGGCGTCGTCGACCGCCACGGGCTGGTCGTTCACCGGCGCGAGAACGATCGCGAGGGTGTCCTGATCGGTCAGCGCGTCGGCCGGGTTCTGCGTCGGCGTGCCGTCGCCGTTCGCATCGCCGGTGTTGCCGCGGTCGTTGGTCAGGATGGTGAGCGTGTCCGTGCCGTTGAAGTCCTGGTTGCCCAGGTACTGCAGGTTGGCCAGCGCGAGGTTGAGGGCCGCGAGGTTGCCGCTGAGTCTCAAGGTCGCCGTGGCGGAACCGCTCACCGTGACGCCTGCCGGCACGCTCGTCAGCGACAGCGTGCCGTTCAGCACCGAGAGCGTGATGTCGAGCGTGCCGCTGGCGGCGTCGACGTCGGTCACCGACAGGCCGCTGATGGCGAGCGTCACGTCCTCGAGGCCGTCGGGCGCCACCGCGGGCAGGTGGTTCACGGGGGCATCGTTTTGCTCGACGTAGCCGGCGTTCGCGGCGGCCGTCGCGCCTTCGCCGAGGGTGACGACGATCTGCCCGAGCGGGCTCGCCGCATGCGTGTCGATGCGCACGCGCAGGTCGCCGAGCGGCTGCGGATAGCTGATGGTGCCGGTCGGCGTGTCGATGCGGAACACGCCGGCAGGCAGCACGCCGAAGCGGTACTGCCCGTTGGCATCGGTCGTCGTCGTGAACACGCGGTTGTCGGCCGTCGTGGCGAGATTGCCGTCCACGCCGCCCCAGGTCAGGCTCACGGTCTGTCCGGGAAGCGCCGGGCCGTCGGGCACCGCGCTGGGGGTGGCGGAGGCGGTGTCGTCCCACAGCGTGCCCTGGATGATGCCAAGGCCCGCGCCTTCCGCGAGCACATAGGTATTCGGCGCGCCGCCGATGCCGGTGCGTTCACCGTTGACGGTGCCATCGACGCCCACCGGTGTGCCGCCCCAGGTGGTGAAGGTCTCCGGAAGGCTCGACCACGTCAGCACCGCGTTGCTGCTCGCAATCGCTGCGGAATTCGGCAGCGTGACCTGGTAGATCACCTGGATCCGCGTGTTGGGATCGAGCTGGTCGAAATCGACCGTCAGTCCGCCGGCGGTGCCGACGGTGATGCCGGCAGGGAGATTGGCTGCGGTATAGACCGTGCCGTTCAGCGAGATGCTCACGAAGTTGTAGCCGCTCCCGACCGGGAACGAATCCACGAGATGGGTATTGAAGGCCGACAGCGTGCCACTCTCGACGAAGGTCAGCGCCACGGTGGCCGTGCCGGTCGTGCCGGCCGGATTCGGATTGAAGTCGATCACGCGCTTGTCGACGCTGGCGAAGGCCGGTTCGACGATGCGCTCGCCCACGATGTTGCCGACCGCGCGCGACCCTCCACCGACGAGTTCCAGGGCCGTCACGTTGAGCACCGCGCCCGCCCTGTTGGAAGCCTGGTTGAGCACGCGTGCGTTGAACTCCAGCGAGATCCCTTCGCGGTCCGGGTCGTTGGGATTGCCGTTGACCAGGTTGCCGAAGTCGAAGGTGACGGTCTGGCTGCCGTCGGGATTGACGACCACGTGGATGAGCGCCGGATTGAACACCCCGGTCGGCGCGGGACCCGAGAGACCGGGCGTGATGTCCTGCGCTTCGGGGCTGTTCTCGTTGCCGAAGATGAACAGCGTGCCGCCGACGACCAGGTTGACGTCGGTCGACATTTCGTTTTCGGAGATGAGGGCGACGCGCACCACGTTCTGGAGTGCATCGGGCGTGATGAATCCGAGGCCGGCGGGCAGCGTGACCTGCACGTGGTAATTGGGGTTGTTGCCCTCGGGCACCAGCACCACCACGCGGTAGCGGATCACTTCGCCGATGGTGACCTGTTCCAGTTCACCGGAGGTCGGCGAAAGGGCCGGCGTGTTCGGCAGTCCCCCGACGCGGGAGACCTGGATGGCCTGGGCCACGTCGAAACTCAGCGTGACGTTGCGCCGGTAGTCGTTGAGCACGCCGGTGCCGAGACCGCCATCGACGCCGGTGCGTTCGCCAGTCGGATCGGCCGTGCCGGCGGTGGTGCCGTCGAGGCTGGTCCACTGCACCTGCGCCGTGTTGGTGAAGGCGGACTCCGCGGCGGCCGAGGCGTTGACCACGCCGGTGATGCGCAGCACGATGCTGCCGCCCTTGCCGATGTCGATGTTGGCGCCGGAGGCGGTGCGCAACTGTCCGCCGACGATCTCGAAATCGACGCCGCCGTGATTGGTCGCCGCGCCCTGGTAGGCGACGCCGGCGATCGCCAGGTTGCTCATCTCGGTCGGCAGGTTGTCGAGCAGGCTGATGTCGAAGGCGTCGAAGTCGCTGCCGCCGTTGCCGTTGCTGATCGTGATGGTGAATTCGACCGGATCGCCATCGTCGAAACCCAGGCCCGGATCGGTGACCAGCGTCTGCGCGATCTGCAGCGTCGGCTCGCGTACGGTGACGGTGGGGGTACCGCCGGTCAGCGCGACGGTGCGATCGACGGGCGTGGCGCCATTGGGCGTGTCGGTGTCCGGGTCGCTGAAAGTGATCTGCGCGCTGTTCTGCAGCGCCCGGTTCGACTGGTTGGCCGCGACGTTGCTCGCCACGAGCCGAAGGCGGACCACGAAGCTGTTGTTGCCGATGACGTTGTCCGCCGTGGCGCCGGCGGCGGTGAAGGCCAGCCGGGCGCCGGCGCCGTCGCCGCCGATGGTGCCCGACAGGGCGCTGATCGCCCCGGGCGTGATCGTGCCGCTGAAGTCCGCGGCGAGCGCCGCGCTGCCGGCCGTCGTCGTGATGAGCTGGTAGCCGAGGCCGCCGTTGAAGCTCGTGTCCAGCCGCAGGCCGGCCGGAATCAGGTCGTCCAGCCGCAGCGACTGCGTGGTGCCTTCGGGCAGAGTCACGACGATGTCGTAGAGCATGCTTTCGCCGATCACCAGGTCACTGCCGGTGGTGTGCGTGGCGCTCGAGTCGCTGTTGTCCAGGCTGCCGCCCGCAAAGGTCTTGATGACCGCGGGCGACGCCACTTGCTGGTTGGCCAGTTCGGTGATGTCGGTCGGCGCGAAGTCGGAGCCGCCCTCGACGCTGGCGTAGTGGGTCAGCGCGGCAGTGCTCTGCAGGGTGCGGGCCGCGTCGATGGTGCCGCTCACGACCGCGTCGTAGGTGATGACGACGATGTTGGCGCCGCTCGCATCGGCGGCCGTGCCCGGGCGGCCGGGTGCGAGCGTGGGGGTGAAACCGGCGTCGAGGAAGGTGATCTCGTTGCCGGCCACGCTGTAGTCGGTGCCGGCGACGAGCAGGGTGCCGTCGCCGCGATAGATCTGCAGGTTCGCCGTGGCCAGGCTGCCGCCGACGAAGCCCAGGCCCGCAGGCAGGGTGACGGTGGTCTGCACATCGAAGGCACCGCCGCCGCCGCGGTTCTCGATGGCGGTGGCCAGCCGCACGGTGTCGCCCGCATCGATGCCGGTGACGTTGCCATCCACCGCCGCGAGGTCGGTCACGCTGCCCTGGAAAGGTACGCCGGCGGATCCGGGTGCGTTCCACGTGCCGGTGGTGCCGGTCACCGTGCCCTGGCTGGTGGACACAACGCCATGGCGGATGTCCAGCACCGGCTCGGCCACGGAGGTGATCACCGCCACGTCGGACGAGACCAGATGGTTCTTCACGATCGTCGTCTGCTGGTCGGACTGCGCCAGCACGTCGAGCTCGCGCTGGTCGGCGAAGGGCTGGTCGCCCACGCGCAAGGTGAACTGCACTTCGATGCGACTGCCGTTGACGGTGGAGTTGACGTAGTTCCCGAAGTCGAAGACGACCGAGTTGCCCGGGCCGGTGGTGACCGAGTCCACGCCATCGGGGTTGGTGTTGCCCGGCCCCAGTGTCCATTGGCCGATGCCGGCGCCCTGGCTCCAGGTGACGCCCGCGAGGTTGAGCAGCGGCTGCGGCATGTAGGCAGTGAGGCGGAAGCCTTCGTAGTCGCCGGTCACTAGGTCGTAGCTCATGCGGAAGGTGACCACGTCGCCCGGGTGCAGCTCTGGCGTGGCCGCCGGCGGGCCGCTGTTGACCGACACCAGCTGGATGTCGACCTGGCGCGTGGGGATCGTGCTCGTGGTCGCGGAGCCGTCAGACTCGTCGAAGCCGGTCAGGTTGATGGCGTCGACGAGGAGGGTTCCCGTCACCGTCGCGTTGTTGCCGACCGCGTCGCCTTCGTTGATCTCGGGGTGCGGCGGGTGCGGCGTCACGTAGGTCTGCGCGATGGTGGTGCCGTAGCTGATCACCGCCGTGGTGGCGCCGTCGCGCGAGTCCTCGAAGGCCAGGTCCCCGACCAGCGCGCCGAGCGCCGCGGGCCCGCTCGACGCCGCCTGCAGCGAGGCGGCCAGATCGAAGACCAGCGTGGTCGTGCCGTCGGGGTTCAGCGTGCTCGTGACGATCAACGGAATGCTCTGCGTGATGCCGGCGCGCGTGACGCTGAAGGTCGCCGGGCCATTGAAGGTCTGGCCGTCGGCGAGCGTGTCGGTGATCCTGAAGCTGCCGTCGCCGAAGAAGTTCTGGCCGACGGCGAAGAAGTCGGAGATCGCCACGTTCAGCGTGTAGCGCAGCGTGTCGCCGGGGCTGAGGCCCGATGTGCCCAAATCCGTCTGCACCGTGGCCTGCTTGATGAGGCTGACGGACTTCGCGACGAAGCTCGCGTTGGTGCCATCGCCGGTGTCGCTGAAGCCGATATCGGTGGCAGGCGGGACGACGTCCCGCGGGTCGATCGGCGTCCACCTGCCGCTGACGGTCGGCGCGCCGAAGGTGATGGTGGTGTCGTCGCCCGTCGCGGGGTTGACGACCGCCGAGCCGTCCGCGCCCGATTCGGGCACGTAGAAATTGACCACGGTGTTGGTCGGCGCGCTCAGCGCGGCGTAGGTGATCGTGTAGCTGCTGAGGAACACGCTGTCGCTGGCGATGGCCACCGCGATCTCCGAAGGGTTGGTGATCACGGTGCCGTCGCGCAACGTGATCGAGCTCAGCGTGCCGCCCGCACCCGGGACGATCGAGGTGACCTGCACGTCGCCCGGCAGATCCTGGGTGACCGACACGTCGGTGAGCGTCTGGCCAGGCGCAGGCGTGACGGTGACTGTCTGCGAGTGCGGGAAGTTCGGGCCGGTGACGGTCTCGCCCTCGGGCATGTTGATCGACTGGTCGATCGTGACGAGCGTGGGGTGTACGACGAAGTCGTGGAGCGAGCCTTCGATCAGGCTCGGATCGACCGTCGGGTTGTCGAGCGCGTCGTTGCCGAACTGGAAGCCGCCGCGCGCCCGGACGGTGAGGTCCGGTGTGCCATTCGAGAGGCTGGTGTCGGCCAGGTTGCTGAGTTGCGCCGTGACTTGCACGGCGACCGTCGGCTGGTCCTGCGACAGGCTGCCGTAGGGCAGTTGCAGCACCACCATCTGGTCGCCGGGGCGCATGCCGACGCTGGCCGCGTTGATGACCACCGGATTGCCGCTCGAATCCCGCGCCAGCGGATGCGTGGCATTGCCGGCCGCATCGAAAGTCAGCACAAAGGACTTCACCGGCTGGCCGAGGTAGGTGGCGGCGATGAAGGTGGCGCCGTCGTCGCCGTCCTTTCCGGTTGCCGGCATGAAGAGGTCGACATAGGGGCCGTAGCCGTCGTCGGCCGACGTGTTGCTCATGTTGACCGTGAAGCTGAACTGGCCGCCGAGCAGTGCATCGGTGCCGCCGGACAGGCCGACGGTCGGCCCGGCGGCCAGAAGGCCGTCGAAGCTGGCGAGCGTGCTGGCGCTGAGCGCAATGGGCTTGTCGACATCGCCGCTGCGGACTTCCAGCGTCCAGTTGCCGCCGGCGGCCGCGCTGCCGGTGTTGTCATTGGAGGCGCCGACGTCGGCACCCGTCCAGTGGGCGAGCTCGTTCACGAGCGCCTGGCCCGCGACCCCCGCACCGACGTTGCAGCCATAGAGCTGGATGTCCGCGCCGGGTGCGAGGTCGCCGCGCCAGTTGCCGAGCACGCTGCTGGCCTGGTCGATGTTGTCGCTGGTGAGCGTGCGGTTGCCGAGCGTGAACTGGCCTGCCGCACCGTGCGAGAAGATCTGGATCGAATCCACGGGGCCCATTTCGGCCAGCGCCGCGGAGATGGCCGCCAGCCCGTCGGTGCGGCTGTCGACCACCAGCAGCCGGGCGTCGGCGGGAAACTGGGCCGTGAGCTGGTCGCGGTTCTCGACGCGACTGTCAATCACCACCAGTTGATGCGGGGCGGAGGGCGTCGGGGTGGAAGGGGGCGGCGCGTCGGCGGCGGGGCGCGCCGCAGCAGCGGCGGTCTCGACGGGCGTTGCCGTTGCCGCGTGCGCCGGATCGGCATGGTGCTGCTGGTCGACCGCCGACGCCGCTGCCCCGTCAAAGAGGATGCGCGGCTCCAGTGCCAATGCGTGCGATCGGGGTCGCAGCCAGTCGACAGCTGCAGAAGCAGACCTTGCACCCGAGTTCATAACGTCTCCGTCGAAGGTGCCTCGCGTCGGGCCCGCCGCAGGGGCCGCATCCACGAGCGAACCTCGTTGAATGTTGTCGGCCAGTTTGCCACTCGCACGGAGCTCCAACCCCGATAAAGGTCTGCCCTTAGGGGCAGGCTTGTAAAAGAATGTAGGTCGTCAGGCGAGGTGAAGGATGCCCAACAGGTACAGCGAGCCCAGCATCATGGACACGGAAAGTGCGACCTGCATCACCCCCAGCACCGCACCCAGGACCTGCAGCACGCCCACCACGGCGGGCCGCATGATGCTTCGCACGAAGACCATGGCGAGAAGGTTCAGCGCCATCACGATCGCGAGCACGGCCATGGTGGCCACGGTGCGCTGCGCATCGCTGCTCAATGTCAGCAGGAGGATCACGGCGGAGATGCCGTAGGGCGTCACCAGCATCGGGAAGGCGATCTTCATCGGGTTCGGCGGTGTCGCCGAGGCTGCGGGGGGAGCGGAAGGTGGCGCCTCGTACTGCGCCAGGACGCCTCGGAGCGCGATGACGAAGAAGATGACCCCGGCCGTGAACTGGAGCGCGCCGGCGGGCACCAGCCACTTGTCCGCGAGCGAGCTTCCGATGAAGCCGCCTGCGGCCAGGGCGACGGTGGCGATCACGGCGGCCTTCAACGCCAGCGCGCGTAACGCGCGCACGTCCAGCATGTGGGTGGACTGCGCGAACGGTCCCAGCAGCTTGAGCGGGCCCAGCGTGATGAAGAACAGGGTGAAGACCTGGGTCGTGTCGAGGAGGTAGCCGCCGTGTCCCGGCGCCGCGATCGCGGCGCCGGGCAGCGCGAGGGCCGTGATCGCGACGATCGCGCGGCGATCCAGCAAGGTGTGCGATCCGGAAAGCGTCATGTTGATTTTTCCTTGGCGCAACGCCGGTTGGCGGCAGGCGGAGCCGCCCGCTCGCTCATGGTTGCTTGTCCCGACCGGCCGCGATGGCGGCAGCCAGTTCCGCATTCTCGCGGGCCATCCTGTGGGCAGCCTCGAGATCGCGTCCGAGGAAGAAGCCGAGCACGGTCCGGATGCCCGCGATGGTAGCCAGGCGGCCGAGCTCGTCCCAACTCGGCGAGACGACCGTCGACACCAGGTCGGCGGCCAGCAGGAATTCCAGGCCCACCATCATCCAGCGCGACAGCCCCTGCCAGACACCCAGCGCGACTTCCGCCGGCGGACGACCCGCGAGAAAGCCGGTGAAGAGGTTCATGACCGCCATCAGCGCGCCGAGGGCGAGCAACACGAGAGTCGCGGCTTCGAGCAGTCGCGACAGGATGTGCGCGGAGGTGTGGAGCAGTTCTTCCATGAGCGACGCGGGACGATGGCTCCCGGCATGGTGAAACCGTACGCCGGCCTTGCCCATCGGGCAAAGGGCAGCGCCGATTGCCCCTTGGGGCAGCGGGACGCCGGAGCACGCCGCGGCTGCTTGCCAATCGACGGCATTGAGCTAGCATTTGCCGCGCCCTGGAAGCCCGGGGCCAGGAGGGCTCGCAGCGCATGCAGGTTTCTTTCAACAGGCACGGTCCGTTCTATCGGCTGCAGCGTCGCCTAGGCCTGTTGTCCGACACCGACCTTGCGGTGGGACGCCGGGCCGTGCTGTTCGTCGCCGTGGCGTGGATCCCTGCCGTGCTGCTCGCGGCCCTGGAGGGGCTCGCGCTCGATGCCAATCACGAGCGGGCCATCCTGCTCGACTACAGCACCTACGCCATCGCCATCGCCATCGCTTCCCTCGTGTGGATGGAGCAGACCTCGGACGATCGCATGGCGCATCTGATCGAGCAATTCGAGGCCCGGGGCATCGTGCCGGAAGCGGCGCGTGCCGGCATGATCGTCGCCCGGAAGAACATGGAGCGCCGAACCGGCTGGTGGCTGGCGGAACTCGCCGTGCTCGTCATTGCCTACGTGTTCGCCTACTTCTGGCTGCTGAGGGCGCCGGTGACCACCACCGCGGGCACCTGGCATGGGCGCGTGGTCGATGGGACGTTCCAGCTGACGCTCGCGGGCTGGTGGACGGTGTTCGTTGCGCTGCCGCTGTATGGCTTTCTCTTCGGCCGGTGGCTGTGGCGCTTCGTGACCTGGGGACTCATGCTGTATGACATCTCGCGCTGCGACCTTCGCCTAGTCGCCACGCATCCGGATCGCTGCGGCGGCCTGGCCTTCATGGGGCAGTATCCGCAGACCTATGTGCTGTTCGTCTTCGCGGAAAGCACGGTCATCGCCGCGACCGTGCTGAAACTGGTCGTGCATGGCGATGCCAGCCTGATGAGCTTCAAGTTTGCGCTGCTGGGGATGATCGCCTTCTTTGCCATCGCGTTCGTCCTGCCCCTGCTGGTCTTCACGCCGCGGCTCGTGACACTGAAGCGCAAGGGCCTGGCGCACTATGGGTCGATTGCGAGTCGGCACAACCTTGCGTTCGAGGCGAAATGGGTGTCCGGGCGGGAGGTCCAGCCGGCCGAAGAGATGCTCGGGGCGCCCGATCCGTCCTCGCTGGCGGACTTCGCCGCAGGCTATGACCTGATCAAGCGCATGCTGCCGATGCCGGTCACCCTGGAGAGCATCCTGCCGGTCGTGCTGGCCGCACTGGTGCCGATGATCTGCGTGGCGGCGACCCAGGTGCCGTTTGCCCAGATCGTCGAGGCGATCAAGTCGCTGATGCCGCTTTGAGGCGCGCCATCAGGCGAGCGCGGCCTGGGAACTGATGGCTGTCGCCTTCGGCGCCTGCGGCTTGGGCTCGCAGCCCGCGAGGACGACCAGCGTCGTGAGGACGCAGAGCAGCGTGAGGTTGCGGTAGTTCATGACGTCTCCTTCGGCAGTCGCTTCAGGGCTCCTTGCCGGTCTTCAGCGGGTAACCCACTTCCCTCCACGCCTTCATGCCGCCGTCGAGCGCCACGGCGCGCATGAAGCCCATGGATCGCAGCGTCGCGGCGGCGAGCGTCGAGATGTAGCCCAGTTCGCAACAGGCCAGGATGCGCCGCGTCGGGTCGGGCAGGTCCTGGTTCACGCGCAGTTCGAGCTGGCCGCGCGGCAGCAACCGGGCGCCGGGGATGTGGCCGCCTTCGTACGCATCGCGCTCGCGCACGTCGAGCACGATGAGGTCGTCCTCCACCGCTTCGACCCGTGACTTGAGTTCGGACAGCGACATGAACGGTACGGAAGACGTCGCCTCCGCGAGCAGGCTCGCCACGGTCTTGCCGCCGCTCATGTTCGTGCGCAGGGCTTCGGTGATGTGCGTCGGCATCGTGAGGTTCAGGTTGCGCATCATCTCGACGAACTCGGCGCGCTCGCGCTTCTGCAGGCGCGGATTGGTCGCGATCTCGTCGGCGATGGTCGAATGGCCGCGCCCCTTGTAGTCGTGCGCCGGGTACACCTGCAGCACAGGATCGAGGTGCAGCAGGCGATGGAACAGGCTGTCGTACAGCGCCTCGGGATCGCCGCTGGGAAGGTCGGTGCGGCCGGTGCCGCCGATGAGCAGCGTGTCGCCGGTGAACACCCGGTCCTCGACCTGCAGGCACATCGAGTCGGCCGTGTGGCCCGGCGTGTGCAGGGCCTGCAGCCGCAGCTTGCCGAGCACGACCATCTCGCCGTCGCCGATGCGCATGTCGACGAAGGGGGCGGGACTTGCACGATGCATCACGACCGGCACGTCGAGCTGCCGTGCGAGCTCCTTCGTGGCAGAGAAGTGGTCGGCGTGCGTGTGCGTGTCGATGAGGTAGCGGATGCGCACGCCGTCGCGCGCCGCGAGCGCGATGTAGTGGTCGATCTGGCTCAGTTCCGGATCGATCAGCGCGGCGACGCAGGCCTGGTCGCAACCGATGAGGTAGGACTGGCAGCCGCCGGTCGGGATCTGCTCGAAGACCATGGTGCGTCCGGCGGTGGTGCGGTGCAGCAGCTGTGCGGCGGCGCGATCAGCCCGGTTGCTTCACGACGCGCAGGTAGGGCTTCGGTGCCTTCCAGCCTTCGGGGAAGAGCTTCTTCGCATCGTCGTCCGACACCGAGCCGGCAATGATCACGTCCTCGCCGTTCTTCCAGTTGGCCGGCGTGGCGACCTTGTGCGCGGCGGTGAGCTGCATCGAGTCGAGCACGCGCAGGATCTCGTCGAAGTTGCGTCCGGTGGTCATCGGATAGGTGAGCATCAGCTTGATGCGCTTGTCGGGGCCGATGACGAAGACCGAGCGCACGGTCGCATTCGTTGCCGCCGTGCGGCCGTCGGAAGTGCCGGGTTCCTCGGCGGGCAGCATGTTGTAGAGCTTGGCCACGGCGAGGTCGGTGTCGCCGATCATCGGGTACTTGGGCAGGTAGCCCTGTGTTTCCTCGATGTCCTTGGCCCAGCGTTCGTGGGCGTCGACCGGGTCGATGCTCAGGCCGATCAGCTTCGCGTTGCGCCGGGTGAACTCGGGTTCGATCTTCGCCATGTAGCCCAGCTCGGTGGTGCACACCGGGGTGAAGTCCTTGGGGTGCGAGAACAGGACGGCCCACTTGTCGCCGATCCAGTCGTGGAACTTGATGGGCCCTTGCGTGGTGTTGGCCGTGAAATCGGGGGTGACGTCGTTGATGCGCACAGACATGTTCGCTCCTTGAATGATGGGGTGCCGGGTCACCGGAAAGTACACCACGAACCTGTGTCGCTTACAAGTAAGGGCACTGTGCTTTCCCGCATTGAACAGGGGCGTGCTGGCGCGTTAGGCTGCACAGGTGAAACCCAACTCTCCCCCCTTCATTCCCCGGATCCGTCTCTACCAGGATTGGCTGCGCGACGAGCGCGGCCTCGCCTTCGATTCCTACGATGCGCTGTGGCGCTGGTCGGTCACTGACCTGCCTGCGTTCTGGCAGAGCATCTGGGACTACTTCGGCATGCAGTCGCCCACGCCGGCGAGCACCGTGCTGGTCGATGCGCGGATGCCCGGCACGCGCTGGTTTCCCGGTGCGCAGGTCAACTACGCGCGCGAGGTGCTGCGGCATGCCGATGCGGCGCACGCGGCCGGCATGCGGGCCATCATCAGCGACAACGAACTCGGCGGAGTGCGCGAGATGTCGTGGCCCGAACTGCGACGCCAGGTCGCGGCCTTCGCGCTGACCTTGCGCGAGCTCGGCGTGGTGCGCGGAGACCGCGTCGCGGCCTACCTGCCCAATGTGCCGGAGACGATGGTCGCCTTCCTAGCGTGTTCCAGCATCGGCGCCGTGTGGAGCGTGTGCGCGCCCGACATGGGAACCGCGGCGGTGGTCGATCGCTTCCGGCAGATCGAGCCCAAGGTGCTGATCGCGGCCGATGGCGTGCACTACGGTGGCAAGCCGCTGGACCGCAGTGCGGTCGTGCAGGAGCTGCGCTCCGCATTGCCGAGCGTGCGGAAGCTCTTGCTCGTCCGCACGCCTTTCGCAGCAAAACAGATTCCGGCCGAAGCCGAATGGACGACTGCCGTCGCGCGCGACGATGAAGTGACCGCAGCCTTCGAGCCCGAGTGGCTGCCTTTCGACCACCCGATCTGGATCGTCTATTCCAGCGGCACCACCGGCCTGCCCAAGCCGATCGTGCATGGTCAGGGCGGCATCCTCATCAACATGTTTGCCTGCGGACTGCACCACGACCTGGGGCCGAGCTACAGCGCCAACAACTTCGGTGAGCGCTATCACTGGTACAGCTCGACCGGCTGGGTCATGTGGAACTCTCAGCTCTCGGGGCTGGCGTTCGGATCGACCATCTGCATCTACGACGGCAACCCGGCCGGTAGCAAGGAGAAGCCCGACTGGGGCGTGCTCTGGCGCTTCGTCGCGCGGCACCGGGTGACCTTTTTCGGCGCCGGCGCCGCGTACTTCACCAACTGCATGAAGGCCGGCCTGCAGGTGAAGGACTGCGGCGACATGCGCCGCGTGCGCGCGCTCGGCAGCACCGGCTCGCCCTTGCCGGAGGACGCGCAGCGCTGGGGCACGGCGCAGGTGCTCGCGGCCGGCTCGCCCGCCGTGTGGTGGTACAACATTTCGGGCGGCACCGACTTCTGCGGCGGCTTCGTCGGCGGTCATCGCGAACTGCCCGAAGTGCCGGGGCAGATGCAGTGCCGCTACCTCGGCGCATCGGTGGAGGCGTGGAATGAGGCCGGCGAGCCGGTGATCGGCGAGGTCGGCGAACTGGTCTGCACGAAGCCCATTCCCTCCATGCCGCTCTGTTTCTGGGGCGACGAGGGCAACGCGCGCTACCTGTCGAGCTACTTCGACACCTACCCCGGTGTCTGGCGCCACGGCGACTGGATCCGGATCGGCGTGGACGGCGGCTGCATCATCTACGGCCGCAGCGACGCCACCATCAACCGCCAGGGCCTGCGCATGGGCACGAGCGAGATCTACAGCGCCGTCGAGGGCCTGCCCGAGGTGCTCGACTCGATGGTGGTCGACCTCGAATACCTCGGCCGCGAAAGCTACATGCCGCTGTTCGTTGTGCTGCGGCCGGACGTCGAACTCGACGACGCGATGCGAACGAAGATCGACAACGCGATCAGGACCTCGCTGTCGCCGCGCTTCGTGCCGAACGACATCTTCCAGGTCGCGGAGATTCCGCGCACGCTCTCGGGCAAGAAGCAGGAGTTGCCGATCAAGAAGCTGCTGCTCGGCCAGCCGATCGACAAGGTCGTGAACCGCGAGGCGATGGCGAATCCGGGGAGCCTGGAGTGGTTCGTGGCCTTCGCTGCGCGGCGAGGGCGAGCGCAGGCGGATGGCCGGGCCTCATGAAAAAGCGCTCTTGGGCGGTCCGCGTTGACCGCCTTCACCGCTGTACATACAATTGTAGATACAACGAGGGTGCCCATCATGCCGCAGTCCATCGCCAAACTTTTTGCAACCGGCGGCAGCCAGGCCGTGCGCTTGCCGGCCGAGTTTCGCTTCGAAGATGCCTCCGAGGTTTACATCCGTCGCGATGAGAGCACTGGCGACGTCATTCTGTCCACGCGTTCGCCAGTGGACTGGCTGTCGTTCATGCAGTTGCGCAAGCAGCTTGGCGCAATGACTGGAGACTTTCTGGCCGAACGCGAGCAGGTCGAGCAAAAGCGAGACCCGTTCGAGGGCTGGGAAGAATGACGCTGTACATGCTGGACACCAACGCGGCGAGCGAGGCGATTCGCGGCCATCCGGCATTCGATGCCCGATTGCAGGCGCTACCCCCTGGCCAGTGGTGTATCTCGGCTGTGACTTGCTCCGAGATCCGCTACGGCGTGGCCAAGCGCCCGGAGGCGGTGCGGCTGCATCGCATCGTCGACGAGTTCCTGCGCATCGTGCCGATCCTGCCCTGGGACGCCAAGGCGGCAAACCGGCATGGTGAACTGCGTGCCGCCTTGAAGGCCCGCGGCAAGCCCATCGGGGACTTCGACGAGATGGTCGTCGCGCATGCGCTCGCAATCGGCGCCGTGGTAGTCACGGACAACACGCGGCACTTCTCTCGGGTTCCAGGCCTCGTGGTCGAAAACTGGTTGCGGCCCTTGACCGGCCACTGAAGTCGACGTCTTTGCGCGCGGAACGCGAGCGGCGGGTCCAGAGCGAGCCCACCACAGTTGGCTTGTGCCTTGCATTGATTTCGGAAAACTCATGAACACCTTCCTTGAGATCGCCCGTCATTCAGCGCTGATCCTCGCCGCCCTCTCTGCATTCGCCGTGGGCACGAATGCCCATGCGCAGGCGTCCTCCACCAAGCCGATCCGTCTCGTGGTGCCCTTCGGCCCCGGCGGCGTCGCCGATCTCACGGCGCGCACGGTCGCGCAGAAGATGTCGGAGTCCATGGGGCAGAGCATCGTCATCGACAACAGGCCCGGCGCCGGTGGCGTGGTGGCCGCCGACACCGTGGCCAAGGCGGCGCCGGACGGGCTCACCGTCCTGCTGATGTCGAACGGCAATGCCGTCAGCGCGGGACTGTTCAAGCACCTGCCATTCGACACTCTCAAGGACTTCGCACCGGTCTCGACGCTCGGCTATTTCGACATGGCCGTCGTGACGGCAGCGGACTCGAAGTTCAGGTCGATGCAGGAACTGCTGGCCTACGCGAAGGCGAACCCCGGCAAGCTCAACATCGGCACGATCAATGTCGGCAGCACGCAGCATCTGGCGGCCGAGCTGCTCGTGCGCAGCACCGGCATCGACGCGCAGGTGGTGCCCTTCAACGGATCGCCGGCGATGATCACGGCCCTGCGCGGCGGGCAGATCGATGCGGGCGTCGAGATCCTCGCGCCGATCCTCGGCCAGATCAGCGGGAAGTCACTGCGTCCGATCGCGGTCATGGGCGCCAAGCGTTCATTCGCCTTGCCGGACACGCCGACGGTCGCGGAGACCGGAGCGCCGAAGTTCAACGTGGCGTCATGGAATGCCTTTGCGGTGCCCGCCAATACCCCGCAGACGGTCGTCGCACGACTCAACAAGGAAGTCAACGCAGCGCTCGCCGCACCCGAGGTGAAGGAGCGGCTGCGCCAGCTCGGCGTCGAGGCGCAGGGCAGCACGCCGCAGCAGCAGGCCGAGCTGCTCAAGGGCGAGATTCAGCGCTGGTCCGACGTCATCCGCCTGGCGGGGATTCCGCAGCAGTAAGCGGCGTCGGGCACGAACCGCGGAGACCTCACGCCCAGTACAGCCGCATCGGGTTGTCCACCAGCAGCTTGTGCTGCAGCGCCGCGGTCGGCGCGATGCGCGGGATCATGTCGACCAGCGTGCCGTCGTCGGGCATGTGCGTCTTGAGGTTGGGATGGGGCCAGTCGGTGCCCCACAGCACGCGGTCCGGGAAGGTCTCGACCAGCCGTCGCGCAAAGGGAACGACGTCGTCGTAGGTCGGCGGGCCGGACACTGAAAGGCGCTCCGGGCAACTCACCTTCGACCAGATGTTCGGATGCTCGCGCAGCAGGTGGACGAAGCGCTCGAACTGTGGCCCGTCCACGGATTGACCGACATCGGGCCGGCCCATGTGGTCGACCACCACGATGGTCGGCAAACGCGTGAAGAAGTCCTGGAGCTCGGGCAGGTCCTGCGCCTCGAAATAGACGACCACGTGCCAGCCCATCGGCGCGATGCGCTCGGCGATGCCCATCAGTACGTCGCGCGGCGTGAAGTCGGCGAGCCGCTTGAGGAAGTTGAAGCGCACGCCCCGCACGCCGGCTTCATGCAGCAGGTGAAGCTCGGCATCGCTCACCTCCGGCGCGACCGAGGCCACGCCCCGTGCGCGACCGTTCGAATGCGCGAGGGCGTCGAGCAGTGCGCTGTTGTCGGTGCCATGGCACGTGGCCTGCACGATGACGTTGCGCTCGAAGCCGAGCAGGTCGCGCAGCGAGAACAACTGATCCTTCGAGGCATCGCAGGGCGTGTACTTGCGCTCCGGTGCAAAGGGAAACTCCGCAGCCGGGCCGAAGACATGGCAGTGCGCGTCGACCGCCCCGGGCGGCGGCGCGAAATGCGGCTTCGACGGATGCGGGTGAAAGGAGAGCCAGCCTGCGTCCATGGTGTCTACAGCCACTTTCCGTCGGACGGCATCTGGATGCGGGTCTCCGGGGTGCCACCGTCGATCAGGGCGCCGACGAAGATACTGAGCACCGAGATGAAGATGCTCGCGAACAGCGCCGTCCAGAAGCCGGACACCCTGAAACCTTTCACCAAGGCCGACACCAGCAGGATCATCAACGCGTTGATGACCAGGATGAAGAGCCCGAAGGTCACCAGCGTCAGTGGCAGCGTGAGGATGATGAGCAGCGGCCGGACGATCGCGTTGGCGAAACCGAGCAGCAGCGCCGAGACCACGAGCGCCGAGGCGCTGTCGAAATTGATCCCCTTGAAGATATGGCTGGCCACCCAGAGCGAGAAGGCGGTGATCGCCCAGGTGATCAGGAAGGGAGCCAGGGAATTCAGCATGTCGTCGCTCTCGTCGTTGGTAGGACCGGACGATCATATCGGCGGGCGCGGCGGAGCGGTCACGCACGCATGCCGGCAAACCTGTACGTGAACGTACACGTTGACGTACAATGGCGGCATGGCCGATGTTCCAGAAACCTTCACCGTCCGCGAAGCCGCCGCCCGGCTCGGCGTCACGCCGCGCACCCTCAAGTACTACGAGGAACTCGGCATCGTGGTGCCGGTGCGCAGCGAAAGTCGCTACCGCCTCTACGAGGCCGCCGATCTCGACAAGCTGGCGCGCGTGCTGCGCATGCGCTCGCTCGGCTTCTCGCTCAACTCGATCACCGAGATGATCCAGAAGCCCTTCGAGCCCGCCGCCGGCGGGGGGCTCCCACGGCTCTCCGACGCTTCGCTGAAGGAACTCAAGGACACGCTCGTCAAGCAACTCGACGCGCTCGATACCCGCGTCGCCCAGGTGCGCCGCGAACTGAAGGAAGCCGCCACGCTCCAGGCGCAACTGCGGCGCGACATCGACTACGTGGAGCGACGGCTCCAGGGCGAGCCGCTCGAATCGGTGCTGGAAGAGCGCCGGCGGGCCGGACCCGTCCGGCCCGCGGCGCGAAAGGGCAAGCAGCGATGAGTGCATCCGTTCCCGCATCGGGCCAGCGCCGGCTCGACATCGCGGCATGGATGCCGTGGGTCATCGGCATGGTGACCGGCATCGACTACTTCGACAACGCGCTGTTCGCCTTGTTCGCGAGCTACATCGCCGGCGGCGTGAGCGCCTCGGCCGACGAACTCGTCTGGGCATCCAGTGCCTACGCGCTCGGCGCGGTGCTGGGCATCCTGAACCAGCATGCCTGGGTCGAGCGCCTGGGCTATCGCCGCTATCTCGCGATCTGCATGTTCGCCTTCGCCGCCGGTGGCGTGTGCGCCGCCCTGGCTGACAACTCGGTGCAGCTCATGCTCGCGCGGGGCGTGCAGGGCTACTTCGTCGGGCCGATGCTCGGCGCCTGCCGCATCCTGATCCAGATCGGCATTCCGCCTCAGCGGCGCGCCAAGGCGCTCAAGTCCTTCATGGTGCTGATCGTCTTCAGCGGTGCGCTGGCGCCAATCGTCGGTGCCTACCTCGTCACTCATTTCGAGTGGCGCTCGCTCTTCCTGTGCACTGCGCCCGTCGCGGTGCTGACCGGCGTCATGGCGCTGTGGACCCTGCCGGACATCGGCGACGTCGCGCCGCACGAGCGCACCGCCCCGCACCACGCGCCCTACGTCGTGTTCGCGCTGGCACAGGCTGCGCTGCAGGTGGTCCTGACGCGCGCGCACTTCGAGCTGTTCTCCGGTTCGCCGACCCTGATCGGACTCGCCCTCGCGGGCATCGCGGGGCTCGCCTGGTTCGTGTACCACCAGTGGCAGCATCCGGCGCCTCTGGTCCGGCTCGACGCGCTGAAGCACTCGACCTTCCAGGTCGGCCTGGCGCTCTACGTCGTCTACTACTACCTGTCGACGGGCTTCAGCTACCTCCTGCCGCGATTGATGGAAGGCGGCCTTGGCTTCACGGTCGGCGATACGGGCTATTTCACCGGGGCGACCTCGCTCGCTTCGGGCCTGCTGCTTTTCGTCTACCTCAAGTTCTCGGCCCGGGTCCCGCACAAGAAGTGGCTTGTCGTGACGGGCTTCGGCATTGCCGCGCTGGCGGGATGGCTCTTCGCGCGCATGTCGCCGGAGGTGGGGCGGCTGCAACTGGTGGTCCCGCTGTTGCTGCGGGGCCTGATGATGCTGTTCGTGGTGCTGCCGGTCGCGAACCTCACCTTCCGTGCGTTCGGTGCGGAGGACTTCGCCCACGGCTACCGGCTCAAGAACCTGGTGCGCCAATTGGCGATTTCATTTGCGACCGCGACGGTGATCGCGTTGCAGCAGCATCGCACGGCGCTGCACGGCACCCGGCTGGCCGAATCGGCCAGCGCATCCAACCCCACTTTCATGCAGTCGCTGGACATGCTGACACGCGGGTTCACGGCCGGCGGCCATGCCATTGGCGAAGCGCATGCGCTGGCGATTGCCGCTCTCTCGCGCGTGCTCGAGCAGCAGGCGACCTTCATGGCTTCGCTGGACGGCTTTCAGGTGATGGCGGTGATCGCGCTGGTGTGCGGCGCGTATGCGGCCTGGCAGCGGGAGATCGACTGAGCCGAACGAGTAACGACCGCGGGCGGCACTTTCCGCCGCGTCATGTGACTTCGTCTCGCGCGGCGGCGACTGCCCGTTCGTTGAGCATCGCGGCGGAAGGCCAAGCGGGATGCGGCCCGGGCGAGATGTCCAAGCTGTTATCCACAGAGTCATGCACCGGTCTCGGGGAAAACAAAGCCTTGACTTTCGCATTTTGGTGCACTGCACAACGGGGGTTTCTCATTGGGAGCGGCACGATTTCCGTGCATCGGGACCGTGCAGCGCAGCACGCCGGGCGTGTTCGAGGCCATCGATCTTTTCCACAGCGTGATGCAAGCGGTAACTCACTTGCGCCGGACGAATCGTTTCGTCGCTGGCGTCTTCGCGCGATTCGGTATACGGCGCTCCCGACGCCATGGTGATTGAACCGATCGGCTGCTTTTGGGAATGAACAGCCGGACCCGCACGCTCCGTCCCCGTCCATTTCCAAACCCGCCGCACGGAGTAAAGTGAACCGACCGCCCCTCCGCACGAGCCTCCCATGCCAAGCATGCCCCGCGATGCCATCCGGACGCAGGCCGAGGACCTGTCCCTGCTGGCCGAACGCGCCGAGGCGCGCCTGATCGACCGCACGGCGAACGGCGAGCTCCAGGCCTTCGAGCAGTTGTATCGCGCCTATCACCCGCGGCTGTCGCGGTTCCTTGACCGTGTGACGCGACGGCCAGGACTCGTCGGGGAACTGCTCAACGACACGATGCTCGTGGTCTGGAACAGGGCCGGCACCTACAACGGCCGCTCCAAGGTGTCGACCTGGATCTTCGCCATCGCCTATCGCAAGGCCATGAAGGCGCTGAGCCGGCTGGACGAGCCCGTGGAGGACCAGGACGACGACGATCGTCCCGCGCCGCTGGAGACAGGCCCGGAGTTCCACGCGACGCAATCGCAACTGCGCGGTGCACTCGCGCAGGCCCTCGACCATCTTTCGCACGAGCAGCGCGCGGTCGTCCACCTGACCTATTTCCACGGCATCGGCTGTCGCGAGATCAGCGAGATCGTCGGCTGTCCCGTCGACACCGTGAAGACGCGCATGTTCCATGCACGGCGCAGGCTGAAGATCCTGCTCGCCGGCGAACTGGAGGACTGGCTGTGACCGGGCGGGTGGTCTATCTCGACACCGATGTGCACCAGAAGGTGCAGTCGATGTTGCCGTGGTACGTCGGCGCGAGCCTCGACGCCGACGAGCGTGCCCGTATCGAAGCCCACCTTGCCGAATGCCCGCATTGCCAGGCCGAGCTCGCGTTGGAACGCGCGCTTCACGGCGCCTATCCGACGGAAATCGCTGCACCGGCCGATGTCGACCAGGGGTTCGCGCTGCTGCGCGAGCGCATCGCCGTCACGGCACCGCCGCGGCAGCGCCAGGGCCTCCTGGCGCGGCTCGGGGCTCGCTGGCGGGAATGCCCGGCATGGACGCGCTGGGCGATGCTGGCGCAAGGTGTTCTCGTCGCGGCCTTGTGCGGCGTGCTGATCCTGCCGATCGCGCCCGAACAACGCTTCCGGGCACTCGGCGACCCGGGTGCGGCACCCGGCGCCGCCGGCAATCTGATCGTGCGATTCCGCCCCGAGGCGACCGAGCAGGAAATGCGGCGCGTGCTGCGCGACAGCAGGGCCCGACTGGTCTACGGACCGACCACCACCGATGCCTACCTGCTGGCCGTGCCGGCCGGCCTCGAAGCGACGGCGGTGAAGCAGTTGCGCCAGGAAAAGGCCGTGCTGCTGGTCGAATCGCTGGACGGTCGGGCGGTGCCATGAGGTGGCTGGTCGTCGCCTGGCTGATCGCGCTTGCCGCGGTCCAGCCGCTCGCCCGCGCCGCGCCGGGCGACCCGCCCTCGGCAGCGCCGGCCGCCGGGCAGCAGGTGCTGTTGTTGCTGCGCCTGCCGCCCGAGCACTTTCGGCCGGAGAACGCCTATTCGGGCGGCTATGGCGACGGCCCCGCCCATGGCGCGCGCCGCCGCGTGGCTGCTGAGCTCGCACGCGAGCACGGCTTGACGCTGGTCACCGACTGGGCGCTGCCGCTGCTGGGCGTGGACTGCTTCGTGATGATCGTGCCGGACGGCCAGCAGCCCGAACGCGTGGCGCAGGAACTGGCGCGCGACCCGCGCGTGGCCTGGGCCCAGCAGATGAACGTCTTCCGGGCGCGCGGTCACGACGACCCGCTGTTCTCGCTCCAGCCCGCGGCGAAGGCCTGGCACCTGGTGGACCTGCACGAGATCTCGACCGGCCGCAACGTGCGGGTCGCGGTCGTCGACAGCCGGGTCGACGACCGCCATCCGGACCTCGTGGGGCAGGTGGCATTGAAGGAGAACTTCGTCGACGGCCGCGGCGACCTGGCCGAGGACCACGGCACCGCGGTCGCCGGCATCATCGCCGCGCGTGCCGACAACGGCGTCGGCATCGTCGGCGTCGCACCGGACGCACGCCTGCTGGCGCTGCGGGCCTGCTGGCAGGAGAGCAGCCAGAGCACCGTGTGCACGAGCCTGAGCCTTGCCATGGCGCTGCACTTCGCGATCCTGCATGACGCGGACATCATCAACCTGAGCCTCAGTGGGCCGCCTGATCGCCTGCTGGACAAGCTGCTCGACCTGGCGCTCTCGCGCAGGATCAGCGTCGTTGGCGCGGTCGACCGGAGCCTGCCGGACGGCGGCTTTCCCGCCTCGCATGCCGGCGTCGTGGCCGTCGCTGACGACAGCGGCGAGCGGGCCTCGCCGGGTGCGCTGGTCGCGCCGGGCCGCGACGTGCCGACCACGCTCCCCGGCGCGCAGTGGAACCTGGTCTCGGGTTCGTCCTATGCGGCAGCCCATGTGGCGGGGCTGTTCGCCCTGATGCGCGAGCAGTCGCCGGATCCTGCGGCCGCACCCACCCTCGCGAGCGTCGTGTCGTTCCCCGGCGGAGGCATCGACGCTTGTGCCACACTGACACGCGTCGCAGGTTCCGGTTCCTGCGTCCGCACCGTGACGCGCTCCACGACGCCCTCCAACGTACGCCAGTGACATGCTGACCGCCGCCGGTCTGCGTGTCGCGCTCGGCCCCTCGCTGCTCGTGGCCTGCGGTGCGGCATTCGCGCAGACCGGCGGCAGCATCACCTTCTTCACGGACTATCGCTACCGCGGCGTGTCGCTCAGCGACGAACGGCCGACCCTCAGCCTGAGCCTCGCGCACGACGACCCGAGCGGCTGGTATGGCGGCGCGTCGCTCACGGGCGTTTCGCTGTACCCGTCCCAGCGCGAACTGCAGGTCCTCGGCTATGCGGGGTATGCCGGCCGCTTCTCGGAGCGCCTTGGCTGGGAAGCCGGTGGGACCTTCGTTCACTACGGTGGCGACTCGCGCTATGACTTCGGCGAAGCATTCGCGGGCCTGAGCGGCGAACGGTGGAACACGCGCCTGCACTATGCGCCCGACTACTTCGGCAGCGGCACGCGCACCGTCTACGGCGAAGTGAATCTCGGCATTCCGCTCTCGCCGATCACCCGCGCCACGGCGCACCTCGGCTACCTCGCGCGCGTCGGCGGAGCCCGCAGTCCCACGACCGCCAGTGGATCGAACCTCGACGGCAGCGTGGGCCTGGCCGTCGCGCGCGACGCGTGGGAGGTGCGGCTCGACTGGATCGGCGGCGGCCGCAGCGGCTTCTACCCGACCGCCTACGGACGCGCCGCAGGCAGCGCGCTGGTGCTGAGCGCATCGCTCTCCTTCTGAATTCCGCGGCGGGTTGAACCTTCCGGCATCGGTGCGGAATACACCGACCCCAGCCGAAAGGAGATGCAAATGAACGCGAATCGCCTGAAGTTGTACCGGGTCGCCTGTGCGGGCGCCCTTGCGTTGGCCGCCTGCGGCGGCGGCGGCGGATATTCCGGCGGCAGCGCGTTGGTGCCCGTCACCCCCGCCGGCATGGGCGTTGCCACCACCGGCACGAGCTATGTCGCAACCAAGCTCGTGTCCGACCTGTCCGTGGCGAGCAACCTGTACGGCAGCGGGAGTTCGGACGCACGTCTGATCAAGCCCTGGGGGGTCGCCTTCAATCCCCAGGGATTCGTCTGGGTGGCGAACAACGGGACATCGACCTCGACGCTTTACGACGGCAACGGGGTTCCGCAATCCCTGGTCGTCGCGATTCCGCCCGGCACCTCCGGCAATGCGGCGCCGACCGGCATCGTCTTCAACGGCCATCCGGACTTCATGGTGACGGAGAGCGGCAAGTCCGGGGCGAGCGCGTTCATCTTCGCGGGCGAAGCGGGCACCCTGTCGGGCTGGTCGCCCGGGGTCGACATGACCAAGGCCGTGAAGGTCTTCGACGACGGCGGCGCCGGCACGGTCTTCACGGGACTCGCGCTCGCCAGCCAGGGCGGATCGGACATCCTGTACGCGGCGGACTTCCACCATGCGAAGGTCGAGATGTTCGACTCGAGCTTCACGAAGGTCACGGCGCCGGGCAGCTTCGTCGATTCCGCATTGCCGGTCGGCTATGCGCCGTTCGGCATCCAGGCGATCGGCGGCCAGATCTACGCCAGCTACGCCGTGCACGACGCGGCGGCGCGCAACGCGCTCCCGGGCGCCGGGCAGGGGGCGGTCGACGTCTTCGATACGGCCGGCAAGCTCGTCCAGCGGCTCATTCCGCCCGGCAGCGCGCTCAACGCGCCGTGGGGCATGGCCATGGCGCCGGCCGGCTTCGGGCCGCTGAGCAACGCCCTGCTGGTCGCCAACGCCGGGGACGGAAAGATCAACGCGTTCAATGCGACCTCCGGGGCATTGATGGGAACCCTCTCCGCGCCGGACGGCAACCCGATCGTGATCGACGGACTGCTCGGCATTGCTTTCGGCAACGGCCTCAACAACCAGCCCGGGAACACGCTCTTCTTTGCCGCGGGTCCGAACGGCGGATCGCACGGCGTCTATGGGCGAATCGACGTCCGCTAAGGCCAACCATGAAGGAGAAACTCACCATGAAACGTGCAATGGCCGTGTTCATTTCCGGCTTGTCGCTGGCCGTCAGTCTTTCCGCGCTCGCCGCCGGGGGTGGTGGCGGAGGCGGTGGCGGTGGGGGAGGCGGCGGGGGAGGCGGAGGCGGTGGTGGCGGACCAGGCATGAGCGAAGCCAACCCGGATCCCGACTTCAGGGCGGGGATGACCGCCGTCGGCAAGGAGGACTGGCAGCAGGTCGTGGCGCACATGACCGTCTACGTCGTGCGCAGCCCGGGCGACGCCGATGCCTGGAACGAACTCGGCCACGCGCACCGCAAGCTGGGCAACATGGACACCGCACTGAGCGACTACGACAAGGCGCTCAAGATCAATCCGAAGCATCGGGGCGCTCACGAGTACCTCGGCGAGGCCTACCTGCAGATGGGCGATATCGGCCGGGCCGAACAGGAGCTGAGGATGCTCGACTCGCTCTGCTTCTTTCCGTGCGAGGAGTACACCGACCTGAAGTCGGAGATCGCGAAGTACCGCACCCAGCACGCGAAGACCGGTTCCTGAGGTCTTGACGCCTTGACCGCACGCACCGGCGCCCTGGGCCTGATGCTTGCCCTGGCGCTGGGCGGCACGGCCGCGACGGCACAGCAGGCCCGGGTGGACACCCGCGGCGAGGGCGATTCCATCCACGTGACGGCGTCCGCCGAGATGCAGGCGGACCCGCGCACCGTGTGGAACGTCATCACCGACTACGACCATCTTGCGGAATTCATTCCCTACGTCCGCAGTTCCCGCGTGTTGCGGCGAGACGGCGACCGCGTCCTCGTCGAGCAAACGGGGGAGTTCACTTTCCTGTTCTTCAGGCAGCCGGTGCGGACGAAGCTGACCGTCGTCGAATCCCCGCCGCGCCGGGTCACGGCGCGCGCCGTTGGCGGCAGCGGCAATCTCAGGGAGATGGAAGGCAGCTACGCCGTCGAAAGCCTGCCCGCGGGCACGGTGCGCCTGACCTACGCGGGACGCCTGGTGCCTGATTTCGCAGTCCCGCCGCTCATCGGAAGGATGGTCGTGCGCAACGTGTTCGCGAACCAGTTCAACGCGATGGTCGGCGAGATCCTGCGTCGCGATGCGGAGAGCGGGCGTTGAAAAAAAGTGCGTCATGTTGCAACCACACAAAATATGACTGCAACCTGACTAAAACAGGCTGTTTCTTCGCCTGTTGCCGCATTGCGACGACCGCAAACGGCAACGGCAAATAAGAACGATTCGCAGCAAGAATCGGATGGCGCGGCTTTCTCCTCGCAAGCGTTCGCGCCCCCCACTTTGCACCGAATCCAATGAAGCCTTTCCGGACACATCCTGGCCGCCTCAAACCCACCGCTGTCGCGCTGCTGGGCCTCCTCTCCCTGGCCGGCGCCAACGCGCAGCAGGCCGCTCCGCCGGCGCCGACCGAAGCAAGCCCCGCGACGCCGTCGAGCGGCGCCGTCGTGCCCCAGACGCTGCGCGAGGTCAAGGTCGAGAGCGAGCTCGACAAAGGCAGCTTCGGCCCGAACGCCGAATCGATCAGCCGCCTGCCGGCCGACCTGCGCGACATCCCGCAGTCGGTCACGATCATCAACCAGGCGCTCATGCAATCGCAGGGCTCGACCTCCCTGGCGAGTGCACTGCGCAACGTGCCCGGCCTCACCATCGGCGGCGCGGAAGGCGGCCAGATCGGCACCAACATCAACCTGAACGGCTTCTCCGCGCGCACCGACATCTATCTCGACGGCGCTCGCGATCGGGGCCAGTACTACCGCGACGTCTTCGCGCTGGATTCGGTCGAAGTGCTGATGGGGCCGTCCTCGATGCTGTTCGGCCGCGGTTCCACCGGCGGCGTGATCAACCAGGTCAGCAAGCGCGCGACGCTGACACCGGCCAACGAGGCCACCGTCTCCGCCACCACCAACGGCCTGGTGCGGACCACGGTCGACGTCAACCAGCCGCTGTCGGACACCTCGGCCTTCCGCATCTCGGCGATGGCGCAGGAAGGCGACGCCACGACCCGGGACCAGACCCGGCTGAAGGACGCCGGCATCGCGCCCGTGCTGAAGTTCGGCATCGGCACGCCGACGCAAGTGACTTTCTCTGCGCTGCTCCAGCACAACAACGACCAGCCCGACTACGGCTTCGTGCCGCTCAACGGCCGCCCGCCGCCGGTCGATCGCAACAACGCCTACGGCTTCAACGACGACCGCACCATCTCGGACATCGGCGCCTTCGGTGCGCTGGTGCAGCACAAGATCACCCCGACCACGTCGATCCGCAACCAGACGATGTACAACAACGTCAGCACCGATGCCCGCGAGACCTCGCCGCAGAACATCGGGCGGCTGGCGGCCAACGGATCCTTCATCGCGAGTTCGACCGGCACGGCGGCGGTGCCGCTGCCGGTGATCAGCACCCTGCCGCTGCAGAACCTGTGGGTGCGCCAGCAAAGCCACGACCGCGACATCCACGACACCTCGCTGTTCAACCTGACCGAACTCAACACGAAGTTCGAGACCGGCAGCGTCAAGCACACGCTGCTTGCCGGCCTCGAACTGGACCACGACACCTATCGCAACCAGGCCTACTACCGCAACGGCACCTGCAACGGCTTCCCGTTGAACCCGCCGGGCACCACCAGCGGCTATGTGTCGTGCACGCCGCTCCTGTTCCCGATCTCGAGGGACTCGCCGCTGAACGCGCCGAGCCTGCCGGGCAATCTTGCGACGGCCAGCGGCGACACGATCGCCGCCTATGTCAACGACACCATCGAGCTGACCCCGCAGTGGAAACTGGTCGCCGGCGTGCGGCAGGACCATTTCAAGGCCGACATCGAGAACACGATCCCGAGCGCCACCGTGGCGGCGCGCCAGGACCAGACCGTCGACTTCACGAGCGTGCGCGCCGGCGTCCTCTGGCAGCCCACGACCGAGCAGACCTACTACGCGTCCTACAGCACCTCCTTCAATCCGTCGCTCGAGCAACTGACTTCGACGACGGGCTCGACGCTGCCGCTGCCGCCGGAGGAAAACAAGTCGTACGAGGCCGGCGGCAAGTGGGACCTGAACGACGGCAACCTCTCGCTCAGCGCGGCGGTCTTCCAGATCACGCAGACCAATTCGCGCTCGCAGAACGCCGACGGCACCTACAACGCCACCGGCACGATCCGGGTCAATGGCGCGCGCGCGGGCGCGGCCGGGCGCATCAACGACCAATGGCAGGTCTTCGGCGCGTACACCTACCTCGACGCGACCATCGTCGACGGCGTGGCGCCGGGCACGCAGGGCAAGACGCCGGCGAACACGCCGGAGAATTCCGCCAGCCTCTGGGCCGTCTACAGCTTCACGCAAAACTGGCAGGTCGGCGCGGGCGCCACCTACGTCGGGCCGCGCTATGCGAACAACACTGACCTGGTCTCGGTGCCCGGATACACGCGGTTCGATGCGATGGTGGCTTACCATCAGCCCCAGTACGACGTGCGACTGAACCTGTTCAACCTGGCAAACAAGATGTACTGGGACGCGCTCATTCCGTCCGACGGCGGCCGCGCGATACCGGGCTCGGGTTTCACCGCGATGCTGTCTCTCAACTACCGATTCTGATCCGGGCCGCCGTGCTGATCTGCATTCCGAAGATCCTCGATGCCGAAGCACTTGCCGCGGTTCGCGCTCGGCTCGATGCCGCGGGCGACGCCTGGTTGGACGGCCGCGTGACCGCCGGCCACCAGGGAGCGCCGGTCAAGTTCAACCAGCAGATCGACGAGCGTTCCGAGGTCGCGCATGCCTGCCAGGACATCGTGGCCTCGGCGCTCGAACGCCATCCGACCTTCATCAGCGCGGCACTGCCCAATCTCCTCTATCCGCCCATGTTCAACCGCTACGCCGCGGGCATGAGCTTCGGGCTGCACGTGGATGGCGGCGTGCGCATTCATCCGCACACCGGGCGCAAGCTGCGCACGGACCTCTCGGGCACGCTGTTCCTGTCCGACCCGTCGAGCTACGACGGCGGCGAGCTGCAGATGGAGGACACCCACGGCATGCAGACCGTCAAGCTGGAAGCCGGCGACCTCGTCCTGTATCCGGCCACCAGCGTGCATCGCGTGACACCGATCACGCGCGGTACGCGGGTGGCCTGCTTCTTCTGGGTTCAGAGCCTGGTGCGCGATGCCGGCGACCGCGCCCTGCTGTTCGACATGGACAACGCCATCCAGCGCCTCAACCAGAGCGGTGCCGACGAAGCGGCCCGGCGCACGCTGACGGGTGCCTATCACAACCTGCTTCGCAAGTGGAGCGACACCTAGGCGGTGACGCTGGATTCAGGAGGCCGGCACCCGGTAGTGATAGCGGTAGACGTCCTCGAAGCCCAGTTCGGCATACAGGCGTCGTGCAGCTTCGTTCTGCTCGCGCACCTGGAGGTAGGCGGAGGTCGCGCCTGCTTCTCGGCCCCAGTGCATCAGCGCGCGAGTCAGCGCACGGCCGTGACCCTGTCTGCGAAGGGATGGGTCGACGACGATGTCGAACAGGCCCACCGCACCGCGTTCGAGCACGGCCAGTCCGAAGCCGATCGCCTTGCCGTTGTCGTGCAGCGTGGCGAATGCGCCTGGCAACGCAATGGCGCGCACCATGGCATGGTGCAGTTGATCTCGTGGCGGTGCCACGTCGTTCGCAACGGCGATCCCGTCGAGCCATGACGGCGACGGCGTGGTCGAGATGCTGATCGAGGGGTGCATCGACGCAGCGGCCAACGTCGCTCGTGCCACCTGGGTCGGATCGAAGAACACGTAACCCGCATCCGCCAGTTCCCTGTCGGCCTCGGGCGGCGCCAGCGGAGATAGGCGGAACACCGTCGGAAGGCCATGCCGCTTGTAGAACGCCTCGGCCGCCGCGCGAACCCCTGCGAACGATGCGCCCGGCTCCGCGGCATTGACCGAGTTCGCGCGCTTGGTATAGCCGCCGGCCATGCGAAACAACCAGCCGTTGAACAGCACGGTCTGTCGCGCAGGCCACGCATTGAAGCTGCGCTCTTCGAGGGCTCGGACGGTCGTCAGGTCGGGCAGGGTCATCAGCCGAGTTTTACTCGGTGCGCTGCGGGGCTTCGCTGCCGCGCACCTGTGTCTTGAAGCCGCGGTTGTTCTCGAAGGTCACGTTCAACGACGTGCCCTCGAAGCGCAGGTCATACACCGCCACATTCCCTTCGCTCAATGCGCGCGAAATGATCCTCAGGCTTTGCGGATCGGTCCAGGTGCCCTTGACCGCGACGGGCATGCCGCCGACCTGCTCGGTGATGCGGTAGCGGCCGTCGAGCCCGATCGGGCCGGTGACCGGCGTGCGGGGTGCGTCGGCGCGCCCGCGTTCGTAGACGATCTCGTAGCTCGGGTTGGCGGACGTCAGGTCGAGCGTCAGGCGCGACACGCCCAGCAGGTTCCGGTCGAACTGCCAGGTCTTCCTGGAGATCGTCGTTGCAAGCGCCGGCGCAGGCATGACTGCGCTCGGCTTTTCCACCGACGCGTCGGCGATGCGGTCGGCCAGGAGCCGCTGCGCGGCGCTGTCCGCGGGCAAGGGCTCGTTCGAACGGGCCGATGCCGCGATCAGGTCGACCAGGGAAGCGATCGGATAGTGGCGTCGTCCGGTGACCACCGCCACGACATCGATCGCGGGCAGGACGATGACGAGCTGCCGGTTGTAGCCGACCGTCATGTAGGCCTGCTTCTCCGGAATGGTCCACCAGCCCTTGGCGTAGCGGAAGGCCGGCGTGCTGCCGAAGCGCATGTCGACGGATGCGTGGAACACCTGCTCGACCCAGGCGGCCGGCAGCAACTGGCGTCCGTTCCACTGGCCCTTGCGCAGGTAGAGATAGCCGACCTTCGCCATGTCGCGAGGCTGCAGGTAGAGACCCCAGCCGCCGATCTCGATGCCCTGGGGGTCCTTCAGCCAGCGGACGTCGCGGATGCCCAGCGGCTGAAACAGCCGGTCCTGTGCATAAGCGAGGGTGCTGCCGCCGGTCTTCATGGCGAGGATGGCGGACATCAGGTGCGAGTTGCCGCTGTCGTAGTTGAAGCCGGCACCGGGCGCCTGCGCCATCGGGCGATCGAGGACGAAGCCTTGCCAGTCGCGGCTGCGGCTCATCTGGATCATGGTTTCAGGCACCGAGTCGTCCAGCTTCTCCTTCCAGTCGATGCCGGACGTCATGTCGAGGAGATGGCCGAGGGTCATCGCCTTCTTCGAAGCGTCGAGGTTCTCGATGTTGCGCTCGGGGAAGAATTTCAGCACCGGCTCGTCCACGGAAGCAATCAGGCCATCCTGTATAGCCATCCCCGTGAGCGTGCCGATGACGCCCTTGGTGGTCGAGTTCACCGCGTGCCTGAGCCCGGCGCGGAACGGCGCGTAGTAGGCCTCCGCGACCAGTCTTCCGTGGCGCGTGACGAGCAGGCTGTCCATGGCGTTCGCCGCGCCGAAGTCCACCAGCCTTGCAAGAGCTGCCGATTCCATGCCTTGCGCTTCGGGCGTGCTCTCCGCCCAGCCGGCGGTCGGCCAGACCTCGGGTTCGGCCGCCAGCGCATGGCCGAGCAGCAGGATCGCAAACTGGAAGGCGCACGCCAGCCGCAACATCGAACTTGTCCTGGATCGCATGCGCATCGCTCCGCTCCGGGGTTGTTTGCGCAGGATCATAGGGGCGAAGCCCCGCCCCTCAGAGGTCGACGAAGCCCGTGGTGCCGGAGTGGTCCCGCGCCTGCCACTCGGCGAGCCAGCGTTCGACGCGCGTGGCCACCCGGTCGAGGGCGACCTTCCTGTCCCGGTCGAGGTTGGAAAGAAGCATGCGGCAACGGAGCACGCCGCCCTCGCGCAGCTCCGCCACGCCGCCGTGGGTCTGCTCTTCGCCCCGCGTGAGTTGCAGGTCGAAGGTCCACCCTGCCGGCAGGTTGAGCGAAGGTTCGAGGTTGGCGTCGGTGTCGTTCATCAAGCCCACTCCAAGGGCCAAAAAGGACTTGGCAGCATACGCGTTGTATCTGACGGGAATCTTCAATTCACATGAGGATGGCGTGCTCTTTCGTAAAGCGTGCGCGCCAGCTCGCGATGCCGGGCGAGCAGGGGCTCGAGCGCCAGGTCGGTGAAGCGGCCGTCGCGAATCCGCACGCGGCCGTTGATCACGCTCAGGGCCGCGGCGCCCGGCTGGCAGAACACCAGTGCGGCCACCGGATCGTGACCCGCACCGGCATGGCCCACGCCGCGCAGGTCGAAGGCCACGAGGTCGGCCGACATGCCCGGGGCGAGCGCGCCGACGTCGTCGCGCCCGAGCACCCGGGCGCCGCCGAGCGTGGCGATCTCCAGCGCTTCGCGGGCCGTCATCGCCGCCGGCCCGAAGCCCACGCGTTGCAGCAGCATCGCCTGGCGCGCTTCGCCGAGCATGTGGGCGCCGTCGTTCGACGCGCTGCCGTCGACGCCGAGCCCGACCGGCACGCCCGCGCGGCGCATCGCGCCGATCGGGGCGATGCCCGACGCCAAGCGCATGTTCGAGCAGGGGCAGTGCGCCACGCCGGTGCCCGTGCGGCCGAAGAGCGCGATGCCGGCCTCGTCGAGCTTGACGCAGTGGGCGTGCCACACGTCGCGGCCGACCCAACCCAGGTCTTCCGCGTATTCGGCCGGCGTCATGCCGAACTTCTCGCGCGAATACGCGATGTCGTTGTCGTTCTCGGCCAGGTGCGTGTGCAGCGACACGCCACGTTCGCGCGCCAGTTCGGCCGACAGGCGCATCAGGTCGCGGGAGACCGAGAAGGGCGAGCAGGGCGCCAGCACGATGCGACGCATCGCGTGGCGCGACGGGTCGTGCCAGCGGCCGATGAGGCGCTCGCTGTCGCGCAGGATGGCTTCCTCGCTCTCCACCACTTCGTCGGGCGGCAAGCCGCCGAGGCTGCGGCCCACGCTCATGCTGCCGCGCGAGGCGTGGAAGCGCATGCCCATCGCGTCCGCCGCCTCGATCGAATCGTCGAGCCGCGCGCCATTCGGAAAGAGATACAGATGGTCGCTGGTGGTCGTGCAGCCCGACAGCATCAGCTCGGCCATCGCCGTCTGCGTCGACACGCGGATCATCTCGGGCGTGATGCGCGCCCACAGCAGGTAGAGGTTCGTGAGCCAGCCGAAGAGTTCGGCGTCCTGCGCCTCGGGCACGGCGCGGGTGAGGCTCTGGTACATGTGGTGGTGGGTGTTGACCAGGCCCGGCATCACCACGTGGCCGCGCATGTCGATCGAATCGGCCTGCCCGTTGCGGAGCGCGTCGGCGTAGTTCGCGGGCAGCTCGCCGGTCGGGCCCACCCATACGACAGCGGGGCCTTCGGCGACGACCGCGCCGTCGGGTATCTCGCGCCGCGCCGCGTCCATGGTCACGAGCACGTCGGCATGCTGGACGACCAGCGGGCGGTGGGGCGGGGTCGAGGTGGTCATGGGCGGAATTCTGCATCGGGGTCGCGAAAATTTTGCGTCCGCGCCCTGTTCTCCGGCGCTCTCCCTGCCGATAGAACGGAGTGACCACCACCACGCGGGGCGATGCCACCTACCGAATCCTGATGCGCGAAGGGTGCAGGATCGTCTATGGGCAAATGCCGCTGCCCGAATTCCTGAACCTCATGCGACAGGCGCGTGACAGCGAGGTGCTGCATGCCGGCGTGGCGCGGATGCTGGGGGCGACCGCCATCATCGGCGCGCCCGAGGCCCTGGCCCGCATCCGACGACAGGAAACGCCCGCGGCGATCGAACGCTTGCGCTTGCAACTCGGCCGGGCGGCGCTGCGGCTGGATCTGCAGGCGCTGCGCTGGCTTGCGGCCGGCGAGCAGGGGCCGGCCAGTCTCGCGCTGTTCGTCCTGCTGACCGGCGTTCGCCCGCCCCACTGTCACGGGAGGATCCGGGATCTTCCGCGCGATGCGAATGCCTTCCGGCGCTGCCGCCTGCTGATCGAGCAGGTGCCTTCGCTGCGGCGCGCCTTGCCGGTGCTGGCCCAGCGCACCGCCGATCCAGGTGTTGCGGAGTGGGCGGCCATTGCCGAGGCCTGGGGTGATCTTTGCGCGCAGATGGACCACGAGGCGCCGGACTGGCGCAACGGGCCCGTCAAGGCGAAAGGGGTGACGGCGATGCTCGCGTGCTTTCGCGAGCTGGAGTTCGCCTGACCCTCAGCCCCGCAGGCTGCGTGCGCTGCCGCCGCGCGATCGACGCGCCAGGAAGCGGCGCAGCCACGAGTTCGCGCGCGGCCCCTGCCCGAGCAGGGCGACCGCCTCGCGTTCGCGGAAGCCGCTCCATTCGGCCCGGATGGCCTCGTTCAGCGCCGCCAGGTTGGACGCGTTGTATTGCCAGAACGCGGCCACCACGAAATGCCCGGCGCGCTCCCCCTTGGGCTTGGGCGTGATCACGATGTGTTCAGCGCCGATGCTCTGCAGCAGCGCCGACCGCGATCCCGCGAGCCGGATGCCGTCGCCATAGCCCTCGATGTCGCGGTTCAGGATGAAGCTCACCACCGACACGGTGGAGAAATGCGTGGCGATGAAGGCCACCAGTTCCAGCAGCACCACGCGGCCGAGTCGCAGTTTCTGCAAGGCGCGGCTGCTCTCCGCGGTCGCAGGGGTGTAGTACTGGATGCGGACCTCGGTGCCGCCGCGGCTGATGGGCACGGGATCGATCGTGCCGACGAGGGTGTCGCCGTAGTACGCGAAGATGGGTGCGCCCAGCACGCAAGGGCCGAAGTCGGCCCCCGTGAAGCGCAATGCATCGTTGCTCATGTGTCCGTCGGCCCGCCTCGTTCTTGTGGTTCTTTCGCAGGGGCTCGCCTTCCGCAAGGCGCCTGTGCTGCTCTGCCGGGGATTTTCCGCGAAATGGCCGGATTGAATTGGTCGAACAGCGAGGTGTTTCCCCGTGGTGGCCGCGCGGCTTCTCTGCCAGGGCCGGCGCCCGCGAGGGGATCTCGGTACAGTTCCCGGCGGCTCGCGCCTGCGCCCGTATCCGATTTCCAAGAACAAAGACAAGTCCATGCCTTCTCCAGCCCGAGCATCCGGCTCACTCGCGGCTCCCGCACTTTCTCCCGAATTCGCCACAGCTTCGACGCCGACGCGCGCGCGCCAGGTGCTGCTCGGCCTCAGCCTGATCCTGATTGCCTTCAACCTGCGTCCGGTGTTCGGCAGTCTCTCCGTGCTGCTGCCCGAGGTCATGAAGGACACCGGCCTGACGCCATCGGGCGCGAGCCTGCTCACGACACTGCCCTTGCTCTGCCTCGGCCTGTTTGCCGCGCCGGCACCGGCACTGGCCCGGCGCTTCGGCCCTGAACGCACGCTGCTCGGCGCGCTGCTCCTGATCTGTGTGGGCACGCTGCTGCGCGGTACCGGTAGCCTGCCGATGCTTTTCTTTTCCTCGGCCATGGCCGGCGCCGGCATCGCGGTCGCCAACGTGCTGTTGCCCGGCCTGGTCAAGCGCGACTTCAGCAGCCACGCCGCGATGATGACCGGCTTCTACACGCTCGCCGTTTGCGCGGGCGCGTCGAGCTCCGCGGCCTTCACCGTGCCGCTGGAGCATGTCTTCGACGGCTCCTGGACGGCGGCACTGGCCGTCTGGGCCGTACCGGCCGGCCTGGTCCTGCTGTTGTGGGCGCCGCAGGCGCTGGCGGCGCGCCCGCGCCAGGCCCATGCCGGCGCGCACGCCGGCAGCCTGTGGCGCGATCCGCTGGCCTGGCAGGTGACGTGCTTCATGGGGCTGCAATCCGCGCTGGCGTACATCGTGATGGGATGGCTCGCGCCGATGCTGCGCGAGCGCGGCCTGGACAGCGCGACCGCCGGCTACGTGCTGGGCGTTTCGATCCTCGTGCAGCTCGCGACCTGCCTCGTCACGCCTTCCATCGCGGCCCGCTGTCGCAACCAGCGCGGGCTGGCGTTGGGGCTCACGCTCGTCATCCTGCTGTCGATGCTCGCGTTTCTCTTCGCACCGCTGGAGGGCAAGTGGTTCTGGGCGGTGATGCTGGGTTGCGGGCAGGGCGGCTCGTTCGCGCTGGCCCTGAGTCTGATCGTGATGCGCTCGCCCGACGCCAACGTGACCGCGCGACTGTCCGCGATGGCGCAAGGCTGGGGCTATGTGCTGGCTTCCACCGGCCCGCTCGTCGCGGGCTTGCTGCGCGGCTGGACGGGAGGCTTCGAGTCCTCCGCCGCGCTGATGGTGCTGCTCGCGGCCGGCATGGCATGGAGCGGCTGGGGGGCGGGCCGCCGCATGCACGTGCGGCCGGGCGGTGCCCGCTGAGCCGGAGCGCGCCTATTCGGGATGGATGCCGGCGTCCTTCGCGACCTTGGCCCACTTGACCATCTCGGTGCCGATGAAGTCGCCGAACTGCTGCGGCGAGCCACCGCCGGGTTCGATGCCGTTGTCCAGGAGGGTCTTTCGCACATCGGGCAGCGCGAGGATCCGGTTGACCTCGGCGTTGAGCTTCGCGACGGTGCCCTTCGGCGTGCCGGCGGGTGCGAGGATGCCGCCCCAGGTGCTGGTCTCGTAGCCGGCGAGGCCCGCTTCCTGCATTGTGGGCACGTCCGGAAGGACCGACGAGCGCTTCGTCGTCGTCACCGCCAGCGGCTTCAGCCGGTTGGCCTTGACCTGGACGTTCACGGCGGCAACGGTGTCGAACATCAGCGAGGTGCGTCCGCTGATCAGGTCGGGATGCGCCAGGGTGCTGCCCTTGTAGGGGATGTGCGTCATCTCGATCCCGGTCATGCTCTTGAACAGTTCGCCCGAGAAATGCGGCGCGCCGCCGCTGCCGCTCGAGGCAAAGCTTAGCTTGCCCGGGTTGGCCTTGCCGTAGGCGATCAGTTCCTTCAGCGACTGGACCGGCAGCGTCGGCGACACCACCAGCACGAGCGGCACGACGTGCGTCAGCACCACCGGCTCGAAGCCCTTGACGGTGTCGAAAGGCAGCTTCCTCACCATGCTCGGATTGATCGCGTGGCTGCTCGCCACCAGCGCCAGCGTATGGCCGTCGGGCGGGCTCTTCGCGACGAAGTCGGTGCCGATGATGCCGGTGGCTCCGGCGCGGTTGTCGATCATCACCGACTGGCCCCAGGCCTCTGTCAGCTTCTGTCCGATGAGGCGCGCCGTCAGGTCGATGGCGCCGCCCGGCGATGCGGGAACGACGATGGTGATGGGCTTGCTCGGAAAGGTCTGCGCCGCCGCGGGCAGCGCGCACGCGATGGAAAGAAGCGCCGCGGCGGCCAGGGTTCTGCGTTGCATGGATGACTTTCGTGATCGGCGCGCCGGCTCAGCCCGCGTCGCCCTTGCGGGAGGCTTCGTAGGCAGCGCGCGTCTCCGCGTTCGGCGGATAGGTGCCCGCGAGCTTCGCGCCGCCTTCGATGCGCGCGAGGATGAAGGCCTCCATCTTTTCTTGCTCCGTCGCGTCGCGCGCGACTTCCTCGGCGAGGTGCTGCGGAATCACGACCACGCCTTCGTCATCGCCGACCACCACGTCGCCCGGATACACCGCCACGCCGCCGCAGCCGATAGGCACGTTCAGGTCGATCGCGTGGTGGTGGATCAGGTTCAGCGGCGCGCTGCCACCGGCGCAGAACACGGGGAAATCCATCTGCGAGATCGGGCCGCTGTCGCGCACCGGTCCGTCGGACACGAGGCCCGCCGCGCCGCGAACCTTGAGGCGCGTCGTGAGGATCTGCCCGCCCGAGGCCACGCGCGTCTCGCCCCGGCAATCGATGACCAGCACATGGCCCGGCGGCACGCTCTCGATGCCCTTGCGCTGCGGATGGTTCGGGTCATCGAACGCGCTGATCTGGTCGAGGTCCTCGCGCGCCGGGATGTTGCGCATCGTGTAGGCCGGCCCGACGAGATTGCCGCCCGACGGCTTCGTCAGCCGGCCGACGCCCTGCAGGTACACGTTGCGGAACCCGCGCTTGAAGAGTTGGGTGCAGAGCGTGGCGACGCTGACATGGCGCAGTAGCTTGCGCGAAGCATCGGAGAGGGAAGTGGGTAAAGCGGCTTCGGTCATGGTGTGTATGAAGTCAGGAGACGGTGATATCGATACGTTGTTTCTCAGAAACACCACGGAACCGGCTTCGCCGGGCCGAAGGTGTTGTCCCGAGCCTGGGGGTGTGCTCAATCCACCCCGATGTTTTTGTCGCGAATCACGCGCCCGTAGCGTGCCCGGTCGGTGTCGATCAGCGCCTTGAGTTCCGCCGGCCCCGTGCCGCGCGGGACCGCGCCTTGCTCGACCAGCGTCTGCCGTGTCTCGGGCACCGCCAGCACGGTCTTCACGTCGGCGGCCAGCTTGTCGACGAGCGCCTGCGGCGTGCCTGCCGGTGCGAGCAGGCCGATCCACGAGCCCGACTCGGCGTTGGGCACGCCGGCTTCGGCGAGCGTCGGAAGATCGGGCAGCGTCGGGGAACGGGCGCTGCCTGTCACGGCCAGGCCGCGCAGCTTGCCGGCCTTGATGTAGCTCGCGGATTCGAGGATGGACGCAAAAAGCACGTCGACATGCCTGCCCATGAGATCGGTCATCGCCGGCGTGCCGCCTTTGTAGGGCACGTGGGTCATCCGCACACCCGCCGCCGCCGCGAAGATTTCGCCCGTGAGATGCGGCGAGCCGCCGCTGCCGGAGCTGGCGAACATGAGCTTGTCGGGCGAGGCCTTCGCGAGCGCGACGAACTCCTTCACGTTCTTCGCGGGCAGCGTCGGGCTGACCATCATCACGAAAGGCAGTTCCGCCACCAGCGACACCGGCGCGAACGCGCGGTCCGGGTCGTAGGGCATCTTCTTGTAGAGCGAGGGATTGATGGACTGCGTGCCGACGTTGCCGATCAGCAGCGTGTAGCCGTCGGGCTTGGCCTTGGCGACCATCTCGGCGCCGACCAGGCCGGCCGCGCCGCCGCGGTTGTCGACGACCACGCCCTGGCCCCACTTCTGCGCGAGCTTCTGCGCCAGCAGCCGCGCGCCGAGATCGGTGCCGCCGCCCGCCGGGAAGGGCACGACGATGGTGACCGTGCGGTTCGGATACGCATCCGTGGCCGGCGCTGCGGGCGTCTGCGCGTGGACCGCTGCGGCGCATGCCAACAGCAGGGGGAGGGCGCCAAGGCGCCGCAGGGATTGGCTCATGTCTGTCTCGCTCCAGGTTCGGGGGATGCGCGGGGTCAGTGGATCTCGGGCTCGCCCTCTGTGGGGGCGCTGTCTGCGTTCTCGCGGTAGTCCGGCGCGAGGAAATCGAAGTCGCAGCCGGTGTCGGCCTGCTGCACGTGCTTGAGGTACATCACGCCGTAGCCCCGGCTGAACTTGGGGATCGGCTTCCTCCACTCGGCGCGGCGGCGCGCGATCTCCTCGTCGCTCACCGCCATGTCGATGCGGCGCCCGTCGATGTCGAGCGTGACGAGATCGCCGTCGCGCACGAGCGCCAGCGGACCGCCCACATGCGATTCAGGCGTCACGTGCAGCACGCAGGCGCCGTAGCTGGTGCCGCTCATGCGCGCATCGCTGATGCGGACCATGTCACGCACGCCTTCCTTCAGCAGCTTCTGCGGGATCGGGAGCTGGCCCCATTCGGGCATGCCCGGCGCGCCCTGGGGACCGGCACTCTGCAGCACGATGACGCTGTCCTTCGTCACCGGCAAGGCGGGGTCGTCGATGCGGGCGGCGAGGTCGTCGTAGTTTTTGAAGACGACGGCCGGGCCGGTGTGGCGGCGCAGGTGCGACTCCATCGCGGCGGGCTTGATCACCGCGCCGTCCGGCGCGAGGTTGCCGTGCAGCACGGCCAGCCCGCCGCTTTCGAGCAGGGCTTCGGTGCGCGGGCGGATCACGTCGGCGTTGTACGTGCGCGCGTCCTCGATGTTCTCGGCCAGCGTCCGGCCGTTGCAGGTGCGCTGGCTGCCGTCGATCAGGTTGCCCATCTCGCGCAGGAAGGCGCGCAGGCCACCGGCGTAGAAGAAGTCTTCCATCAGGTACTTGCCGCCCGGGCGCAGGTTGGCGATCACCGGCGTGCTGCGGGCGAGCGCATCGAAGCGCGCGAGGTCGAGCGCCACGCCGGCGCGGCGGGCCATTGCGATCAGGTGGACGATGGCGTTGGTCGATCCGCCCAGGCCCAGCACTGCCGTCACCGCGTTGTCGAAGGATGCCGGCGTCAGGAAGTCGAGCGGCTTCAGGTCTTCCCACACCATGTCGACGATGCGGCGGCCGGTGTGCGTGGCCATCATCGCGTGGCGCGAATCCGCCGCGGGGATCGACGATGCGCCCGGCAGCGTGAGGCCCAGCACCTCGGCCGCGCTGGTCATGGTGCTCGCTGTGCCCATGGTCATGCAGGTGCCGGGCGAGCGGGCGATGCCGTCCTCGACGTCCTGCCAGTCCTGCTCGGTGATGTTGCCGGCGCGCAGTTCGGCCCAGTACTTCCAGGTGTCGGAGCCCGAGCCCAGGAACTGGCCCTTGTAGTCGCCGCGCAGCATCGGGCCGGCGGGCACGAAGATCGTCGGCAGGTTCATCGCCAGGGCACCCATCACGAGGCCCGGCGTGGTCTTGTCGCAACCGCCCATCAGCACGCAGCCGTCGGCGGGGTAAGAGCGCAGCAGTTCCTCGGCCTCCATCGCCAGCAGGTTGCGGTAGAGCATCGTCGTCGGCTTCTGGAAGGCCTCGCCCAGGCTCATCGCCGGGATCTCCACCGGAAAGCCGCCCGCCTGCCACACCCCGCGCTTCACCTCTTCCGCCCGCTGGCGGAAGTGCGTGTGGCAGGAGTTCATGTCGCTCCAGGTGTTGAGGATCGCGATCACCGGCTTGCCCAGGTAGTCGTCGCGCGAGAACCCCATCTGCGCCGTGCGCGAGCGGTGGCCGAAGCTGCGCAGGTCCTTCACGCCGTACCAGCGGTGCGAGCGGAGTTCCTCGGGCTTCTTGCGTGCGGCAGCGGGCGAGGGCGATGCGGGGGATTGCGGATCGGTCATGGGCTTGTCTCTTGGCGCGTTCCGGCTGGATGCCGGTTGGAAATGTTAGCGCTGTCATTTCATCATAGGGCCGGTTCCGGCATGCGGTCAACAGGGTATTCGCGCCGGGGTGGCGCGCGTCAGGCGCTCGCGCGTTCGACCAGCGAGAAGCCGATGTCGATGACCTTCGCGTCGACCGGCCGACCTTCGGCCCGGTCCATGATGAAGCGCGCGGCCTGCCGCCCGATGGCGGTGCCGTCGATGCGCACGGTCGAGATCGCCGGGTGTGCATGCCGCGCGAATCCCATGTCGCCGAAGCCCATCACCGCGATGTCCTCCGGGATGCGCAGGCCGCGCGCCTGCGCCTCGGTGATCACGCCATGGGCGAGGGCGTCCGAGCTGCACACGACCACGTCGAGATCCGGGACCTCGGCCAGCACGTCTCCCAACGCAGCGCGCCCGCTGCCCAGCGTGGTCGGGGCCGCGACATTGCAAACCACCGGCTGGCGGCCGCCGAGCGCCTTCCAGGCCTGCTCGAAGCTGGTTCGCCGCAGGGTCGCGCGCTGGTCGTCTCCGGTGATCACCACTGGGCGACGGTAGCCCTTGTCATGGAGAAATTTCGCTATGTCAGCGCCTACTTTCTCATGGGAAAAGCCCACGAGCATGTCGACCGGGGTAGGGGTCAGGTCCCAGGTTTCGACGACCGGAATGCCCGACGCGAGCAGCCGCCTGCGCCCCTCCGCCGATCGCATGATCCCGGTCAGGACGATGCCGTCCGGGCGACGCCCGACGATGGCGTCGATCAGCGCATCCTCCCGCGAGTTGTGATAGCCGGCCTGGCCAAGCATGAGCTGGTAGCCGCCCTCGGCGAGTGCCTCGGTCAGCGCCTGGATCGTTTCGAGGAACACCGTCCCGGCGATGGTCGGCACCAGCGCCGCCACCAGCCGGCTGCGGTTCGATGCCAGTCCGCCGGCCAGGAGGTTTGGGACGTACCCGGTGCGCTCCACGGCAAGCCGCACCTTCTCCCGCGTCTTGGCCGAGACGAGTTCGGGCGTGTTGAGCGCCCGCGACACCGTGATGGGCGACACGCCCGCGAGCTTGGAAACGTCGTCGAGGGTGATGCCGCCGCTGCTGCGGCGTGCGGGGCGGGGCGGCGGATTGGATGCGGTCACGTGTGCGAAATGTCGGCGCTAACATTTCGCCGACATTGCCGCATTATGGGCAATCCCGCGCGCCGGTCTAAAGATCGAGGTCGCTCAGCCCCGGATGGTCGTCCGGCCGACGGCCCAGCGGCCACAGGAACTTGCGCTCGCTCTCCTTGATGGGCAGGTCATTGATGCTCGCGTGCCGACGCACCATCAGCCCCGCCTCGTTGAATTCCCAGTTCTCGTTGCCGTAGCTGCGGAACCAGTGGCCGGAATCGTCATGCCACTCGTACGCAAAGCGGACCGCGATGCGCGGCCCGCCGAAGGTCCAGAGTTCCTTGATCAGCCGGTAGTCAAGTTCACGCGCCCATTTGCGTTCGAGAAACGCCTGCGCCGCAGCCCGGCCAACGCAAAACTCCGCGCGGTTGCGCCAGCGCGTGTCCTCGCTGTAGGCCAGCGCCACGCGTGCCGGGTCGCGTGAATTCCAGCCGTCCTCGGCCAGGCGCACCTTCTGCACGGCGGTCTCGTGGGTGAAAGGGGGAAGCGGCGGGCGGGTTTCCATGGCAAGTCCTTGTTGGGTTGGCAGACGCGGTCGCGCGATCAGCCCGGATCGAACTGCGCGCGGAAGGCGTCGCAGAACTCCGGCGTGCCGCTGATCGACACCGTCACCGTGTGCCGGGGCGTCGCCGGCTCGCCGGCACGCACGCGCACACGATGCGCGTCCTTGTCGAATTCGATCGTCTCCGCGATGGTGACTTCCTGCATCCCCTGCAAGTCGTAGTCCCAGTCCCCTCCATCGCCCACCGGACCCCGGCGCCCGGGAAAAGTGGCGTGCGCCCAGTCCAGCACCTGCACGATCTCCGCATGCACCGCCGCGACCTGCTGCGGACTTGTGGTCGCCATGGCGTCGAACACGCCGACGCCCTCGGTGTCTTCGCTGTAGTCGAAATCCAGGTAGTCCAGTGTCATCGGGTAAAGCTACATCAAATCCGACCTTGGAGTCACGATCCGGGCACGCCGCCGAGCGCCGAGGTGAAGAGCCGCTTGCCGCGCGAGCGCAGCAGCGTCACCAGTCGCTGCGCCGCGGGCGACAGGTAGCCCTCCTTGCGATAAGTCACCCCGAGATGGCGCCGCAGCGTCGTCTCCTTCAACGGCACCTCGCGCAGCGCACTTGCCGCGCCGCTGGCGTTCAGCGTGTGGCGCGACAGAAAGCTCAGCAGGTGCGTGCGCGCGATCAACCGCGGCAGCAGCGGAATCGAGTTCGCATCGATCTGCGACGTCGGGGTCGGCAGGCCGCGCGAGCGGAAGGCCGCGTCGAGCCACTGCCGGCTCACGATGGAGTTGACCGGCAGCACCCAGCGCCAGGCGAGCAGCGACTCCATCGTGATGCGCGGGAGTGCGAACACCGGGTGATCCGGACTGGTCGCGACCACCACCACGTCCTCCACGATCGAGTGCGTCACGAAGGCCTCGTCCTCCTCGGGCATCAGTCCGATGAGCAGATCGATCGCGCCTTCCCGCAAGCGCTCGCGCAGCGCGATGCTCGGCGCGACGGTGATGTCGATGGTGGTCTCGCTCGCTTCGGCCAGCAGCAGGCTGCAGATCTCGGGCAGCACGTGGTCCGCCGCGATCGGCCCGCTGCCGATGCGCACGTGGCCCGCGTTGCCCTTGGCGAAGTCGCCCACCTCGCGCAGCGCCTCTTCCGTCGCGCCGCGCAGCACGCGCGCACGCGCGAGCAGCACCTCGCCGACGGGCGTCAGCCGGATGCCGCGCCCCTGGCGTTCGAACAGCGCGGCGCCGAAGGCCTCCTCCAGCCGCTGCACCGCCTTCGTCAGCGCGGGCTGCGTGCGGCCCAGCCTGTCGGCAGCCTGCCCCACGTGGCCCAGTTCGGCCACGACCTCGAAGTACTTCAGGTCCCGAAGGTGGATGTCCATTCATAGCTCCGAGGAATCGATGGATGAACATTATCGAATGGACGGAATGATTCGATGTTTCCAGAATCCGCCTCACCAACAGGAGACTTTCAATGACCCGTCGATACCGATTGCTCGCAGGCGCCGCCCTCGCCTTGCTGGCCTGCAGCAGCTTCGCCCAATCCCCCGCCTGGCCCACCAAGCCGATCAAGCTGGTCGTGCCTTTCCCGCCCGGCGGCGGCACCGACTTCGTCGCGCGCCTCGTGGCCGAGAAGCTGAGCACCCAGGCGGGCTGGGTCATCGTGATCGACAACAAGCCCGGCGCGGGCGGCAACATCGGGCTCGACGCCGTGGCCAAGGCCGCCCCGGACGGCTACACCCTCGGCCTCGGCCAGACCGCCAACCTCGCGATCAATCCCGCGCTCTACGCGAAGATGCCCTTCGATCCGCTCAAGGACTTCGCGCCGATCGCCTCGGTCGCTTCGCAGCCGGTCGTGCTGCTGGTGAATGCGTCGTCGCCGTACAAGACGCTCGCGGACGTGGTGGCCGCCTCCAAGGCCAAGCCGGAATCGCTGCGCATCGGGCTGGCCGGCAACGGCACCGTGGGTCACCTAGCCGGCGAGATGCTCGAGCGCCGCGCCGGCATCAAGATCCTGAACGTGCCGTACAAGGGGGCCGGCCCGGCGATGACCGACCTGCTCGGCAACCAGGTCGAGCTGAACTTCGCCAATACGCCGGTCGCGATTCCGCAGCTCTCGGGCGGCAAGGTGCGCGCACTGGCCATCAGCTCGGCGCAGCGCCTGAAGACCGTGCCGCAACTGGCCGCGGTGCCGACGGTCGCCGAGTCGGGCTACCCCGGATTCGACGCGATCACCTGGACCGGCCTCGTCGCGCCGGCCGGCACGCCGCCGGCGGTGGTCGAGCGCATCAACACCGAGGTGCAGAAGATCCTCAAGCGGCCGGATGTCATCGAGAAGCTGGCGCTGGAAGGCAGCACCGCCGCAGCCGAAAGTACGCCCAAGCAGTTCGCCGACTACATCCGCAGCGAGCACCAGAAATGGGGCGCGCTCATCCGCGAAGCCAACATCAAGCTCGACTGAGCGCCGACAGAGAGCACCCCCCCAGTGAACCCCACCATCCTGGTCACCGCGCCGAAGCTGGCGAAAGCCGGTGCCGATCTCCTCGCGCAGGCCGGCGCACGCGTCATCTATCTGTCCGACCCCGACAGCGTGGAAGAGGTCGAGCGGATCATGGCGACCGAGCCTGTCGATGCGGTCATCTCGCGCACCGTCCAGCTCTCCGCCCGCGCCATCGCGGCATGCCCGACGCTCAAGGTCATCTCCAAGCATGGCGTCGGCGTCAGCAACATCGATGTCGACGCGGCCACGTCGCGCGGCATTCCGGTGTACGTGACGCCGGGAGCCAATGCGCAGTCGGTGGCCGAGATGACGCTGGGGCTGATGTTCGCCGCCGCACGACGCATCGGATGGATGGACGCCGAGCTGCACGCCGGCCGCTGGTCGCGCGCGCAGGACGGCGTCGAACTGCACGGCAAGACACTGGGGCTGGTCGGCTTCGGGCAGATCGGCCAGCGCGTCGCTACGGTGTGCCTGGCGCTGGGCATGGAGGTTGTCGCCTTCGACCCGGCGCTGGCCCACGGCGAGAGCCCGGTCGACGGCGTGCGCCTGCTGCCGTCGCTGGACGCGATGCTCCCGCTTGTCGACGTGCTCAGCCTGCACGTGCCGCTGAACAAGCACACGCGCAACATGCTGGGCGAGCTGCAGTTCGCAGCCATGCGGCGCGGCGCCATCCTCGTCAACACGGCGCGCGGCGAAGTGATCGACGAGCCGGCACTCGTCGCCGCGCTGAAGAGCGGCCAGTTGCACGCGGCCGGCCTCGACACCATGGCGACCGAGCCGCTGCCCGCCGACAGCCCGCTGGCCGCGCTGCTCAACGTCGTGCTGACGCCGCATGTCGGCGGCTCCACGCCGGCCGCCCTCGCGGGCATGGCCAGCGGCGCCGCGCGCAACGTGCTCGGCTGGCTGCAGGGCACGCCGGCCGACCCTTCCGCCTGCGTCAACCCCCAGGCGCTTTCCTGATCCCTTTGCCTTCCGTCCCCGGAGATTGCACATGAGCACCGAATCCGCCGTCCAGTGGCCTGCCGGCTATCGCATCAACCCACGCGCCGAAGGTCCCGCGGCAGATGTGGTGGCCGCCTTCCATGACATCCCCGTCGCAGCCATCGGCGACGCGATGAGCCGCAACATCGGCACCATCGGCCTGCGCCAGTACCACGCGCGACTCGACACCGTGCTATGCGGCCCGGCCGTCACCGTGCGCGTTCGCCCGGGCGACAACCTGATGATCCACAAGGCGCTGATGATGGTCCGGCCCGGCGACGTGCTGGTCATCGACGGCGGCGGCGACGTCTCGCAGGCGCTGGTCGGCGGGCTGATCCGCACCACCTGCGTCTTCAAGAAGCTCGGCGGTCTCGTCATCGACGGCGCGATCCGTGACCTGTGCGAGTGGGCGGAAGAGGGCATGCCTATCTTCGCGCGCGGCCACACGCATCGCGGCCCGAGCAAGGACGGCCCCGGCGAGATCAACATCCCGGTCTCCTGTGCCGGCCTCGCCGTGATGCCGGGCGACCTGATCGTCGGCGACGCCGACGGCGTCATTGCCATCCCCGCGGCCGAGTGCGCCGACATCCTTGCGCGAAGCCGCGCGCACCTGGTCAAGGAAGCGAAGATCCGCGCCGACAACCAGGCCGGCAAGTCCGACCCGGAGCGCTTCGACGCGACGCTGCGCGCCAAGGGATTGCCGGTGTGAGTGCGGCCGTGACATCGACCTCGCAGGGCCTCGAGAAATTCGCGGCACCGAGTTCGTCCGCTCCAGCCGGCGCGGGCGCGAACAAGCTGCCGCGCAAGCTGCGCCGCATGCTGTCGCTCGACGATTTCGAAGAGGCTGCGCGACGCTTCCTGCCTGCGCCCATCTTTGCGTACGTCTCCGGCGGCTGTGAAACGAATCGCTCGTTGCGCGCCAATCGCAGCGCCTTCGAAGGCTTTTCCTGGGTGCCCCGCGTGCTGACGGACACGTCGGCACGCACGCTCGCGACTTCGCTGCTCGGCAGGCAGTACGCCGCGCCGTTCGGCATCGCGCCCATGGGCATCAGCGCGTTGTCGGCCTACCGCGGCGACCTCGTGCAGGCCAAGGCTGCGGCGGCCGCCAATGTGCCGATGATCCTGAGCGGCACTTCGCTGATCCCGATGGAGGAGGTCGCGCGCGCCAATCCTGCGGCCTGGTTCCAGGCGTACGTGCCAGGCGAGCCGGAACGCATCCTCAAGCTGCTCGACCGCGTCGAGCGCGCAGGTTTCGGCACGCTCGTCGTCACAGTGGACACGCCCGTCTCGGGCAACCGCGAAAACAACGTCCGCGCCGGCTTCTCAACGCCGCTGCGGCCGAGCCTGCGCCTGGCGCTGGACGGCATCACGCACCCGGGATGGCTTTGCAAGACGGCGCTGCGCACGCTGATCGCGCACGGCATGCCGCATTTCGAGAACTCGCAGTCCACACGTGGCGCGCCCATCCTCTCGTCCAGCGTGCTGCGCGACTTCGGCGCCCGCGATCACCTGAACTGGGAGCACTTCGCGCTGATACGCAATCGCTGGAAGGGTCGACTGGTCGTCAAGGGCATCCTCGATCCGCGCGATGCGCTGCAGGCCCGCGACCATGGCGCCGACGGGATCATCCTGTCGAACCATGGCGGTCGTCAGCTGGACGGTGCCGTCTCGCCGATGCAGATGCTGCCCGCGGTCATCGAGGCCCTCGCCAACAACTACCCGGTGATGATCGACAGCGGCTTTCGTCGCGGCAACGACGTGCTTCTGGCGATGGCGTTGGGCGCGAAGTTCGTCTTCGTCGGTCGGCCCTTCAACTACGCAGGGGCCGTCGCCGGACAGGCCGGGGTGGAACATGCCATCGGCATCCTGGCGTCGGAGGTCATGCGCAACATGGCGCTGATCGGCGTGCAAAGCCCTGCGGGTGTTTCGCGCCAGAACCTGTTCTGAGTTGGCGGACTGAGGCTCAAGGCGGGCAAGGGCGCCGCGCGACGCAGCGCCCGGGCGCGATCAGCTTTTTGCGCCTTGGAGCGCTTGCATCGATTCGATGGTGGCCTTTGCGCGTTGCACGCGGCGCTCGAACTCCGCGCCAACCAGTTCCACCAGGCCACGGAGTTCGGCTGTGGTGACGAACTTGTGGTCGGGCGCCGACCGTGCGGAGGCGACGAGGTTGCTGATGCATGCGACGGCGTGATAGGCCTCTCTCGATGCATTGATCTCCGCGACCGCTTTCGCGCTCGGCGTGGCGAGGTTGCCGGCGTCGACGCCGGCGGGGGATCCGTCTGGGTGGCGCGCGGGCGCGCAAGTAGGGTGGACCATCGTTGGCCTCCAAGAGGTGCGGTTTGCAAAAACCGCCGCCACCGAGACCAATCGGAGGCGGCGACTCGAACAGGTTGGTCTACCGGGCACCTCTTGCGAGAACCGGCGAGCCTTGCGGCTCCCCGCCCGAGCCGCCAAAACTGGGCACGGACGACAAAGCCGCAGCCCGCGCTGCGGTAGGTACTGCGGCTTGCGTCGCAGAGGTGCAAACGGGAGACCAATCCCGATCACGCCTTTGTGTGACGTGACGCGGCGGAGTATAGCCACGGGGGTCTACGCAAGCCGCGGCACGTTCGCCGCCGCATCACCCCAGCCGTCGCTCATGACGCTGGCGTTGCATCTTCAAAACGACTCGCACCAAGTCGAGGCGAAATTTCCCAATTTAGTCACGTCTTCGTCTATTTCTGATGCAAGAAATGTATTACTTTTCATTATATTCAGGAGGTTAGTAACCACTATTTGATCCTTGAGATGAGACAACAGTTGCCCCAGCGCACGATGAAATTCCCCCTTGCGTGCTCCCTCGCCGCAACCGCCGCAGCCCTGACCCTCGCCGGATGTGGCGGCGGCGGCGGTGGTGGCGGGTTCCTGCCGGTCGCCCAAAGCGCCGCGCCCGCCCCGGCACCCGCAGCCGCGCCTGCACCCGCCCCCGCTCCCGCCGTCTCCGGCGACAAGGTCCCGGATCCCGCACCGGCCCCGGCCCCGGATCCGGACCCGGTGCCTGCACCTGCCCCCCCTCCGGCGCCTGCGCCGAAGACCTGGAAAGATGCGGACTGCGCCCACAGCGCAACCACTCTGCCGGCCTGCTCGACGAACTTCTCCGACCACACCGGATTGGCAGACGTCACGACCGAAAGCGGCGAGGACGTCATACAGTTGCAGACCGTTGCAGCCCAGCTCTCCAGCACCCGCAGCCCCAACAACGACGTGTTCGGCAACAAGGCCGTCTACGGCCTGGACTTCCTGCATCAGGTCAAGCTGTCGGAGTTCCCGGGCATCAGTTTCTCGATGAAGCTGAACACCGGCGATACGACCTCCATCGTCGATACGTACGTCAACTACGTCATCAGCCTGACCTGCGACGGCACGGCCGGCAGTTGGCTGAACCTGGTGACCGTGGCGAGCAAGATGGCGTCTGCAAGTGCCCCCGATGCCAAGGGCTACGTGACCTACACGGCAGCGCCTGCGGACGTCAAATGGGCGAAGACCGGCACCGCGTCGTTTCCCGCGACCGGCACGGCGCTCTTGAACGGCGTCAATGGCACTGCGGGTGGTGCCCTCGCGCTGGATGCGTTGATCGCCGCCTACCCGAACGCCTGCATCTACAACTTCGCCAATCCGAAGGCCAATGCGTCCAACGGCGGCGTTACGCCGACGCCGGCGGTGATGTTCAACCTGGGTGACTCGGGCACCACGACCGACAAGAAGGCCTGGATCAAGGACATCAAGATCGGCGACAAGGTCGTGTTCTAAGGCGCATCCACGTCTCCATGAAAAAAGCGCCCACCGGGCGCTTTTTTTCATGCCTCGGCGCGGAAGCAGTGCGGAGCGCTCACGACTTCTCTCCAGGCTCGCCCGGCCCACCCAGCGCCTTCGATACAGCGACCAGCCCCAGCGCCAACCGGCTCGTGCTCTCCGTGTACTCCCGCTGCGCCTGAAGCCAGGTCCGCTGCGCATCGAGCTGGGTCAGGAAGTCCGTCAACCCATGGTCATAGCGGACCTGCGCCAGTTGCAGCGACTCGCGGCTGCTGCGCTCCCGCGCGGCGAGTTGCACGTTGCGTTGCCGCTCCGCGGTGTAGACGCTCAGCGCATCGTCGATCTCCTGCCAGGCCTTCAGCACAGTCTGGTGGTAGGTCACGGCGGCTTCCTGCTGCTGCAGTTCGCGCAGGGTCACGGTCGCGCGGCGACGGCCGCCGTCGAAGATGGGCATCTGCAGGCTCGGGCCGATCGACCATTGCCGGGCGCCCCAGTCGCCGAAGTTGCTGCTGGTCACCGAGTCGAAGCCGAAGCCCGCGCCCAGCGTGACACGCGGGTAGAGGTCAGCAACGGCGACGCCGATGTTCGCTGTGGCTGCGTGCAGTTGCGCCTGGGCGAGCTGGATGTCGGGGCGGCGCAGCGCCACTTCCGACGGAAGGCCCAGCGAGAGATCCGGCAGTGCGCTGGCCGGTGTATCGGGCCGGGCGGCCAGTTCCGCGCGCAAGGCGCCGGGCCGCTCGCCGACGAGCAGCGTGATCTGGTTGAGTGCCTGCACCTCTTGCGCAAGCAGTTGCGGCACGCGTGCGCGCAAGTCGGCTGTCTGCGCGTTCTGGCGCGTCACGTCGAGGTCGGTCGTCAGCCCGCCGTCGGCGCGCGCCTTGACGAGCGACAGCGTCTCCTCCGCGGCCTTGACGTCGTCGCGCGCCAGCCGGATCTGTTCCTGCACCGAACGCAGCTCGAAGTAGTGGCGCGCCAGTTCGGCCTGCACGCTGAGCTGCACCTGCGCGAGCAGCGCGCGCGATGCCGTGACGTTGGCATCGGCGGATTCCACAGAGCGCCGCACGCGGCCCCACAGGTCGATCTCCCAGGAAGCATCGAAGCCTGCCTGATAGAGGTTGTGCGGCTCACTCAGGGTCTTGATGAGGTCGTCGCGATTGGCAGGGTTGATGGCACCCACGAGCCGGGTCGGCTCACCGAACTCGCTCTGCCTTTGCCGCAGCACGCTGGCATTGAGTCCGACCTGCGGCCCCTTCTGCGACTCGACGATGCTGAGCTGCGCGCGGCTCTGCGCGAACCGCAACGCGGCGGTCTGCAAGTCCTGGTTGGCCTCGAGCGCGCGCACCTCCAGTGCATCGAGCACCGGATCGCCGAAGGTCGACCAGCCGATCGGCGCCGCCGCAGTCGTTGCAGCGCCGAGTTGGGGATTGACGAGATCGTCCGAGCCGCCGTGCCAGGTAGAAAAGGTGGCCGGTGCCTGCGGCGTTTCCGGCTTGAAGTCCGGTCCGACCGCGCAGCCGCCGAGCGATGCGGCGGCGAGCGCGGTGGCAAGCAACGAAGCGCAAAGGAAAAAGGGCGAAGTCTTCATGATTTCCTTTCAGAGCAAGCTTGGTGCGGGCGCGCGACACCGGGAATCCCGCGGACCGGCTCTGCCCGGCCGCTGGGGATTGCCCCCGGAAGGGGGTGTCCGAGCCACACGAAGTGGGCGAGGCTGGGGGGCGAGCGTCATACCAATCGATGCCGGAAAAGCCATGCCGCAAGTGGCAGCGTGAGCGCCGCGATGATGAAGAGGGGAATGAGGTTGTGCCAGACGGTCATCAGCCCGACCCCTTCGAGGTACACGCGCTGCACCAGGTCGATCGCGAATCGCAGCGGATTGGCCAGCGTCGCGATCTGCAGCACGCGCGGCATGTTGCTCACCGGCGTGGTCAGCCCCGACAGCAACATCATCGGCATGATCAGCACGAAGGTGTAGAGCATGGCCTGCTGCATGTTGGCCGACACCGCCGAGATCGAGAGCCCGATGCCCACGCTCGCGATGGTGAACATCGACAGGCCGATGTAGAGCGTGACGAAGGAGCCCGCCATCGGCACCCTGAACCACAGCAGCGTGATGAGCAGCACGAGCGTGGACTGCACCAGCCCGATCGCCACCGGCGGGAGGGCCTTGCCGATCATGATCTCGGTGGGCGACAGCGGCGTCACGAGCAGCTGGTCGAAGGTGCCCTGCTCGCGTTCCCGCGCCACGGAGAGTGCGGTTAGCAGCAGGGTCTGGATCATGCTGAGCGCGGCGATCATGCCGGGCATGAAGTTCCAGCGCGTCTCCAGGTTCGGGTTGAACCATGCGCGCGATTCGATGGTGACGGCTGCCTGCACGCCGCCATGCCGTTGCCGCCATTCGTCGTTGAAGTTGGTCACGACGGCATTGACGTAGCCCGCTGCAGAGCCGGCGGTGTTGGAGTTGCGCGCGTCGACGATGACCTGGATCGATGCGGTCTCGCCTGCGTTCAGCTGGTTCTCGAACTGCGGCCCGATCTGGATCACGACCAGCGCGTCCTGCGAGTTGACGATCGGCGCAATCTCCTTGGGCGACGTGAGTGTCGCGGCGCGACGGAAGACGCCGGTGCCGTCGAGCTTGGCGACGAGGGCGGTCGATGCGCCGCTGTGGCTCTGGTCGAGCAGCGCGTAGTCGATGTGGCTGAGGTCGTAGGTGGCCGCGTAGCCGAAGAGCAGGCTCTGCATCAGCGCCGGCACGATGAGGATGACGCGGCTGGAAGGGTCCTTGAGGATCGCCAGCATCTCCTTGCGGCAGAGGTTGGCGACGCGCCGCACGAAATCGAGGAATGCGTTGTTCATCGGTCAGTCCAGGCTCTTGCGCGTCACGAAGCGTGCGACGCCGAGGAGCACGATCGCGTACAGCATCAGGATCGCGCAGTTCCTGAAGATGAGTGGCCATACGTTGCCGGCGAGGAACAGCGTCCGTACCAGTTCCATGAAGTAGGTCGCCGGCAGTGCCTGCCCCACGATGCGCACCACGGTCGGCACGTTGCGCAGGTCGAACAGAAAGCCCGACAGCATCAGCGAGGGCAGGAAGCTCGAGATCAGCGCGACCTGGCTCGCGAGGAACTGGTTGCGCGTGACGGAGGAGATGAGGAGGCCTACGCCCACCGCGACCAGCAGGTACAGCATCGCGCTGACAACGATGACCACGAGCGATCCGTACATCGGCACCTCGAAGAGGAAGCGCGCCGCGACGAGGCACAGCATGAGGCCGACCATGCCGATGCCGAAGTACGGAATGATCTTCGCGAGCAGGATCTCCACGGGCCGCACCGGCGTGACGAACAGCGCCTCCAGCGTGCCGCGCTCCCATTCGCGCGCCATCACGAGCGCCGTGAGGAAGGCGCCGACCAGCGTCATGATGAGCACGATCAAGCCCGGCACGAGATACCACGTGCTGGTGTTGGCGCTGTTGAACCACAGCCGCTGTTCGATGGTGACCGACCCGACACCGGGTGCCGTGCTGCCCGCGCCCTGGTCGGCCCGGCGCAGCCCGTTCTGCGCGAGGGCGCCGCTCGCGTAGCGCAGCATGATGTTGGCCTTGTTCGCATCCGCGCCATGCACGATGACCTGGATGCGCGCGTCGCCGGACGCGAGCTGGCGCGAGAAGTCGCCGGGCACGCGCACGATGCCGTCGACCTTGCGCGCGTGCATCAGCGCTTCGGCTTCGCGCATCGAAGTCAGCATGACGGGCGAGATGTAGGGCGTGAGCTGCAGGCCCGAGACCGCCTGCACCGCGGTAGGCGAGGTGTCTTCGAGCACGACGGCCATCGGCGCGTTCTTCACGTCGAGCGAGAGCCCGTAGCCGAAGATCAGGATCAGGATGATCGGCAGCAGGATGCCGATCGCCAGGCTGCTCGGGTCGCGCAGAAGTTGCCGCGTCTCCTTGCGCGTGAGCGCGATCAACCTGGGCCAGAAGCGGCTGTGCGTCGCGCCGGCCTGCGTGGGCGTGTTCATGCGCTGGCTCCGGCCGTGGGCGCGCGGGCGGTGTCGCGCGCCTGCGTGACGATGTCGATGAAGGCATCTTCCATGCTGAGGCGGCTGTCCGGCGCGCTGCCGGCCTGCACGCGCACCTGCTGGGGCGTGCCGATGGCGAGCAGCTTGCCGGCGTCCTGGATCACGATGCGGTCGCAGTACTCCGCCTCTTCCATGAAGTGCGTGGTGATGATCACCGTCACGCCGGCTTCGGCCAGCGCCGTGATGCGGCGCCAGAACTCGCGCCGGGCCAGCGGATCGGTGCCGCTGGTGGGTTCGTCGAGGAAGAGGATCTCCGGCTCGTGCAGCAGGCCGGTCGCCATCGCGAGCCGCTGCTTGAAACCGCCGGGCAACTGGCCGCTGGTCGCGTTCTCCTGGCCGAGCAGGTCGAACTGCTGAAGCACTGTCTGCATGCGGTCGCGAAGATGCTGCCCGCGCAGGCCGTAGGCGCCGCCGAAAAACTGCAGGTTCTCGGTGACGGACAGATTGCCGTAGAGCGCGAACTTCTGCGAGACGTAGCCGATGCGGGCGCGGGCCTGCGCGCGTGCGGTGCGAAGGTTGACGCCGGCGACCTGCAGGAAGCCGCTGCTGGCAGGTAGCAGTCCGCAGAGCATGCGGAAGGTGGTGGTCTTGCCTGCGCCGTTGGGGCCGAGCAGGCCGAAGATCTCGCCGCGCCGCACATCGAAGCTGGTGCTCGCGACGGCAGTGAAGTCTCCGAACCTGCGCACGAGGTCCTTCACCTGGATGACGACCTCCTTGTCGGCGGCGGCGGGCGCGGGAGTTTCGGAAACTGGGTGCGCGGCGGAGGCGGAGGCCTGCTGGGCCCGCAGCAGCACCATGAAGCCGTCTTCGAGGCGCGCCGGCACCGGCTCGACAGGTGCGCCGTCGAGCAGCGCGTCGACCGCCCCGGCGTCCGCATCGGGCCGCCTGATGAAGCGAACCTCGCCACCTTGCGGCACCGCATCGATGATGGTCGCGGGCGTATCGAGCAGGTGCGCCTGCAAGGTGCGCGGCGCGACGCCCTGCGGCGGCGTGGTGACGAAGCAGAGATCCTTCGCGTTGTCGCGGATCTCGGCGGGCGCGCCCTGCGCGATCAACTTGCCGCCATGCAGCACGAAGACCTGCGCGCAGCGCTCGGCCTCGTCCAGGTAGGCGGTGCTGACGATGACGGAGAGATGCTCGTCGTCGACGAGTTGCTGCACGATCTCCCACAGTTCGCGCCGCGACAGCGGATCGACACCGACGGTCGGCTCGTCGAGCAGGAGCAGCGCGGGCGAGCGCACCAGCGTGCAGGCCAGTCCGAGCTTCTGCTTCATGCCGCCGGAGAGCTTGCCGGCAGGGCGCGCGGTGAAGCGGCCGAGGTCGGTCATCTCCATCAGGCGCGCATAGCGTTCGCGCCGCTCGGCCTTGCTCACGCCATGCAGGTCGGCGTAGAGGTCGAGGTTTTCCTGCACGCTCAGGTCCTCGTAGAGGCCGAAGCGCTGCGGCATGTAGCTGATGCGGTCCTGCACGGCCTGCGGATCCCTGGCGACGTCGATGCCGAGCACTTGCAGCGATCCCTCGTCGGCGCGCATCAGGCCGGCGGCCAGGCGCAGCAGCGTGGTCTTGCCGGCGCCGTCGGGGCCGACCAGCGCGGTGAGCTTGCCGGAAGGCACTTCGAGCGATACGTCGTCGAGCGCGCGGACCGGCTCGACCACGCCCTTGACCTGGAAGCGCTTGTGCAGGCCCTGCCCGGACAGTGCTGGCGCGGGGGTGTCCATCAGGGCTTGCTCCCCGCGGGCGTGCCGTTGCCGTCGAGCGCGAGGCGCACCGTCACGGGCATGCCCAGGCGCAACCTGTCTTCCGGATCGTCGGCCAGCACGCGGATCTCGTAGACGAGGCTGCTGCGCAGTTCCTCCGTCTGCACGGTCTTCGGCGTGAACTCGGCGACGGAGGAGATGTAGCCGACCTTGCCCTGCAGCGGCTGGTTGGGATGGCTGTCGGTGCTCAGCGTCGCGCCCATGCCGGGCTTGACGCGGCCGAGGTCGGCTTCCGTCACATAGGCACGCACCCACTTGGGATCGGTGATCGCCAGCGTGAAGACCGGCCGCTGCGGCGATGCCATGTCGCCCGGCTCCATCAGCCGCGCGCGGACCACCGCATCGATGGGCGCCTTGAGTTGCGCCTCCTGCAACTGATGCCTGAGCACGCCGAGCGCCGCGACCGCGACATCGAGTTGCGCCTGGGCCTGCGCGATGTCTTCCTTGCGCGGGCCCGTCACGACGAGCTGTTGGGCCTTGCGCGCGTTTTCGAGCTGCGCGAGTGCGACCTTCTGGCGTGCCTGCGCGGCATCGAGGTCCTGCTGGCTCACGGCACGGCCCACGGTCGTCTGGCGGATGGATTGCAAGCGCTCCAGTTGCTGGCGGGCCAGTTCGGCGTCCGCCGCGGCAGCGGCGACCTGCGCGCGCGACTGGGCGATTTCTTCGGGGCGGCTACCGCTCTTCAGGCGTTGCAGTGCCTGCGTCTGCACGGCGATCTGCGCCTCGGACTGCGCCGCCTGCAGTTGCAGCGTGCGAGTGTCGAGTTCGCCGAGCACCTGGCCGGCCTTGACGTGATCGCCTTCCTGCACGTTGAGCTTGTCGATGCGCTCGCTGCCGTTGAAGGCGAGCGACACCTGTCGCAGATCGACATTGCCATAGAGCACGAGGCTGTGCGGATCGGCGGCGGGCCGGCTGAAGTACCACGCGGCAAAGGCGGCACCCGCGAGGAGAACGATGGCACCCACGATGAACGGCTTCTTGGTCATGGTCTCTCTTGCAACCGGGATGACGGTGCGTTGTCGATGAAGTAGACTGGATCATATCGAATTTGAATTCAAATTCAAACTACCAGGTTGTATCCAGGGTTAACCCAATGCCAGCAACTGACAAGAGGAAATCACCAGGGCCCGCGAAACGCGGGCAGCGTCCGGACGGCGATGCGACGCGCCTGCTCCTGATCGAAACGGCAGGGCAGGTGTTCGCGGAGCGCGGCTTTGCCGAGACCACCAGCAAGGAGATCTGCGAGCGTGCCGGCGTGCCGCTCGCGTCGGTCAACTACCACTTCGGCAGCAAGGACGGTCTTTACGAAGCCGTGCTGATCGCGGCGCATCGGCAACTGATGGGCCTCGAAGACCTGACGGCGATCGCGGCGGGCATCGACGATCCGGCGCTGCGGCTGCGCACGGTTCTGTCGCACCTCGTCAATCTGGCCTTGCGCGCGGCGGGGCCATGGGGTTTCCGGATCGTGCTGCGCGAAATCATGACGCCTTCGGCCGCGATGCCGGTGCTGATCGAGAAGGCGATCCGGCCCAAGTCCCAGTTCATGCGCGAGATGGTCAGCGGGTACATGGGGCTACCGCCCGAACATCCGACCGTCCAGCGCGGATTGGTGTTCGCCTTGCTTCCTTGCCTGGCGATCATGGTGGTGCCAAGGGAAGTGCCCGCGAGGCTGCTGCCGGCCATTGCGAGGGACAGCGACGGCCTGGGGGACGAACTCATGTGCTACGTGATGGCGGGGCTTGACGCGATGGCGCGCGCGCAGCGGCCGGAGGCGAAGGCGGGGAAGCAGACGGAGAAGAAGGCGGAGAAGAAGCCGGCGCGCGCGCCTGCGCGAGAAGCCAGGCGCGAAAAAGCGTGAGGGCCGGGCGCTCGTCGTGCGTCGCGGGCGTCACCAGGAAGTAGCTCCGCTCGCCACGCAACGGCCGATCGCAGGCGATGACGAGTTCGCCCCGCGCGAGCTCTGCCTCGATCAGCATGCCGGGCATCAAGGCCACGCCGAGCCCGTGCGCCGCGGCGATCGCCAGCATCGAGAACAGTTCGTAGCGCGGTCCACTGTGCGCGCGCGATGAATCCACGCGTTGTGCATCGAACCACTGGCGCCAGCCATCGGGGCGCGTGCTCTGTTGCAGCAAGGGCATGCGCGCCACCGCAGCCGGGGACAAGGGCTTGCGGCCCGTGAGCAGGGCGGGGCTGCACACCGGCACCACGTCCTCGTTGAGCAGCACGGTCGACTCCGTGCCCGCCCAGTTGGCTGTCTGCGCCGCGGTGCCGGCATAGATCGCGGCGTCGAAGGGCGTGTCGTTGAAGAGGAAGGGGCGCGTGCGCGTCTCGATGTGCACCGTGATGTCCGGATGCTTCGCCGCGAAATCGGGCAGGCGCGGAATCAGCCAGCGCGTCGCGAAGGTCGGCACCGCGGCAAGCTGCAGCGAGCCGCCCTGGCCCTGCCGCGCCATCGCATCGAGCGTGTCGCGCTCCATGGTGTCGAGCTGCCGCGCGATCTGCCGGGCGTAGTCGGCGCCGGCCGGCGTCAGCGCGACGCCGTGTCGTGTGCGCCGGAACAGCGCCATGCCGAGGAAGCCTTCCAGCGCGGTTATCTGGCGCGACACCGCGCTCTGCGTCAGTGCCAGTTCCTGCGCGGCGCGCGTGTAGCTTTCATGGCGGGCGGCGGCCTCGAAACAGATCAGGGCCTGCGTGGAAGGGATCTTTCGGCGCATGGTATGCGGAGCCTACATAGTTGCGGCGCGAAGTTCATCTATGGAACGACACCGCCGCATTGTGCTTTGAAGTGAGAAATACGCATAACTGGGTGTCGAATCGTCGTTTGCGCTCGTCACCCCGCCCGCTTACGATCACGGCCAACCTCAGCACTTCAGCACTTCCACCCCGGAGACACCACATGGCCAAGCACGCCGCATTTCATTGGGACGATCCTCTTCTCCTCGACCAGCAGCTCAACGACGACGAGCGCATGGTGCGCGACGCGGCCAACGCCTACTGCCAGGAGCGCCTGGCCCCGCGCGTGATCGAGGGCTTCCGCAACGGCGAAACCGATCCGGCCATCTTCCGCGAAATGGGCGCCCTCGGCCTGCTCGGCCCGACCATCCCCGAGCAGTACGGCGGCCCCGGCCTCAACTACGTCTGCTATGGCCTGATCGCCCGCGAAGTCGAGCGCGTGGATTCGGGCTACCGCTCGATGGCCAGCGTGCAGAGCTCGCTCGTGATGGTGCCGATCTACGAATTCGGCAGCGAAGCACAGAAGCAGAAGTACCTGCCCAAGCTCGCCACCGGCGAATGGATCGGCTGTTTCGGCCTCACCGAGCCCGACCACGGCTCCGACCCGGGGAGCATGGTCACGCGCGCCAAGAAGGTGCCCGGCGGCTACTCGCTCACCGGCGCGAAGATGTGGATCAGCAACAGCCCGATCGCCGACGTGTTCGTCGTGTGGGCCAAGGAAGTCAGCGAGAGCGGCGCCGTCGGCCCGATCCGCGGCTTCGTGCTCGAGAAGGGTGCCAAGGGCCTGAGCGCGCCAGCGATCCACGGCAAGGTCGGCCTGCGTGCGTCGATCACCGGCGAGATCGTGATGGACAACGTGTTCTGCCCCGAAGAGAACGCCTTCCCCGAAGTGCAGGGCCTCAAGGGCCCGTTCACCTGCCTCAACAGCGCCCGCTACGGCATCTCCTGGGGGGCGCTCGGCGCCGCCGAGGACTGCTGGCACCGCGCTCGCCAGTACACGCTGGACCGCAAGCAGTTCGGCCGCCCGCTCGCGGCCAACCAGCTCATCCAGAAGAAGCTGGCCGACATGCAGACCGAGATCACGCTGGGCCTGCAGGGTTGCCTGCGCCTCGGCCGCATGAAGGACGAGGGAACGGCATCGGTCGAAGTGACGTCGCTGCTCAAACGCAACTCCTGCGGCAAGGCGCTGGACATCGCCCGCCTGGCCCGCGACATGATGGGTGGCAACGGCATCAGCGACGAGTTCGGCGTGGCGCGCCACCTGGTCAACCTGGAAGTCGTGAACACCTACGAGGGCACCCACGACATTCACGCGTTGATCCTGGGTCGCGCCCAGACAGGCATCGCGGCGTTTGCCAACTGACATGAGTTCGCCGAAGGAAGGCGCCCTCGCGGGCCTCAAGGTCCTCGACCTCTCGCGCGTGCTCGCGGGCCCGTGGTGCACGCAGATCCTCGCGGACCTGGGGGCGGACGTCGTGAAGATCGAGCGTCCCGGCGTCGGCGACGACACCCGCACCTGGGGGCCGCCTTTCCTGAAGGATGCGGAAGGCAGGGACACCAACCAGGCGACCTACTTCACCGCCTGCAACCGCAATAAGCGCTCGGTCACCATCGACATGGCGACCCCTGACGGGCAGGCCTTGCTCAAGCAGATGGCGGCACAGAGCGACATCCTGGTCGAGAACTTCAAGACCGGCGGGCTCCGGCAGTACGGGCTGGACTACGAGAGCCTCCGCGCGCTGAACCCGCGCCTCGTCTACTGCAGCGTGACGGGCTTCGGCCATGACGGCCCGCATGCGTCGCGCGCTGGCTACGACCTGATGATCCAGGCGACGAGCGGCATGATGAGCATTACTGGCCGTCCCGATGACGCGCCGGGCGGCGGTCCGCTGCGCGTAGGCGTGGCGCTCACCGACCTGTTCACCGGCGTCTATGCGAGCACGGCGATCCTCGCCGCGCTCGAAGTCCGGCATCGCACGGGCGAGGGCCAGCACATCGACATGGCGCTGCTCGACGTCGGCATGGCGATCCTCGCGAACCAGGCCAGTGCCTTCCTCAATACCGGCGTGGCGCCGCAGCGCCAGGGCAACAGCCATCCGAGCCTCGCGCCCTACCAGGACTTCCGCACGAAGGACGGCGCGATGCTGCTGGCCATCGGCAACAACGGCCAGTTCGCACGTTTCTGCGAAGCCGCCGGCCATGCGGATTGGGCGAGCGACCCGCGCTTTGCCACCAACACCTTGCGCGTGAAGCACCGCGAAGTGCTCATCCCGCAGATGGAGGCCGTGACGCGCACCCGCACGACCGCCGAATGGATCGCGCTGCTCGAAGACAAGGCCGTGCCCTGCGGCCCGATCAACGACATCGCGCAGGCTTTCGACGACGACCAGGTGAAGGCGCGCGGCCTTGCCGTGAGCCTGCCGCGCGATGCAGGCGACGGCATCGCGCAGATCGTCGGGGTCGCGAGTCCCCTGCGCCTGAAGGACAACCCGCCGGTGCTGCGGCACGCGCCGCCCGCACTGGGGCAGCACACCGACGAGGTGCTGTCCGAACTGGGCATCGACGAGCAACGCCGCGCCGCGTTGCGCGAGGCAGGCGTGGTGTGAGCCACCCGGGCACGGCCGGCACGCAGCGCTCCACGCGCGCCGCCGCCGCGCCTGCGCCCGATACGCTGACGCCGGCCGACCGCTACGAAGAGCTCTTCATCGCGGTCCAGTCCAACCACGTCTTCGCCGACAGCAAGAGCTTCGTCGACTGCGCGCCGCGCTTCGATCCGGCCGACATCCTCGCGGCCTACCGCGCTCAATCGCCGCAGCCCGGCTTCGATCTCGCGGCCTTCGTGCATGCGCATTTCGATGTGATTGACCAGGCGCCTTCCGACTATGTGTCGGTGCCCGGACAGCCCATCGCTGCGCACATCGACGATCTGTGGGAAGTGCTCACGCGTTATCCGCAGGACCATCCGCAGCAGTCGTCGCTGCTTCAACTGCCCCATCCGTACATCGTGCCTGGCGGGCGCTTTCGCGAGCTCTACTACTGGGACTCGTACTTCACCCTTCTGGGCCTGCGCGGCGGAGACCACGCGCAACTCATGCGCGACATGCTGGAGAACTTCGCCTACCTCATCGACACCTACGGGCACGTGCCGAACGGGACGCGCATCTACTACCTGAGCCGCTCGCAGCCCCCGGTGTTCGCGCTGATGGTCGAACTGGCGCAGCAGCAAGGTGTCGCGAATGCCGTGGACTTCCTGCCGCAGTTGCGCAAGGAGCATGCGTTCTGGATGAAGGGCAGCGATGGCCTTGCAGAAGGCCAGGCCGCCCGTCGCGTCGTACGCCTGCCGGGCGGCGCGCTGCTCAATCGCTACTGGGACGAACGCGACACGCCACGCGAGGAGTCGTGGATCGAAGACGTGACGACGGCGCAGTCGTGTGAGCGCGAGCCCGGGGAGCTTTACCGCGATATCCGTGCGGCCTGCGAGTCGGGCTGGGACTTCAGCACCCGCTGGCTGCGATCGCCGCCCCCGCACAGCGGGAAGCGAAGGCAGGTCCACGTGCGTGCGGGCACGGCGCCGTCGCTGTCGAGCATCTGCACCACGGACATCCTGCCCGTGGATCTCAACGCCTTCCTGCACAAGCTGGAATCGACGATTGCCGCGCTCGCGGAAAAGGCCGGCGATGCCACCGCCGCGCGGGAGTTCGCGCAGCGCGCCGACGATCGCAAGGCCGCCATCGCCGACTGCTTCTGGGATCCGAGGCACAACGCCTACTTCGACTACGACTGGCGCCGGGGCGAGCTCCGCGATTGCCTGACCGCCGCCTGCGTCACGCCGCTCTTCGTCGGTGCGGCCGACCACGCGCACGCTCAGGCCTTGGCGGAGACCGTGTCGCGTCGCTTGCTGGCGCACGGCGGCCTGTCGACCACCGAATGCGGAAGCGACCAGCAATGGGACCAGCCCAACGGCTGGGCGGCGCTGCAATGGATGGCGGTTCGCGGACTGGCCGACTACGGTCACGAGTCCCTGGCGGCCACGATTGCGAAGCGCTGGCTTGCGACGGTGGCGGCCGTCTACGAACGCGAGGGCAAGCTCGTCGAGAAGTACGCGCTGCGGCACATGGCGCACGAGGGTACCGAAGGCGGCAGCGGCGGCGAATATCCGCTGCAGGACGGGTTCGGCTGGACCAACGGCGTCACGGCCGCGCTCCTTGCCCAGCAGCCGCGGCACACCGCGCATGACTGCGTGGCGCACTCTGCGGCGCCCCAGCACCGCTGAACACATCGCGGCGAGTCGGCACGCACGGCTGCAGCAATGCCGGTATCTCGCTGCGGCCCACACCCAGGTCGCTCAGTTCGCGCTCGTTCATGGCGCGCAGGAGGCGTTGGTCCTGGTGGACGCGGCGCGCATTGCGAAGGCTCTCCAGGATGGCGGCGAAGAGTGCGGGCTTGGGCGAATGCATGATTGGCTCCTTGGACAGGACGCCATGGTGCAAGTTCGCATGCTATTGTGGAAGTTGAGATTTCTGTGGCCATCGATCAGCCTTCCTGATGAGACAACTCAACCTCGACCAACTCCGCACGCTGGTGTCCATCGCCGACCTCGGCACCTTCTCGGCAGCGGCCCAGGCGCTGCACCTGGCGCAGCCGACCGTCAGCCTTCACATCAGCGAACTGGAATCACGGCTCGGCGCCAGGCTGGTCGTGCGCGGCAGCCGGCGCGTGACGCCGACGGCGGCAGGCACTGCGCTGGTGGAGCGGGCGAGGCGCCTGCTGCGCGATGCGGACGATGCTGTCGATGCCGTGCGGCGACAGGCGGAAGGACGTGTCGGTCGCGTGCGGCTGGGCACCTCCACCGGCGTGGTGGTCGAGTTGCTGCCGCAGGTGCTGGAGGCGCTGGAGCGCGAGCATCCCGGCATCGAGGTCGAGATCAACATCCTCGGCTCGTCAGAGGCCGTGTCGCGCCTCGCGGCAGGCACGCTGGACATCGGCCTGGTGGCGATCCCTCAGCCGCCGACACGCAGCCTGGTGATCACGCGCTGGCGCAGCCAGCCGATGATGGCCTTCGTGCCGAAGAAGTGGCCGGCGCCGAAGCGCGTCACGCCGGGATGGTTGGCCGAGCGGCCCCTGATCCTCCCCGACGCGACCGCGCACATGTACCGGATCACGATGGAATGGTTCGCGGCGGCCGGCGAGTCGCCCCGGCCGCGCATCGAACTCAACTTCGACGCGGCGATGCTCGCCCTGGTGGCGGCCGGCTATGGCGCGGCGGTGCTGCCGGTGCATCAGCCGGTGGGCTCGGATTTCAACGAGCGGCTGCAAGTCCTGTCGCTCAGCCCGAAGCTCACCCGGCACGTAGGCATGGCGCACCGGCCGCGTCCGTCACTGGACGGCGCCACCGAAAGCGTGCTGCAGGTCCTGGAGCGATTCAGCCAGCGTTAGGACCGGCCGGTTTCAGAGGGCTCGTCCGACGACCGCGAAGGCGAACACCAGAACGCCCAGCGCCAGGTTCACCGCGACCAGCTTGCGGATGAGGTTGAGACTGGCCGCCGCGACAGGCCATTCGCGCGCAGCGACAGCGCGCTGCAGCCGCGGATAGGGCGCAAAGCGGATGTGCAGGAACAGCGCCATCATGACCACGCCGACGGCGAGCATCGCGTGCACGCTCCAGTGAACGCGAGCGAAGCCACCCGACATCCACACCATCAGCAGTCCGCTCGCCAGCAACACGACGATGGCGATCGAGACGCCGACGAAGAAGCGCGAGAGCGTCGCCGCCAGGAAGGGCAAGCGCATCGGCGGTTCGAGCATCGCCACGGCGGCCGGTCGAACGGCGAAGTGCATCAGCGCCATGCCGCCGACCCAGAAGGCGGCGGCGAGCAGGTGCAGGAAGAGCAGGGTGGCGATGGAAAGGGACATGCCCGAGCGTAGACCAGAACGCGAGGACGCGCGCCGTCGCGCAACTCAGTCGACCTTGATCCCCGCCGCCTTCACCACCTGTTGCGCCTTGGCGGTCTCGTCCGCGAGGAACTTGTCGAACTGCGCCGGCGGCATGGTGAAGGGCTCCGCGCCGAGCTTGTCGAGGCGGTCCTTGAGGTCCGGCGCGGCCATGATCTTCGCCACCTCGGCCTGCAGGCGGTCGACGACGGGCTTCGGCGTCTTGGCGGGCGCGAAGAGTCCGACCCAGAAGAGGTACTCGGAACCGGGCACGCCGGCCTCGACCGTGGTCGGCACCTGCGGCAGCACCGTCGAGCGCTTGTCCGTGCCCACCGCCAGGGCCTTGAGACGGCCGTCCTTGATGAGCGGCAGCGCGGACACCATGGGCGCGAAGAACCAGTCGATGCGTCCGCCCATCACCTCCGTCATCGCTTCCGGCGTCCCCTTGAAAGGCACGTGCTGCGCCTGCAGGCCGGCGGCGAGGCGGAATACCTCCGCGTTCATGTGCGTGGCCGAACCGTTTCCTGCCGAGCCATAGTTGAACGCGCCGGGCTTGGCCTTGACCTGTGCGACGAGATCTTTCTCGTCGACGAAGCGGTTGGGCGGCGTGACGAGCACGTTGGGCAGGCTCGCGAGCGGCGTGACGCCCGCGAAGTCCTTCAGCGTGTCGTAGGAGAGGTTCGGATAAATCGACGGGTTGACCAGATGCCCTGCGGAATGGATGAGCAGCGTGTAGCCGTCCGCAGGCGCCTTGGCCACTTGGGCCGCGCCCAGTGTGCCGCCGGCCCCGGGCTTGTTGTCGATGATGACGCTGGTCCCCAGCGCGGGCCCGAGCTTCTCGGCCATCAGGCGCGCCACGATGTCGGTGCCGCTGCCGGCCGAGAAGGGCACCACGAGGCGGATCGTCTGTCCGCGCGGCCATTCGCCCTGCGCGTGGGCGGTCGCGAATGCGCAGAGCGCCAGGGAGGCGGTGAGAAGCTGGCGTCGGCCGGGGAGGAATGTCTTCATGGGCTGTCTCCGTTGGAATCGTTGGGGAATGAAGTACGACGTGGTAAGGCGGCGTGGCTCAGGGCGGCGGCGCGTTCGCCATCACCAGCGCCACCAGCACGGGGCGGTTGGTGCGGTTGACGAGCTGCCGCTTTTCGCCGGGCGCGAAGCGGCAGCTGTCGTAGGGGCCAAGTTCCTGCTCGTCCTGCCGGCCGTCGAGCTCCGCGACCACGGTGAGCCGGCCTTCGAGCACGAGGTAGAGCTTCTCCATCGGCGAGCCGTCGAGGGTGGTGTGGCCGCCGGGCAGGATCTGGCTCATGCCCATCCACATCTGCGTCGAAGGGCCGGCGTCCTTGCCTTGCAGGCGCAGGCAGCGCATGTCGAAGTGGTTGGGCGCCTCGTAGGCCGGCGCGGCGTCGAAACGGGTGACGTGCATGGCGGGAATCTCCTCAGGGGCGCAGCACGACGCGGTCGGTGCTGCCGGACAGCACGAGCCGGTACGCGTCGAGCGCCTCATCCAGCGCGAAGGCGCGTGCCACCGGGAAGGGCTTCAGCGTGCCGCGCTCGAAGCCTTCGCGCATCGCGTCGAGCTGCGAGGTCGATGCGATGCAGTCCATCGCGAGCGAGTCGATGCCGACATAGGTGTGCATGCCGCGGTAGAACGCGAAGATGTCGAAGGGCACCGCGCGGTCCTGGGTCGAGATCAGGATCTGCGTCGCGCCCTTGGCCATCGACTTGTTCGCGGCCTCGAAGTAGGCGCTGCCGACCGTGTTGTAGGCGATGTCGACGCCGCGTCCGTTCGTCAGTTCGCGCACGCGGGCGGCGATGTCGGGCTGCGTGGCGTCGACCACGTCGACGGGCGAGTTCGCGAAGCCCTCGAAAGGGCCGGCGTTGCGCTGCACGGCGATGACCCGGGCGCCGCCCTGGGTCGCGAGCTGCACCGCCGCCTGCCCGACCTTGCCGTTGGCGCCGAGCACCAGCACGGTCTGGCCCGCCTGCGGCATGCCGCTGCGGCGAAAGCCTTCGTAGGCCGTCACGAAGGGCACGCCGACGGCGCCGGCTTCGTCCATCGAAATGCTGCGCGGCCGGTCGCGCAGGGCCGCCACTGGAAGCACGAGGTAGCGCGCATGCGAGCCGTCGCGCGTGATGCCGACATCGCCGCCCGATCCATAGACCTCGCGCCCGACCCACTCGCTGGGGCCATCGACTACGACACCCGCGAAATCGCGGCCCGGCGTGCGCGGAAACACCGCTTGCGGCATCAGGCCGAGCGCTGCCTTCACATCACTCGGGTTCACGGCGGCGGCACCGACTCTCACGACGGCAAAGCCGGGCTTCGCGACGGGCTGGGGTTGGGGCGCTGCTTCGAGCCGGAGCGCATCGAGGTTCGCCGCCTTCTGGCTCACGCGGAGTGCTCGCGCGCTGTCATTGATCACGGCGCTCATTTCGCGACCTCCCGCAGGCCCAGCATCGCGCGGGCCTCGCGCGCATTCGCGACTTCGCCGCCCAGGCTCTCGATGATGTCGCGCGCCTTCGCCACGAGCTGCGCATTGCTCTGCGCGAGCACGCCCTTCTCCAGGTAGATGTTGTCCTCCATCCCGATACGCACATGGCCGCCGAGCAGCCAGGCCTGCGCCACGATCGGGAATTCCATGCGGCCGATGCCGAAGGCGCTCCAGAAGGCGCCGCGCGGCAGCATGTCGCGGGCGTACAGCACCGTCTGCGGCGTGGGCATGAAGCCGTACTTCACACCCAGCACCAGCGTCCACATCGCCGGCCCTTCGAGCGTGCCGTCGGCGATGAGGTCGAGCGCCATGTGGATGTCGCCGGAGTCGAAGATCTCCAGCTCGGGCTTCACGCCGGCGTCGCGAATCACCTTCGCCATGCGGCGCACGTTCTTCGGCGTGTTGATGACGACGTCGGGCCCCGAGTTCATCGTGTTCAGGTCGAGTGAGCAGACATCCGGCTTGATCAGCGCGATGTGCTCGACGCGCTTCTCCGGCGGCAGCAGCGTACTGCCCGGCGCGGCGACCTTGGGATCGTCCTCGCTCGGAATGAACCGGCCGCCCGGGCCGGTCGTGAGGTTGATGATGAGTTCGCGGTTGGCGCGGCGGATGCGGTCCACCACGTCGCGGTACAGCTCAACCTGCATCGAGGGGCGCCCCGTCTCGGGGTCGCGCACGTGGATGTGGACCTGCCCGGCGCCGGCTTCCGCAGCCGCGAGGCATTCGTCGGCGATCTGCGTGGGGGTGATGGGCAGGTGCGGTGTCTGCTCCGGCTTCACGAGGTTGCCGGTCACTGCACAGGTGATGAGGGTCTTGGCGTTCACAGGTGCCTCCCGCCATCGACGACGATGCGCGTGCCGGTGACGAAGCGCAACGTGGTGGCGAGCGCTTCGACTGTGGCCGCGACATCCTCGGGCTGGCCGATGCGGCCGAGCGGCGTCGTGTTCGCCATCTTGGCCTTGAAATCCTCGCCGCGCCCCGGCACGAACGCGGATTCGACTGCGCCCGGTGATACCGACACCACGCGCACCGCAGGCGCCAGCGCCTTGGCGAGCGCATCGCCCACGACGTCGAGCCCTGCCTTTGCGGCGACGTAGGCGAGATTGCTGCCCACGCCAGTGAATCCGGCGATCGAGGAGATGTTGACGATCAACCCATCGCCGCTCGCCTTGAGGAGCGGCGCGAACGCACGGATGGTGGCGAACACGCCGCGGAAGTTGGCGCGCAGCAACTCGTCGATGAGTTCGTCCGTCAGCGCGTCGAGGTCGGCCGCAGGCACCGGCCGCGTGTGGCCCGCGCTGTTGACGAGGATGTCGCAGCGGCCATGCGCGGCTTTCACGTCCGAAGCGGCGCGCTGCAGGCTGGGTGTGTCGACGATGTCGGCGCGAATCGCGGAATGGCGCTGGCCCGCATCGCTGGGCAGCGCGGCGGCGCGGGCGTCGGCATCCTCGCCCTTACGATGCAGCAACACGCACGTCGCGCCGAGCGCAGCGAGGCGCCGAGCTATCGCGTACCCGATCGCGCCGAGGCCGCCGGTGATGACGGCGACCTTGCCGTCCAGTCGGGAAGTCGGATCAAAGCTCATAGATTTCCAGAAGTGAGTTCGTCGTCGAAGGAGGATGTTCGGAGGCTGCAGCGGAACCGGCTCCGCCGGTCCGCCCGCAGCGCCCCCTGCAAGGGGGTAGGCGGCCACACGAAGTGGGCAAGCCTGGGGGTGTTCAAGGTATCGGCGGGCGAGGAAACTTCATCTCGCCCGGTTCGAGCACGAAGTCGTGCTGGAGGGTGGCACGCTGGCCGCCTCGTTCAAGTTCGTAGCGTCCGATCAGCTTCCGCGTCACGCCGAACACCGGATCGCTTTCGAGGTTCTCGTCATCGTCCGCGAACACCTGCGTGATGAGCACCTTGTGGCCCGGCTTGCTGACCATGAAGTGCAGGTGCGCAGGCCGGTTCGGATGCCGAAGCTGCGCCCGCAGCAGGTCACCGCAGGGCCCGTCGGTCGGCACCGGATACCCGGCCGGACGCACGCTGCGGAAGTGAAAGCGCCCTTCCGCATCGGTCTTGAAACGGCCGCGCAGGTTCATGTCTTCCTGCGCGGCGTCCTGGTTCTCGTAGAGGCCGACAGGCGAGGCCTGCCACACGTCCACGGTGGCATCGGCCACGGCCTTGCCGTCGGCGGTGCGGACGGTGCCCGACACCTCCAGCGGCACGCCGCCCGGCGTCTCGGAGCGCGCGATGTCCTCGCCCGATTCGCAGAAGGGCGCGTTCGCGCGCCAGAAGGGCCCAAGCAGCGCGGCAGGCGATTCGCCCTGCGGATCCTGGTTGTTGAGCAGCGCGACCAGCGTCGAGACGCCGAGCAGGTCGGCGGCGAGCACGACCTCGTTCTTGGTCTCGCCGCTGGCCTGCCCGATCCCGACGAGGAAGCCGAGCGCGTGCTCGAATTCCTCCTCGGTCAGCTTCACTTCCTGCACGAAGGCATGGAGATGGCGGGTCAGCGAGGCGATCACGGTCCGCAGGCGCGGATCGGGGGTGCGCTCCATCGCATGGAGCGTCATCTGCAGTACGGAATCGGGGGTGGTGACGATGTTCATGGGGGCTTGGCGGGTTATGCAAACGTTTGCAAATTAAACTCCAGTTCGGCCGGAACATAAAATTCGGGTATCCCCTTGTCCATTGTGGAAACCGGGTTGAAACACGAACTTCGGCCGTTCAATCGTTTGCACTCATGAACCCTCCGGCAACTTCCACCGTCACGATCCGCGACGTCGCGCAGGCCGCGGGCGTGCATGTGTCGACGGTGTCGCGTGCACTCAATCCCGCCAAGCGAGGGCTCATCAGCGCCGAGGTGCTGCGCGTGGTCGAGGAGGCGGCGCTGAAGCTCGGCTACCGGCCCAACCGTGCGGCGTCGGCATTGCGCACGGGCCGGACGCACACCATCGGCGTGCTCGTGCCGGACATCACCAACCCGGTCTTCCCGCCAATCCTGCAGGGCATCGAGGCGAGCGCCGCGGCGCGCGGCTACTTCGTCTTCGTGACCAACGTGGTGGATCATGCGCTCGCCCGCCCGATCGTCGAGCGCATGCTGGCGCAGCGTGTCGACGGCCTCGTGATGGCGACGGCGACCCGCGACGATCCGCTCGTCGACTACATCGCCAAGGCCGGCATGCATGCCGTGCTCGTGAACCGTGCCGACGAGACGGGCCGCCTGCCCGCCGTGGTGAGCGACGACCGCCTCGCGATGAAGCTCGCGGTCGACCATCTCGTGTCGACCGGCCATCGCCGCATCGGCCACCTGGCCGGTCCGCAGAACATCCCGACCGGCGTCGGCCGTCGCCAAGGGGTGGAACAGGCCCTGCGCGACCGCGGGCTCGAGATGGCGTGCGTCGTCGAATGCGAAAGCTACAGCCGCGAAGCGGGCCGCGCGGCCATGAAGCAGATGCTCGCCGCGCCTTCGCTGCCCGACGCCGTGGTGTGCTGCAACGACCTCGTGGCGCTGGGCGCATACGACGCGCTGCGCGAGCAGGGCATCCGCGTGCCGAGGGACATCTCCATCACCGGCCACAACGACATGCCGCTCGTCGACATGGTGAATCCGCCGCTCACCACGATCCGCCTGCCGCACCGCGAGCTGGGCTGGCGTGCGGCGGAAATGCTCTTCGATGAAATCGAGGGCAAGGCACTGTCGGCCTCGACCGTGGTGCTGCGGCCCGAACTCATCGTGCGCGAATCGACGCGCGACCTCGCGGGCGGCGCCTGATCAGCGCGGCTTCTCGAAGCCGCTTTCGATCCATGCCTCCGCGCTCGCGGCGCTGAGCCTGAAGTCCGGCCGCACGCGCGCCTCGCCGAGGGCATCGCCGGACTCGTCGTGGGCGCGGAGCATCGCGTGCGGGTTGTCCTCGTCGGGCACGATCTGCAGCGACACGCGAATGCGTTCCGAGCCGGCGCCGACACTCACGCTCTTGTTGAGCTGCGCGTGCAGCTGTTGCTCGTGCCGGCGCAGGACTTCGGAAGCGGTCTTCACCAGCGTGTGGAACGCGGGGGCGTCCAGCGGCTTGGGATTCTTCTTGTCGCGACCCATGGTCCAGGGCCCGACCAATGCGGGCTCGGGATCGCCGTGGCGCGTCATCGACACGGCCCAGCCGTCGTCGTCCTCGTTCTTGATGACCCGTGCGGTCCAGAGCTCGTCGCTCCAGAGGGTGGCTTCCTGTATCGGGGTGGCAGTGTCTGCGGTGTCTGTCATGGTGGGCGCGTTCGCGCGGTTCAGAAGATGGAAAGGCCGGTGCGGGCGACGAACAGTTCTAGGGCCTTCATGCCGAGCAGGGAATTGCCCGTCGCGTCGAGGGCCGGCGACCAGACGCACAGGGTGAGCTGGTCCGGCACCACCGCGACGATGCCGCCGCCCACGCCGCTCTTGCAGGGCAGGCCGATCGAGAAAGCCACGTCGCCGGCGGCGTCGTAGGTGCCGCAGGTCAGCATCAGCGCGTTGATGCGGTGCGTGTGGCGCTCGGTCGTGATCTCTGGCTCGCCGTCGAAGGGATGGGCACCGTCGCGGCACAGGAAGGTCGCCGCCCGCGCCAGCTGCACGCAGTTCATGCGAATCGCGCACTGGTGGAAGTACATGTCGAGGACTTCGCCGACCGCGTTGTCGATCTTGCCGAAGCTCTTCATGAAGTTGGCCAGCGCCACGTTGCGGAAACCGGTGGCGGCTTCGGACGCGGCGACTTCGTCGTCGAAGCCGATCGGCTCACCGCACAGACTGCTCATGAACGCGAGGAGGTCGGGCTTGGCATGTCCCCGGCTCACGAGCCGGTCGGCCACCGCGATCGCTCCGGCATTGATGAAGGGGTTGCGCGGCTTGCCCTGTTCGTGCTCCAACTGCACCAGCGAGTTGAAAGGATTGCCCGAAGGCTCGCGGCCGATGCGTTCCCACAGCGCATCGCCCATGCACCGCATCGCGAGCGTGAGCGTGAAGAGCTTGGAGACGCTCTGGATCGAGAAGGGCGTTGCCGCATCGCCCGCGGAGGCTTCCACCCCATCGCGGGTACGCAGCGCGATGCCGAACTGCTCGACCGGCACGCGCGCCAGCGCCGGGATGTAGCAGGCCACCGCGCCGCCTGCGCCCAGCAGCGGGCGCATTTCGGCATTGATCTCGTCGAGGACGGGTTGAAAGTTCATGACCTCAGGGCGGGCCGCCGGTTCACCAGCACGATCCCGAGCGCCACACCGGTGAGTGCCAGGACGAGCTGCAGCGTCAGCGATTCGGACAGTAGCACCACGCCGAACACCAGCGCAAACAGCGGCGTCAGAAAGGTGAACGACGAAATGCGCGTGGCCGGGTAGTGCCGCAGCAGCCACATCCAGGCCAGGTAGCTCGCGAAGGCGCCGATGGCGGTCTGGAGCGCGATCGAGAACCACGCGTAGGCCGAGTACGAAAAGCCCCAGCGCTCGCCGAGCAGCAGCGACAGCACGGGCGACACCGCCGCCGTGACCGCGATCTGATAGAAAAGCGTCTTCTCGGCGCTGGCGGTCGCGAGCCTGGTGGTCCGGATCGCCATCGTCGTGAGTCCCCACAGCACGCCCGCGGCGAGCGCGAGCGCATCGCCGTGCAACTGGCTCGACGTGCTGTGCCCGAAGCTTTCGCTGAAAGCCAGCACCACGCCCGCGAAGGCGATCGCAAGCCCGACCCACTGCATGCCGTGCAGCCGCTCCGCCGGCACGATGCGCGGCAGCAGCAAGGCCACCACGAAGGGTGCGGTGTAGAGAAACACCGTGAGCCGCGAGGCCGAGGTGTTCTGAAGGCCGATGTAGATGCAGACGAACTCGCCGGCGAACAGCGCGCCGGCCAGCAATCCGCCCGGCAGCGTGCCGTCGCGCTCGAACAGCGGCACGCCCCGCCATCGGCACCACAGCCACAGCAGCACGACCGCGCCGGCCATGCGGATCGATGCCTGCCACAGCGGCGGCACTTCGGTGACGGTGGTCTTGATGAGGATCTGCTGCAGCCCCCAGAACGCGCAGCAGGCGATCAGGAGGGTGGTGGCGCGGCTGTCGAGATGTTCCTTGCGATCGATCATTCTTCGTCTTGTTCTTGGATAGGGTGCCGGAAAGCCTCAGGGCGATGCCAGCGGATACGGCGGCTTGCCGCGCGTGCCGATCATGAGGTCGGGCACCACGGTCTCGACGTCGGGCACGGCCTTGGCGGCGCTTTCGAGCCGCCGTGCGAGTTCAGGTGTCGGCACGCAGCCCTGCAGGTAGATCCAGCGCCGCTGCACCGTCACCCACACGCTGCCGCGCTTCAGTCCCGGTACGCCTTCGAGCGCCTTGCGCACTTCGGGCGCAATCGCCTTGTCGTAGCGGTAGGCGTTGCTGTCCTTGCAGCGGCCCGCGAGCCAGCAACTCGTGCCACGTTCGAGTCGGCCGTGCATCTGCGAGCGAACTTCGGCGGGCGTATAGAACGGGCCCAGGGGCACGGGACAGGCTTTCAGGCCCGACGACACCTGGAAGAAGGGATCCTCGAAGAAGTTCGTCCGAGCTTCGCCTTCGGCGGCATGGACAGCCGAAGCGCCGGTCGCGCCGGCGAGCACCAGCATCGCCAGCGACGGCATTCGACGAGAACGCACCGCGCCCGTCAAAGCGGATGCTCGGTATAGAAGCGTCCGCCGTGAAAGAGCAGTGGCGAGGCCCCGGCGCTGTGCGAGCACCGCTCCACCTCGCCGACGAAGATCACGTGATCGCCTTCGTCGTAACGGCTGCGGTTGAAGCACTCGAAGCTCGCGGCCGAGCCCACCAGCACCGGCGCGCCGCCGACGCCCTCGGTGTAGGCCACATCGGCCCAGCGATCGACGTCCTTGGTCGCAAAGCGTTCGGCCAGGTTCTTCTGGCTGGCGGCGAGGATGTTGATCGCATAGTGCGACCCGGTGCTGAGCGCCGCCATCGACGCAGCGCTGCGCGCGAGGCTCCACAGCACCAGCGGCGGATCGAGCGAGACCGAGTTGAACGAATTCGCCGTGAGCCCGACCAGCGCGCCGCCGGCAGAGCGGGCCGTGACGATCGTCACGCCGGTCGCGAACATGCCGAGGGCTGCGCGGAACTCGTCAGTCGAGAAGGAAGGCGGTTGCGCCTGGGCGGGTGCGGTCACGGGGGGAAAACAGGGCGAGTGAGGGCCTATTCTGTCCGATCCCGCCTAGACACGTCCTCGTACATCGGTGACGCACCGCAGCTAAAGCCAGGAATGCCGTGGAACCGGCTCCGCCGGGCCGCCGGTATTGCCCCCGGTAGGGGGTAGGCGGCCACACGAAGTGGGCAAGCCTGGGGGCGAGCCTGACCTACCCGAAGAACCAGTAGCCGACGGCAATAGCCGCGAGGACGCCGGCCAATTCGGCCAGCAGCGCGCAGCCCACGGCATGTCGCGCGCGCTGGATGCCGACGGCGCCGAAGTACACGGCCAGCACATAGAACGTGGTCTCCGTGCTTCCCTGGATGACGGCGGCGACCAGCGCCGGAAAGCTGTCGACACCGTGGGTCTTCATCGTCTCGATCAGCATCGCGCGGGCCGCGCTGCCCGAGAAAGGCTTGACCAGCGCCGTCGGCAAGGCGTCGACGAAGCGCGTGTCCCAGCCGGTCTGCGCCACCAGCCAGCGGATGCCTTCGAGCGCAAGATCGAGCGCGCCCGAAGCACGCAGCACGCCCACGGCGCAGAGCATGGCGACGAGGTAGGGCAAGAGGTTCTTCGCGACATCGAAGCCTTCCTTCGCGCCCTCGATGAAGCATTCGTAGACCTTGACGCGCCGAATCGCACCGACCAGCAGGAAGACGACGATCAGGCCGAACAGCGTGAGATTGCCCAGCAGCGATGACAGCGATGCAAGCGCTGCCGCAGACATCGTCGCGAGCAGTGCCATGAAGCCGCCGAGCAGCAGCGCGGCGGGAAGGAGATAGGCCAGCACGACGGGATCCCAGAGCTTCAGCCGCTGCATGAAAGCCACCGACAGCAGGCCCACCAGGGTCGACGCGCTGGTCGCCAGCAGGATCGGCAGGAACACCATCGTCGGGTCCGCGGCACCCAGTTGCGCGCGGTACATGAAGATCGTGACGGGCAGCAGCGTCAGCGACGACGCATTGAGCACCAGGAACAGGATCTGCGCATTGCTGGCCGTCGTCGCGCTCGGATTCAGCGTCTGCAGCTCGCGCATCGCCTTCAGGCCGATCGGCGTCGCTGCGTTGTCCAGGCCCAGCGCGTTGGCCGCGAAGTTGAGCGTGATGAGGCCGAGCGCCGGATGACCTGCGGGCACTTCGGGCATCAGCCGGCGAAACAGCGGGCCGAGCAGGCGCGCGAGCCTATCGACGATGCCGGCCGCCTCGGCGATGCGCAGGAAGCCGAGCCAGAGCGTGAGGGTGCCGAACAGTAGGACCATCACCTCGACGGAGAGCTTCGCCATCGCGAACAGGCTCTCGACCACGGCCGCGAACACGGTGGCATCGCCGCCGATGAGCCAGCGCCCGAGCGCAGCCACCGCTGCCGTCAAAAAGAAGCCAAGCCACAGACCGTTGAGCACGCGAATCCCTTGCTGCGAATGCGCGCCGATCATAGGGTGCGTCGCGCGTGCGAGATGGCAGGCTACATTCGCCGCCATGAATTTCACTCGAAGGGAACTGAACCGCGCCGCGCTGTGGCTGGCACTGGGCAACTGGGCCGCACCGTCGAGCGCTCGCGCGCAGCCGGCGCCGCGATGGGCGACGAATCCGTTCACGCTCGGCGTCGCGAGCGGCCAGCCGAGGCCGGACAGCGTGATGCTCTGGACGCGCCTTGCACCGCCCGACGAGGAAGAAGCGGCGCGCGTTGCGAACACCGCCTGCACCGTGCGCTACGAGATCTTCTCGGATGCGGCATTGCGCCGAACCGCCGCCCGTGGCGAAGTGGTGACCGATGCATCACGCGCCTTCAGCGTGCATGTCCACGCGCAGGGTCTGCAGCCGCAGCGCGATTACTGGTATCGCTTCACCTGCGGCAACGTGGTGAGCCCTGTCGGTCGCACTCGCACCGCACCGGCGCCCGATGCGGATGTGCGGCGCCTGCAGTTCGCGCTCGCCTCCTGCCAGCACTACGAACAGGGCTTTTTCAAGTCGCACGCGGAGGTCGCCGGCCGCGACTTGGACTTCGTGCTCTTCGTCGGGGACTACATCTACGAAGGCAGCGGCGCCACCTACGAGATCCGAAAGCACGGCACGCGGACGCCGCACACGCTCAACGCCTACCGCGAGCGTCATGCGCTCTACAAAAGCGACGCCGACCTGCAGGCCGCGCATGCGGCGCATCCGTGGATCCTGACCTGGGACGATCACGAGGTCGTCAACGACTATGCCGGCGACCGCGAACCCGCGCGCGACGATCCCGAGCGCTTCCTGCGTCGCCGCGCGGCCGCCTACCAGGCCTACTTCGAGCACATGCCGCTTCGGGTGCCGCCGCAGGGCAGCGTCATGCGCATCCACGACCGGTACGGCTGGGGGCGCCTGGCCGAACTCTGGACGCTCGATTGCCGTCAGTACCGGAGCCATCACGCCTGTCCCGATCCCGAACGGGACGTCGGTCGGTCGCTCGTCGGCTGCGCCGAACTGGCGGATCGAAGCCGGACGATGCTCGGCACCGAACAGGAGCGCTGGCTGGCGCAAGGTCTCGCCGCTTCCCGAGGCCGATGGAATCTGCTTGGCCAGTCGTCGCAGATCAGTGCCTCCGGATTCGAGACGCCCGAGGGCCGCAAGGTCTGGACCGATGGGTGGGACGGCTATCCCGAAGCGCGCCGGCGCCTGATCGAAGGCGCCCACCAGGCCAAAGTGAACAATCTGGTGGCGCTTGGCGGCGACGTGCACCGGCATGTCGCCGCGGACCTCCGTGTCGTACCCAATGACGCCGCATCACCCATCGTGGCGAGCGAATTCGTCGGCGGCTCCGTGACTTCGAAAGGCGCCAGCATGGCCGCCATGGCGCGCATGCGACGGGACAACCCCGACGTGGCGCATGCGCGGGGTGACCAGCGCGGCCACGCGTTCATCGACGTCACGCCGCAGGAATTGACGTGCGAATTCCGCACGACCGCCCATCCCGTGCTGGCCGATGCTTCGTTCTACACACAGGCCCGCTTCGCGGTCGAGGCGGGACGCGCGGGCATTCAGTCGGCGTGAGGCATCTGCGGCCCGCGTCTGCGGCCCATGCGCAGTCCAGAATCTGAGCTTTCCGAACAAACACAAGGAGACAAGATCATGTCCAGTTCACGTCGCAGCCTGTTGGCGACATCCGCCGCCATGGCCAGCGGAGCCATCGTCGGTTGCGCGCTGCCGGCCGGCGCCGCGCGCTCGCCGAGCACGCCCTTCGAAGTGTCTTCGTCGACGATCCCGATCGTCGGCAGCGATCAGGTCTTCCCGGTGCGTCGCATCTATTGCATCGGCCGCAACTACGCCGCGCATGCGCGCGAGATGGGTTCGGACCCGACGCGCGAGCCACCCTTCTTCTTCCAGAAGCCCGCGGACGCGATCCAGGTCGTGATGCCCGGGACGGTGCCCGACCATCGCTATCCCAGCCTGACGAAGAACTACCACTACGAGGCCGAACTGGTCGTGGCGCTCTCCAAGGGCGGCACCAACATCCCGATCGAGAACGCGCTCTCGCATGTGTACGGCTATTCGCTCGGCCTGGACATGACGCGCAGGGACCTGCAACGCGAGATGGGCGACCAGAAGAAGCCGTGGGAGATCGGCAAGAGCTTTGACAGCTCGGCGCCGATCGGGCCGATCCATCCGGTCGCCAAGGTGGGGCATTTCACCGATGGTGCGATCTGGCTCAAGGTCAACGGCCAGACCAGGCAGGACGCGACGCTCAAGCACATGATCTGGTCGGTCGCGGAGCAGATCAGCCGGCTGTCGCAGGCCTTCGAATTGATGCCGGGCGACATCATCTATTCGGGCACGCCCGAGAACGTCGGACCGGTGGTGCGCGGCGATGTGATCGAGATGCACATCGACGGGCTGCCGAACCTGTCGGTCCGGATCGTCTGAGTCAGAGACGGGCTTCGGCCCGTCCGATGCCGGGGAATTCGACGACCACTTTGTCGCCTTTGCCGATCGGCAGCACGCCCACCCAGGAGCCGGTGGTGACCACGGTGCCGGCCGGCACGGTTGCGCCGTTCCGCGTCACGTGGCGCAGCCAGGTCGGCAGCAGCCAGGCGGGGTCGCCGAGCGGATGCGTGCCGGTCCGCAGGTCAGGCGCCCGGTCGCCGATGCGTGTTTCGCAGCGTTGCGTTGTCCAGTCGCGTGCCGCGTAGGGCACCCATTCGCCGAGCACCAGTGCGCCGTGCGATTGCTGATCGGCGAGGCGAAGGAGCGCGGTGGCGCTCGCAGGGTCCTTCCAGCGTGAATCGACGATCTCGATCGAGACCGTCATGGCATCGATCAACGCCGTGGCGTCCACCGGTGTGAGCGACGCGGCGCGCTGCGGCGTCACGGCTTCGCCGAGTCGCAGCGCGATCTCGGACTCGATGCCCGGCGCGTTGAGATGGATGTCACTGAAATCGGCAGGGCTGGTGCGCACGCCGGGCGGCGGCAGCGGCGCGTGCGTCAGCACGGCTTCACGCGAAGGCCCGCCGGACTTCCAATGGCCGGGCGCTTGCGTTCCGAACCAGCCCATCGCATTCGCCACGCTGTCTTGTACGCGGTAGGCCTGCACGGCGTCGCCCACGCTGTTCGTCCATGCCGCCGCATCCAATGCGCGGCCTTCGCGCCACGCCGATGCCAGTGTTGCCGCCAAATCCGTCATGCGTCGACCTTCACCTTGCCGTCCTTGACGACGCGCGCCCATTTTTCGATCTCGCTCGAGATGAACTTCGCGAACTTGTCGCGCGAACCGCCGCCGTCCTCGGCACCGTAGGTGTCGAGCCGTTCCTGCACATCGGGCATCGCGAGCACCGTGTTGACGTCGCGATTGATCTTGTCGGCAATGCCGGCCGGCAGCTTGCCCGGGCCGGCGAGACCGTACCAGGTGGTTGCTTCGAACCCGTCGAAGCCCTGCTCCTGCATGGTCGGAATGCCCGGGTGGCCCTTCGCGCGCTTGAGCCGCGTCTGCGCCACGCCGATCACCTTGCCGCTCTTCACGTGCGGCGTGGCGGCGGTCATTGTCTCGAAGCTGTACTGGATCTGGCTGCCCATCAGGTCGGCCAGCAGCGGGCCGCTGCCCTTGTAGGGCACGTGCATCGCGTCGACCTTGGCCTGGAGCTTGAACATCTCCAGCGCCAGGTGCTGTGCGGACCCTGATCCGGCAGAGCCGAAGCTGACCTTGCCCGGTTCCGCGGCGCACAGTGCAACGATGTCCTTCACGGTCGTGGCCTTCTGCGTGGGGCTCGCGATGAGCAGGTTGGGTGTCACGCCGACCAGCACGATCGGCACGAAGTCGCGCTCGACGTTGTAGCGGAGCTTGGGCTGGAGGCTGGGCGCCAGCGCGTGGCTGTTGATGTGCGCCATCAGCAGGGTGCTGCCGTCGGCGGGCTGCGTCGCGACGTACTCGGCCGCCAGCACACCGGCTACGCCGCCCTTGTTCTCGACGATCACCGTCTGGTTCCACATCACCGACAGTTTCTGCGCGACCACGCGGGCCAGCGCGTCGGTCCCGCCGCCGGGCGGAAAGCCGACCACGATGCGCACGGGGCCGGAGGGCCAGTCCTGCGCAAACACGCTGGGCACCCCGAGGGTGGCAGCCGCGGCACTCGCGGCCTGGATGAAGGATCGACGTTGCATGGATGTCTCCGTTCTGTTTGGAATGCGTCGCTGCGCTCAGGCGGCCTTCTGCAGCGCCGCCGGCGCGGCATGGCCGGCGAAGTAATCCATCGTGGCCTGCACGCCGCTGCCGGCGAGCTTCACGCCGGAAAGCTTCAAGCCCATCTCGACGCCGGCGACCATCGCGACGAGGGTCAGGTCGTTGCTGTCCCCGAGGTGGCCCATGCGGAACATCCGGCCCTTGAGCTTGCCCAGTCCCGTGCCGAGCGAAAGATCGAAGCGCTGGTGGATCAGACGTCGCACCGCGTCAGCGTCGACGCCCTCGGGCGTGATCACGCCGGTCAGCACCGGCGAGTAGACGGCCGGGTCGGCGCACTGGATCGGCAGGCCCCATGCGTTCACCGCTGCGCGCACGCCGGCGGCCCAGCGCTGGTGGCGCGCGAAGACGTTGTCCAGGCCTTCGCCGAGGATCATGTCCAGCGATTCCGAGAGGCCGTAGAGCAGGTTGGTGTTGGGTGTGTAGGGCCAGTAGCCGTCCTTGTTCATCTCGACGATCTCGTCCCAGGCCCAGAAGGAGCGTGGCAGCTTCGCGCTCTTCATCGCTTCGAGCGCGCGCGGCGAGATGGCGTTGAAGCTGATGCCCGGCGGCAGCATCAGGCCTTTCTGCGAGCCGCTGATGGTGACGTCCACGCCCCATTCGTCATGGCGGAAGTCGGCGCTCGCGAGCCCCGAGATGCTGTCGACCATCAGCAGCGCCGGGTGGCCCGCCGCATCGATGCCGCGGCGCACCGAAGCGATGTCGGAGGTGACACCGGTGGAGGTCTCGTTGTGCACCACGCACACGGCCTTGATCTTTCGCTCAGTGTCCTTGCGCAGGCGCGCCTCGATCAGGTCCGCCTGCACCCCGCGGCGCCAGCCGGGCGCGTTCGGCAGATGCGCGTCCGTGCCGCCATAGGCGAGGAACTCGGTCGAGACGCCCAGCCGCGTCGCCATCTTCTGCCACAGCGAGGCGAAGTGGCCGGTCTCGAACATCAGCACGTGGTCGCCCGGGCTCAGCGTGTTCGACAGCGCGGCCTCCCAGGCGCCCGTGCCGGAGGCCGGATAGATGATGACGGGGTGCTGTGTCTTGAAGATCTGCCGGATGCCTGTGAGCACCTGTCGTCCGAGCACGCCAAACTCGGGGCCGCGATGGTCGATGGTCGGCAGGCTCATCGCGCGCAGGATGCGATCGGGCACCGGGCTCGGACCTGGGATCTGCAGGAAGTGCCTGCCGGTGGGATGGGAGTCGAGTTGAAGCATGGAGCCGTCCTTTCGCGGCAAGTTTTGCATTCAAAACACAAAAGCGCATGCTGGTTATCCATTACGTCCAGGCATTGAGGTGGTCGAAATTTGCATTCAAAATGCAAGTGAAGGAAATGGACCCATGGCGGAAGTGATCGAAATTTCGCGTCTCGCGCTGCACGACCAGGTGGCGTCGCGGCTGCGCACGATGCTCATCGAAGGCCAGATCGCGCCCGGCGCCAAGCTCAACGAGCGCGAACTGTGCGAGCAGTTGCGCGTTTCTCGCACGCCGCTGCGCGAGGCCATCAAGCTGCTGGCGGCGGAGGGGCTGGTCGACCTGTTGCCCAATCGCGGCGCGGTGGCCGTCAAGCTGACCGAGGCCGACGTGGTCAACACCTTCGAGCTGCTGTCGATGCTGGAGGCCATGTCCGGCGAGCTGGCGGCGCAGCGCATCACCGACGGGGAACTGGCCGAGCTGCGTGCGCTGCACTACGAAATGATGGCGTGCTTCGCGCGTCGCGAGCTCTCCGGCTACTACCGAATCAATGCGCGCATCCACGAGGCGATCAACGATGCAGCCAAGAACCCGGTGCTGACGAACACCTACCGCTCCGTCAACGCCCGCGTGCAATCGCTGCGCTTTCGCACCAACCAGAACGAAAGCAAGTGGGCCGATGCGGTCGCCGAACACGAACGAATGATCGCGGCCCTTGGCGCGCGCGACCCCGCCGCGATGCGCCAGGTGCTGATCGAGCACCTGAACCGCAAGCGCGACACCGTGCTGGAGCTCCTGCGCGCCGGCGAAATCTATCCACGGTCCCACGCGGCCAAGACCTGAGACCCTTCCCATGCGCATCGAGCCCGCGAGCCATCTCCAGCCAGCCGGTACCGTCCTCCCCCCCAACGAAACCTGCGAGGCGCTGGCGAGGCGGCTGGCGGCGGAGACGCAGGGCGAGGTGCTTTTCGACGATGCGTCGCGCGGCCGTTATGCGACCGATGCGTCGATCTACCAGATCATGCCGGTCGGCGTGCTGGTGCCGAAGACCGAGCGCGACATCGCGATCGCCATCGATGTGGCGCGCGACCTGAAGGTGCCGGTGCTGGCGCGCGGCGGCGGCACCAGCCAGTGCGGCCAGACGACGGGCGCGGCCCTGGTGATCGACAACAGCAAGCACTTCCGGCGCGTGCTGGACCTCGACCTCGATCGCCGCACCGTCTCGGTGGAGCCGGGCATCGTGCTCGACCACCTGAATGCGCAACTCAAGCCCCACGGGCTCTGGTATCCCGTCGACGTGTCAACCAGCGCGCAGGCCACGCTGGGCGGGATGGCGGGCAACAACTCGTGCGGGTCGCGCTCCATCGCGTACGGCAACATGGTGCACAACGTCGCCGGCGCGAGCGCCTGGTTGTCCGACGGCGAACTGGTCGATTTCGGGCCGGTGTCGAACCTGGGCGCGCGGGCGAGCGAGATTGCGCTGCACGTGCGGCAGCTCGTGCTGCAACATCGCAGTCAGATCCAGGCGAACTGGCCCAAGGTCCTGCGTCGCGTCGCGGGCTACAACCTCGACATCTTCGACAACCAGAGCGAGAAGCCCTACACCGAGGACGGCAGCGTCAATCTGGCGCACCTGCTGGTCGGCGCCGAAGGCACGCTGGCCTACACGCGAAGCCTGACGCTCAAGCTCGCCGAACTGCCGCGCTCGAAGGTTCTGGGCATCGTCAACTTCCCGACCTTCCATGCGGCGATGGATTCGGCGCAGCACATCGTGAAGCTCGGGCCCACGGCGGTCGAACTGGTCGACCGCACGATGATCGAGCTGAGCCTCGCCAACCCCGCCTTCCGTCCCACCGTCGAGACCGCGCTGATCGGCCGGCCTGCGGCCATCCTGCTGGTCGAGTTCTCGGGCGGCGACAAGGGCGCGCTGCTGCCGAAGCTGAAGGAGCTGGTGGACCTGATGGGCGAGCTCGGCCTGCCGGGCAGCGTGGTCGAGATGCGCGACGACGCACCACAGAAGAACCTCTGGGAAGTGCGCAAGGCGGGCCTCAACATCATGATGAGCCTCAAGGGCGACGGCAAGCCGGTGAGCTTCATCGAGGATTGCGCGGTGCCGCTCGAGCATCTGGCCGAGTACACCGACGGGTTGACCGAAGTGTTCGCGAAGTACGGCAGCCGTGGCACCTGGTATGCCCACGCCTCGGTGGGCACGCTGCACGTGCGGCCCATCCTCGACATGCGCACCGACGGCGCAGCCAAGATGCGCGCAATTGCCGAAGAGGCGAGTGCTCTCGTGCGCAAGTACAAGGGCGCCTTCAGCGGCGAGCACGGCGACGGCCTGTGCCGCGGCGAATGGATCGAATGGCAGTTCGGCCCGGCCATCAACGAAGCCTTTCGCTCGATCAAGCAGAAGCTCGATCCGATCAACCTCTTCAACCCCGGCAAGATCATCGATCCGCCGAAGATGGACGACGGCGCGCTGTTCCGCTTTGCGCCGGCCACGGCGCCGAAGCCGTACAAGCGCATTCCGCTCACGCCGGTCCTCGACTGGTCCGCATGGAATGTGCAGGCCGACCCGGTGACGGAAGTGACCACGGCCCCGGGCACCGGCGGCGACGTCACCGGCGGCTTCGCCAAGGCCGTCGAGATGTGCAACAACAACGGCCACTGCCGCAAATTCGACGCCGGCACCATGTGCCCGAGCTACCGCGTGACGCGTGACGAGCAGCACCTGACGCGCGGCCGCGCCAACACGCTGCGCCTCGCGATCTCGGGGCAGCTCGGGCCCGACGCCTTCACCAGCGAAGCCATGCACGACACCATGGACCTGTGCGTCGGCTGCAAGGGCTGCAAGCGCGATTGCCCGACGGGCGTCGACATGGCGAAGATGAAGATCGAGTTCCTCGCTCACTACAAGAAGAAGCACGGGCACACGCTGAAGGACAAGCTGATCGCATGGCTGCCGGACTACGCCCATGCGGCGAGCCGCGTGCCGTGGCTGCTGAACCTGCGCAACACGGTGCCCGGCGCGCGCTGGCTGGGAGAAAAGGTGCTGGGGCTCTCCGCCCGACGTTCGCTGCCCGCATGGCGCAGCGACACCTTCTGGCGTGCGAACGACGGATCGATGTTCGCGAGCCGTGAACAGGCCATCGCAGCCGCTCGGGGCGGGCAGAAAGCCGCGGTGCTCTTCGTCGATACCTTCAATGGCAACTTCGAAAGCGAGAACGCCTTGGCCGCCGCGCGCGTGCTCAAGGCCGCGGGTTATGTGCTGCACACGGTGGAAAAAAACGGCGGCCATCACTGCTGCGGCCGTACGTACCTGGCCAGCGGCATGGTGGACGAGGCAAAGGCCAAGGCGGGTGCGCTGATCGATGCGCTGCTGCCGCTGGCCGATGCGGGCATCGCGATCGTCGGCCTCGAACCGTCGTGCCTGCTCACGCTGCGCGACGAAACGCTGGTCATGGGGCTGGGGCCCAAGGCGCAGACGGTCGCCGGTCAGGCGCTGCTCTTCGAGGAGTTCATTGCGCGCGAAATAAAGACCGGGCGCTTCCAGTTGGCGCTCAAGCCGGTCGACAAGCCGATCCTGCTGCACGGCCACTGCCACCAGAAGGCCTTCGGCGCCGTGAGCCCGATCCTGGACGTGCTCAAGCTGATTCCGGGCGCCAAGCCGGAACTGATCGAGAGTTCCTGCTGCGGCATGGCGGGCAGCTTCGGCTACGAGGCCGCCCACTACGCGGTGTCGATGCAGATGGCCGAAGCCAGCCTGCTGCCGGCCGTGCGCAAGAGCCCCGACGCGATCGTGGTGGCCGACGGCACGAGCTGCCGTCACCAGATCGCCGACGGCGCGCAGCGCGAAGCCGTCCATGTCGCGCGGCTGCTGGACGCGCAACTCGCCTGAGGCGTCAGCGGGCGCTACGACACCTCGATCAGCAGGTCGGGCCGGAAGTTTTCCTGCTCGCCCTTGCCGACGTAGCCCAGCGGATTCGCGATGACGCGACAGCCGTCCTTCACGTAGTCGAACTGGCAATGGAGGTGCCCGTGCAGCCAGAAGTCCGCCTGGGGCAGGAGTTCGTCCAGGGAATTGCAGAAGCCTGCCGTGCCGGGGCTCAGCCCGTAGCGTGGATCGGCGCTCGCGAGCGTCGGGGCGAAATGGGTGATCGCCACGGTGGTGCCGTCGAAGCTTTCGTCTAGCGCATTGCGCAGCCAAGCCTGGCACGTCAGTGAGTGCTCTCTCAGGGCTTCCGCGAGAAAGATTTCGCCCGCTCGCACGGTGGCGGCCTTCTGCAAGTAGAAGTTGGCCGCGCGCATCGCTTTGCCCCGCTTCTTGAGCGCTTCGGACAGGCTGTCGGTCCGGTCGACCAGCGCGTCGAAGTCGGCCCAGAGCGTGGTGCCGATAAAGCGCACGCCGTCGATGACGCGTGTCTCGCGTTCCAGCCAGCCGATGTCCAGCGCGTCACAGGTTTCTCGAAGCCGGGTGTGGATCTCGTCGAAATCCGCGTTGTCGTACTCGTGGTTGCCCGGGACATACAGCACCGGGGTCGGCCAGCCGCGCCGCGGTGAAAAGCGGGCGAGGCCGAAATCGGGCTCGGTGAGGCTGGAGCCGGCCTGGTAGGAACCGATGTCGCCGGCCAGCACCAGCAGGTTGGCGCCCGGGGCCGGGGCGATCTGCAGGTGAGGATGCACTTCGATGTGGAGGTCCGAAAGCAGCTGGAGCTTCATGAATGCAGTCTAGGTGATGAGGTTATGCATAGCGCGCATGACGTTCGACTTGGAATATTGGGGAAAACCCTTAATCTAGGTTCATCTTCAATACAGGCGCGTGCCCAAGGCCGCGCACCATCATGCTTAGCTTGATCGCCCAAGTGGCCCGTTTTCTTCGCCCCGCTCGTGATTCCCAACCGTCCAGCCACGCCGCCGTGCTGATGGAAAGCGCGGATCGCCGTGCGGGCCTGGATGCCCATCACGCCCAGGAACTGCGCGTCGCCGCGAGCGCGTGGCTGAGCGTCGTTCGCTGAGTTTTCCTTCGTCTTTCACAAACCTGGCGTCGCGAATTCTTCCGGCGCCCGCGTGAAGGCTGCGGCAGCCGATCGCATCAGCGACTGCCGCAGCCATTCATGCGCATGGCCGTGCTGGGCGCGTCGGTGCCAGACCGCATCCACGTGCACCATCGGCTGGGCGAAGGGCAACTCGCGCAGGACCAGTTGTTGGTCGATGCCCGTCACCCGGACGAAATGCCGAGGCAGCACGGTGAGCAGATCGGAATTCGCCACCACCCGGCCGGCCGTGAAGAACTGGTTCACCGTCACCACGATTCGCCGTTCGCGCCCCATCGCGCCGAGTGTCTGGTCGATGAATCCGTAGGGGCGGCCCGAGAAACTCACCAGCAGGTGCCGCGCCGCGCAGTAGTTGTCGAGCGTCAACGGCTCGGCCGCCAGGGGATGGTCCCGGCGCATCACGCAGACGTACTCCCCGACATACAGCCTCTGGGTTTCGAAAGCCAGGCCGACGCCTGACTGCCCCCGGGCTGCGAGGCTCGCGACCACCGCCGGAAAGTAGCCGATCGCCATGTCGACTTCCTCGTTCTCCAGCATGCGCCGAGGATCCCGCGTGGTCAGTGGCAGCACGCGCAAGGAGACCGCACGGGCTTCCCGTTCAATGATTTCGACCAATCCGGGCATGAGTTCGGCCGCGGTGGCATCCGCCATCGCGAGCAGGAAGTTCGTGTCCGAGGTGCCCGCATCGAACTCGCCCGGCGCCAGCGTGTGTTGCAACTGCCTCAGCGCATCCCGGACGATGGGCCACAGGGCCAGCGCGCGCGGCGTCGGCTCGACACCGGCACCCGCGCGGTGCACCAACTCGTCACCCAGGACTTCGCGCAGGCGCCGCAGCGCATTGCTGACGGCGGGCTGCGTGATGGAGAGATTCCGCGCGGCTCGCGTCAGGTTGCGCTCCGCCATCACCTCGTCGAAGACGCGAAGGAGGTTGAGATCGAGTGTGCGAAAGTTGACGTCCATTAGTTCTGTGAATGATAAACATCAATAAGATAAATTGGCAAAACACTAGGGTATCCCCTAATATCCCTCCATCGGCTCCGGCCCTTCGTTCTTTAGGAGGAACGCATCATGACCAGTTTCGTACACGTTGACACCCCCGAAACCCACCCCGGCGTCGTTCGCGCCGAGGCAGTGATCGAGCGCATCCGCGGTGCGCGCCGCGGCTTCGACGGCGCACGTGGCCTGGCCGCCTTGTTGCTGGGCGCGATCGTCGCTTCGCTGCTCGTCGTCGCCGACAGGCTGATGGCCACCTCCGAAGAGGGCGGCCTGCTGGTGGCCTGGGTCGTGCTCTGGGGCGTGGCATTCGTCGCCATCGCGCTCTTCGCCGGCACGGCACGCAGCCTCGCCACCCGCGCCATCGCCTCGGCCCGTGAATCCGCTCGCCGCCGCGCAGCCGCCCGCGCCGACGAGCAATTCATGGCCTACGCCAGGCATGACCCGCGCATCCTGCGCGACCTGCAGGCCATCGCCACCCGCCAGGAAGCAGCCGCTGAAGCCGAGACGTCGGTCGACATCAAGACGCAAGCCCTGGAACGCATCGCCAAGCGCTCCCCCAGCGTCCGCGCCCCGACCCTCCACGAAGCCATGCGCCGCGTGAACCTGGGCCAGTACTACTGATCCACCCAGCCGCCCCCGCGGCCCAAAGCAAAAAGCCCCGCATGCGGGGCTTTTTTGTTGGCGAACACCGCGGATCCGGCTTCGCCGGTCCGCCGGTGTTGCCCCCGGCAGGGGGAAGGCGAAGCGACAAGAAGTACGCGCAGCCTGGGGGCGAGCTAAGCAACCAATCGCTGCTCGATCGCCGCCTTCGTGGCCGGCAGTTCCTTCGGCAGATGGTGCGCCAGTTGCTGGAACAACTCCGCGTGCAGTTTCAGTTCCGCCAGCCAGGCTGCCTTGTCGATGCTGGTGACTGTCTTGAACTGCTCGGCGCTGAAGTCCAGCCCCGTCCAGTTCAGGTCTTCGTAGCGGGGGCTGACGCCGAACACGTGCTCGCTGCCTTCGGCCTTCTGCTCGATGCGGTCGATCATCCACTTCAGGACGCGCATGTTCTCGCCATAGCCGGGCCAGACGAACTTGCCGTCCTCGCCCTTGCGGAACCAGTTGGTCGTGTAGATCTTCGGCAGCCGTGCGCCGGAGGCCTCGAGCTTCTTGCCCAGGTCCAGCCAGTGCTGGAAGTAGTCGCTCATGTTGTAGCCGGCGAAAGGCAGCATCGCGAACGGGTCGCGACGCACCACGCCCTGCTGTCCGGCGGCGGCAGCGGTCGTCTCCGAGCCCATCGTGGCGGCCATGTAGACGCCTTCGACCCAATTGCGGGCCTCCGTCACCAGCGGCACCGTGGTCGAGCGGCGGCCGCCGAAGATGAAGGCGTCGATCGCCACACCCTTCGGATCGTCCCAGGCGTCGTCCAGCGCCGGGTTGTTGATGGCGGCGACGGTGAAGCGCGCATTCGGATGGGCCGCTTTGGCGCCCGTTTCCTTGCCGATGGCCGGCGTCCAGTCCTTGCCCTGCCAGTCGATCGCGTGCGCGGGAGCCTCGCTCATGCCTTCCCACCAGACGTCGCCGTCATCGGTGAGCGCCACGTTCGTGAAGATCACGTCGCGGTCGAGGCTGGCCATGCAGTTCGGATTGGTCTGCATGTTGGTGCCGGGGGCAACGCCGAAGTAGCCGGCTTCGGGGTTGATGGCGTGCAGCTTGCCGTCGGCGCCCGGCTTGATCCAGGCGATGTCGTCGCCGATGGTCGTGACCTTCCAGCCGTCGAAGCCGGCCGGCGGGATCAGCATCGCGAAGTTGGTCTTGCCGCAAGCGCTCGGGAAGGCGGCCGCCACGTGGTACTTCTTGCCCTCGGGGTTGGTCACGCCGAGGATCAGCATGTGCTCTGCGAGCCAGCCTTCGTCGCGGCCCATGTTCGATGCGATGCGCAGCGCGAAGCACTTCTTGCCGAGCAATGCGTTGCCGCCGTAGCCCGAGCCATAGCTCCAGATTTCGCGCGTCTCCGGGTAGTGGACGATGTACTTCGTCTTGTTGCAGGGCCAGGCCACGTCCTCCTGGCCGGCTTCGAGCGGCGCGCCCACGGTGTGCACGCAAGGCACGAAGTCGCCGTCATCGCCCAGCACGTCGTACACGGCCTTGCCCATGCGGGTCATGATCTTCATGTTGACCGCCACATAAGGGCTGTCGGACAACTCGATGCCGATGTGCGCGATCGGCGAACCGAGCGGGCCCATGCTGAACGGCACGACATACATCGTGCGGCCCTTCATGCAGCCGTCGAAGAGCGGTTGCAGCGTGGCACGCATTTCCGCCGGTGCCATCCAGTTGTTGGTGGGGCCGGCGTCTTCCTTGTTGGCGGAACAGATGAAAGTGCGATCCTCCACGCGTGCGACGTCGCTCGGATCGGAGGTTGCGAGGAAGGAGTTGGGCCGCTTGGCCGGGTTGAGCTTCTTGAAGGTGCCGGCGTCGACCATCAGCTGGCAGAGGCGGTCGTACTCCTCGGTCGTGCCGTCGCACCAGTGGATGCGCTCGGGCTTGCACAGCGCGGCCATGTCGGCCACCCAGGCGATCAGCTTCGCGTTCTTGACGTAGGAGGGTGCCTGCATGGCAAGACCCTTCAGCGGTGCGTTCATCGTCTATCTCCTAAGTTGAAAATCGTCTTTTCGAACGGGACTCGATGCCTGCGTTTGGCGAGATCCGTTGGAAAAAACGCTTCTGTCTCGGGAGAGCCGCCTGGAGGGCAGCCGGCACGGACCGGAAATCAGTGGCCGGCTGCGGTGCCGGCCGGCTGGCCTGGGACGCTTCGAGCGACAGCGGGGGCACGCAGTGCCCGACGCCGGGCCCGGGATCAGGCCACGTAGATGGCGATCGATGCGAGAAGAAGCATCAGTACCCCGCCCGCCACGGGCAGCACCAGGGGCATCAGGTGGACGATCGATTCGACCGCGTCTTTTTCGACCGCGGCGGCGTGGCCGGGCTCGATGGGGGTAGGGTTGGACATTGGTTTTCCTTGCGTTCTCAAGACTGCAGGCATTTTACCGACCGGTCCCAAAGCCCGGTGTAGGGGGTTGCCCAGACCTCCAAGCCCCGCTTCAGCGCTGTTCGACGGCCTCGAAACCCGAAGCGCGCAGGGCTTCCAGCACGGCCGCAAGGTGCTCTCGGCCCCGGGTCTGCAACACCAGCTCGATATCGACGTTCTGGGCCGCCAGCATCGTGAACGCCCGCTGGTGGTGCACTTCATCGATGTTGGCGCCAGCTTCGGCGACCGTGGCCGTGATGTGAGCCAGCGAGCCCGGGACGTCGCGGGCACTGACCCGCACCCGCGCCAGCCGCCCGGCCCGGACCATGCCGCGCTCGATGATGGCTGCCAGCAGCAGCGGATCGATATTCCCACCCGACAGCACCAGCCCGACCCGCTTGCCCCGGAAGCGCTCCGGATGGCGGATCAGCGCCGCCAGACCGGCAGCGCCCGCGCCTTCCACCAGCGTCTTCTCGATTTCCAGCAGCATCAGGACCGCCTGCTCGATGTCGCCTTCGTCGACCAGCAGCAGGTCGTCGACATGGCCGGCAATGATCTCGCGCGTCAGGATGCCCGGCGTGCCCACCGCGATCCCTTCGGCGATCGTGCTGGCGCCCTGCGGATGGTGCGTGCCCTGCACGGCGTTCACCATGGCCGGAAAGCGCGTGGTCTGGACGCCGACGATCTCGATGCCCGGCCGGCGGGCACGCGCGGCAATGGCCATCCCGCTGATGAGCCCCCCGCCGCCGACCGACACCACCAGCGCGTCGAGTTCGGGCTCCGCTTCCAGCATTTCGAGCGCCACCGTTCCCTGTCCGGCGATGATCGCTTCGTCGTCATAGGGGTGGACGAAAGCCAGGCCTTCGCGTTCCGCCAGCGTCAAGGCATGGGCGCGTGCGGCATCGAGCGTGTCGCCGTGCAGCACGACTTCGGCGCCGAAACCGCGGGTCCGCTCGATCTTCACGCCGGGCGTGAAGCGGGGCATGACGATCAGCGCGCGCAGCCCGAGCCGCTGCGCGTGGTAGGCCACGCCCTGGGCGTGATTGCCCGCGGACATGGCGATCACGCCACGCGTGCCGCTTTCCGAGAGATCGACCAGCTTGTTACAGGCGCCGCGCTCCTTGAACGACGCCGTGAACTGCAGGTTCTCGAACTTGAGGAAAACCTGTGCCCCGACGATCTCGGACAGCGTGCGTGATTCGACGCAGGGGGTATCGAGTATCTGGCCCTGCAGGCGACTCGCGGCGCGTTCAATGTCTTGGATTCCAACCATCCCCTGAATTGTGGCTCCTGAAGTGCACATTCGGCGCTGTTACCCGTCGCGAGGCTTCCCCAAGCCAAAAGTCTGCGTTATGGTCGCGCTCAGATTCTGTTTCACCTCAATGGGGGTTCCCCGATGGTCAAGCGTTCCGGCGTCGATGTAGTGGCTGCGGCTTCCCGCGGCCACGCATTGCCATCGCCCGGACTCAAGGAAGCACCGGTGCTCGAGCTCATGTGCTCGCATTTCGTGCTTACGTTGGCGGCCAAGCAGGGGCCGCGCTTCAATGTGCGCCGCGACCTGAACGGCCTGCTGTCGCTCACCGGCCGCCATCTCGTCTGGCCCTTGCCTGTATTGCAACGGTTGCGAGAGTTTCTCGGGCGACGATGTGCCGGCAACGAAATATGGAAAGGCGTCGAGGACTTCGATGGCCGCACGCTGCTCGAACGCCACGGCGTCTGGCGCGGGCCCTATGAGGAAGGCACGCTGTTCTTCTACCTCGACGAGTACGCCAAGGACCAGCCCAAGGACCTGCTGTCGGTGCTCTCGGTCACGCGCGACTGGCTCACGCATGCCTTGCGCAAGCAGTCCACGCTGGTCGAGAAGAACATCGACGCGCTCGCCGGCCTGCTGCAACTCAACAGGGCCGAACGCGCGCTCCTGCTCTACGGAACGCTCGCACGCTATCAGCGTGACCTGCGCTCGCTGCTGGTCGAGTTCAAGGTCAACAACGCGCCCGAGGCCTATGCCGCCATCGCGGAAGTGGCCGGCGTCAATGCCAGCGAGGTGGGCGAGGCGCTGCGCGCGGGCTCGCGCCTGGAACGCATCGGCCTGGTCGAGAACCTGATCTCGGAGCACAACATCACCGACCTCGCCGATCTCATGAAGGTCAGCGAGAAACTCCCGCCGGTGCTGATGCGCGAATACCGCGACCGCAACGAGCTCATGGCGGTGTTCACGCGGCCATCGGCCAAGAGCGCGCTGACGGTGCACGATTTCTCCTTCGTCGAGGACGATGCGCAGATGCTCGTCACGCTGCTGCGTGCGGCCGTGGCGCGCCGGGAGCCGGGCGTCAACGTGCTGCTCTATGGTCCGCCGGGCACCGGCAAGACCGAACTCGCCAAGGTCGTCGCGCAGGCCGCGGGCCTCGAACTCTTCGAAGTCGAATACGCCGATCGCGACGGCAATTCGCTCTCGGGCCGCGACCGCTACCGCTCGCTGCAGATCGCGCAGGTGTTTCTCAAGGGCAGCGAGCAGGCCGCACTGCTTTTCGACGAAGTGGAAGACGTCTTCCCGCCGATCAGTACCGAGGCGGCGCAGATCATGGCGCGCGCCGAGCAGGTCCCGTCACCGACCAGCGGCAGCGTGAGCGGCAAGGCGTGGGTCAACCAGATCCTCGAATCGAACGCCGTGCCGACGCTGTGGGTCACCAACCGCATCGAGCAGATCGACCCGGCGTTCCGCCGACGTTTCGCCTACCACCTCGAACTCAAGTCGCCCCCGCCGGGCGCTCGCGAGCAGCTGGTGCGCAAGACGCTCGAAGGGGTTTCGGTGTCGGAGGCCTTCACCGCCAAGCTGGCCGGGCGCAAGGGCCTGACGCCGGCGCAGATCCGCACGGCGGTGCGCTTCGCGGAACTGGCGATGACCGAAGGCAGTTCGGTCGAAGTCCTGATCGAACGCCAACTCAAGAATGCCGACCTGGCACTGGGCACGCTCGACACGCTGGGCGCACGCCGCAGCGTCACCACCTACGACCTCGACATGCTGAACGTCGAGACCCGCTTCGAGATACCGCGCATCGTCGAGGCGCTCAAGGCGCGCGGCCACGGCACGCTCTGCTTCTACGGCGCGCCGGGCACCGGCAAGACGGCACTCGCCGAGCACATGGCCAAGGCGATCGGCCGGCCGCTGATCGTCAAGCAGGCGAGCGACCTGATGAGCAAGTACGTCGGTGAAACCGAGCAGAACATGGCCGCGATGTTCAAGGAAGCGGAGGCCGAGAAGGCGATCCTCCTGCTCGACGAGGCCGACAGCTTCCTGCAGGACCGGCGCGGCGCGCAGCGCACTTATGAAGTGACCGAGGTCAACGAGATGCTGCAGGGCATGGAACGTTTCGACGGCATCTTCGTGTGCACCACCAACCTGCTCGACCGCATCGACCAGGCGGCATTGCGCCGCTTCACCTTCAAGATCAAGTTCATGCCGCTGACCGGCGATCAGCGCGAACGCATGTTCGTCACCGAAGCGCTCGAGGGCGACACGCTGCGCCTCACGAGCGAGATCAGGCATCGGCTGGCCAGGCTTCCGCAGCTCTGCCCCGGCGATTTCGCGGCGGTGAAGCGCCAGACGGATATCCTTGCGGTTTCGTTCTCGGCCGGCGAGTTCCTGGACCAGCTGGAAGCCGAGCATCGGATCAAGCCCGAGGTGCGCGAATCGCGCGGCATCGGCTTCGTCCAATAGCAAACACGCATGCAGCGCCGGACGCCGGCGCGCGCAAGGGAAAGTGATCGATGAGGGGTTTCCGGACCATGGGCCCGGCGCGTTGCGCCGCGGCCGCTGCCACGCTGGCTGTTGTTGCAATGCTCGCCGCGTGCGGTGGCGGAGGGGGTGGAGGCGGCGTCGCCTTGCCCGTGGCCGCGGCCCCCTCGGCACCCAGCGATGCGTCGATCGTGCCGTCGTCCAGTGTGGCGGGCCAATGCGCCGCGCCGCGCATGGGCGTCGATCCGGACACGGGCGCCGCCTTTCCGGACCGGGCCGGCTCGGTCGCCACCGAGAAGAGCTGGATCCGGGCATGGATCGATGAAACCTACCTGTGGTTCGATGAAGTGCCGAGCGTCAACGCCGCGGACTTCGCGACGCCCGTCGCCTATTTCTCGGCACTGAAGACGCCCAATACCACGGCAAGCGGCCGCGCCAAGGACCGCTTTCATTTCACCTCTGATACCGCTGCGTACCGCGCCCTGTCGCAAAGCGGCATCGAAGTCGGCTACGGCTTCGAGCCCGCCATCCTCAGCGCCGCGCCCCCACGCGACATTCGCGTGGCCTTCACCGAGCCCGGTTCGCCGGCGTCCCAGGCCGCGATGGGGCGCGGAGAACAGGTCACTGCGATCGACGGCATCGACGTCGCCAACGGTTCGAATGTCGCCGGGCTCAATGCGGGCCTCACCCCCACGCGCGAAGGCGAGGTGCACAGCTTCATGCTGCGGGCGCCGGACGGCGGCGAGCGCAGCGTCACCTTGACGGCGGCACGGATCACGCGCACGCCGGTCCAGAACGTGAAGACGGTCTCGACCTCCAGCGGGCCCGTCGGCTACCTGCTCTTCAACGACCACATGGCCACTGCCGAATCGCAGCTGATCGCGGCCGTGAATCAGCTCCAGGGCGCCGGCATCGTCGACCTGGTGATCGACATGCGCTACAACGGCGGCGGCCTGCTCGACGTCGCGAGCGAACTGGCCTTCATGATTGCCTCGCCCGCCGCAACGACGGGCACTGTGTTCGAGCGTCTCCAGTTCAACAGGAAGAACCCGTTCGGCTTCACACCGGCGCAGTCAACCGTACCCTTCTATGCGACCACCCGCGGCTTTTCGACCACAGCGGGCCAGGCGCTGCCGCAACTCGGCTTGTCGCGCGTCACCGTGCTCGCCGGGCCCGACATGTGCTCCGCCAGCGAATCGGTCGTCAACAGCCTGCGAGGCGTGGGCGTGACGGTGAACCTGATCGGCGGCGCCACCTGCGGAAAGCCTTACGGCTTCTTCCCCCAGGACAACTGCGGCACCACTTACTTCGCGATCCAGTTCCAGGGCGTCAACCAACAGGGCTTCGGCGACTATGGCGACGGCTTCACGCCCACCTGCGCCGTGGCCGACGACTTCGGCCACGCGCTGGGCGACCCCGCCGAGGCGCGCCTCGCCGCTGCGCTCGGCTTCCGCGCCACCGGCGCCTGCCCGGCGGCATCGTCCAACAAGCTCGATGTCGCCCGCAGCAAGGCAGAGACGGGCGGCACCCCCTACCTCATCCGATCACCGATACGAGAAACCCGCCTCGTAACGCGCCCCTGACGCGGACCGCAGCCGAGACCTCACCAGGAATACCGCGGACCCGGCTCCGCCGGGCCGCCGGTATTGCCCCCGGCAGGGGGTGGGCGGCTACACGAAGTGAGCAAGCCTGGGGGCGAGCAATAGGATCTGGGCGAGTCAGAAGCTTGAGCAGACCCGCAACACATCCTCTCCATAGGCCTCGAGCTTCTTGCTTCCGATCCCGCTGATGCCTTGCAGGTCTTCCAGCGTGGCCGGCGCGCGTTCCGCGATGGCGGCGAGCGTCGCGTCGTGGAAGATCACATAGGCCGGCAGGTTGTGCTCGCGCGCGACTTCACCACGCCACGCCTTGAGCGCGGCAAAGCGCGCCTGGCCCGACGCATCGAGCGAGGCGGCCGCCGGTGAAGGCGCACCGCGCGCCGTCTTCTCCCGACGCGGCTTGCGCTCGGCCGGCGACGAGACCGATTCGCGCAGCATCACCTGCACCTCGCCCTTCAGCACCCCGCGCGAGCCTTCGGTCAACTGCAGCGTATTGAAGGCCTGCGCGTCGACCGACAACGCACCCGTCGCAATGAGCTGCCGCAGCACGCCACGCAACTGCGGCTCGCTGAACTCGCCGCCGATGCCGAAGGTGCTCACCCTTTCATGTCCGAACTGCTTGACCTTCTCGGTCTCCTTGCCCCGCAGGATGTCCATGATGTGACCGGCGCCGAAACTGATGCCGCTTTGCTGCTGCACGCGGTAGATGGTCGAGAGCAGCTTGCGCGCCGCATCGGTGCCGTCCCACACCTGGGGCGGGTTCAGGCAGTTGTCGCAGTTGCCGCAGGGCGTGCTCTTCTCGCCGAAGTAGCCGAGCAGCCGGACGCGCCGGCAGTCGCTGGCTTCCGCGAGGGAGAGCAGCGCGTCCAGCTTGCCGCGCATCACCTGCTTGAATTCCTCGCCGGCCGGGCTCTCGTCGATCATGCGGCGCTGGTTCACCACGTCCTGCAGGCCGTAGGCCATCCAGGCATCGGCGGGCGCACCGTCGCGACCGGCGCGGCCGGTTTCCTGGTAGTAGCCCTCAATGTTCTTCGGCATGTCGAGATGCCCGACGAAGCGCACGTCGGGCTTGTCGATGCCCATGCCGAAGGCGATGGTCGCCACCATCACGATGCCTTCCTCGCGCAGGAAGCGATCCTGGTGCTTCTGGCGCAGCCCGGCATCCAGCCCCGCGTGATAGGGCAGGGCGTTGATGCCCGCGTCGCTGAGCGTCTGCGCCACGTCTTCCACCCGCTTGCGCGACTGGCAGTAGACGACGCCCGCATCGCCTTCGTGCTCGCGTTCGATGAAGCGCAGCAGCTGCGTGGTGGCTTCCTTCTTCTCGACGATGGTGTAGCGGATGTTCGGCCGGTCGAAGCTGGAGACGAACTGGCGCGCTTCTTCAAGTTGCAGCCGCTCGACGATGTCGGCACGCGTCAGCGCGTCGGCGGTCGCGGTGAGCGCGATGCGCGGCACGCCGGCAAAGCGCTCGTGGAGCACGGTCAGCGCGCGGTACTCCGGGCGGAAATCGTGGCCCCACTGGCTCACGCAATGCGCTTCGTCGATCGCGAACAGCGAGAGCTTGCCGCGCTCGTTGAGCGAATCGAGTTGCGACAGGAAGCGCGGCGTCGTCACGCGCTCAGGTGCTGCGTAGAGCAGCGTGATCTCGCCGCGCAGCATGCGGCGCTCGACATCCTGCGTCTGCTCCCAGTCGAGCGTGGAGTTGAGGAAGGCCGCATTCACGCCGGCTTCGTGCAGTGCGCCGACCTGGTCGTGCATCAGCGCGATCAGCGGCGACACCACCACCGTCACGCCGTGGCCGGCACGCTGGCGCGCGATGGCGGGGATCTGGTAACACAGCGACTTGCCGCCGCCGGTCGGCATCAGCACCAGCGCATCGCCGCCGGCGGTGACGTGGTCGACGATCGGCGCCTGGGGGCCGCGGAACGCCGCGTAGCCGAAGACCTCCTGGAGGATCTGCTGCGGCTCGGGCGAGGATGACGAGAGTGGCAAGGCGGACAAGATGCTATTGGTTTTGATAGCTGCTCGCGCCCGCGGTGCGGGTGAACTGAAGCCCGGGTGGACTCCGAACAGCACGCGTCCTCCCGGACCGCGCACCTTGATTGTCTCAGCCTTGCGGATCAGCCCAGGACGATGCGCGCAATGATGTTGCGCTGGGATCTCCGAGGAGCCCTCGTAGATGCGCAGGATCCGCGCATCGCGTACGTAGCGCTCCAGCGGCAGGTCGCGCCTTTCGCCGAGGTCCGTGGAGGCCAGTGTCTCGAGGCAGGCCGACGCGCTCACCAGCCAACTGGCCTGCCTGGCATGCGGCTTGCCAACTTGCCAGTTGTTCGCTGCCGCCAAGCCCTGTCTAGACAGCTTTTGGTGCATGAAACCGCTTTCGCGCACTGAGCAAGTGCAGGGCGGGGCTTGATCCGAACTGCAATTTCGGGTTAACCTGTATATACAGGTGCATCGCAGCGGATGAAACTCGGCCACCTGCTGGAATCTGCCCCCTTTGTCGGGCCCGGCGAGCCGAACTTTTTTGAAACGCAACAGGAGAACCTTGATGGTCATGACGGTCGGAAAAATCGCCTCGCTGGTGGCGGCAGGTGCGTGCATCGCAGGCATGGCGGCGAGCGCCAGTGCCCAGGAAACCAAGATCACCCTCGGCATGTCCGGCTGGACCGGCTTCGCGCCGCTCACGCTGGCCGACAAGGCCGGCATCTTCAAGAAGAACGGACTCGACGTCGAACTGCGCATGATCCCGCAGAAGGACCGCCATCTCGCGCTGGCCTCCGGCGCCATCCAGTGCGCGGCCACCACCGTCGAGACGCACGTCGCCTGGAACGCCAACGGCGTGCCGATCGTGCAGATCTTCCAGATGGACAAGTCCTACGGCGCCGACGGCCTGGCCGTGCGCAACGACGTCAAGACCTTCGCCGACCTCAAGGGCAAGGCCATCGGCGTCAGCGCACCGGGCACCGCGCCTTACTTCGGTCTGGCCTGGATGCTCAACAAGAACGGCCTGACCATGAAGGACGTCAAGCTGGTCTCGCTCGAGCCGCAGCCTGCCGCCCAGGCCTTCGTCTCCGGCCAGAACGACGCCGCGATGACCTACGAGCCCTATCTCTCGACCGTGCGCGCCAACCCTGCCGCCGGCAAGATCCTCGCCACCACGCTCGACTACCCGATGGTCATGGACACGGTCGGTTGCGCGCCCACCTGGCTCAAGACCAACGCCAAGGCCGCGCAGGCGCTGGCCAACTCGTACTTCGAAGCGGTCGAGATGATCAAGACCGATCCGGCCAAGTCCAACGAGATCATGGGCGCCGCGGTCAAGCAGACGGGCGAGCAGTTCGCCAAGTCCTCGGCCTACCTGCGCTGGTCGGACAAGGCGGCCAACCAGAAATTCTTCGCGAGCGACATCACGCCGTTCATGAAGGACGCACAGGCCATCCTGCTGGAGTCGGGCGTGATCCGCAAGGCGCCTGACGACCTGGCCGCCACCTTCGACACCAGCTACATCAAGTAAGAGACCGCCATGGACGCGACGCCTGTCATGAACTCTCCCAAGCCGTTGGCATCTGCCGGGCCGGTCGCGTCGGCGGCGGCGCGCCGGCACCGCGCACTGGCCCCGCTCGAACCCGTCAGCGCGCGTGCGCGCTGGATGCTCGGGCTGGGCTTCTTCGTGCTCTTCGTGGTGGTCTGGTCCTTCTTCACGCTCGGCGGCTTCGTGTCGCCGACCTTCCTGGCCAGCCCGGTCACGATGCTGAAGGAGGGCGTGCTCCTCTTCACCCAGTACGACTTCACCCACGACATCGCCATGACGGTATGGCGCGTGTTCGGCGGCTTCGTGCTGGCGACCCTGATCGCGGTGCCGCTCGGCATCGCGATGGGCACGTGGAAGAGCGTCGAAGCCTTCTTCGAGCCCTTCGTCTCCTTCTGCCGCTACCTGCCGGCCTCGGCCTTCATCCCGCTGCTGATCCTGTGGGCCGGCATCGGCGAGGCGCAGAAGCTGCTCGTGATCTTCATCGGCTCGGTGTTCCAGGTCACGCTGATGGTGGCCGTCACCGTCGGCAGCGCACGCCGCGACCTGGTCGAGGCCGCCTACACGTTGGGCGCCAAGAGCCGTGGCATCGTCCTGCGGGTGCTGATCCCTGGCGCTGCGCCGGGCATCGCCGAAACGCTGCGCCTCGTGCTGGGCTGGGCCTGGACCTACGTCATCGTCGCGGAACTGATCGGCTCGTCCTCCGGCATCGGTCACATGATCACCGACAGCCAGGCGCTGCTGAACACCGGGCAGATCATCTTCGGGATCATCGTCATCGGCGTGATCGGACTGATCTCCGACTTCGCCTTCAAGGCTCTCAATCGCCGCCTCTTCGCGTGGAGCACCATCTGATGAACCAACTTTCAGTCCGGGGCGTGTCCCGCATCTTCACCGGCACGCGCGGCCAGAAGACGCAGGCGCTGCTGCCCATCGACTTCGAGGTGCGCGAGAACGACTTCGTCACCATCCTCGGCCCCTCGGGCTGCGGCAAGTCCACGCTGCTGCGCATCGTCGCCGGCCTCGACTATCCGACCGAAGGTCGCGTGCTGCTCGACGGCCAGACCATCGAAGGCCCGGGCGCCGATCGTGGCGTGGTGTTCCAGAGCTACACGCTGTTCCCCTGGCTCACCATCGCGCAGAACATCCGCTTCGGCCTGCGCGAGCGCGGCATGAGCGAGGCCGAGCAGAAGGAGCGCAGCGACTTCTTCATCGCCAAGGTCGGGCTGCGCGGCTTCGAGAACCACTTCCCCAAGCAGCTCTCCGGCGGCATGCAGCAGCGCACCGCGATCGCGCGCGCGCTGGCCAACGACCCCAAGATGCTGTTGCTCGACGAGCCATTCGGCGCGCTCGACAACCAGACCCGCGTGCTGATGCAGGAACTGCTGCTTGGCATCTGGGAGTCGGCGCGCAAGACGGTGCTCTTCGTCACGCACGACATCGACGAGGCGATCTTCATGGCGAACCGCGTCGCCGTCTTCAGCGCGCGACCCGGCCGCATCAAGACCGAGATCGCGGTCGACTTCCCGCACCCGCGCCACTACACGATCAAGACCTCGCCGGAGTTCATGGAGATCAAGGCGCGCCTCACCGAAGAGATCCGCGCGGAATCGATGGCTGCTGCAGAGCACTGATCCGCATCGCACGAAAGACCGCATGACCGCAGCCAGCCTTCGCAAAGTCACCGACGCGCGCCAGCCCGCGAAGAAATCCGCGGGCGCGGAATCGCGCGAGGCGGCCAATTCGGCGTTGCCCGCGATGGCGCTGTACGAGCAGGTCAAGGCTTTCATCACGCACAAGATCCAGGATGGCTCGTGGGCGGCAGGCCACCGCCTCCCTTCGGAGAGCGAACTGGTCGCGCAGTTCGGCGTCGCGCGCATGACGGTCAATCGCGCACTGCGCGAGCTGGTGGAGCAAGGCCGCATCGTGCGGGTCGCAGGCGTCGGCAGCTTCGTGGCCGAGGACAAGCCGCAATCCACGCTGCTGCAGATCGCCAACATCGCGAGCGAAATCCGCGACCGCGGGCATGACTACCGCTGCGAGTTCCTGGTGGCCGAACGCATCGCCGCATCACCCGACGTCGCGGTGTGGCTCGACCTGCGCCCCGGCGAGTCGGTGTTCCATACGGTGTGCCTGCACCTGGAGAACGACATCCCGGTGCAGCTCGAAGACCGCTACGTCAATCCCCGCGTGGTGCCGAATTTCCTCGACCAGGATTTCTCGACCGTCCCGCCGAGCGAATACCTGGTGCGCAACGTGCCCTTCGACCAGATCGAGCACGTGGTCGACGCCGTGCTTCCGACGCCCGAGCAGGCTGAGCGCCTCGACATGCCGGTGACCGACCCCTGCCTGCTGCTCACGCGGCGCACCTGGACGCGCACCACGCCGGTGACGATGGTGCGATGCCTGCATCCCGCGTCGCGCTATCGGCTCGGCAGCCGCTTCCGCGCCGACGGCAACCCTTCCTTCGGCTGAACGAGGCTGACACCCCCCTTCGGCCCCATGCCGCAACCACTTGTATAGACAGGTAGCCCTCATGAATCACACCCCATCCTCCGACGCCGCAACCCTCGTGCTCACGCCCGGCCAAGTCGACCTGGCCGCGCTGCGTCGCGTGCATGCCGGCGGCGTGCAACTCGCGCTCGATCCGGCGGCACGCGCGGGCCTGCTGGCCGCGCAAGCCACGGTTCGCAAGATCGTGGAGTCGGGCGATGTGGTCTACGGCATCAACACCGGCTTCGGCAAGCTCGCGCAGACCATCATCCCGACCGAACGCCTGGCCGAGTTGCAGCGCAACCTCGTGCTGTCGCACAGCGCCGGCACCGGCGAGCCGCTGGCGGCCGGCGTGGTGCGGCTGGTGCTCGCGACCAAGGCGGTGAGCCTGGCGCGCGGCCACTCCGGCGTGCGGCCCGAGATCGTCGATGCGCTGCTCGGACTGTCCAATGCCGGGCTGTTGCCTCGCATTCCGTCGAAGGGCTCGGTCGGCGCGTCGGGCGACCTGGCGCCGCTCGCGCACCTGGCCTGCGTGCTGATCGGCGAGGGCGAAGTCACGACGCCGCAAGGCGAGGTGATTGGCGGTGCCGAGGCCCTGCGCCTCATCGGCATGACGCCCTTCGTGCTGGGCCCCAAGGAGGGGCTCGCATTGCTCAACGGCACGCAGGTATCGACCGCGCTCGCGCTGGCCGGCCTCTTCGGCGCCGAAGACGTGTTCGCGGCCGCCCTGCTGGCGGGCGCGTTGTCGCTCGAAGCCATCCAGGGTTCGATCAAGCCTTTCGACGAACGCATCCACGCGGCGCGCGGGCAGCCGGGACAGATGGCCGTCGCCGCTGCGGTGTGCGAGCTGCTCGACGGCAGCGAGATCGTGCCGTCGCACGCCGACTGCGGGCGCGTGCAGGACCCGTATTCCATCCGCTGCGTGCCGCAGGTGATGGGCGCCTGCCTCGACAACCTCTTCCATGCCGCGCGCGTGCTGCGCACCGAAGCCAACGCCGCATCGGACAACCCGCTGGTCTTCGACAACGGCGACGTGATCTCCGGCGGCAACTTCCACGCCGAGCCCGTGGCCTTCGCGGCCGACATCATCGCCCTGTCGATCAGCGAGATCGGCGCGATCTCGGAACGCCGCATGGCCTTGCTGCTCGACAGCGGGCTGTCGGGCCTGCCGCCCTTCCTGGTGCGCGACGGCGGCGTTAACTCCGGCTTCATGATCGCGCAGGTCACGGCCGCGGCGCTGGCCTCGGAGAACAAGTCGCTCGCGCATCCTGCGAGCGTGGACAGCCTGCCGACTTCCGCCAACCAGGAAGATCACGTGTCGATGGCGACCTTTGCGGGTCGCCGCCTCGCCGACATGGTCGAGAACACCGCCGTCGTCGTCGGCATCGAGGCGATGGCCGCCGCACAGGGCATCGAGCTCAAGCGCGGCCCGAAGAGCTCGCCGCTGGTCGAGGCCGAATACGCCGCCATCCGCGAGCGTGTTCCCTTCATCGACCAGGACATCTTCTTCGCGCCATGCATCGAAGCCATGCGCAAGTGGGCGCGACAAGACAACTGGCCTGAGGCCGTGCAATCCATCCTCCCCAGCCACGCCTGAATCAACGATCAAGTTCCGTCATCGAAAGGACATCCCGTCATGAACGCACCCGACAAATTCCTCGCCGCCAAGGCAGACCCCCGCCATGACGCGAGCCGCGTGATCCGTTCGCCGCGCGGCAGCACGCTGACCTGCAAGAGCTGGCTCACCGAGGCCCCGTTCCGCATGCTTCAGAACAACCTCGACCCCGAAGTGGCCGAGCGCCCGCAGGACCTCGTGGTCTACGGCGGCATCGGCCGCGCGGCGCGCGACTGGGCCTGCTTCGACCAGATCCTGGCGTCGCTGAAGGAACTCAACGACGACGAGACGCTGCTCATCCAGTCGGGCAAGCCGGTCGGCGTGTTCAAGACGCACGAGAACGCACCGCGCGTGCTGCTCGCCAACTCGAACCTCGTGCCGAAATGGGCCACCTGGGAGCACTTCAGCGAGCTCGACCGCAAGGGCCTGATGATGTACGGCCAGATGACCGCCGGCAGCTGGATCTACATCGGCAGCCAGGGCATCGTGCAAGGCACCTTCGAGACCTTCGTCGAAGCCGGACGCCAGCACTACAACGACGACCTCTCGGGCAAGTGGATCCTGACCGCCGGCCTCGGCGGCATGGGCGGCGCGCAGCCCCTGGCTGCCACGCTCGCGGGCGCGGTGTCGCTCAACATCGAATGCCAGCAGGCCAGCATCGACTTCCGCCTGCGCACGCGCTACCTCGACAAGCAGGCCAAGGACATCGACGACGCGATCGCGCTGATCAAGCAGCACACGGCGGCCAAGGAAGCGGTGTCGATCGGCCTGCTGGGCAACGCGGCCGAGATCCTGCCGGAACTGGTGAAGCGCGCCCGCGCCGGCGGCATCAAGCCCGACCTCGTGACCGACCAGACCTCCGCGCACGACCTCGCCAGCGGCTACCTGCCGATCGGCTGGACGTTGGCGCAATGGGAGGCCGCCAAGGCCGACGCAACGCAGCACCCCACGCTGCGCAAGGCGGCCGCCAAGTCCTGCGCGGTGCACGTGCAGGCCATGCTCGACTTCCAGGCGATGGGCATTCCGACCGTCGACTACGGCAACAACATCCGCCAGGTCGCCTTCGACGAAGGCGTGAAGAACGCCTTCGACTTCCCGGGCTTCGTGCCGGCCTACATCCGCCCGCTGTTCTGCGAAGGCAAGGGTCCGTTCCGCTGGGTGGCGCTCTCGGGCGACCCGGAAGACATCTACAAGACCGACGCGAAGATCAAGGAGCTGTTCCCCGAGAACAAGCACACGCACCGGTGGCTCGACATGGCGCGCGAGCGCATCGCCTTCCAGGGCCTGCCTGCGCGCATCTGCTGGCTCGGCCTGGGCGAGCGCCACAAGGCCGGCCTTGCGTTCAACGAGATGGTGAAGAACGGCGAACTGAAGGGCCCGATTGTGATCGGCCGCGACCACCTGGACACCGGTTCGGTCGCCAGCCCCAACCGCGAGACCGAGTCGATGAAGGACGGCTCCGATGCCGTCTCCGACTGGCCGCTGCTCAACGCACTGCTCAACACCGCCGGCGGCGCGACCTGGGTCAGCCTGCACCACGGTGGCGGCGTCGGCATGGGCTACTCGCAGCACTCGGGCGTGGTGATCGTCTGCGACGGCACCGACGCTGCCGCCAAGCGCGTCGAGCGCGTGCTGTGGAACGACCCGGCCACCGGCGTGATGCGCCATGCCGATGCCGGCTACGACATCGCCATCGAGACCGCGAAGAAGCAGGGCCTGAACCTGCCGATGATCAAGTAGGCAACGCCAGGCGACACAGGGTGACGGTGCATCGCTTCGACATAGCCTCGCTGACCGCGGCTCCGTGGAAGAACGGCGGCGGCGTGACGCGCGAGATCGTCTGCTCGCCTGCCGGTGCCGGCATGGACGGCTTCGACTGGCGCGTGAGCATCGCGACCATCGACAAGGCCGGGCCGTTCTCGGCGTTCGCGGGCGTGGATCGCGTGATCATGCTGCTGGACGGCGCGGGCGTTCGTCTTCGCTCGGCGGATGGGCGCATCGACCATCGGCTGGAGGTGCCGCATGCGCCGTTCACCTTCAGTGGCGACGTGGCGCTGGACTGCGAATTGCTCGGCGGCACGTCGACGGATTTCAACGTGATGTCGCGCCGAGGTCGGTTGCGTGCGGATGTCCGGGTGTTGCGGGAGAACGGCGACATCGCGCCGGCGGATCGCGGGCTCGTGCTTTGCCTGCGCGGCAACTGGCAGTTGAGTGGCATCGATTGCGAGCCGGGATCCGGCTTCTGGTGGGATGGCGAACCGAAGGCGTGGCGCGCCGCTTCAGGCGATGCCGACGCCGCACTCGTCGCGGTGCGGCTCGAATCGACGACAACATTGAGCGACGGAACACCATGAACCATTCCGAACTTCCTTCAGCCGACGGCGTGTGGGAGCACCTGCGAATCGCTCCGGGCGCGCTCGCCGATGGGCAGGTAGTCGACGCAGAGGCGGCGATCGTCGTTGCCGGCGGAAAGATCGCGTGGATCGGCGCGAGCGCCGCCTTGCCCGGCGATTTCGCCGCGCTGCCGCGCTTCGATGGTCGTGATGCGCTCGTCACGCCGGGCCTCGTCGATTGCCACACACATCTGGTCTACGGCGGACAGCGTGCGAACGAATTCGCGATGCGTCTCGCCGGCGCCACCTACGAAGAGGTCGCGAAAGCAGGTGGCGGCATCGTTGCCTCCGTGCGCGCCACGCGGGAAGCGGACGAAGACATGCTCTTTGCTCAAGCCGCTCAGCGGCTCGAACAATTGCTCGCCGACGGCGTGTGCGCCATCGAGATCAAGTCGGGCTACGGCCTCGCGCTCGAACACGAGCGCAAGCAACTGCGCGTGGCGCGTAGTCTGGGCGAGACGTACGGCGTCACCGTGCGCACGACATTCCTCGGCGCGCATGCACTGCCGCCGGAATATGCAGGCCGCAGCGGCGACTACATCGACCTTGTCTGCAAGGAGATGCTGCCTGCGCTGGCCGCGGAGGGCTTGGTGGATGCAGTGGACGTATTCTGCGAACGCATCGCCTTCTCGCTCGCCGAGACCGAGCAGGTGTTCCAGGCCGCCAAGGCGCTCGGCCTGCCGGTCAAGCTGCATGCCGAGCAGCTCTCCGACATGGGCGGCGCCGCGCTGGCCGCCCGCTACGGTGCACTGTCCTGCGATCACATCGAGCATCTTCCCGCCGAAGGCATCGCGGCGATGCGCGAGGCCGGCACGGTGGCCGTGCTGCTGCCCGGCGCCTACTACACGCTGCGCGACACGCACCTGCCGCCGATCGAGGCGCTGCGCGCCGCGGGCGTGCCGATGGCCGTGTCCACCGACCACAACCCCGGCACCTCGCCCGCACTGAGCCTGCTGCTGATGGTCAACATGGCCTGCACGCTGTTCCGTCTGACGGCGCCCGAGGCGCTCGCCGGCGTGACCCGCCATGCCGCGCGCGCGCTGGGCCTGCAGGGCACGCACGGCGCGCTGGCCGTCGGTCGACCCGCCAACTTCGTGCTGTGGCAGCTTCGCGAAAGCGCCGAACTGGCGTACTGGTTCGGCCAGCAGCCCGCGCGCACGATCGTCCGGCAAGGACGCATCGCCTCCGGACCCCAACGCTGAGCCGCGAAAGACATGCCATCGACTTCTCTCTTCGCCTCCGATGCCCTGCTGCCCGGTGGCTGGGCGCGCAACGTGCTGCTCGAATGGAACGCAGACGGTCGACTGTCTACGGTCACGCCTGACAGCGCGCCCGCCGGCGACACGCCGCGTGCATCGGGACCGGTGCTGCCGGGCATGCCGAACCTCCATTCGCACGCGTTCCAGCGCGCCTTCGGCGGCCTGACCGAATTCCGCGGCGCGGCGCAGGACAGCTTCTGGAGCTGGCGCACGCTGATGTACCGCTTCGCCGCGAAGATCTCGCCGGAGCAGGTCGAAGCGATCGCCACCTGGCTCTACATCGAGATGCTCGAAGCCGGCTACACCACCGTGTGCGAGTTCCACTACCTGCATCACGACGCCGACGGCAAGCCGTATGCGGACGACGCCACGCTCGCACTGGCGCTGATGCGCGCCGCGCAGCGTGCGGGCATCGGACTCACCCTGCTGCCGGTGCTCTACCAGACCAGCGGTTTCGGTGCGCTGCCGCCGAGCGAAGGCCAGCGGCGCTTCATCCGTTCGACCGAGTCGATGCTGCGCCTTCTGGAACGCCTGCACCCGCTGTGCAAGGAACAAGGCGCCCGGCTCGGGCTCGCGCCGCATTCGCTGCGCGCCGTACCTCCCGACGGCCTTCGCGATGCGCTCGCGGGGCTGGACGCGATCGACGCGACCGCGCCGATCCACATCCACATTGCCGAGCAGACCGGCGAAGTCGATGCCTGCGTGGCATGGAGCGGGCAGCGGCCGGTGGCATGGCTGCTCGACCATGCGCCTGTCGATGCACGCTGGTGCCTCGTGCACGCGACGCACATGGATCCGGAGGAGTACCGCCGCGCGGGCGCAACCGGCGCGGTCGCCGGCCTGTGCCCGACGACCGAGGCCAACCTCGGCGACGGCATTTTCGATTTCAACGCGTGGCGCGAAGCGGGCGGCCGATGGGGCATCGGCTCCGACAGCCACGCCTGTGTCAATGCCGCCGAGGAACTGCTGATGCTGGAGTACGGGCAGCGCCTGGCCACGCGGCAGCGCAACGTGGGCGCCAACGCGGCGCATCGCGAAGTCGCGACCGCGCTCACGCTGTCGGCGGTGGAAGGCGGCGCGCAGGCCGCAGGCCGGCCCGTCGGCGGACTCGCCGCAGGCCAGCAGGCCGACTTCGTCGTGCTGAATGCAGCGCACGTCGCACTGCAGGGCCTCGCGGCGCCCGAGATGCTGTCATCGCACGTGTTCGCCAGCCACCGCACGTCCGCCATCGATGCCGTGTGGGTTGCTGGGCGGTCGCGGGTCAGTGCCGCCCGCCATATTTCGCACAACGAAGCCGCCGCCGCGTTCGTGGCCGCGCGCAGCCAACTTCTTGCCAAGGATTGAGCCCCATGCCCTTCACCACCACCGAACCCCCGTTTCGCTTCCGCCGCGGCACGCGACCGCTGCTGATCTCGATGCCTCACGTCGGCACGCATGTGCCGCCGCAGCTCGCGGCGCGGCTCAGCGAGGAAGCGCGCCATGTGCCCGACACGGATTGGCACCTGGAGCGCCTCTACGACTTCGCCGATGAACTGGGTGCGTCGGTATTGGTCGCGACCCACTCGCGCTACGTGGTCGATCTCAACCGTCCGCCCGACGGCGCGAGCCTCTATCCGGGGCAGAGCGTCACCGGCCTGTGCCCGGTCGACACCTTCGACGACACGCCCCTCTATCCCGCAGGCGATGTGCCGGACGACGCGGAGATCGCCGCCCGCCGTGAGGCGATCTGGCATCCCTACCACCGGCAGCTTGCCGATGAGCTGGCGCGCATCAAGGCGCAGCACGGCATTGCCGCACTGTGGGACGCGCATTCGATCCGCTCGGTGCTGCCGCGCTTCTTCGAGGGCAAGCTGCCCGACCTGAACCTGGGCACGGCGCAGGGTGCGAGCTGCGATCCGGCGCTTGCGCAGGCGCTGCTCGGTGTGGCCAAGGAAGCGAGCGGATTCACCAGCGTGCTCAACGGTCGCTTCACCGGCGGCTACATCACGCGGCACCACGGCCAGCCCGCACAGGGCGTGCACGCGGTGCAGCTCGAGATGACGCAGTGCAGCTACATGCAGGAGGCGCTGCCCTTCGACTACCTGCCCGAGGTGGCTGCGCACGTGCAGCCGCATGTGAAACGCATGCTCGCCTCGGTGCTCGACTTCGTCGAAGCGCGCCGCGGCTGATCGCCGGTCGAACTGCCACCCATGCACGCCGATCCGGCGCGCCGGAATCTCTCATCAACTGCCGAATCCCCGGAAGGTTTCCATTCATGAACGCTGACGCCATTCGCGACCTCGTGCGCCCCGAAGTGCCCGCGCTTCCTGCCTACAACGCAGGCCTGTCGTCCGAGGCCGTGCGCTCGCGCTACGGCGTCGACCGGATCGCGCGCCTCGCGAGCAACGAGAACCCCTTCGGCGCGAGTCCCGCAGTCGCGCGTGCGCTGACGGGCCTGGCGCTGCGCGTGGGCACCTACCCGGATGCAAACTGCACGGCGCTGCGGGCCGCCATTGCCGAACGCATCGGCGCAAGCGCGGCGCAGATCGTGATCGGCAATGGTTCCGAATCGATCCTCCAGATGCTGTGCCAGGCCTTTCTCTCGCCTGGCGACCGCGTGCTCACGCAGCGGCCCGCCTTCGGCCTGCACGAGATCTATCCGCGGATGATGGGCGCCCAGGTCGAACTGCTGGCGCTGACGCCCGCGCTCGAATTCGACCTCGATGCCTGGTGCGAGGCATTGGGGCGCGGGCCGAAGATCGCGATGCTCGCCAATCCTTCCAATCCCGTGGGCTGCATGTTCGATGCGCAGGCGTTCACCCGGATCGTCGAAGCCACGCCGCGCGGCACGCTCCTGGTGATCGACGAGGCCTACTACGAGTACGCGCAGCGTGAACGCGGCTTTCCTGATGCGCTGGCCGTGTTGCGTGCACAGCAGCGGCCCTGGATCGTGCTGCGCACCTTCTCGAAGGCCTGGGGCCTGGCGGGCCTGCGGGTCGGCTATGGGATCGCGTCGGACGCTTCGCTGATCCAGTGGCTCGACCGTGTGCGCACGCCCTTCAACGTCAACGAGGCCGCGCAGGCGGCTGCGCTCGCCGCGTGGGGCGACGATGTCTTCATGACGCAGACCGTCGCGGAGACCGTGAAGCTGCGCGAAGCGCTTGTCGCGCAACTGCGCGCGATGGCGGTGCCGGGCATGCGCATCGCACCGTCGGCGGCCAACTTCCTGTTCATCGACCTGGGGCGGCCGAACGGGCCGGTCAATGAAGCGCTGCTGGCGCGCGGGATCATCGTCAAGCCGTGGAAGGAGCCGGGCTTCGAGCGCTTCATCCGCGTGTCGATCGGCACGGCGGACGACAACGCGCGCTTCCTTCGTGCGCTGGCCGAGATCGTCGGCGGACCGCAGGCCTGAGGGCGCCCACAAGACCCGCCCGCGCGGCGGGGCGGGAGGCGCTTTCTACAATCGGGCGCATGAAGCCCATCGCCTACACCCGCGCGCAGCAGTTGCCCGCCATCCTCGCCCAACGCATCGCCATCCTCGATGGGGCGATGGGCACGATGATCCAGCGCTTCAAGCTCACCGAGGCGCAGTACCGCGGCGAGCGCTTCAAGGACTTCCCGCGCGACGTCAAGGGCAACAACGAACTGCTCTCGCTGACCCGGCCCGACGTGATCCGCGACATCCACGAGGGCTACCTGGCCGCGGGCGCCGACCTGATCGAGACGAACACCTTCGGCGCGACGCGCATCGCGCAGGAGGACTACAAGATGGCCGATCTCGCGCGCGAGATGAACCTGGAGTCCGCCAAGCTGGCGCGCGCGGCCTGCGACAAGTTCAGCACGCCGGACAAGCCGCGCTTCGTCGCCGGCGCTCTCGGCCCGACGCCCAAGACCGCCAGCATCAGCCCCGACGTGAACGACCCCGGCGCGCGCAACGTGAGCTTCGAGGAACTGCGCGCGTCCTACTACGAGCAGGTCGAGGCGCTGGTCGAAGGCGGCGCCGACGTGATCCTGGTCGAGACGATCTTCGACACGCTGAACGCCAAGGCGGCCCTGTTCGCGGTCGACGAGTACTTCGATGCCAGCGGCGAGCGCCTGCCGCTCATCATCAGCGGCACCGTCACGGACGCTTCGGGACGCATCCTCAGCGGGCAGACCGTCACGGCGTTCTGGCACAGCGTGCGGCACGCGCAGCCGCTGGCCATCGGCCTCAACTGCGCGCTCGGCGCTGCGCTGATGCGGCCCTACATCCAGGAACTGGCGCGCGTGGCGGACGACACCTTCATCAGTTGCTACCCCAACGCCGGCCTGCCCAATCCGATGAGCGAGACCGGCTTCGACGAAACGCCTGACGTGACCTCGCGCCTGCTGCATGAGTTCGCGGCCGAGGGATTGGTCAACATCGTCGGCGGTTGCTGCGGCACCACGCCCGAGCACATTGCCGCGATCGGGCAGGCGGTTGCGCCGATCGCGAGCCGCAGCCTGCATCGCGCTGCCTTCTACAGCGAAGCGGCCTGAGCGACACGCATTCGTCGCTGTCCCGGCGCATGTGAAGCCGGGATGAAGAAGCTCTCCAAACGTTGGGCCGGTCCACGTGCCGGCGTGATTTGCCGTTGTCCGGGGTAGGCCGTGGCCGATTGACAACGGCTCGCCAGCCCACCTACCCTGACCAGCAAAAAGGAAAACCACATGCACACACCGACCCGGCGATGGATCGGCATCGGCACCATCGCACTGGCGCTTCCCTTGGCCGCCACGGCCCAGCAGGCTTTCACGCGGGGGGCCGTCAACCTGCGTGCCGGTCCCGGCGACAACTACCCGCTGGTGGCCACGCTGGCGCCCGGGCAATCGCTTCAGGTGATGGGCTGCACGAGCGGCTATGGCTGGTGCGACGTGGTGCTGCCCGACGGTCTTCGCGGCTGGTCCTATGCGGCGAGCCTCGACTACGCCTATCAGGACCAGCGTGTGCCGCTGGCCACCTATGGTGCGGTAATCGGCGTGCCGCTCGTGACGTTTGCGATCGGCAGCTACTGGGGCAGCTACTACCGCGATCGCCCCTGGTACAACCAGCCGCGCTGGTGGGGCGGACGGCCGCCGCCGCCCCCGGGTCCGGGCTGGCGCCCGCCGCCCCCGCCCGTGCCGGGTTGGCGTCCCAATCCGTGGCCCGGCTATTCGCCGCACCCTCCAGGGTTCAGGCCGCCTCCGGCGCCGGGCTTCGGCCCGCCGCCGTCACCCGGCTTCCGTCCGCCGCCGCCGCCCGGGGTTCGTCCGCCGCATAGTGGCGGGGCCCGGCCGCCCGGCTCGCCGCCTGGCATGCGTCCGCCCGGGCAGGGTGGGGGTGGAGGAGGCGGTGGTCATGGCGGAGGTCACGGCGGCGGTGGCCACGGTGGTGGACAGGGCGGAGGACATGGTGGCGGACAGGGCGGGGGACATGGCGGGGGACATGGCGGAGGCCAAGGTGGTGGCCAAGGCGGCGGCCGCGGCCAGTAGCCGCTGAGGCGCCTCAATCCTTCTTGCGGGCGATCAGCGCCACGAAGCGCTGGGCGCCCAGGCCGAGCGGCCGTTCGCGCGACCACACTACGTCGACCCACAGGTCGAGCCCGTTCGACAGGTTCTCGAACGGGATCTCGACCAGCGCACCCGCCGCCACGTGCGGCCGCGCGAAGTTGCGCGGCAGCCAGCCCCAGCCGAGTCCCGCCGTGATCAGGCTCAGCGCCGCGAGTGCGTTGTCGGTGCGCCAGACGTGCCGTGCGTAGACGAAGCGCTGGTCGCTGCTCGCGAGATCGCGCCCCGCGACGACGATCTGCCGCGTGGTCGTCAGGTGTTCCTCGCGCAGGCGGCCGCCGGCGGCGGCGAGCACCGGATGGTCCGGCGCCATCACGGCGACCATGGTGTCGCTGGCCACTTCCTGGAAGCCCTCGCGGCCGTCGAGGCTGGGGCGCTCGAACACCAGGGCAAGCTGTGCGCGTCCGCTGTGCAGCAGGGCCAGCGCGTCGGCCTGCGGGGCGGCGAGCACTTCCACCTCCAGCGACGGATATTCCCGCGCGAGCGCGGCCAGCGGACCGCTCCATGGGGCTGCGAGAAGTTCGGGTGCGATGGCCAGGGTGAGCCGGTTTTCGAGCCCCTGCGTGAGGGCAAGCGCCTGCACCTGGAGCTGCTTGAGCTGCGCCGCGAGCAATCGCGCCTGCGGTTCAAGCGACCGGGCGGCGGCCGTCGGCTGCGGCTCCCGGCCACTGCGATCGAAGAGCTGAAGGTCGAGTTCTGCCTCGAGGTTCGCGATCGCCATGCTCACGGCGGAGGGGACCCGGCCCAACGACCGCGCGGCGGCCGAGAACGACCCGTGGTCGATCACCGCAAGAAACACCTCGACGTTATCGCTGGAGAAGCTCATCGGTCCAATCTGTCAGATTAATTGATAGAAGATGACTTTATATATCAGGAGTACACACATAAAGTCCACCTTGTCACCAACCACTACGGGATCGAATTCATGCAAGGGCTCAAGCGCCGCGTCGTCTACATCACGCTCTACGAAGGCATCGCCATCATCGCGGCGAGCGCGGGACTGGCGCTGATGTCGGGCCAGGGCCTGGGCCATTCGGGCGTGCTGGCCGTCATCGCCTCGGTCATCGCGGTGCTCTGGAACCTGAGCTTCAACGCCCTGTTCGAGCGCTGGGAATCCCGGCAGGCGGTGCGCGGCCGCAGCGTCAAGCGCCGGATCGCCCACGCCATCGGCTTCGAAGGCGGCCTCGTCGCCTTCCTCGTGCCGGTCTTCGCCTGGTGGCTGGACGTGAGCCTGTGGGACGCCCTGGTCATGGACCTGGGCCTGGTCGTGTTCTTCCTGATCTACACCTTCGTCTTCAACTGGGCCTTCGACCTGCTCTTCGGCCTGCCCGCATCGGCCACAGGCGCAGCCCAGCCGGCGTAAAATCCGCGGCTCCCAAGGAGCGTTGCAGCGTCGCCGTCCCCACCCGGGACCGCCGCGTCAGGCTTGGGTCATCTCCATGCTCCGCACACAACTCGCGTCCCAGCCCAGAGATACCGCAGAACCGGCTTCGCCAGGCTGCAGGCATCGCCCCTAGCAGGGGGTAGGTGAAAGCGACACGCAGTGCGCGAAGCCTGGGGGTGAGCATTGTGGCAACGACGCTCGCCTGATTCGAACGTCCTGCAGGTGAGCCCATGTCCTCCGATTCCTCTCCCGTCCTCGTCCCCCCGATGAAGCTGTCCGGCCTCGAGCCGGTGCAGATCGGCGAGGGCGCGCTGTTCGTCAACATCGGCGAGCGCACCAACGTCACCGGCTCCAAGGCCTTCGCGCGGATGATCCTCAACGGCCAGTTCGAGGAAGCCCTCGCCGTGGCGCGCCAGCAGGTCGAGAACGGCGCGCAGGTGATCGACATCAACATGGACGAGGCCATGCTCGACAGCAAGGCCGCGATGGTGCGCTTCCTGAACCTGATCGCCAGCGAGCCCGACATCGCACGCGTGCCGATCATGGTCGACAGCTCCAAGTGGGAAGTGATCGAGGCCGGCCTGCGCTGCATCCAGGGCAAGGGCATCGTGAACTCGATCAGCATGAAGGAGGGCGAGGACCAGTTCCGCCACCAGGCCCGCCTCCTGCGCCGCTACGGTGCGGCCGCGGTCGTCATGGCCTTCGACGAGAAGGGCCAGGCCGACACCTACGAACGCAAGATCGAGATCTGCGAGCGCGCCTACCGCATCCTCGTCGACGAGATCGACTTCCCGCCCGAGGACATCATCTTCGACCCGAACATCTTCGCGATCGCCACCGGCATCGAGGAGCACAACAACTACGCGGTCGACTTCATCAACGCCACGCGCTGGATCAAGGAAAACCTGCCGGGCGCGAAGGTGTCGGGCGGTGTCTCGAACGTGAGCTTCAGCTTCCGCGGCAACGACCCGGTGCGCGAAGCGATCCACACCGTGTTCCTGTACCACGCGATCAAGGCGGGCATGGACATGGGCATCGTCAACGCCGGCATGGTCGGCGTCTACGACGACCTCGAGCCCGAACTGCGCGAGCGCGTGGAGGACGTGGTGCTCAACCGCCGTCCCGATGCCGGCGAGCGCCTGGTCGAAGTGGCGGAGACCGCGAAGAGCGGCGCCAAGGACGAGAGCAAGAAGCTCGAATGGCGCGGCACGCCGGAACAGCCGGTGTCGGTGCAGCAGCGCTTGTCGCACGCGATGGTGCACGGCATCACCGACTTCATCGTCGAGGACACCGAGGAGGCCTACCAGGCCATCCTCGCAAAGGGCGGCCGCCCGCTGCACGTGATCGAAGGCCCCCTGATGGACGGCATGAACATCGTGGGCGACCTGTTCGGCCAGGGCAAGATGTTCCTGCCGCAGGTGGTGAAGTCGGCGCGCGTGATGAAGTCGGCCGTGGCCCACCTCATCCCCTACATCGAGGAAGAAAAGCGCCAGGACGAGGCCGCGGGCCGCGATGTGCGGACCAAGGGCAAGATCGTCATCGCCACCGTCAAGGGCGACGTGCATGACATCGGCAAGAACATCGTCACCGTCGTGCTCCAGTGCAACAACTTCGAAGTGGTGAACATGGGCGTGATGGTCCCGTGCCACGAGATTCTGGCGCGCGCCAAGGTTGAGGGTGCCGACATCGTCGGGCTCTCCGGCCTTATCACGCCGAGCCTGGAAGAGATGCAGTACGTCGCGGGCGAGATGCAGAAGGACGATCACTTCCGCGTCAGGAAGATCCCGTTGCTGATCGGCGGCGCCACCACCAGCCGCGTGCACACGGCGGTCAAGATCGCGCCGCACTATGAAGGTCCGGTGGTGTACGTGCCCGATGCCTCGCGCAGCGTGAGCGTGGCGCAGTCGCTGCTGTCGGAGCAGGCGACGAACTACATCAACGAGATCAACGCCGACTACGACAAGGTGCGCCACCAGCACGCGAACAAGAAGCAGGTGCCGCTGTGGCCGCTGGCGAAGGCGCGTGCCAACAAGCCGCCGGTCGACTGGTCGGGCTATATGCCGCCGGTGCCGAAGTTCATCGGCCGCCGGGTGTTCCGCAACTTCGACCTGACGGAGCTCGCGAAGTACATCGACTGGGGCCCGTTCTTCCAGACCTGGGACCTGGCGGGACCGTTCCCGGCGATCCTGAAGGACGAGATCGTGGGCACCGAGGCCGTGCGCGTGTATGCCGACGGCCAGCGCATGCTCAAGCGGCTGATCGAAGGCCGCTGGCTCTCGGCGAGCGGCGTGATCGGCTTCTGGCCCGCGAACACCGTGAACGACGACGACATCGTGCTCTACGCGGACGAGTCGCGCACCCAGGCTGCGCTCACCTGGTACGGCATGCGCCAGCAGACCGAGAAGCAGATGATCGAGGGCGTGATGCGGCCGAGCCGCTGCCTCGCCGACTTCGTCGCGCCGCGCGAGAGCGGGCTGAAGGACTACGTAGGCATGTTTGCCGTCACCGCGGGCCTCGGCGTCGAGAAGAAGGAGAAGTACTTCATCGACGACCTCGACGACTACTCCGCCATCATGCTCAAGGCGCTGGCCGACCGGCTGGCGGAGGCCTTCGCCGAGGCGCTGCACCATCGTGTACGGACCGACCTCTGGGGCTATGCGGCCGACGAGTCGCTGAACAACGAGGACATGATCGGCGAGAAGTACCGCGGCATCCGCCCCGCGCCCGGTTACCCGGCTTGCCCGGACCACAGCGTGAAGCGTCCGATGTTCGACCTCCTGAACTGTGCGGACATCGGCATGACCCTGACCGAAAGCCTCGCTATGATGCCGGCCGCCAGTGTCAGCGGCTTCTATCTGAGCCATCCCGATTCGACGTACTTCAACGTCGGCAAGATCGGGCACGACCAGCTGCAGGATCAGGCCGCGCGGCGCCACGAGAGCGAAGCGGATCTCGAGCGGCTGCTGGCACCGAATCTTTGACACGGCCGGCCGGTGCAGGCAGGGCCGGCGCGGGAGAGTTCCTATTCAGAAGTTGATATTTGCGGCCGCGCACTATGCGGCGTTGGTGGTGTTCGTTGCCGCGTGCTGGGGTATCGGACGGATGCTGCTCGTGCGCGTCGGCGTGCCGATGCGCCGCGATGCCTGGCTCGAGACCGCGATGGCCATCGCGACCGGCATCGGGCTCGTCATCTGCGTCTTCCAGGCTTCCGCGATCGCAGGCGCGTTCAATGCGATCGTGGTCTGGGGCGTGGTCGGCATCGGCATCGCCGCAGCGCTGGCGCAGGCGCCGGCCTGGCTGCGGGAGGTGCGTGCGCGCGAGCTGCCCGCGGCGCTGTCCTGGCTCGAGAAGCTGGGCATGGTCGTGCTGGCGGTGCTCGCCGTGCCGACGCTCGTTGCGCCCCTGGGTCTGCCCGTTGCATTCGACGAGTTGATGTATCACCTGCCGTATGCGCGCGAGGTGGCCGCCTCCGGCTCGCTGGGCATCTACGAATGGCTGCGCTATCCCTGGTTTCCGTACAACTACAACCTGCTCTATGCCGCGGCGCTGATGGTCGGCGACGACGTGCTGCCGCACTTCGCCAACGCGCTCGCCGGCTGGCTGTCGGTCTGGATCGTCTACCGACTGGGCGTGGTGCATGTGAACCGCGTGGTCGCCTGCGTCGGTGCCGCGATCTGGCTCGGGCTGGGCGACTACTCCGGCGCGCTGATCGACACCAGCGTCGCGCTGTTCGTGCTCGCCGCCTGCGTGGCCCTGTGGTGGTGGCGCGAAGCACCTCGGAACGGCGCGCGCTGGCTGGCGCTCGCCGCCTTTTTCCTGGGCGTCGCCGTTGGGTCGAAGTACCAGGCGCTGACCGTCACGCCGCTGGTGGCCGTCTTCGTGCTCCTGCATGAGCGTCGTCCGCGCGTGCTGGCCGTGGCGCTGGTCTGCTTCCTGATCCCCTGCGTGTACTGGTATGCACGCAACGCCGTCATGACCGGCGATCCGTTCAATCCCATCGGCGCCCGCGTGTTCGGCTTCACCAACTGGAACATGCAGGACTACCGCATGCAGTTCCAGGACGTGCACGAGCATTCGAACCCGCCGAACCTGCTGATCTGGGCCGTGCTGGCCGTGCCTTTCAGCGCCTACTGGAAGCGCTCCCCTGCGCTGCGCGCCGCCCTGGTGTTCAGCATCTATTCGCTGTTCGTGTGGAGCCTGACTTCGCGCTATCCGCGCTACCTGACCGCGTCCCTTCCGATCCTGGCGCTGACCGCCGCGGTGGGCTGGCAGACGATCTTCGGCGCCATCGCCCTCCGGTTGCGCAGGGCGATGCCGGCACGCGATCTCGGCGGCGGGCTCGACCGGACCGGGCGCTGGCTCGGCGTGGCGCTGCTGGTGGTGCTGCTGACCTTCTCCGTCCACCAGACGCGAAGGAAGCTGGCGATGATCGCCGTCACACCCGAGGCGCGCGCGGCGGTGCTGCGCAGGCACGTGCCCGGCTACGCGGTGATGGACTACCTTCGCCAGCACGCGACCGGCCGCGTCTACCAGATCGCGCTGATCGAGGCGACCTACTACGGGCCCAATCCGGTCTGGGGCGACGCGCTCGGGCCATGGCGATACTCTGACTTCATCGTCCTGCCGCCGAACGAGTTCGCGCGCAAACTTGCCGGACTGGGATTCGGGGCGATCGCCATCGACGCTGCCAATGCGCCGCTGCTCGAAGCGCAACCCGGCTTCCTTGACCATTTCGCCCTGATGTATGAAAAAGACGGCGCCAAGGCCTATCGCAACCTCCAATACAAGAATGACCGGAAGCCCTGACCCACGCGCATTGCGCGTAGCCGCCGTAATTCCGTGCTTCAACGAGGCACTCTCGATTACGCAGGTGGTGGATGAATTCCGCGCGGTGCTGCCCGAGGCGGAGATCCACATCTTCGACAACAACTCGACCGACGGCACCGCCGAGGTCGCCAGGGCGTGCGGCGCGACGGTCACGCACGTGGCGCTGCGCGGCAAGGGCAACGTGGCGCGCCGCATGTTCGCGGACGTCGAGGCCGATGTCTACGTGATGGTCGACGGCGACGCCACCTACGACGTGCGCGACATCCGCCAGCACATCGGCATGCTGGTCGAGGGCAATCTCGACATGGTGGTGGGCTCGCGGGTCGACGACGGTGCGGACGTGCAGACGTACCGGCGCGGCCACCGCTTCGGCAACCGGCTGCTCACCGGCGCGGTCGCCAGCCTTTTCGGCGGGCGGCTGACCGACATGCTCTCGGGCTACCGGGTGTTCTCCAGGCGCTATGCCAAGTCCTTCCCGGCGGTCTCGGAAGGCTTCGAGATCGAGACCGAGCTGACTGTCCACGCCCTCGAACTGCGCATGCCCTTCGCCGAGGCGCCGGTGCTCTACCGCTCCCGACCCGAGGGCTCGGAGAGCAAGCTGTCGACCTACCGCGACGGCTGGCGCATCCTGAAGACCATCTGCAAGCTCTTCGTCAGCGAGCGGCCCTTGCTCTTCTTCAGCGCCGTCGCCGGCGTGCTCGCGCTGGCGTCGGTGATCCTCGCCGAGCCGCTGCTGACCACCTACCTGCGCACGGGGCTCGTCCCTCGTCTGCCGACGGCCGTGTTCGTGACGGGCACGATGCTGGTGGCGATGCTGGCCTTCGTCTGCGGCGTGGTACTGCACACGGTGACGATCGGCCGGCAGGAAGCCAAGCGCCTGCGCTACCTGGCGATTCCGGGCGTGCGGCATCGCGGCTCGCCATGAGGGCGGGGCGGGAGTTCCTGTCTTTCGCCATCGTCGGCACGGTCGGCGTGGTGGTCGACATGGGCGTGCTGTACCTGGTGGCGCCACTGCTGGGTTGGTACGGGGCGCGCGTGGTGTCCTTCATCGCCGCCGCGACGACGACGTGGGCGCTGAACCGGCGCTACACCTTCACCGCGCGGGAGTCGGGCTCGTCGCTGCGGCGTGAATACGCGCACTACCTTCTGACCATGCTGGGCGGGGCGCTGGTCAACTACGCGGTCTATGTGCTGACGCTGCACTGGGTGGGCGGCGTCTTGGCGCCTGCGCTGGGTGTGGCGCTTGGGAGCTGCGCCGGGCTCGCGGTGAACTTCATGTCGGCACGGCATCTGGTGTTCAAGTCCGCGCGGAAGTGACTCCCTCTCCCTCTGGGAGAGGGAGGCGATCAGTGCGCGCCGGAGACCACTACCGGGATTTCCGTGGCCGGCGGCGTGTTGCGGCTCCGCCCGCAACGCACGATGCCGTCGATCATCACCATCCCCACGCCCGGAATGTCGCCGAGCTGCACGCTTTCGAGCAGGCCGGCCGCGGGCGAATGCTGCGCACGGTCCATGAACACGAAATCCGCCGCGCGACCGACCTCGATCAGCCCGCAGTTGAGCTTGCGGATGCGCGCCGTGTTGCCGGTCGCGAAGCAGAACACCAGCTCGGCAGGGATGTTCGCGATCGACGACAGCATCGCCACCATGCGCAAAATGCCCAGCGGCTGCACGCCCGAACCGGCCGGCCCGTCGGTGCCCAGGATCACGCGATGCGGGCACTTGAGATCGAGTGCCGCCTTCGCCGCCGCGATGGCGACGCGCTCGTTGCCGTTGTGCACGATCTCGATCGCGCGGGACGACTTTTCGCACAGCTCGCACACATGCGCCTCGGGCAAGGAGGTGTGGCCGCCGTTGATGTGGCCGATGATGTCGGCATCGGCTTCGAGCACCACGTCCTTGTCGATCAGGCCCGAGCCCGGGATCGAGGGCCCGCCCGTGTGGATGGTGCTCTGGATGCCGTACTTGCGCGCCCACGCCACCATCTCCTTGGCCTCGTAGCCGGCCTTGACCGAGCCCAGCCCGACCTCGCCGAGCAGGCCCACGCCCGCCTCGGCCAGTTCCTTGAAGTCGCTCTCGACCATGCCCTTCTCGATGACCGGCGCGCCGGCCAGCACCTTGACGCCGCCGGGTCGGAAGTTGTCGAAGGCACGCTGGGCCGTGATGGCCAGCGCCTTCAGGCCGACGATGTCCTTGGGACGGCCGGGCAGGTGCACCTCGCCTGCGGAAATCATCGTGGTCACGCCGCCGTTCATCGTCGAGTCGATCCAGCCGATCTGCCCCTGGCGGGGGGTCCAGTCGCCGAAGACGGGGTGAACGTGGCTGTCGATCAGGCCGGGCGCGACGCAGGTTTTCCTGCAGTCGATCACGGTCTGCGCGCCTTCGAGGTCGCAGTCCTTCTCCTTGCCGATGGCAACGATCAGCCCGTCGTTCACGACGAGGGTGTCGGCATCGAGGATCGGATTGTCGATATCGCCCGAGAGCAGCAGGCCTATGTTCCGGATGACGACCTTGCCCGACTTGGCGCCGGTTGCGACTTCTGCCATTTCTTGTCCTCTGCGTGGGGTGGAATGATTGGCTCGTCGGAAGCCCCCGCATCGACCGTGCGCAGCACCGTCTCGATCACGAAGTCTTCCCAGTGCGCGACGGCTTCCGCGGTCTCCAGCGGCTCGCCGAGGAAAGCGGTCAACGTGTGGCGGTTCGACGTGTAGAAATAGCCGGTCGACGCGATCAGCAGATAAAGGTCGCGCGCTGCCACGTCGCCGCGGAACAGCCCCTGCGCAACCCCGCTCGCAACGATCTCCTGGATGATCGAGATCGCGCGTGACGAATACTCCCGCGCCCGAAGCGACTTCGCGATGTGCCGCCCCTTGTGCAGGTTCTCGGTGTTCAGCAGCGTGACGAACTCGGGGTTCCGGCGGTAGTAGCCGAGCACGAAGCGGATCACCGCCGTGAGCGATTCGACCGGCCGCGTGGCGTCGAGATCGAGTGCGGCCTCCGCATCGTCCATGCGCCGGTAGATGCCTTCGAGCACTGCGATGAAGAGCCCTTCCTTGCTGCCGAAGTAGTAGTAGATCATCCGGTCGTACGACTTCGCGGCCTTCGAGATCTTCTCGACGCTGCCGCCGTCGTAGCCGTACTTCGCGAACACCTTGGTCGCCGCGCGCAGGATGCTCTCGCGCGTGGCCTGCGCCGCCGCTTCACGCACGCCGGTGCGGCGCGTCGCGGCCCTGGGTGCGGTCTTGCGCTCGGCCATCGGGTCAGCGCACGCGGAGGAGGAGGCGGCCGCCGCCGGGCCGCCCCAAGGCGAGCCGCGCCGCCCCCTCGGGGAGTGGAGTTACACGAGCGCAGCGAGTGAAAAGCCGGGGGGCTGTCATTTCTCTGCGAAGGCGCGCTCGACGACGAAGTCGCCGGGCGTGGAAGTGTTGCCTTCCTTGAACCCACGCGCCTCGAGAATGTGCTTCAGGTCGACCAGCAGGCCCGGGCTGCCGCAGAGCATCACGCGGTCCTCGGCGGCATTGAGCGGCGGAAGGCCGAGGTCGTCGGTGAGCTTGTTGCTCTCGATCAGCTCGGTGATGCGGCCCATGTTGCGGAACTCTTCCCGCGTCACCGTCGGGTAGTAGAGCAGCTGCTTCTCGATCATCTCGCCCAGGATCTCGTGCTTGGGCAGGTGATCGGTCACGAGGTCGTGATAGGCCAGTTCGTCGATCTGGCGCACGCCGTGCACCAGGATGACCTGCTCGAACTTCTCGTAGGTGTCGGGGTCGCGGATGATGCTCATGAACGGCGCCAGGCCCGTGCCGGTGCCGAACAGGTAGAGCCGCTTGCCCGGGAGCGTGTAGTCGATCAGCAGCGTGCCCGTGGGCTTGCGGCCCACGATGATCGTGTCGCCGACCTGGATGTGCTGGAGCTTCGAGGTCAGGGGGCCTTCTTCCACCTTGATGCTCAGGAACTCCAGGTGCTCCTCGTAGTTGGGGCTGACGATGCTGTAGGCACGCAGGAGCGGCTTGTTGTTGACCTTCAGCCCGATCATCGTGAAGTGGCCGTTCGAGAAACGCAGGGCCGGATCGCGCGTGGTGGTGAAGGTGAACAGGCGGTCGGTCCAGTGGTGGACGCTCAACACACGTTCTTCGCTGAATGCACTCATAAGGGTCAGGAATGGTTATGAACGAAAAAGGGAACCCCCGATTGTCGGCGACTCGGATGTGCCCGCGAAAACACCATTGCAAGCATCGGGCCTGTTTGCTACATTGATCTTCAATGTAGTGATTGCCACATGAAAGTGTAGGGAATGCTACACAAACGTCACTTCCAGCACAAGCGCCAGTGCAAGAGGGTCTTCGGCACAGATGTTGCACGACCCATTGCCTGATTCCCACGAGACGCCCGCGATGACCGAACACACGAAGACAGACGGATTGCCCGGCATGGACATGCCGGTATTGCCCGAGGCCACGGGGCGCGCGCCCTTGCGCAACGAGAAGATGAGCACCGGCAAGGTGGAATGCAATGCATGCCCCGTGCTGTGCCAGATCTCCGACGGGCGGACGGGCGCCTGCGACCGCTACGCCAACCGTGACGGCGTGCTGGTGCGCGTCGATCCGGTGGTGCTGCTGCGTCGCGAACTGGCGAGCGAATCTCCCGCGCTCGTGCCCTTCGCGCGGGTGAACGCCGAGTTGGACGAATCGGAACGCACCGCCGAACCGGTGATCGACCCCGACTGGAACGGCGATCTCCTTCGTGCCGACGAGGTCTTCGTGACCGGCGTGGGCTCGTCCACCACCTACCCCGATTACAAGCCCGCGCCCTTCATCGTGGCCTCGAAGGCGCAGGGCGTGGACATGGTGACGGTCGTGACCGAAGGCATCTTCAGCTACTGCAGCTTCAAGGTGAAGATCGACACCGATCGTTTCCTCGGCTCGGAGCAGGCCAACGTCCGCTACCGGGGCGAAGTGGTGGGCCATGTCACCACCGCGGAGTACGGCTCGCAGATGCTTTCCCTCGGCGGCGTGCACCACCTCACCGGCGGCAGCAAGAAAGAGGGCCGCATGACGGCCGAGCTGATGCAGCTGCTGGGCAACAAGAAGCCGGTCGAATGCGTGATCGACGGCGGCGCGAGCATGGTGATCCAGGCGGGCAAGGCACCCATCGTCAACGGTGTGGAAGAACAGCGCATGCGCGTGGGCTGCGGCTCCGCGGCCGTCGGCATCTTCGCGCGCCAGTTGTTCGGCCATGCCGACGAAGTGGTGGTGGTCGACGACCACATCACCGGCGTGCTCACCGAACACCAGGCTGGGCGCTGCCTCGACATGCCGGCCTCGGGCATCCAGATGCGCGGGCGCAAGTCGACGCCGGGGCGCTACTTCCAGGTCGCGAACCCGGGCAATGGCTGGGGCGGCACGGACATCGACGATCCCCTCTCCATCATCGAAGGCTGGGAGGAAGGCGTGGCACGGCCGGGCTTGCGGCTCCTGATGACCTCGACCACCGGCGAGCATGCGCAGTGGTACGTGCTCGACGAGCAGTTGCAGCCGGTCGAGCAGGAGATGCCGGCCGACGTACGCCGCATCGTGGAGCGCATCGGCGAGAACTGCGAGCCCTCGCTGTGCACGGTGCTGTTCCTCGGCGGTGCGGGCGGCAGCCTGCGCGCCGGCGTCACGGAAAACCCGGTGCTGCTCACGCGCGCGATCAAGCGTGCGCTGGTCAACGTGACCTGCGGCGGCGCACCGGCCTACGTGTGGCCCGGCGGCGGCATCACCGTGATGGCCGACGTGCTGCGCATGCCGGACAACAGCTTCGGCACGGTGCCCACGCCGGCGATCGTCGCGCCGATCGAGTTCAGCATGCGGCGCGAGGACTACGCCGCGCTCGGCGGGCACATGGAGCATGTGTTCTCGCTCGAACAGGCGCTCGCCCGGGGAGCCTGGCAGGACGACGGCGCACCGCTGGCGCGCCAATGGCTGCGCATGGACGCGGCCAATCCCTGGCCCTTGGGCCAGCCGCCGATGCTCGGCTAGACATGACCGCCCAACGCACAGCCCTCGACGGCGGCCGCTGGCACCTGAACCACGGCCCCATCGACATCGTCGCGGAGGCGCACGGCGATGCCGTGGAAGTGGCGGTGGCGCACGAGCACGTGTGGCGGCGCTTTCGCACCTTGCTCGACGAACTCGTGTCGGAGCTGCCGCTGCTGCGTCAACCCGTCGGCAGCGATTGCACCCTGCGCGGCCCGATCGCCCGGCGCATGTGGAACGCGTGCGTGCCGTTTCGCTCGGGCTTCATCACGCCGATGGCGGCGGTCGCCGGCGCCGTGGCACAGGAACTCATCGCCTGCTACGACCGTCCAGGCATCGAACGCGCCTGGGTCAACAACGGCGGCGACATCGCGCTGCACCTCGCGCATGGCCATTCGGCAAGCGTCGGTCTCTTTGCGGACCTTGCCCGCTTCGATCCGCGCGACCAGGGGGCGCTCACGACAGACGGGCAGTTCGAGATCACCGCCGAAATGCCCGTGCGAGGCATCGCGACCAGCGGGTGGCGCGGCCGCAGCTTCTCGCTCGGCATCGCCGACAGCGTGACCGTGCTCGCCGCCACGGCAGCCGAGGCCGATGCCGCGGCCACCGTCATCGCCAACGCAGTCGACGTCGACGACCCAGGCATCCACCGTCAGCCCGCCAACGCGTGCAAGGACGACAGCGATCTCGGCGACATCCCCGTCACGACGGACGTCGAGGAACTCGCGCCCGCACAGGTGCGTCGCGCACTCGATGCGGGCGTTGCCCGCGCCGAGATGCTTCGGCGCGATGGACTCATCGGGTCGGCCGTGCTCGTTTGCCAGGGTCAATGGCGGGTCGTGCAGCCATTAAGCTCGCAGACCCCGGCGACCTTGCAGCAAATTGCGGGCGACGGCGTTGCGAGTGCAGTTGGTTCAGTATTTGCTTAACGAAAAGCAGGACTTCTTTTCATGATCGATATACGCCGTGTCTTCACCCAGGTCGAGCACATCCACCACGAGTTCGGACCGCGCGCCGCAACACCGCTGGTGCGTGGCGCCATCGGCGCGGTGCTGACCAATCCCTTCGCGGGCCGCTACGAGCCCGACATCCTGCCGATGATGAAGCTGCTCGATCCGGTCGGCGTCGACATGGCGCACCGCTTGCGCGCCGCGATGGATGTGCCTGTCGAGCGCATCGCCACCTACGGCAAGGGCGCCATCGTGGGGGCTGCCGGCGAGCTGGAGCACGGTGCGCTCTGGCACGTGCCTGGGGGCTACGCGATGCGCGAACTGCTTGGTTGGAAGGGCGATCGCGATGCCTACCGGCAAGGCAAAGGCGAAGAGAAGACGGGCCAGCCCGGCAATGCCTTGTCGATCGTGCCGTCGACGAAGAAAGTCGGGCCGCCCGGCGCGACGCTCGATGTGCCGCTTACCAACATCAATGCGAGCTATGTGCGCGGCCAGTTCGACGCCATCGAGGTGCGAGTGCCCGGCGCGCCGGCGGCGGACGAAATCGTCTTCATCCTGGCCATGAGTACCGGCTACCGCGTGCATGATCGCGTCGGCGGCCTGCGCGCAGAAGACATCACCAAATGGGATGGGTTGAGATGACCCCCCAGTCTTCGCGCACCTCGTGTCGCTTCGCCAACCCCCCTGCACGGGGGCAACACCAGCGGCCCGGCAAAGCCGGTTCCGCAGTGTTTCCGGAATGATGTACGGGACTCGCCATTGCATTGAACAGGACAAGACATGAAAGCAAGCATTCGCAAACTCGTCATCCAGGTCGACGAAACCCGCAAGGAAATGGGCAAGGCCATCGAGCCGCCGACCCGCCGCGCCGTCGCCATCGCCGTCATCGAGAACCCCTATGCAGGCCGCTACAGCGAGTCGCTCGACGACCTGATCGCGATCGGTGAAGAGCTCGGCGCGCTACTGGGGCAGAAAGCCGTTGCAGCGCTCGGCATCGAGCCGGGCCAAGCGCAGAGCTACGGCAAAGCAGCCATCGTCGGCGAAGCCGGCGAACTCGAACATGCCGCCGCCATCCTCCACCCCAAGCTCGGTGCGCCGTTGCGCGTGGCGGTCGAGAAGGGCGCGGCGCTCGTGCCTTCCGCCAAGAAGCGCGGCACGCTCGGCACTGCCATCGACGTGCCGTTGGGGCACAAGGACGCCGCATTCGTACGCAGTCATTTCGACGCTGTCGAAGCACGCGTGTCGGATGCACCCCGCGCCAACGAAATCGTCGTTGCCGTGGCCGTCACCGACAGCGGCCGTCCGCTGCCGCGCATCGGCGGCCTTCAGGTTTCAGAAATCAAGGGCGAAGACGGCCTCCGCTGAGCCACTCGTCGCATCATCCGTTTTGTGTTTGAACCCAAGGAGCTCTCGATGAACCCACTGCGTCTTGCCTTCAGCGCGGCCGCTGTTGCCACGCTCGCCACTGCCCTCGTCCCCGCGCACGCGCAGGGCGTGATCAAGATCGGCGAGATCAACAGCTACAAGGCGCAACCCGCCTTCCTCGAGCCCTACAAGAAGGGCATGGAACTCGCGGTCGACGAGATCAACGCCGCCGGCGGCGTCAACGGCAAGAAGATCGAACTGATCAGCCGCGACGACAACGCCAACCCGGGCGACGCCGTGCGCGTGGCCGAGGAACTGATCTCGCGCGAGAAGGTCGACATGCTGGCGGGCACCTTCCTGTCCAACACCGGCCTCGCGGTCACCGACTTCGCGAAGCAGAAGAAGTTTTTCTTCCTCGCCGGCGAGCCGTTGACCGACAAGATCACCTGGCAGGGCGGCAACCAGTACACCTTCCGCCTGCGCCCCGGCACCTACATGCAGGCCGCGATGCTGGTGCCCGAAGCGGCGAAGCTCAAGAAGAAGCGCTGGGCGATCGTCTATCCCAACTACGAGTATGGCCAGTCGGCGGTCGCCGCGTTCAAGCAGCTGCTGAAGGCGGCCCAGCCCGACGTGGAGTTCGTCGCCGAGCAGGCCGTGCCGCTCGGCAAGGTCGATGCAGGCAGCGTGGTGCAGGCGCTTGCGGATGCCAAGCCCGACGCGATCTTCAACGTCTTGTTCGCCGCGGACCTCTCGAAGTTCGTGCGCGAAGGCAACACGCGCGGCCTGTTCAAGGACCGCGAGGTCGTGAGCGTGCTGACCGGCGAGCCCGAGTACATGGACCCGCTGAAGGACGAGGCGCCCAACGGCTGGATCGTGACCGGCTACCCGTGGTACGGCATCACCACGCCCGCGCACAAGGCCTTCGAACAGGCCTACCAGGCCAAGTACAAGGACTATCCGCGCCTCGGCTCGGTGGTCGGCTACAGCATGATCAAGTCGGCCGCCGCGGGCATCGCCAAGGCCAAGAGCACCGACCCCGACAAGCTGGCCGCCGCCTTCAAAGGCCTGCAGGTCGAAACGCCCTTCGGCAAGATCACCTACCGACCCGAGGACAACCAGTCGACCATGGGCGCCTTCGTGGGCCGCACCAAGAACGACGGCGGCAAGGGTGTGATGGTCGACTACGTGTACCTCGACGGGGCGGACGCGAAGTACCAGCCGTCGGCGGCGGAGATCAAGAAGTCCCGAACTGACTGAGCCCACCCCCAGCCTCGCCCACTTCGTGTGGCTCTGCACCCCCTTCGAGGGGGCAATCCTGGCGGACCGGCGGAGCCGGATCCGCGGGATCTCTGGGCTGGGCGCGCGCGGCTTGCTGTTGCTGTGTGACTTCGAGTGACTAGGAATATCGAATGAGCTTTTCGGGATTCATCGTTCAACTGCTCAACGGGCTGGCAAGCGCGTCGTCGCTGTTCCTCGTGGCGGCGGGGCTGTCGCTGATCTTCGGCGTCACGCGGATCGTGAATTTCGCGCATGGCTCGTTCTTCATGGTGGGGATCTACATCGCCTACACCCTGGTCGATCGACTGGGCACCGGGGTGGGCTTCTGGCCGGCGCTGGTGCTGGCGGCGCTGGCGGTCGGCGTGCTCGGCGCGCTGATCGAGGTCGTGCTGCTGCGGCGCATCTACAAGGCGCCCGAACTCTTCCAACTGCTCGCGACCTTCGCGCTGGTGCTGGTCATCAAGGATGCGGTGCTGTGGCTGTGGGGGCCCGACGAACTGCTCGGGCCGCGCGCGCCGGGGTTGTCGGGCTCGGTCACGATCCTGGGACGGCAGTTTCCTTCCTACGATCTCTTCCTGATCGTGGTCGGGCCGGTGGTGCTCGGACTGGTCTGGATGCTGCTCACGCGCACACGCTTCGGCACGCTGGTGCGCGCCGCGACGCAGGACCGCGAGATGGTAAGCGCGCTCGGCGTCAACCAGGCGTGGCTCTTCACCGCGGTGTTCGCGCTTGGCGCCCTGCTTGCGGGGCTGGGCGGCGCATTGCAGTTGCCGCGCGAGCCCGCGACGCTGGAGATGGACCTCAACACCATCGGCGCGGCCTTCGTGGTCGTGGTGGTGGGGGGCATGGGTTCCATCCCTGGCGCCTACGCCGCGGCGCTGCTCATCGCGGAGATCAAGGCGATCTGCATCTGGCTCGGCGTGGTCGACATCTTCGGCATCAGCGTCTCCTTCTCCAAGCTCACGCTGGTGGTCGACTTCCTGGTGATGGCCGTCGTGCTGGTGTGGCGGCCGTGGGGCCTGTTCGGCCGGCCGCAGGCACCAAGCCGCTATGTGGGCATGCAGGAAGAGCCGCTGCGTCGCCCGAGCAAGGCCTACCTGATCGCCGCGGCCGTGTTCGGCCTCGTGCTCGCGGCCATGCCCTTCATCACGGCAGGTTCGCCCTATACGACGGTGCTCATGATCGACCTGATGATCGCCGCGCTCTTCGCGACCAGCCTTCACTTCATCATGGGCCCTGCGGGCATGCACTCCTTCGGCCATGCTGCCTACTTCGGCCTGGGCGCCTATGGCGCGGCGCTGCTGGTGCGCGCGAGCGGGATGCCGATGGAGCTTGCGCTGATCGTGGCGCCGCTCGTCGCCGCGGCCGGCGCCTTCGTCTACGGATGGTTCGCGGTACGGCTGTCCGGCGTGTACCTCGCGATGCTCACGCTCGCGTTCGCCCAGATCACCTGGGCCATCACCTACCAGTGGGACAGCTTCACCGGCGGCAGCAACGGCCTCACGGGCGTCTGGCCTTCCGCATGGCTGTCCGACAAGCGGGCTTACTACTGGCTCACGCTCGTGCTGGTGGCCTTCGGCGTGCTGTGGCTGCGCCGCGTGCTGTTCTCGCCTTTCGGCTATGCGTTGCGTGCGGGCCGTGATTCGGCATTGCGCGCGGACGCCATCGGCATCGACGTCAAGCGCATGCAGTGGGCCGCCTTCGTGATCGCGGGTACCGCGGCGGGTTTGGCCGGTGCGCTCTACGCGTTCTCGAAGGGAAGCATCTCGCCGGAATCGCTCAGTGTCGGCAAGTCGGTCGACGGGCTGGTGATGGTGCTGCTCGGCGGCATCCAGACGCTGGCCGGCCCGGTGGTCGGCGCCGTCACCTTCACCTGGCTCCACGACACCGTGGCGCGCAACACCGACTACTGGAGAGCCATGCTGGGCGGGATCATCCTGTTGCTCGTGCTGCTGTTCCCGCAAGGCATCGCGGGCTTTGCCAAGCAGCTCTTCGATCGCCGGCATGGCGCCGAAGCCGGTACGGATCTGCAGGAGGCCAAGGCATGAGCCTCCTCAAGGTCCACGAACTCGGCAAGTCCTTCGGCGGCGTGAAAGCCGTCGACGGCATCACTTTCGATCTCGCAGCCGGCGAACTTCTGGCGCTGATCGGCCCCAACGGCGCAGGCAAGTCCACCACCTTCAACATGGTGAACGGCCAGCTGAAGGCCGACCGCGGCTCGATCCTGCTCGACGGCCAGGAACTCGTCGGCCGCAAGCCGCGCGAGATCTGGCGCATGGGCGTCGGCCGCACCTTCCAGATTGCCGAGACCTTCGCGTCGCTCACGGTGGTCGAGAACGTGCAGATGGCCTTGCTCTCGCACGACCACAAATTGTTCTCGACCTGGCGGCGCGCGGCGGACCACAAGCGCGACGAGGCCCTGGCGCTGCTCGACCAGGTCGGCATGAAGGCGCAGGCGGACCGCCCCTGCAGCGTGCTGGCCTACGGCGACGTGAAGCGCGTCGAGCTCGCCATCGCCATGGCCAACAGCCCCAAGCTGCTGCTGATGGACGAGCCCACCGCCGGCATGGCGCCCAAGGAACGCAACTCGCTCATGGCATTGACCAAGCAGCTCGTCATCGACCGCGGCATGGCGGTGCTCTTTACCGAGCACAGCATGGATGTCGTGTTCGCCTATGCCGACCGCATGATCGTGCTCGCGCGCGGGCGCTTGATCGCGCAAGGCAAACCGCTGGAGATCCGTGACCATCCCAAGGTGCAGGAGGTCTACTTCGGCAGCGGCAAGACCTTCGAGAAGATCGCGGAGAAAGCGGCCGCAGTGAATGCCGCGGTGGGAGAGCACGCATGAGTTCGCATGAAGTGTTGCTCGAAGCCAAGGCCTTGTGCGCCTGGTACGGCGCGGCGCAGATCCTCTACGACGTCGACCTCGACGTGCGTCGCGGCGAGGTCGTCGCGCTCATGGGCCGCAACGGTGCGGGCAAGTCGACCACGCTCAAGGCGCTGATCGGCATGCTGGGCAAGCGTCGCGGTGCGGTGCGATTCCTGGGGCACGACATCTCGAAGAGCGAACCGCATCACGCCGCCCGCATGGGCCTGGGCTTTGTGCCCGAGGACCGCCGCGTGTTCACCGACCTCAGCGTCATGGAGAACCTCGAAGTCGGCAAGCAGGCCGCGCGCCGCTGGAGCGACGGCACCGACGCGCCGCTGTGGACGCCCGAGCGCCTGTTCAAGCTGTTCCCCAATCTCGGCGAGATGCCGAACCGGCCGGGCGGTCGGATGAGCGGCGGCGAGCAGCAGATGCTCACGGTGGCGCGCACGCTGATGGGCAACCCCTATCTTGTGCTGCTCGACGAGCCCTCGGAGGGTGTCGCGCCGGTGATCGTCGAGCAGATGGCCAACATGATCCTGGAGCTGAAGGCACAAGGCGTGAGCATCCTGCTGTCGGAGCAGAACATGCATTTCGCGGAGCTCGTCTCGGACCGGGCCTACGTGCTGGAGAAGGGGCAGATCCGCTACCACGCGTCGATGGCTGAACTGGCCTCCAACGACGAAGTTCGTCGGGCCTATCTCAGCGTATGAGCTCGCCCCCCGGCTTGCCCACTTCGTGTGGCCGCCTACCCCCTACCGGGGGCGACACCGCCGGACCGGCGGAGCCGGTTTAGGGGTGTCTCTTGGATAGCGATTTTTTAACCTGAGGAGTTGGACATGCAGAACTCGCAACGTAGATCTCTCTTGAAGGCGACCGCGGCACTTGGGCTCGTCGGTGGGCTGGGCGTTTCGGCGCCGCTGTTCGCGGCGGCGAGGATCAAGCCGGCTGCGAATTCGGCGCTGATCGTTGTCGATGTGCAGAACTGCTTCATCGATGGCGGCACGCTGCCGGTGAAGGGTGGCGCGGAGGTGGTGCCCGTCATCAACAAGCTCGCGGGCGCGTTCCAGAACATCGTCGTCACGCAGGACTGGCACACGGCGGGCCACGCCTCGTTCGCGAGCACGCATGCAGGCAAGAAGCCCTTCGAGAGCACCAAGCTCAGCTACGGCACTCAGGTGCTGTGGCCGGACCACTGCGTGCAAGGCACCGATGACGCCGCGCTCAACAAGGACCTGAAGCTGCCGACCGCGCAGATCATCATCCGCAAGGGCTTCCACAAGGACATGGACAGCTACTCGGCGTTCGAGGAAGCCGACCACAAGACCGCGACGGGTCTGGCCGGCTACCTGAAGGCGCGCGGCATCAAGACCGTGTTCGTCACCGGACTCGCCACCGACTTCTGCGTCGCATGGACCGCGATGGACGCACGCAAGGCCGGCTTCGATGTCTATGTGATCGAGGATGCGACGAGGGCGATCGATCTCAATGGTTCGCTCGCCGCCGCGTGGAAGCAGATGGCGGCCAAGGGCGTGAAGCGCATCCAGTCTTCGGACATCGACGTCGCCTGAGCCTGTCGAGCGGAATGCCCGGGTTCGAACTGAAAGTCAACGGACGCAGCGTCGAACTCGCGGCGTCGCACGAGGCGACGCTCCTGAATGTATTGCGCAACGACCTGGGCCTGAACGGGCCCAAGTACGGTTGCGGGCTCGGGCAGTGCGGCGCCTGCACGGTGTGGGTCGACGGCGTGGCCGCGCGTGCCTGCGTGATTCCGGCGCGCGGCGTCGCGGGGCGCGCGATCACGACGCTCGAAGGCCTGGGCTCGCGCGAGCGCTGGCATCCCGTCCAGCAGGGCTTCGAGGAGGCGCAGGCCGCGCAATGCGGCTATTGCCTCAACGGGATGGTGATGCAGGCTGCGGCCTTGCTGGCGCGCGATCCAAGCCCGACCGAGACACGCATCCGCAGTGAACTGTCCGGCAACCTCTGCCGTTGCGGCACGCATGTCGAGATCGTGGCCGCCGTCCAGCGCGCCGCGATGCTGATGGCAAAAGGCGACGACACGTGACGCGTCGCGCCGACCAGCCCCGCACGCGCAGCGAATTCCTCCAGGCCGATGGCGTGCTCGTCATCGTGCGCGAGACGCCGCCCGCGCCACCCCCGGCCAAGGGCCAGCCCGCGCTGGTGGCCGGCAATCCCGCCGAAGGGCCGGAGGTGCTGCTGGCGGTCTGGGACGACGGCAGCGTCACCGCGCTGAACGGCCACGTCGACCTCGGCACGGGCATCCAGACCGCGCTGTCGCAGATCGTCGCGGAAGAGCTGGACGTGCCGATGGCGCAGGTCCGCATGATGCTGGGCGACACGGCGCGCGCGCCCAACCAGGGCGCGACGATCGCGAGCGCATCGATCCAGATCCACGCCGGTCCCTTGCGGCATGCGGCAGCGCAGGCGAGGGCGTGGCTGCTCGCGCAGGCGGCGGAGCACTTCGGCGTGCAGGTCGGACTTCTGGAAGTGCGCGATGGGCGCATCCATGCGGGCGACGATCCGACCTTCAGCATCGGCTTCGGCGAACTGGTGGCGGGCGCGCGCTCGGTGCTGCAGCTCGACACGGTCTCGCGGGTGAAGAGTCCGTCGGACTACCGTGTCGTCGGCACGTCCATGCCGCGCGTCGACATCCCGGCCAAGCTGGCGGGCGAAATGGTCTTCGTCCACGACATGCGTGTGCCCGGCATGCTGCATGGCCGCGTGGTGCGTCCGCCCTATGCGGGCGCGGACCACGGCGACTACATTGGCAACACGCTGGAATCGGTCGACGAATCTTCCATCGCGCACATTCCCGGCATTCGCGCCGTGGTGGTGATCCGCGATTTCGTCGGCATCGTGGCGGAGCGTGAAGAGCATGCCGAACAGGCGCTGCGCGAGCTTCGCGTGACGTGGAAGGCCTGGCCCGGATTGCCGTCGCTCGACGATCTGGAAGGCGCACTGCGCGCGAATCCCGCGACCCAGCGCGTGCTGGTCGATGAAGGCGATGTGGACGGCGCGCTCGCGGCGGCCGCGAAGCCGATGCCGCGCACCTACGTCTGGCCCTACCAGATGCACGCGTCGATCGGGCCGTCCTGCGCCCTGGCGCACTGGGAGCCCGGCGAAGGCGATGGCTTCAGGCTCCGCGTCTGGGCCGGGTCGCAAAACCCGCACGTGCTGCGTGCCGATCTCGCGAAGCTGATGGGCATCGAGGATCTGGCGGTCGATGTCGTGCGGATGGAAGCGGCCGGCTGCTACGGCCGCAATGGCGCGGACGATGTCGCCGCCGATGCGGCGCTGCTCGCGCGGGCCGTCGGCGCGCCGGTCCGCGTGCAGCTCACGCGCGATCAGGAGCACGCGTGGGAGCCCAAGGGCGCCACACAGCTCATGCAGATCCAGGGCGGGCTCGATGCGGACGGCAATGTCGCCGCCTACGACTTCGAGACCTCCTACCCGTCGAATGGCGCACCGACGCTCGCGCTGCTGCTCACGCGCACCATCGAGCCGGTGGCGCAGGCCTTCGAGATGGGCGATCGCACGGCGCGGCCTCCCTATGCCTACGGCAACCTGCGCGTCAAGGTCAACGACATGGCGCCGATCGTGCGCGCCTCGTGGCTGCGGGGCGTGTCGGCCTTGCCGAGTTCATTCGCGCACGAATCCTACGTCGATGAACTCGCCACCGCTGCCGGCGTCGATCCGGTCGCCTTCAGGCTGCGTCATCTGCACGATCCGCGCGCCGCGGACCTCGTGCGCGAGACCGCGCAGAAGGCCGGCTGGCGCATGCGTACCGGTCCGCAGGAGAACGCTGACGGCGGCCTCGGACCCGGCGGCGACATCCTGTTCGGCCAGGGCTTCGCCTATGCACGCTACGTGCACAGCAAGTGGCCGGGCTTCGGCGCCGCGTGGTCGGCGTGGGTGGCGGACGTCGAGGTCAATCGAAAGACGGGCGAGGTTCATGTGCGCCGCGTCGTCGTTGGACACGATGCCGGGCTGATGGTGAACCCGGCCGGGGTGGAGCACCAGATCCACGGCAACGTGATCCAGACCACCAGCCGTGCGCTCAAGGAGCGCGTGCAGTTCGCACCGCAGTCGGCGCCGGACGTGGCGTCGCTGCCGGGCGTCAGGCCTTCGGGCGTGGTCGCGAGCCGCGAGTGGGGCAGCTATCCGATCATCAACTTCCGCGAAGTGCCGGTGATCGAGGTGATGCACATGCAGCGCCCGGGGGAGCCGCCGCTGGGTGCGGGGGAATCGTCGTCGGTGCCGGGCACGGCGGCGATCGCGAATGCGATCTTCGATGCGACGGGGGTGCGCTTTCGGGCGCCGCCGTTCACGCCGGAAGTGGTGCGCGCTGCGCTGAATCCTCTCCCTCCCCCGCTGGGGGAGGGTTGGGGTGGGGGCGCGCGGGCGATCGATGGAGGCGCTGTCGTGCCCCCATCCCAGCCTTCCCCCAGAGGGGAACGGAGCGAACTGCCCGCGTCGGCGCCTTGGCCGCGACGCAAGGGGTTCTGGGTCGGTGCGGGCGCGCTGGTCGTCGGGGCCCTTGGCGTCATCGCAGGACTACTGGGCTGGCGCTCCGCGATCGCGCCCGTTTCGCTGAGCACGCCGGTCTACAGCGAAGCCACCATCGAGCGCGGCCGCACGCTGGCCGCACTCGGCGATTGCGCCGTATGCCACACAGCGCCAGGCGGGGCGATCAACACCGGCGGCCGCGCGATGGAAACGCCTTTCGGCACGATCTACACGACCAATCTCACGCCCGATCCCGACACAGGCTTGGGCCGCTGGTCCTTCAGCGCCTTCCAGCGCGCCATGCGGGAGGGCGTCTCGCGCGACGGCCATCACCTCTACCCTGCGTTCCCCTACACCGCCTTCGCGAAGACCACCGACGATGACCTGCAGGCGCTCTATGCCTACTTCATGTCGCTGCCACCCGTCGGCGCCGAAACGCCGAAGTCGCAGTTGAAGTTTCCCTTCGGCCTCCGACCGCTCATGGCAGGCTGGAACGCGCTCTTCCACGACCCGTCGCCCGTCCAGTCCGTCACCACACAGAGCGCCGAATGGAACCGCGGTGCCTACCTGGTCAACGGCCTCGGCCATTGCGGTGCCTGCCACACGCCCCGCAATGCGTTCGGCGCGGAGCAGGGCGGCAAGGCCTACCTGTCGGGGGCGATGGTCGATGGCTGGGAGGCGCCGGCGCTGACTGCGCTTTCGACCTCGGCAGTGCCCTGGAATGCGGAGGCGCTCTACGGCTATTTGCGCAACGGCCATGCGCGCGAACACGGCGTAGCGGGCGGCCCGATGGCGGAGGTAGTGCGGGAACTCGCCACCGTGCCAGACGCCGACATCCGCGCCATAACAACGTACCTAGCCTCCTTCCAGCCGGCCGTGGACAAGGAGGCCGCAACCGCACAGGCGCAACGCGCCATCACCCTTGCGGCCAGCAACGAAGGCCGACTGCTCGGCCCCGCGCAGCGCATGTTCGACAGCGCCTGCGCGGCCTGCCATCACGACGGCAACGGACCGACGCTGCTCGGCGTCAACACGCCGCTGGCGCTCAACAGCAACCTGACGAGCGCGCGGCCCGACAACCTGCTGCGCACGATCCTCGACGGCGTACGCGAGCCCGCTTCGCGCGACCTCGGCTTCATGCCCGCCTTCCGCGATGCCCTCGACGACGCGCAGATCGCCAAGCTCGCGGGCTACATGCGCGCGCGCTTCGCACCGCAGGAGCCGCCGTGGACCGACCTGCCGCAAAGCGTCGCCCGCGTGCGGGCCGCGAGCCGGGTCGCGACGGCGCGCTGACAGTCCCGTACGATTCGGGGCAATGGCCGAATCAACGGCCTGTTCATCTCTGGAGACCCTCGCATGACCTCGATGCTTTCACCCGCCCAGTCCCTGCCTCGCGACGCCGATCGCGCCACCCTGGTCGGCCGTCTCTGGCTGCCGGACGTCGGTCCGGTGCTCGTCGCGGTGCACGAGGGCGGACTGCACGACCTTTCGCGCGTCGCCGCGACCGCAAGCCAGTTGTTCGAGCTCGACGATCCCGTGGGCGCGGTGCGGCAGGCCCTGCGCGACGACCGGACGTCGCGCGTCGCCTCGCTCGAAGCGGCGCTTGCCAACAGCGACGAAACCCGCCGCGACACGCAGCACCCGTGGTTGCTCGCACCCTGCGACCTGCAGGCCGTGAAGGCCAGCGGCGTGACCTTCATCGCGAGCCTGCTCGAACGCGTGATTGAGGAGCAGTCGCGCGGCGATGCTTCCAAGGCCGAATCCATCCGCGCCGCGCTCAGTGGCGTTCTAGGCGACAACCTCGCCGGCATCGTGCCCGGGTCGGCGCAGGCCGCGAAGGTGAAGGACGTGCTGATCTCGCAGGGCGCGTGGTCGCAATACCTGGAAGTCGGCATCGGGCCGGACGCCGAGATCTTCACGAAGGCGCCGGTGTTGGCGGCGGTCGGTACCGGCGCCGACGTCGGCATTCACTCGGGCTCGGTCTGGAACAACCCGGAGCCGGAGGTCGTGCTTGCGGTGAACAGCCGCGGCCAGACGGTCGGCGCCGCGCTCGGCAACGACGTCAACCTGCGCGACTTCGAAGGCCGCAGCGCGCTGCTGCTCGGCAAGGCCAAGGACAACAACGCCTCCTGCGCGATCGGGCCCTTCATCCGGCTCTTCGACGAGCACTTCGGCATCGACGATGTGCGCCGCATCACGGTGGGGCTGCGCGTGGTCGGGCCGGAAGGGTTCACGCTCGAAGGATCGAGCTCGCTGTCGAAGATCAGCCGCGACCCGCTCGACCTCGTCTCGCAGGCGATCGGGCCGCACCATGCCTACCCGGATGGCCTGATGCTGTTCCTCGGCACGATGTTCGCGCCCACGCAGGACCGGCACGGACCGGGGCAGGGGTTCACGCACGTGGTGGGCGACCGGGTCACCATCTCGGCGCCCGAACTCGGCGCGCTGGACAACCGCGTCGTGCATGCGGACCAGGCGCCGCGGTGGACTTTCGGGATCGGTGCACTGATGCGCAATCTCGCAGGCCGCGGAATACTCTGAACTCCCCCAGGCTCGCGCACTTCGTGTCGCTCTCCACCCCCTCTCCGGGGGCGAACCCGGTGGCCCGGCGGAGCCGGTTCCACGGGTTCTTTGGATCAGGTTCTTTGGGATTTCCAGCGTTGGGCGCCTAGGAGGGCTAGCACCGCGACGAGGCTCGCCGCGAGGAGGATCCACAGGCCGGTGGTGTAGCCAGTGACCGGCGTCCATAGGAGGCCCAGCAGCAAGGGGGCGATGGCGCGTGCGATCGCGCTTGGGAGGCCGAGGGCGCCATTGAGGGTGGCGACGTTGTCGCGGTCAACGTACAGCGCGATGGCCGTGCCCTTGACGATGGTCAGCATTCCGTTGCCCATGCCGTAGAGCAGCACGAAGCACAGCGCGGCCGCGGGATGGCCAGCGCCGGCCAGCAGCATGGCGAGGCCGAGGGGGATCAGGCAGGGGATGAGCCGGTTGGCTAAATGCAGGTCGAAGTGGTGCTCGAAGAAGTAGAGCAGGGCGCGGCCGAACACCTGCACGATGCCGATGCTTGCCGGCACCGCGATGGCCCAGGTCTCGGGTAGCCCTGCACCGCGCAGCAGGCTGACCATGTGGGGCGGGAGGGCGGCCGTCACGGCCATGAGGAGGACGGTGAAGACGCCGATGAGCAGGAAGGGCGCGCTGCGCAGGTGGTGCGCGACGGATGCCCGGTGAGCAGGCGGCTCGCCCGAACCTGAACTGGCGCGTCGCATCGGCGCGCCGCGAAGGACGCGGAAGTGGAGCGGGGCGCACACGCAAAGATGAATGGCTGCGAGCACCCACAGCGTGTGCCGCCAGCCGAGTGCCGAGATGAGCCACGCATCGAGCGGAATGAAGACCGTGCTCGCGAGCCCGCCGAGGAAGGTGAGCGTGATGATCGCGCGGCGGAAGTCATTCGGAAATCGACGCGTGACGATCGCGAACACCGGGTTGTAGAGGGTCGCCGACAATGCGGCCCCGAGCAGCACCCACACGGCGTAGAAGCCCGCCGCGCTTTGCACGACGCTGTGGAGCAGCAGGCCTGCCGCGATCAGCAGGGAGCCGCCTGTCATCACGGCCCGCTCGTGGCCGCGATCGATCCAGCGGCCGACCGGCCACGCCATCACGCCCTCGGCCAGCAGCGCGAGGCTGAACGCGAGCGACGACTGCGCACGGTCCAGGCCGAGGTCTCGCTCGACAGGCTCCATCAGCAGGGCGAAGGTATAGAAGACGCTGCCCCAGGTGATGAGCTGGCCGACGGAGAGCCAGCCGACGAGGCGGCGGTCGTAGGGCGTGGCAGGTGATGGCGGCAACGGTGCGGAAGAGCCCATGACAGGCGACTTTACCGGCGTGGAAGCGGTCTGACTTTTAGCTAGGCCGGCACGAAAAACGATGCTTGGAGGCAACGCTCCCCACGCCTGGTATTCGCCCAACGGACCTCGACGTGACGTAGACAACACGCAGGACCAAGGTCTCCGCTTTCAGTCCTTCCGCATTCAAAAAGGGAACCTGCCATGACCCATCTCCGCGACCCCGGTCGCCGAAGCCTTGTCGAGACACCACGTGACCTCGTCGAAACAACACGAACGAAGTAAACGCCCTTTGTTGGCAAGACACTTCCGCGATCGATAAGAAATTGCGGCGTTCGAGCGCAAACCCATCCTTGGAAAAAAGCATGTCGCCGATGACCTGATCCGCTATGCTCCGCCGCGAACCTCGGGGCCCTCGGCCATGGGAGGTTCTCGCCACTGTCACTGGCGATCGATAAGCAACTTTTTTTTAGGGACGTAAGAAGAATGGCCCATACGCTGACCATCAGCAGCGCCGCCGTTCCTGTCTTTCTCGGCGCACCCGCGCTCGAGCCCGTTCGCCTCTCAGGTTGCGAAGGCCTCAACAGCCTCTTCGAGTATGAACTGCTCCTGCAGACCCC
>NZ_JBPJZT010000069.1:0-1167 GCF_051216375.1 Variovorax glacialis | reverse complement strand
CTGAAGTTGACCCGATTTCGCGGACACCCGATCCTTATGGATGAAGGAGTCCGATATGCCTACACCGAAGCCTCCGTACCCGGCGGAGTTCCGCCGACAGATGGTCGAACTGGTCCAGGCGGGCCGCACGCCGTCACAGCTCGCGCGTGAGTTCGGCTGCACTGCCCAAAGCATCTCCACTTGGGTGGCGCAAGCCGCCGCGGACAGCGGCAAGCCCGCACGTGGGAAGGACGTCTTGAGCAGCGCTGAGCGCGAGGAACTCGTGCGGCTGCGCCGAGAAAACCGACAGCTCAAGCAGGAGCGGGACATCTTGGCAAAGGCTACGGCCTGGTTCGCCGGCAAAGGCGAGAAGACATCCATCGGGTCTACGAACTCGTGAGTGCGAACCAGGCCAAGGTTCCAGTGCATACGATGTGCCGCGTGCTCAAGGTCTCTGCGAGTGGCTACTACGCGTGGGTCGACCGAACGCCGTCGAGGCGTTCGATCGACGACGCGGTGCTGGTGGAGCGAATCCGAGCAATCCACGCCGAATCCGACGCCACCTACGGCATGCCACGTGTGCGCGCCGAACTAATCGACCAGGGGACACGGGTCAGCGGCAAACGCGTGGCTCGGCTGATGCGTGTGAACGCCATTCGAGGCATCAGTCGGCGTCGTGGCTTCATCGTGACCACGCAACGCAATGAGCGGCAACGCCCTGCGCCTGATCTGGTCAAGCGCGAATTCATTGCCGGTGGCCCGAACGAGCTGTGGGTCGCCGACATGACCTACGTGCCTACCTGGGCAGGCTTCATCTTCTTGGCCGTCGTGCTGGATGTATGGAGTCGGCGTATCGTGGGCTGGGCGATCGGCGAACAGATGACCGCCGATCTTGTGCTCGCGGCCCTGAACATGGCGCTGCAGCAGCGCAAGCCCGACGGCGTGATCCATCACAGCGATCAAGGCAGCCAGTACACCAGCATCGCCTTCGGCGAACGGTGCAAGAAGATGGGCGTGCGCCCGTCAATGGGCACCGTCGGTGACGCCTACGACAACGCGATGGCCGAGAGCTTCTTCGCCACGCTCGAGTGCGAACTGATCGACCGGCGCAGTTGGCAGACCAAGACCGAGGCTCGGCTGGCGCTGTTCACCTACATCGAGGGCTGGTACAACCCGCGCCGACGTCAC
>NZ_JBPJZT010000068.1:0-1209 GCF_051216375.1 Variovorax glacialis | reverse complement strand
TGCGATCCAATCAGATGTCGAGGATCTTCGCCACGACGCCCGAGCCCACGGTACGGCCGCCTTCGCGGATGGCGAAGCGCAGGCCTTCTTCCATCGCGATCGGGTTGATCAGCTTCACCGTGATCGACACGTTGTCGCCGGGCATGACCATTTCCTTGTCCTTGGGCAGCTCGATCGCACCGGTCACGTCGGTCGTGCGGAAGTAGAACTGCGGACGGTAGTTGTTGAAGAACGGCGTGTGACGACCGCCTTCGTCCTTCGACAGGACGTACACCTCGGCGGTGAAATGCGTGTGGGGCTTGATCGAGCCAGGCTTGCACAGCACTTGGCCGCGCTCGACTTCTTCGCGCTTCGTGCCGCGCAGCAGCACGCCCACGTTGTCGCCAGCCTGGCCTTGGTCCAGCAGCTTGCGGAACATTTCAACGCCCGTGCACGTGGTCTTGACCGTCGGGCGGATACCCACGATCTCGATTTCCTCGCCGACCTTGATCACACCGCGCTCGACGGCACCCGTCACCACGGTGCCACGACCGGAGATGGAGAATACGTCTTCCACAGGCATCAGGAAGGTACCGTCCACCGCGCGCTCGGGCGTGGGGATGTAGGTGTCCAGCGCCTCGGCCAGCTTCATGATGGCGCCTTCGCCCAGCTCGCCCTTGTCGCCTTCGAGTGCCAGCTTGGCCGAACCGTGGATGATCGGGGTGTCATCGCCAGGGAACTCGTACTTGTCGAGCAACTCGCGCACTTCCATTTCCACCAGTTCGAGCAGTTCCTTGTCGTCGACCATGTCGCACTTGTTCAGGAACACGATGATGTAGCCCACACCCACCTGGCGCGCCAGCAGGATGTGCTCACGGGTCTGGGGCATCGGGCCGTCAGCGGCCGAGCACACCAGGATTGCGCCGTCCATCTGGGCAGCACCGGTGATCATGTTCTTCACATAGTCGGCGTGGCCCGGGCAGTCCACGTGCGCATAGTGGCGGTTGGCCGTTTCGTATTCGACGTGCGCAGTGTTGATCGTGATGCCGCGCGCCTTTTCTTCAGGCGCCGCATCGATCTGGTCGTAGGCCTTGGCTTCGCCACCGAACTTGCTCGACAGCACCGTCGCAATCGCCGCCGTCAGCGTCGTCTTGCCATGGTCAACGTGACCAATCGTGCCCACGTTCACGTGCGGCTTCGTACGGGTGAATTTTCCTTTTGCCATTTTCT
>NZ_JBPJZT010000067.1:0-1231 GCF_051216375.1 Variovorax glacialis | reverse complement strand
TGCGGATTCAACCGGTCGATGCAACACATTCGCTGAACATCTCAGCGGGTGTATGGAAGCCGAGCGTCTTGCGCGGCCTCTCGTTCAATTGTCTCGCGATCGCGTTGAGTTGAAGCTGTGAGAATCCTGAGATGTCCATGCCCTTCGGCATGTACTGCCTGAGCAATCCATTCGTGTTCTCGTTGGTGCCGCGCTGCCAAGGATTCTGAGGATCGCAGAAGAAGACCTGGATGTCGGTTGCCAAGGTGAACTGCTTGTGGCCTGCCATCTCCTTGCCTCGATCCCAGGTGAGCGACTTGTAGAGCTCCCGCGGCAGCTTGCGAGCATTCTTGACCAGCGCGTTGACGACCGTCTCTGTGTCCTTGCCGTCGACCTTCACCAGCATCACGTAACGTGTCTGACGCTCAACCAGCGTGGCGATCTGGCTATTCGCGCTTCCGAACAGCAAGTCGCCTTCCCAGTGGCCAGGAACCGCTCGATCTTCAACCGTGGCCGGGCGCTCGCTGATCGAGACGGCGTCAACGATTCTTCCGTGGGTGTCGGTCTTCTGCGAATACTGGCGTGACCGTCGCATGCCTCGCGTTCGTCTCAGGTGCTGCAGCAATTCCTTCTTCAAGGCCCCGCGGGCTTGAATGAACAGGCTGCGGTAGATGGTCTCGTGTGACACGTGGCAGTTCTCGTCGCAAGGGTACGTGTGTTTGAGCCACCCCGCAATCTGCTCCGGAGACCATTGCAGCCGTAGCTTCTCCGTGACGATCCGCGCCAAGAGCCGGTTCCTGGCTAGCTTGCAGGGCTTGGGTCGATGAGCCCGATCCCATGCTGCCTGGTCGGCCTGCGTCGCCCGATAGCACCCTGAACCACCGTTGCGCCTGATCTCGCGGCTGATGGTGGATGGCGCTCGCCCGAGAATCAACGCGATCGAGCGAATCGAGAACCCAGCCGCCATGGCACGCGAGATCTCCTCGCGCTCGGCCAGCGTCAGTGCCATCGACGAACGGCTTCGCTCCGGCGGCCGAATGCCGCCAGTGCGCGACAGAATTCCCTGTACCGACGTGTGCGGTCGATTGAACAGCTGAGCGATCTGATGGAGGGTCCATCCCTCCCTCCATCGCTCCCACATCAGTGCCTTCTGGCTGTCTGTGTAGTAGGTTCGCGTCCGGTAAGCCATCTGCAACACTCCTTCTGCCAACGGCAGTCATCAGTGTGTTGCATCGACCGGTTGAATCCGCAA
>NZ_JBPJZT010000066.1:0-1238 GCF_051216375.1 Variovorax glacialis | reverse complement strand
TTTCTCTTCGGCCTGGTGCATGGGCTCGGCTTTGCGGGCGCATTGAAGGAAATAGGCCTGCCCGACAACTACCTCTGGGCGGCCCTCCTCACCTTCAACGTCGGCGTTGAGATCGGGCAATTGATGACGGTCGCGGCCGCATGGGTCGTCTACCGTCTGGTGCGGGGCATGCCGGCGATGCCGATGGCGCGCCTCGCCTCGCTCTACGCCACCGGAACGATGGCGGCGTACTGGTCGTTCACGCGCATCGTGGCCATCCTGGCCTGAACCGGCGCCGCGGCGCCAAGCCGTCACCACCCCGTCACCGTCGGCCTCGATAGTTCTTGCGTGAGCCACACGCGTGCTCACCACGCCTCGTTGGCAATCCAGGAACCCGGAGGGCATCTCATGTCGAAACACCGCTTCTCGCTCGTCTGCGCGCTGACGATGGTCGCCGCAGGCATCGGACCGATGGTCAGCACCGCGCACGCACAGCCCGATGCCAGGTCCCGCAGTTCCGACAGCGCAGACAAGGACAGGGGCCGCAACGACGACCGTGATCGTGACAACGATCGCGATCGCGGCAAAGGGCGGGATCACGACAACGATCACGACCATGGCAACGACCACCACGGCCGGCCGCCCGAGCCGATCAAGGTGAAGATCATCGGATTCAACGACTACCACGGGAACCTGCAGACGCCCGGCACCTTCGGCGTCAACACCCTGGTACCCGCAGCGCAGCGCCCCGCCGTGGGCGGCGCCGAATACCTTGCGGCCTACGTGGCGCGCATGAAGGCTCAGAACGTCAACAACGTCGTGGTGGGCGCGGGTGATTTCATCGGCGCGTCGCCCTTGATCTCCGCCCTCTTCTTCGACGAGCCCGCGGTCGAGACGCTCAACAAGATCGGCGTCGAGTTCAACGCGGTCGGCAACCACGAGTTCGACAAGGGTTCGGCCGAACTCCGTCGGCTGCAGTCCGGTGGCTGCAAGGTCACCGGCGGCCTGCCCGATCCGAACAGCTGCAAGGGCCTGGGCTCCAACGCACCGGGCACCTTCGACGGTGCGCGTTTCAAGTGGCTGTCGGCGAATGTCGTCGAGACGGCAACGGGGCGCACCTTGTTCCCGGCCTACGGCATCAAGTCCTTCCAGGGCGCGAAGGTTGCGTTCATCGGCATGACGCTGAAGGGCACGCCCGGCATCGTGACGCCCACGGGTGTGGCCGGGTTGGAGTTTCGCGACGAGGCGCAGACCGTCAA
>NZ_JBPJZT010000065.1:0-1311 GCF_051216375.1 Variovorax glacialis | reverse complement strand
TGCGTATTTCGGAAGAGCGTGACCGACCGTTTCGGCATCGTGACCGCCGAATTCGGGAACGTGACCGATGATTTCGGTGACGTGACCGACGGACCATTTGCAACTGCCTGAGGGTGGTTGGCGACCTGTCAAGGGGTCGATGCTGGTGTTGCGTATGAACCACCGCTGAGGCATAGCCTCACGGCCTTTGGGCCGGGAGCCGATGCCACAGCAACGCATGGACATACGCATGATCAAGGACATTCTCAGACTCAAGCTGCAGGGCGATCTATCGCATGAACGCATCGCGCGCAGCCTGAACATCTCCAAGGGCGCCGTCGCCAAGTACCTCAGTTTGGCCAGCGCCGCCGGCTTGGATTGGCAGACGGCGAGCGAACTGGACGAGGCCGCGCTGGAGCGCAGGCTGCTCGGACGCAGCACGAGCGAGACCCGTGTGGTCGAGCCCGACTTCGCCCTCGTACACATCGAGCTGCGCCGCAAGGGCGTGACGCTGATGCTGTTGTGGGCCGAGTACCGCGCGGCTAACGAGGGTGCACGCACCTGGGCCTACACCCAGTTCTGCGAGCACTACAAGGCGTTCGCCAAGTCGCTCAAGCGCTCGATGCGCCAACACCGCCGCGCCGGAGAGAAGTTGTTCATCGACTACGCCGGCGCGACGCTGGCGTTGGCCGACGGAACGCGCGCGCAGATCTTCGTCGCCGCCATGGCCGCATCGAGCTTCACCTTCGCCTGTGCGACGGCCGACCAGAGCATGCGCTCCTGGCTGGGTGCGCTGGCGCGCGCGCTGACCTTCTACGGTGGTTGCCCGCAACTCATCGTGCCCGACAACCCGCGCTCGCTCGTTTCCGAGGCCTGCCGCTACGAGCCAACGCTCAACGCGACGGTGCGCGAGTTCGCGCGTCACTACGATGTGTCGTTCCTTCCGGCACGCCCGTATTCGCCGAAGGACAAGGCATCCGCAGAATCGTCGGTCCAAGTGGTCACCCGCTGGATCCTGGCACGGCTGCGTCACGCTGTGCTGGCCGACGTGCACGCCGCCGATGCGGCCGTCACGGCGTTGCTGCCATCTCTGAACGAGCGCAAGTTCCAGAAGCTCGAGGGCAGCCGCGCAAGTCTGTTCGCCAAGCTCGATGCCCCTGCGCTCTCACCCCTGCCGACCCAGCGTTGGCAATGGGTCACCTTCAAGACGGTGAAGGCGCACATCGACTATCACGTCGAGGTCGACGCCCACCGCTACAGCGTGCCGCACTCGCTGGTGGGCTTGGCGCTGGAAGCCCGCATCACCGACGCGCTGGTCGAACTGCTGCATCG
>NZ_JBPJZT010000064.1:0-1447 GCF_051216375.1 Variovorax glacialis | reverse complement strand
AGACATGATGGTCGCCGCCCAGTAGACAGGCGGCCGGTCTCCAACATGTAGGTTGCGTCCAGGGACGCAGAGCTACATGCTGTGACTTGCGTCGTCAGCAACAAGGAGACCGGCCATGCAAGAGCGTAGCAAGATTCACGTGGGTTTGGACGTCCACAGGGACAGCATCAGCGTGGCGGCGGCCGAGCCAGGTCGACCGCCCGGGCGCTTGATCGGCAAGGTCACGCATGACGTGAACAAGTTGCTGAAGGTGCTGGCGAAGGCCGGTACCGCGGAGCAATTGCACATCGTGTACGAGGCAGGACCGACGGGCTTCGGACTGCAGCGAGTCCTGAAGGCCAGGGGCTATAGCTGCGAGATCATTGCCCCGTCGCAGATCCCGCGACGTCCAGGCGACCGGATCAAGACCGACTCACGCGACAGCGTTCAATTGGCCGAGTGCTCGCGTGCCGGCCAGTTGAGCGCCGTGTGGATTCCAGATCCAGATGACGAAGCGATCCGTGACCTGTCGAGGGCGCGCGAAGACGCGGTTAACAGTCGCGTCCAGGCCCGCCATCAGCTCAAGGGCTTCTTGCTGCGCCACGACATCCGCTACCCTGGCAAGACCTCGTGGAGCATTGCCTACTACCGCTGGCTGTCGACGCTGAACTTCGACGCCGGCGCCACCCAGACGGCGTTTACCGAGTATTGGCACACGGTCGAGGCCGCTGACGAGCGAGTCGAGCGGTTGACGAAGGCGCTGGTGGCGTCGATCACGGGTTGGCGTTTTGAGCCGGTAGTCCGTGCGCTCCAGGCGCTTCGTGGGGTTGCCGCGATCACGGCGATCGGCCTGATGGCCGAGATTGGCGACCTCGCGCGCTTCTCGCATCCGCGAAAGCTCATGGGATACCTCGGCTTGGTTCCTTCGGAGCACTCGAGCGGCGAGCGAACAAGTCGTGGCAGCATTACCAAGACGGGGAACGCGCACGCACGCCGGCTGCTGACCGAATCGGCCTGGAACTATCGCTTCAAGGCTCGAATCGGCCGCGAGGCACTGGCGCGCCAGGAAGCGCTGCCAGAGTCGATCCGAACGACCGCATGGAAGGCGCAGCTGAGGTTGACGCAACGGTTTGCCGCGCTGCGCAATCGCGGGGTACAGATCAACAAGGCCTGCGTGGCTGTCGCACGTGAGTTGGCCGGCTTCATCTGGGCGATCGGCCTGCAGGTACGACGCGAGGAGGAACAGGCAGCCTGAGCGCGGTGTGAGAAGGGATCGCTGCGGTGATGTGGCACGGGCACCGATTGGGCAACCCTCGGCCACACTACAGGGGCACCGAAAGGCAGATCCCCGGCGCTAGAACGAGGCAGGCCCGCGACGAATCGATGAAGTGCTGGTAACCAATCCGCGGATATGAGTCTGATTCATCGTCGCTGCAACGTTCGTGTCGCATCACCGGAGCGATCCCGC
>NZ_JBPJZT010000063.1:0-1456 GCF_051216375.1 Variovorax glacialis | reverse complement strand
TGAACCGCCCCGGATTTTGAGGAGGCTCCTTCGATTGAGAATGGAGCCAAGATGAGAAAGTCACCGAAGTTTTCCCCTGAGGTCATGGAGCGCGCGGTGCGCATGGTCTTTGACGCCAAGGACCAGTACCCGTCGCAGTGGGCGGCGATCGAATCGATCGCCGGCAAGATCGGCTGCACGGGCGAGACGCTGCGCAAGTGGGTGCGCCAGGGTGAGCGCGACAGCGGCGTACGGCCAGGCCCGAGCACCGTCGAGCAGCAGCGCATCAAGGACCTCGAGCGCGAGGTTCGCGAACTGCGCAAGACCAACGAGATCCTGAAGTTGGCCAGCGCGTATTTCGCCCAGGCGGAGTTCGACCGCCAACTCAAGAAGTGAACGCCTTCATCGACGAGCATCGCGCTCGTTGCGGGGTCGAGCCGATCTGCCGCGCGCTGCAGGTCGCCCCGTCGGCATACCGGCGCCACGCGGCGCGCCAGCGCAACCCGGCGCTGCTGCCCGCGCGAGCCCAGCGTGATGCGAGCTTGCTGCTGCAGGTGGAGCGCGTGTACGACCAGAACCTGCGGGTCTATGGCGCCGACAAGGTCTGGCGGCAACTGCGCCGCGAAGGCACGGCTGTGGCGCGATGCACTGTCGAGCGACTCATGCGGCTATGCGGGCTGAGCGGCGCGCGTCGCGGCAAAAAAGTGCGAACGACAGTACCGGACGTCAAAGCCGCATGCCCGCTCGACCGGGTGAACCGGCACTTCAACGCTGACAGGCCGAACCAGCTTTGGGTGGCGGACTTCACCTACGTGTCGACTTGGCAGGGCTTCGTGTACGTGGCCTTCGTCATCGATGTCTTCGCGCGGCGCATCGTCGGCTGGCGGGTCAGCAGCTCGATGCAGACCGACTTCGTGCTCGACGCGCTGGAGCAGGCACTGTACGCGCGTCGGCGCGAGCGTGAAGGGGCGCTGGTGCATCACAGCGATAGGGGCTCGCAGTACGTGTCGATCCGCTACAGCGAGAGGCTGGGCGAAGCCGGCATCGAACCCTCGGTGGGCAGCACCGGCGACAGCTACGACAACGCGCTGGCCGAGACCATCAACGGCCTGTACAAGGCTGAGATCATCCACCGACGCGGCCCCTGGAAGACGCGCGAGGCGGTCGAACTCGCCACTCTCGAGTGGGTCTCATGGTTCAACCACCATCGCTTGCTGGAGCCCATCGGCTACATCCCGCCGGCCGAAGCAGAGGCGAACTACTGGCGCCTGCAAGCTCAGGCGGTGACCACAACCAAGCCTGCCCAGTCGGCAGTGCTGCAGGAGGGTTGAACCATGAGTACATGGCCCAACCGGGGGCGCCTCCGGCGGCCCCTGCGGGGGGCTGGAATAATGAAAGTCAGAACAGCCAGAAGAGAAGTCAGACCATCCCGGTCGGACTCAAGCCAATAGGCCTCCTCGAAAGCCGGTGCGGTTCA
>NZ_JBPJZT010000062.1:0-1482 GCF_051216375.1 Variovorax glacialis | reverse complement strand
TGCGTATTTCGGCGAACGTGACCGATGATTTCGGGAACGTGACCGATGTCGGTCGGATGCTGGGTTGCGCGGAAGAGATTGTAGGGATGAGGTTGATTTGAAGGGCTGAAGTACCTCCCTGAAGAGCGAGAGTGAGCGGGCGATGCCTGCATATGGGCGAAGGGCTCTGCGTTTTTGTCTTGCTTTTTTTTGTTCGTGGTGTTGGCGAACTACTTACTGCATTTCGGCAGCGTCGCCGGTGGAATCGATGAGTGAGTCGGGTGCGTCGCTTACGCTGGTGGCCTTGCCCGGTCGCAGGGACTTTCCCTTGAGCGCCAGGCGATGACTGCGCGAGAGCAGTCGATCCAGGATCGCATCGGCGATCGTCGCGTCGCCGATCCAGGCATGCCAATGCTCGATCGGCAACTGGCTGGTCACGATCGTCGGGCGCGTGCCGGCGCGGTCGTCGATGATCTCCATCAGGTCAGCGCGCGTGGGACCGTCCAGCGCGGCCATTCCCCAATCGTCCAGGACGAGGACTTCTGTGCGCGCCACTGCCGCGAGCCAACGGGCGAAGCCGCCGTTGCCATGCAGCAGCCGGAGGTCCTCTCCAAGACGTGGCGCGCGCAGATACAGCGCCGAGTGCCCGCGTCGGCACGCGTACTGCGCCAACGCGCAGGCCAGCCACGATTTCCCCGATCCTGTGGGGCCCGTAACCAGGATCGCGGTCCCGTCCTCGACCCAGCGCGATAGCGCCAGACTCATCATCGCGCCGCGCTCGAAGCCGCGCCCGGCACGGCCATCCACATCTTCGATGCAGGCCTGCGGGTACTTGAGTGCGGCCCTCTTGAGCAGCGCGGCCTGGCGCTTGTCGCTGCGGTGATGAACCTCGCGATCGACCATCAAGGCCAGACGCTCCTCGAAGCTCAATGTCGTGCTCGCGTTGCTTGCGAGTTGCTCCTCGACGGCCGTGGCCATGCCGGCGAGCTTGAGATCGCGCAGTTGCGCCAGCGTGTTGTTCATCATCATGGAGATGTCCTTGTCCTTCGGTTCTTGATTGATGGGGGCCATGGCTGGCGTCAGTGGTAGTACGCCGCACCGCGCAGGTTGTGGTGCTCGGGCGCGACCCACTCGGGTTCAGGTTCCGCGCGCTTGACCAGGTCACGCCCGTTGGCCAGGATGTCGCGCACGTTGCGGTATGGCCCGCCACCGAGCTCCAGGGCCAGCGCGCAGGCGGCCTCCACACGCTGCGGGCTGTAGCGCTTGACCAGGCTAAGCAGGCCCAGGCAACTGCGGTAGCCGTGCTCGGGATGGCGGAATCGCTGCAGCAACTGGGTCACGAACTGGCCGGTGTTCGTGCCGATGCCGTTGCCCCAATGGATCAGTCGCTCCGGCGTCCACTGCTTGTGGGCGCGGTGCGCCGCGGGCATGTGCTCGTCCACGGTGGTGAAGCCACCCCGACGTGAACTGCGGACATGGCAGGCCACGCGCTGGCCTCGATGC
>NZ_JBPJZT010000061.1:0-1569 GCF_051216375.1 Variovorax glacialis | reverse complement strand
CTTATATGGATGCCTCCCGGGTTGCAAGAAGAAGTCGTGTCGTGCTGTGAAGAAGTCGGCTGCGTCCTTATATCCGGCCTTGATTGCGCGGCTTGTCTGGTTTCCCAACTTGCCGCCGCTGGCCCCGATGCATATCCGCTGACAAGCGCCTCATCTCCGAAGCGGACTTTTTATGTCCGGTCCATCATGCAGGTTTGGCTCGTCCCGGTCTGACCTGTTTCACATCACTTCACTCGTTGCTGCCTTACTGCCCTTGCGAAGACCGATCCATATCCTTTCTACAGTTGGTTGATCATTTAGCTGTCTCAATCCTCGGGGCCGCTTGCGGCCTGAGGCTTTGAAATCCCTGTTGGTAATCTTGCTGCGCGGCCGTCACGGCCCAGATCGTTCGGGCCATCTTGGCCGCCTGTGCCACGATCACCACGTTGGCGGGCCTGCGGCTCTTGAGCCCTTCGAGCCACGCCCCAGGTTCCTTGGCGTGCCTCAGCACACTCCTGGCGCCGTGAATGAGCAAGGTGCGCATGTACGTGTCACCTCGTTTGGAGATGCTGCCCAGGCGTACCTTGCCGCCCGTGCCGCTCTGCGAGGGCACCAGGCCTAACCAGGCGCAGAACTCCCGCCCTGACTTGAAGGCGCTGGCCTCGCCCATGGTGGCAATGGCCGCCGTCGCCGTGAGCAAGCCCACGCCTGGGATCTGCGCAATGCGTCGCATGTCCGCATCGGCCTTGAGTTGCATGGCCAGGCGCTTTTCAATCGTCTGCATGTCCTGGTTCAACGCCTTGATGCGAAGGACTTGCTCGTGCAGGCTGTCCCTGACCATTTGGGGCAACTGTGGCGAGAGCTCTTCCAGAGCCTGATCGACGTCCTTGAACAGGGCATTGCGGCCCCTGGCGAAGGTGGCGCCGAATTCATACAGCAGCCCACGCAGGGCGTTGGTTTGCATGGTGCGTATCTTCATCAGGAGTTCGCGCTGGCGATGCAGCGTGAGCGTGGCTTGCTGGACCGCGGATTTGATGCCAACGAATTTCACGCCAGGCTGTTGCACGGCCAGCCAGATCGCACGAGCATCAGTGGCATCGGTCTTGTTGCCCGAGACGAAGGGCCGCACCGCCTTGGCGTGCAGCAGACGCACCGTGTGGCCCAGGGCCATCAATTCGCGCGCCCAGTGGTGGCCACTCCCGCAGGCCTCGATGGCGATGAGGCAGGGCTGGCGATTGGCAAAGTGCTCGATGACCTTGGCGCGCTTGAGCTGCACGTTGATGACCTCGCCCGTGCCCATGTCCACCGTGTGCAGCTGAAAAACGTGCTTGGCAATGTCCAGCCCGACGACCTGCCGACCGTTCATGGTGCCAATGATTTGTCCTGCATTCATGCCTGTATTACGATTCATGACGGACCCTCTGCGGTGTTTGTGAAGACCTTGGTCTATCACCTCTTGGGCACTTCGATGCCGTATCCAGCAGAGGGTCCCCCACTCTTGCTGAGATTGAACGGCTGTTGCCGCCTTCGGCGCCACCTCAACTCCAGTCTTCTGATCCCCTTCGGGAGAGAGGCATCCATAGCATCTCC
>NZ_JBPJZT010000060.1:0-1739 GCF_051216375.1 Variovorax glacialis | reverse complement strand
CTCCGGCGGCCCCTGCGGGGGGCTGGAATAATGAAAGTCAGAACAGCCAGAAGAGAAGTCAGACCATCCCGGTCGGACTCAAGCCAATAGGCCTCCTCGAAAGCCGGTGCGGTTCATTGCTTCGGACACGCCGAGGGCCTGAATCCAGTGGTGGACCTTGTGGTCCTCGTTGACATTAATCCGGGCGCGATCCTGACCTGGTCTGGCATGGCATGGTCTCCTTCGGAAACAACCTTCCGCCGAGTGACGGGTCGGCGTCGTAGCAAGCACCGGGCGCGGGAGTCGTCCGAATCGGGCTATTGCCTACCTACAACACAGGGTCTCGCGTACGCCGATGGAGCTGTGCGGCTGGTTCCATGCGCTGTACACAACAACACTCAAGGACGAAGCCATGGCCACCTACGCTCAAGAATCACCGATGCCAGGCATTGGGCCGCGGCAGGACTCCGCAGCGCCTGAAGCTCCCCAATCAGGAGTCTCATGGGGCGCCGTGTTTGCGGGTGCGGCTGTCGCCGCCGCACTGACTTTGATAATGATCGTATTGGGCGCCGGCATGGGCCTGGGCCTCGCGTCCCCGTGGGAGGGCGAGGGCGCGGAAGCGAAAACGATCGGTATCGCCGGCATCTTCTGGATCACGTTCACCCAACTGGCTTCTTCCGGCCTTGGCGGGTACCTTGCAGGGCGCCTGCGAACCAAATGGAGCGGCATTCATACGGACGAGGCGCACTTCCGCGATACCGCTCACGGCGCTCTTTCGTGGGCGGTGGCTACGCTTGTAACCTTCGCATTGATCGCGTCTGCGGTCGGTTCGGCCGTTAGCGCCGGTGCTAAGGCGGGCATGGGTGTCGCCAGCACTGTCGCGGGCGGCGCAGCCTCGGCAGCGGCAGGAGCGGCTTCAGCGAACCGCTCCGGCGACGATGGAGGCCCCATGGCGTACATGACTGACTCCCTGTTCAGGAAAGACCCCAGCGCGACACCCGCGTCCGGGGCTGCAAGCCAGTCTGATGCAGGTCAAGCCACAACGGACCGCGCGACCACTGCGGAGGTCGGGCGAATCTTTGCCAACGCATTGCGCACGGGGACGCTGTCGCCAGAAGACAGTCGCTACGCAAGTCAGGTCGTGGCACAGCGAACCGGCCTGAGCCAACAGGATGCGGAGAAGCGAGTCAACGACATCTACTCTCGCGCCAAAGCCGCCCTGGAAGAGACCAAGACGAAGGCCAAGGCGATGGAGGACTCGGCACGAAAGGCAACCGCCTATGGATCGCTTTGGATATTCATTTCGTTGGTGCTGGGCTCGCTTTTTGCCTCTTACTGCGCGACGCTAGGCGGCCGTCAGCGGGACCTTTGAACTGGGAGAGGGGTCCCGGCGGCTGCCGGTCGTCGGAGGCCCGCGGGTTCCTACCCACCGAAGTCGCGTATCGTTTGGTCTTGGTGCCGGCACATTCGGCTTATGGCGACCGTCGCACCACTTGCGAGGTACAAGTCAAAGCGGCCGACTAGCCGCTCCCTGACTTTGGGGCGAAGCGGAACGCTTTCGAGCTCGCACGACCCACCGCCCTCGTCTTGGCCAAAAAAGGCATTGGGGCACCCTTGACCGGTCCAGCGCAGACGCAGGCACTTTGAACCGCCCCGGATTTTGAGGAGGCTCCTTCGATTGAGAATGGAGCCAAGATGAGAAAGTCACCGAAGTTTTCCCCTGAGGTCATGGAGCGCGCGGTGCGCATGGTCTTTGACGC
>NZ_JBPJZT010000005.1:0-488457 GCF_051216375.1 Variovorax glacialis | reverse complement strand
TGCGAACGTTGTGCGGGGAACTATGTTATCCCGCACACGGTTCAACAGGGATCTACAGAGTGGACGCCGACACTGTTTCCTCGGGTTTCCCTGCATAGGTGCCCCACCACGGAAGCAAGACTTCTTCTAGCGACCGACTGCTTAACGCCGTGCAACCACGGGTGGCGCTGGTCCAGGCCGGCTATCGCAACCGTTTCGGGCATCCCGCGCCCGAAGTCGTCGAGCGCTACCTCGAACGCGGCGTCTCGTTGGTCGACAGCCCGCACTGCGGCGCGGCCTCGTGGTCCAGCAAGTCGCCGGGCGTGGTCGGATGCCTGCGGCGGCAGTCGCGCCGCTACTGGCGGCACGACATGGGGCAAGATGGCGACGGTATTTGGCCTTGAACTTGCTAAGCTATGCCCAAGGAGATTGGTCGTCCCATGCACAAATTCGACGAGATGTATGAGCAGCTGCCCTACAACGGCGCAGCGGTCCGGAGCCACTACAAACGCTACGACCAATGGCTTGCGAAGCAACCCGGCGAGGTGATGCGATCGCGGCGCGAGGAGGCGGAAATGATCTTCCGCCGGGTCGGGATCACCTTTGCCGTCTACGGCGCGAAGGACGAAGACGGCTCGGGCACCGAGCGCCTGATCCCCTTCGACCTGCTGCCGCGCATCATCCCGGCCCACGAGTGGGCCTCCATGGAAAAAGGCCTCGTCCAGCGCGTGACGGCGCTCAACCGCTTCATCCATGACGTCTACCACGGCCAGGAAATCATCAAGGCCGGCGTCATCCCGGCCGAGCAGATCCTGAACAACGCCCAGTACCGCCCCGAGATGGTCGGCGTGAAGGTGCCCAACGACATCTACTCGCACATCGCGGGCATCGACATCGTCCGCGCCCCCGACTCGGGCGGCAATGGCGAGTACTACGTGCTCGAAGACAACCTGCGCGTGCCCAGCGGCGTGAGCTACATGCTCGAGAACCGCAAGATGATGATGCGGCTCTTCCCCGAGCTGTTCAGCCAGAACCGCATCGCGCCCGTCGCGCACTACCCCGACCTGCTGCTCGAAACCCTGCGTGCCTCCGCGCCGCCGGCCACCGCCGAGCCCACCGTCGTCGTGCTCACCCCCGGCATGTACAACAGCGCGTACTTCGAGCATGCCTTCCTCGCCCAGCAGATGGGCGTCGAACTGGTCGAAGGGCAGGACCTCTTCGTCAAGGACGATTTCGTCTACATGCGCACCACCCGCGGCCCGAAGCGCGTGGACGTCATCTACCGCCGCGTCGACGACGACTTCCTCGACCCCGAAGTCTTCCGCCCGACCTCCACGCTCGGCACCGCCGGCCTGATGCGCGCCTACCGCGAGGGCAACGTCGTCATCTGCAATGCCGTCGGCACCGGCGTCGCGGACGACAAGTCCATCTACCCCTACGTGCCGAAGATGATCGAGTTCTACCTCGGCGAGACGCCCATCCTCAAGAACGTGCCCACCTACATGTGCCGCAACAAGGACGAGCTCGACTACACGCTCGCCAACATGAAGGACCTGGTCGTCAAGGAAGTGCATGGCGCCGGCGGCTACGGCATGCTGATCGGCCCGGCCGCTACGCAGGCCGAGATCGAGGATTTCAAGAAGGCCGTGATCGCCAAGCCCGATGGCTACATCGCGCAGCCGACGCTGAGCCTGTCCACCTCCCCGACCTTCGTGGACGCCGGCATCGCGCCGCGCCACATCGACCTGCGGCCCTTCGTGCTGTCGGCCAAGGAGGTGCAGATGGTGCCGGGTGGGCTGACGCGCGTCGCGCTCAAGGAGGGGTCGCTGGTCGTCAACTCGTCGCAGGGCGGCGGCACCAAGGACACCTGGATCCTGGAAGCGGACCGCGGCGCCAAAGCCACGCAGTCGCAATCGCAAAGCCAGTCGTCGTCCTGATCACGGGAGCCTCAAGAAATGTTGTCACGCACCGCCGATCACCTCTACTGGATGTCGCGCTATACCGAGCGCGCGGAAAACACCGCACGCATGCTCGACGTCAACTACCAGACGTCGCTGCTGCCGCAATCCGCCGAAGTCGCCAAGTACGGCTGGCAGGGCCTGCTCTCCATCAGCGAACTGCTGCCGCTCTACAACGAGAAGCACGACCACTTCAAGCCTAACGAGGTGATGGAGTTCATGGTCAAGGACGAGTCGAATCCTTCGTCGATCCTCTCGTGCCTCCGCGCTGCACGCGAGAACGCGCGCGCCGTGCGCGGTGCCCTCACCACCGAGGCCTGGGAGACGCAGAACACCACCTGGCTCGAAGTCAACCGCATGCTGCGCACGGGCGAGTTCGAACGCGATCCGGCGCAGTTCTTCGAATGGGTCAAGTTCCGCTCGCACCTCTCGCGGGGCGTGACGCTAGGGACCATGCTGCAGGACGAGGCCTTCTACTTCTCGCGCCTCGGCACCTTCCTCGAACGCGCGGACAACACGGCGCGGCTGGTCGACGTCAAGTTCCACGCCCTCAACAGCGAGTTCTTCGGCACCGCCACCGAGGAAGACCAAGAGTACGACTTCTATCACTGGAGCGCGATCCTGCGCAGCGTCTCGGCCTTCGAGGTCTACCGCAAGGTGTACCGCGACGTGATCAAGCCCGAGCGTGTCGCCGAACTGCTCATCCTGCGCGCCGACATGCCGCGCTCGCTGCATGCGAGCCTGCACGAGGTGGTGAACAACCTCGAGAAGGTGAAGAACGAGCAGAGCGCGGAGACGCAGCGGCGGGCGGGCAAGCTGCTGGCGGATCTGCAGTACGCACGTGTCGACGAGATTCTGGCGACCGGGTTGCATGCGTATCTCACGCAGTTCCTGGATCGGGTGAATGAACTCGGGTGGCGGATCAGCCAGGACTTCCTCGTTCCAGGGCACTAGAGCCCACCCCCAGGCTCGCGCACTTCGTGTCGCTCTCCACCCCCTTGCAGGGGGCAACACCGGCGGCCCGGCGGAGCCGGTTCCGCGGTGTTTCTGGCTAAACCCCCCGCCTAAGGCGTTGTGGCCTGGCGGACTGCGCGTTCCCAGCGGGTCATGGATTCCTCGGCCTGGGGGCGGCCCATGGTGGGCATGAAGCGTCGTTCGATTCGCCAGAGTTTCGATAGCTGGCTGACGTCGCTGTAGATGCCTGTCGACAGCCCTGCGAGGTACGCGGCGCCCAGCGCTGTAGTCTCCGTCACTTCCGGTCGCACGACCGGAATACCCAACAGGTCGGCCTGAAACTGCATCAGCAGGTTGTTCACGCAGGCCCCGCCATCCACCCGCAGTTCCGCCACCGGCGTGCCGCCCGCCGCAACCGCATCCCGGCTCATCGCCTGGAGCAGCGCGGCGCTCTGGTAGGCGATGCTTTCCAGCGCGGCGCGCGCGATGTGCGCGACGGTCGTGCCACGCGTGAGCCCGGTGATGATCCCGCGCGCATCGGCGTCCCAGTAGGGCGCGCCGAGGCCGGTGAAGGCCGGCACCATCATCACGCCGCCTGCATCGGGCACGCTCTCCGCGAGCGCTTGCACGTGGGCGCTGCCGGGAATGGCCTTGAGGCCATCGCGCAGCCATTGCACGACCGCGCCGCCGACGAACACGCTGCCTTCCATCGCGTACTGCGGCTGCGTGCCGGTCTGCGCGGCGCTCGTCACGAGCAGGCCGTTGTGCGAAGGCTGAAAGGCGCCGCCGGTGTGCATCAGCAGGAAGCAGCCGGTGCCATAGGTGTTCTTTGCCATGCCGGCATCGAAGCAGGCCTGGCCGAAGAGGGCGCTCTGCTGGTCGCCCGCGACGCCGCCGATCGGCAGGCTGCGCTCCAGCAGGGCCGCGTCGGTATCGGCGAAGTGCGCGCTCGACGGCTTGACCTCGGGCATCAGCGATGCGGGGATGTCGAGCGCCTTCAGCAGCTCCGCATCCCACTGGTTGGTGTGCACGTTGAAGAGCATCGTGCGTGAGGCATTGCTCACGTCCGTGACGTGCACCTTCCCGCCGGTGAGCTGCCAGATCAGCCAGCTGTCGATCGTGCCGAAGGCCAGGTCGCCGCGCTCGGCCTGCGCGCGCACGCCCGGTACGTTGTCGAGCAGCCAGCGCAGCTTGGTGCCGGAGAAATAGGCGTCGATCACGAGCCCGGTCTTCTCGCGGATGGTGTCGGTCATGCCGTCTTCGCGCAACCTTGCGCACAGCGGTTCGGCGCGGCGGTCCTGCCAGACGATGGCGTGATGCACCGGCTGGCCTGTCTTGCGGTTCCATACCACGGTGGTCTCGCGCTGGTTGGTGATGCCGACCGCGTGGATGTCGCTCGCCTTCAGCTTCGCCTTGGCCAGCACCTCGCGCGCGGTGGCGAGCTGGCTGGTCCAGATCTCCATCGGGTCGTGCTCCACCCAGCCGGGCTGCGGGTAGATCTGCGTGAGTTCCTGTTGGGCGATGGCGACGATGCGGCCCTCGCGATCGAAGACGATGCTGCGGGAGCTCGACGTGCCCTGGTCGAGGGCGAGCAGGTAGGTCATTGCAAGGGGTCCTTCAGTGTTCGCGCGCTATTTCGCAGCGGACTTGGGCGCGTTCAAGCAGTTCGAGGAAGGGCGGAGGCGGCTCGGCGTCCGTGAAGAGGCAGTCGATCTGCGAAAGCTTCGCGAGCTCGATCATCGCAGGCCGGTTGAACTTGCTCGCGTCGGCAGCCAGCCACACCTCGCGCGCTTGCGCGATGATGGTTTGCGCCACCTTCACCTCGCGCAGGTCGAAGTCGCGCAGCGTGCCGTCGGCCTCGATGCTCGACACGCCGATCAGCGCGATGTCGACCTTGAACTGGCGGATGAAATCGACCGTCGCTTCGCCCACGATGGCGCGGTCGCGCAGCCGTACCGAACCGCCCGCGACGATGACCTCGCAGTTGGGGTTGTCGCTCAGGATGGTCGCGACGTTCAGGTTGTTCGTGATCACGCGCAGGCCGGTGTGGCGCAGCAGCGCCTTCGCGATGGCCTCGGTCGTGGTGCCGATGTTGAGGATGAGCGAGCAGTCGTTCGGCACCCGCGCCGCCACCGCGCGCGCGATGCGGGCCTTGCCCTCGGCATGCAGCGTCTCGCGCTGCTGGTAGCCGATGTTCTCCGTGGTCGAGCTCGGTACGCGCACCCCGCCATGAAAGCGCGTCAACAGCCCTTCGTCCGCCAGCCGCTGCACGTCGCGACGCACGGTCTGCAGGGTCACGTCGAGCATGTCGGCCAGCTCTTCGACGGTGACGGCGCCGCGCGAGCGCACGGTATTGAGCAGCTTGAGTTGGCGCGGATTGGAATTCACGGGGACGTGCATCGAAAGGGGGCGGGTCACTTTAGAACGAAAGGAAACGAATGGACTTAAGGGTTAACGCCGAAGAAAATCGCGCCGTAAGGAACCAGAATGAAAAGATACGAAAGCGATCTGCCCCTAAACCGTGCATTAAGTCACATTTCCAAGGACCGAGCGCCCGTGAGCGAACCCACCCCGTCATCGACCGCCTCTGCCGCCGATTGCGACGTGCTGATCGTCGGCGGCGGCATCAACGGGTGCGGCATCGCGCGCGACCTGGCGGGCCGGGGCTGGCGCGTGCTGCTGTGCGAGAAGGACGATCTCGCGGCGCACACCTCGTCCTCGTCCACCAAGCTGATCCATGGCGGGCTGCGCTACCTCGAGTACTACGAGTTCTCGCTCGTGCGCAAGGCGCTGCAGGAGCGCGAAGTGCTGCTGAAGAGCGCGCCGCACATCATGTGGCCGCTGCGCTTCGTGATGCCGCACGACCCGTCGATGCGGCCGGCCTGGATGATCCGCATGGGCCTCTTCATGTACGACCACCTGGCCCGCCGCGAGGTGCTGCCAGGGTCGCGCACCGTCGACCTCAAGCACCACGAGGCCGGTGCGGCGCTCAAGCCCGAGTTCAAGCGCGGCTTCGTCTATTCGGATGGCTGGGTGGATGACGCGCGCCTCGTCGTGCTGAACGCGCTCGATGCGCGCGCACGCGGCGCGGAGATCCTGACCCGCACACGCTGCATCAGCGCGCAACGCAGTGTCGACGGCTGGACGGCTGTGCTCGAAGGTGCCGAGGGGCAGCGCACCGTGCGCGCCCGCGCCGTCGTGAATGCGGCCGGGCCGTGGGCCGAAACCTTCCTCCGCGGCGTGGCGCACTCGGCGCAGGGCGAGGCGCTCGCGACCCGTCACCTGCGGCTCGTCAAAGGCAGCCACATCGTCGTGCCGCGCGTCTTCGGCCACGACCACGCCTACATCTTCCAGAACCCCGACAAGCGGATCATCTTCGCGATCCCGTACCAGGACGACTTCACGCTGATCGGAACCACCGACATCGAACTGCAGGGCGACGACCCGGGCGCCGCGCGCATCGGCGATGACGAGGTGGAATACCTCTGCACTCAGGCCAGCCGCTATTTCCGGAAGGCCGTCACCCCTGCGGACGTGGTGTGGACCTATTCGGGCGTACGACCTCTGCTCGACGACGCATCGGGCGACCCCTCGGCCGTGACGCGCGACTACATGCTCGAATCCAACACCAGCGCGGCGCCGCTGCTGTCGGTGTGGGGCGGCAAGATCACGACCTTCCGCAAGCTCGCCGAGGACGCGGCCGACGAGGTGGGCCGGATGCTCGGCGAAACCCGCACCCCATGGACCGAAGGCGCCTTCATGGCCGGTGGCGATCTCTCGGCCTGGATCGACGGCACCAGCCGCACATCGCGGCCCGACGACGACTTCGAGCGTTTCGTCGAAGCCGTCCGCGCGACTTACCCGTGGCTCGAATTCAACCTCGCGCGCCGCCTCGCACGCGCCTACGGTGCCCGCGTCCTGGAAGTCATCGGCGATGCGAAATCGATGGACGACTTGGGCGAGGCCGTCGCGCCCGGGCTCCACGCGCGCGAGTTGCACTACTTGCGCGACGAGGAATGGGCCTGCAGCGGCGACGACGTGTTGTGGCGCCGCTCCAAGCTCGGCCTGCACTACACGCGCATCGAGCGCGAACAGGTCAACTCGTGGATGGAGGCCCATGCACGTTCAGAGGCTTTGGCGACAGAGGGAGGTTCATGCAGCTGACACTCGAACGCGTCACCAAGAAGGTGGGCGCGCAGACCTGGCTTTACCCGCAGAGCATTGCGCCGAAGAGCGGCGCGGTGACGGTGCTGCTGGGCGCGACGCAGGCCGGCAAGACCAGCCTGATGCGGCTCATGGCCGGCCTCGACGCGCCGACCGAAGGCAAGGTCCTGGTCAACGACAAGGACGTGACGGGCGTGCCGGTGCGCGAGCGCAACGTGGCGATGGTGTATCAGCAGTTCATCAACTACCCCTCGCTGAAGGTGGCCGAGAACATCGGCTCCCCGCTCAAGCTGCGCGGAGAAAAGAACGTCGAGGCCCGCGTGCGCGAACTGGCCGACAAGCTGCACATCGGCATGTTCCTCGACCGCTATCCGGCGGAACTCTCCGGCGGCCAGCAGCAGCGCGTGGCGCTGGCGCGTGCGCTGGCCAAGGGCGCGCCGCTGATGCTGCTCGACGAACCGCTGGTGAACCTCGACTACAAGCTGCGCGAAGGGCTGCGCGAGGAACTCACGCAGCTTTTCGCGACCGGTGACTCGACGGTGATCTACGCCACCACCGAGCCGGGCGAGGCCCTCCTGCTCGGCGGCTACACGGCGGTGATGGATGCCGGCGAACTGCTGCAGTACGGGCCGACCGCCGAGGTCTTCCATGCGCCGCAATCGTTGCGCGTGGCGCGCGCCTTCAGCGACCCGCCGATGAACCTCATGGCCGGGCGCGTGGTGGAGGGCGGCGTGCAGATCGAGGGCGGCCCCATGCTGCCTCTGGCGCTGCCCGCCGGCATCGAAGGCGCGGTGACCATCGGCCTGCGTGCGAGCGCACTCAACGTTGGCGCGAGCAACGGCGACATGCCCTTGCCCGGCAAGGTCGAGCTGGCGGAAATCTCCGGCTCCGACACCTTCGTCCACGTCGAGACGCTGGTGGGCGAACTGGTCGCGCAGCTCACCGGCGTGCATCGCTTCGACCTGGGGGCGGCGATCACGCTGTATTTCAGCGCAGCGCAGGCCTATGTGTTCGACAGCGGCGAGCGACTCGCCGTCGCACCGGCCTGGCGCCACAGGGGAGGCTGAGATGGCCCGCATCGACCTCGATCTGGCCCACGCCTATCGCCCGAATCCCACGCAGGACAGCGACTATGCGTTGCTGCCGCTGAAGATGAGCTTCCGCGACGGCGGCGCCTATGCCTTGCTCGGCCCCTCGGGCTGCGGCAAGACCACGATGCTCAACATCATCTCGGGCCTGTTGGCGCCGTCGAAGGGCAGCGTCAAGTTCAACGGGCGCGACGTGACGCTGGAGACACCGCAGCAGCGCAACATCGCGCAGGTGTTTCAGTTCCCGGTGATCTACGACACGATGACCGTGGCGCAGAACCTCGCCTTTCCGCTGCGCAACCGCAACGTGCCGGCCGAGCAGATCCGCAAGCGTGTGGGCGAAATCGCCGAGATGCTCGACATGAGCGGACAGCTCAACCAGCGCGCGGCCGGCCTCGCGGCCGATGCCAAGCAGAAGATCTCGCTCGGTCGCGGCCTGGTGCGCAGCGACGTGTCCGCCGTGCTCTTCGACGAGCCGTTGACCGTGATCGACCCGCACCTCAAGTGGCAGCTTCGTCGCAAGCTCAAGCAGATCCACCGCGAACTCAAGCTCACGCTGATCTACGTCACGCACGACCAGGTCGAAGCGCTGACCTTCGCGGAAGAGGTGGTCGTGATGACGCGCGGCAAGGCCGTGCAGATCGGCAGTGCCGAGGCCTTGTTCGAGCGGCCGGCCCATACCTTCGTCGGCCACTTCATCGGCTCGCCCGGCATGAACTTCCTGCCGGCACAGAGCGCGGGCGGCATGCTGGACATCGCAGGCACGCGCCTGCACGCCACGCGTGAACTGCCCGAAGGCCCGATCAAGCTCGGCATCCGCCCCGAATACGTCACGCTCGCCGAGCCGAATGCACCGGGCGCGGTGCCGGCGATGCTGACGCAAGTGCAGGACGTCGGCACGCACTGGATGCTTACCGCGCAACTCAACGGCAGCGCACTCAAGGCGCGCCTCGCTTCGGATGCGCTGGTCCCGGCCGTCGGCAACACCGTCTGGCTGCAGGTGCTGGGCCGCAAGAGCTGCTTCTATCGTGACGAGGAGTTGGTCGCATGAACGGAACCAACAAGCCCATCAACCAGCGCGCCTGGTGGCTCGTGCTGCCCGTGCTGCTGTGCGTCGCCTTCTCGGCCATCGTGCCGCTGATGACGGTCGTCAACTACTCTGTGCAGGACATCATCTCGCCCGAGCGCCGCGTGTTCGTCGGTACCGAATGGTTCGCCGCCGTGATGCGCGACGACGAACTGCACGCCGCGCTGTGGCGGCAGCTCGGCTTCTCGATCGCGGTGCTGCTGGTCGAGATACCGCTCGGCATCGTGCTCGCGCTGTCGATGCCCGCCACCGGCTGGAAAGGCTCCGCGGTGCTGGTGGTGGTCGCGCTCTCGCTGCTGATTCCATGGAACGTGGTTGGCACCATCTGGCAGATCTTCGCCCGTGCCGACATCGGGCTCTTCGGCTTTGCGCTGCAGAAGATGGGCATCGACTACAGCTACACCGGCAACGCCAGGGATGCGTGGCTCACCGTGCTGCTGATGGACGTGTGGCACTGGACGCCGCTCGTCGCGCTGCTGTGCTTCGCGGGGCTGCGCTCGATCCCCGATGCCTACTACCAGGCCGCGCGCATCGATGGTGCCAGCAAGTTCGCGGTGTTCCGCTACATCCAGCTCCCGAAGATGCGCGGCGTGCTGGTCATCGCCGTGCTGCTGCGCTTCATGGACAGCTTCATGATCTACACCGAGCCTTTCGTGCTGACCGGCGGTGGCCCCGGCAATGCGACCACCTTCCTGAGCCAGTACCTCACGCAGAAAGCGGTCGGCCAGTTCGACCTCGGGCCGGCGGCGGCTTTCTCGCTGATCTACTTCCTCATCATCCTGCTGCTGTGCTTCGTGCTCTACAACTGGATGCTGCGTGTCGGCACCCAGGATGTGGTGGAGGAAACCAAATGAACGAAGACCGCTTCCGCAAGCGCAGCCTGTTCCTGGTGCTCTACATCGTGTTCGCCTTGTTGCCCATCTACTGGATGATCAACATGAGCTTCAAGACGAACGAGGAGATCCTGTCGAGCTTCTCGTTCTTTCCGCAGACCTTCACGTGGGAGAACTACCGGCGCATCTTCACCGATGAGTCCTGGTACTCGGGCTACATCAACAGCCTGATCTACGTCGGCATCAATACGGTGATCTCTCTCACGGTGGCGTTGCCCGCGGCCTATGCGTTCTCGCGCTATTCCTTCCTCGGCGACAAGCACGTCTTCTTCTGGCTGCTGACCAATCGCATGACGCCGCCGGCCGTGTTCCTGCTGCCGTTCTTCCAGCTCTATTCGACCGTCGGCCTGATGGACACGCACCTCGGCGTGGCGCTGGCGCACCTGCTCTTCAACGTACCGTTGGCTGTGTGGATTCTCGAGGGCTTCATGAGCGGCATACCGCGCGAGATCGACGAGACGGCTTACATCGACGGCTACTCGTTCCCGCGCTTCTTTCTCACCATCTTCCTGCCACTCATCAAAGCGGGCGTCGGCGTCGCTGCCTTCTTCTGCTTCATGTTCAGCTGGGTCGAGCTTCTGCTGGCGCGCACGCTGACCAGCGTGAACGCGAAACCCATCGTCGCGACCATGACCCGAACCGTAAGCGCTTCAGGAATGGATTGGGCCACGCTGGCAGCGGCCGGCGTGCTGACGATCGTTCCAGGTGCCATCGTCATCTGGTTCGTGCGGCACTACATCGCAAAAGGCTTTGCGATGGGCCGCGTTTAAGGAGGACAAGCATGTTCGACTGGATGGTCTGGACTACCCCCGTAGCGGTCTTCTTCACCTGCATCGGCCTGATGCTCGTCGGCATGACGGTGTGGGAGTTGAAGTCTCCCACCACCTTGCGCCGCGGCTGGCTGCCGCTGGACACCACGCGCGGTGACCGCCTCTTCATCGGGCTGCTCATCGCAGCCTACATCAACCTCATCTTCATCGGCATCGCCGGCAAGCTGCAGGAGTGGATGAGCCTCGAAGCCGAGCCGTCGATCTGGATCAGCTTCGTCATTTCGATGATCGTGCTCGCGCTGATCATGAAGAAGGGCTGAGCGTCGGGATTCGATTTTGTTTACCAACGGACCGGCTCTCCGCTTTCCCGGAGCCGCCTCCGCAAGAACCGGGAAGCGCCATCGAGGAGACCACCATGAAGATTCGCTACACAGCATTGGCACTGGCCGCGGCGACTTTCGCCTTGCAGAGCGCCTGGGCAGGGGAGGCGGAGGCCAAGAAATGGATCGACAGCGAATTCCAGCCGTCGAGCCTGAACAAGGAACAACAGGCGGCCGAGATGAAATGGTTCATCGACACCGCCAAGAAGCTGAGCGACAAGGGCGTGAAGGAAGTGTCCGTGGTGTCCGAGACCATCACCACGCACGAGTACGAATCGAAGACGCTCGCCAAGGCCTTCGAGGAAATCACCGGCATCAAGGTCAAGCACGACATCATCCAGGAAGGCGACGTCGTCGAGAAACTGCAGACTTCCATGCAGTCCGGCAAGTCGATCTATGACGGCTGGATCTCCGACTCCGACCTGATCGGCACGCACTACCGCTACGGCAAGATCATGTCGCTCACCGAGTACATGGCCGGCGCCGGCAAGGAGTGGACCAACCCCGGCCTGGACGTGAAGGACTTCATCGGCACCAGCTTCACCACCGCGCCCGACGGCCAGCTCTACCAGTTGCCCGACCAGCAGTTCGCCAACCTGTACTGGTTCCGCGCCGACCTCTTCGGCCGCAAGGACCTGCAGGACAAGTTCAAGGCCAAGTACGGCTACGACCTCGGCGTGCCGCTCAACTGGAGCGCGTACGAGGACATCGCCGAGTTCTTCACCAACGACGTGAAGACCATTGACGGCAAGCCCATCTACGGCCACATGGACTACGGCAAGAAGGACCCGTCGCTCGGCTGGCGCTTTACCGATGCGTGGCTCTCCATGGCCGGCACCGCCGACAAGGGCATTCCCAACGGCATGCCCGTCGACGAATGGGGCATTAAGGTCGCGGCCGACAAGTGCACGCCGGTCGGTGCCAGCGTGTCACGCGGCGGCGCGACCAACTCGCCCGCGGCCGTCTATGCACTCACCAAGTACATCGACTGGATGAAGAAGTACGCGCCCAAGGAAGCCACCGGCATGACCTTCGGCGAAGCCGGCCCCGTGCCCGCGCAAGGACAGATCGCGCAACAGATCTTCTGGTACACCGCCTTCACGGCAGACATGACCAAGGCCGGCCTGCCGGTGGTCAATGCGGACGGATCGCCGAAGTGGCGCATGGCCCCCGGCCCCAACGGCCCGTATTGGAAGCAGGGCATGCAGAACGGCTACCAGGACGTCGGCTCGTGGACCTTCTTCAAGGGGCATGACGCCAACAAGACCGCTGCCGCGTGGCTCTATGCGCAGTTCGTGACGTCGAAGACCGTGTCGGCCAAGAAGAGCGTGGTCGGCCTGACCTTCATCCGCGAGAGCGACATCCGGCACGAATACTTCACGCAGAACGCCAACAAGTACGGCGGCCTGATCGAGTTCTATCGCAGCCCTGCGCGCGTGGCGTGGACGCCGACCGGCACCAACGTGCCCGACTATCCGAAGCTCGCGCAGCTCTGGTGGAAGAACGTTGCCGAGGCCGTGACCGGCGAGAAGACGCCGCAGAAGGCGATGGACAACCTGGCCGAGGAAATGGACAACGTGATGGGGCGGCTGGAACGCGCGGGTATGGCGAAGTGCGCGCCCAAGCTCGCGCCGAAGGGTGATCCGGCGAAGATGCTCAGCGATGAGCATGCGCCGTGGAAGAAGCTGGCGAATGAGAAGCCGAAGGGGGAGACGATCGACTACTCGAAGCTGCTGGCGGCTTGGAAGGATGGCAAGGTGCGGTAACTGGGGAGCAGCGCACGCGCGAGAACGGGTGTCTCGCGCGTGTGCTGGCTTCCTATTGGGGCGATTGCATCAGCGAACTGATGGTCCCCTTTACGAGCTGGATGCGTCGCTCGATTTCCGCGTCGAGGAAACCGAGCAGGGAGCGCGATTCGGTGGCGCGGGCGGCTTGCGTGATGACCGCGCGCGGCAACGAATGCCGGGGGTCGGTCCGTATCAGCCAACTGTTCAAGCGCACGTTCGACATCGACACGTAGCACTATCGGAACTGCTGAAGGGATAGCGGTGCTATCGCAACTATTAAGAATCCGGCGCATACTGCTCTGAACCGTTTGTGAGTCGCGTTCGTTGTCCCGAAGGTAGGCACATGCTCATCACCCGGCGCATCTATATCAGCTTGCCAGCGGATCGATGGCTTTCGCCGCCCATGAACGACCTCAAGTGGGCGATCGTGGACGAGATCGAGAATCTGGGCTTTACGCCGGAAGTTTTCACCAATCCACGAGGCAGGCCCGGGCTCGCCTCCTCACGATCATGGGGTGCGCGCGACGCAGACGAGGTCGCGCGACGCTGTTCCGGCGCCGCCGTTATCGGGATGGCGCGCTGGAACTTTCGCGATAGCGAAGGTAATGACGTCAGGCTTCCGACCGAGTTCGCCCACTACGAGGGCTCTCTTGCACGCACGCTCGGTCTACCGACGCTCGTCCTGGTCCAAAGCGACGTTCTCCGACGCGTTGTTTTTGACCCAACGTATGGCGGGTTCGTCGGGGAGATTCCGCCGGCCGGCACTCGAGATTGGCTGAAGACGCCCGAATTCCGTGTGCCCTTCGGCTATTGGAGGACACAGCTCAACGCACGTCGCGATGTCTTTCTGGGTTACTGCAGCAGTTCACGAACGACGGCGGCAAACCTGAAGGCCTTTCTCCAGAGCGGCGGCGCTTCAGTGCTCGACTGGCAAACCGATTTCATCGCCGGCCGGTCCATCCTTGCGCAGATCGAAGAGGCGGCCGCCCGGTGCAGCGCGGGGATCTTCCTCTTTACCAAGGATGATGACTTGGTCGATGCAGGGCAGCCAGACCGTTCGGCGCCGCGCGACAACGTCGTGTTCGAGGCCGGCTACTTTATCGGGCTGAAAGGCAAGCGAAACGTCCTGATCGTCAGAGAAATGGGATCGAAGATGCCGGCAGATCTGGGCGGCGACATCTACGCGTTGCTTCAGGACAAGTCGGACATTGGACCGATCGAGAGGGTAGTCTCCGGTTTCATGTCGGCCCTGTGAGCGTCCCTATCAAGCGACGATGCGGTAACCGGGCAGATGGCACAGGCGGAGGGCGCCGGCGGCGCCGCGTGAACACATCGAACCTTCCTTCTATGGCCGAGCCTCAAACACAAGATTGAACGGCGTCTCCGCAGCACGCCGAAACCGACTGAACCCACCTTCCAGCGCAACCCCGCCCAGCCGCTTCTCCCCAGCCTGCGCCCCCAGCCCAAGCCCCACTTCCTGCGACAACGAGCAAGGCGTACAAACCATCGTCGACGCCGAGTAGAAGATGCGCCCGACCGGATTGATGTTGTCCTCCAGCCGATCGTTGGCAAACGGCTCGACGATCATCCACATGCCGTTCGGCGACAGCGTCTCGCGCACGTGCTTCGCCGCGCCGACCGGATCGCCCATATCGTGCAGGCAATCGAAGAAGGCGACGAGATCGAAGTCGCGGCCCGGATAGTTCTTCGCGCCGGCCACCTCGAAACTCACGCGATCGGCGACGCCCGCTGCGGCGGCGCGTTCGCGCGCAGCGTTGATCGAAGGCTCGTGGAAGTCGTAGCCGATGAATGTCGAAGCCGGGTAGGCCTGGGCCAGCACGATGGTCGACGCGCCGAAGCCGCAGCCGACATCGGCCACGCGCGCGCCTGCGTGCAGCCGCTCGCTCATGCCGTCGAGCGCCGGAATCCAGCTCGGCTCCAGGTTGGCGTTGTAGCCGGCCCTGAAGAAGCGCTCGGTGCCGGAGAACAGGCTCGGGTGATGTTCGTGCCAGCCGAGGCCGGTGCCATCGCGGAATGCCTTCTGCACCTTGTCGATGTCGAGGAACATCGACATCAGGCATTCGAATCCGCCGCCCATGAAGGCGGGACTGCTGTCGTCCGCCAGCACCAGTGCCGCCTCGGGTGAGAGCGTGTACGTCTGCGCCTTCGGGTCATAGTCGACGAAGCCGCTCGCAACCTGCGCGTTGAGCCACTCCTGCGCGTAGCGCAGGCGCAGGCGCGTGCGTTCGCTGAGGTCATCCACCGTCATCGGCCCGGCGCCCGCCATGGCCTTGTACAACCCGAGCCGGTCGCCGAGGATGACCAGCGGCGCACTGGCCAGCGCGCCGAACTCGGTGACCATCCTGGCGAGCAGGGCGTTGAGCTTGTCGTCGTCGATTTGCATGGTTCGCTCCTTTGAACACGTTGTGCTGCAGGCGGGGCTTTTTCGAGGCGATTCGCTCCATGGGCCCCGTGTGCTATTTCGGCCGCCACGGTTTCACGGTTACGCGACGGGCGAAGAAAGCGCCGACGGCAGCGCACCGTCGCGCTGCCGTCGGCCTGCGGCGTGGCTCAAGGCCGGACGAGCATGAACCGATTGGTCGCCAGCGGCTTCCGCGTGGGAACCACCGTCCTGTCCGTGCCGATCAAGGTATTGAACAGATCCAGCGCGAAGATCTTGTTCCCGAAGCACCACGAATGGCTCTTGAAGCCGGCGAATCCGTTCGGCTGGTCCGCGGCAGCGACGGCCGGGTCGCCGTCGAGTTGCTCGTAGTAGGTCGTGCAATCGACGTTGACCGCTTTCGCAGGCGCATCCGCAGGCAGTTCGACGCGTCCGACCCGCGGTCCGAGGCCGACGCGCTTCGCGTTCGAGATATCGAGAACCTGGTCCCGGTGGTTCGAGTAGTTGGTGAGCCGGATGCAGTGCCGGTACACCGACTGCGCGGAACTGTCCGTCGCGCTCATCGAGGCCGACGAGACGTCCCCGGCCGCGAAGAGGATCTGGCTGGCGGTCCAGGCGCCGTTCTCCAGATTGGTGTCGTCGGCATCGTCGCAGGCCTCCCGGATGACGTAGGCGCCGGTCGAATGCCCCAGCAGGTGGACATTGGTCGCGCAGTCCGCCGTCTGGACCTTGGAGAGGTAGGTGATTCCGTCGGAGACCAGTTGCAGCGCGGACTCCTTGGCGCGATGGCGGTCCGGCACGTACGCCAGCGCCGAGTTGTCGCAGGGCCAGTCGAAGGATGCGACGACACCCTTGAAGCCCAGCGCCAGCAAGTCGTCACGGACGCGGCGGTGACGCAGCATGATGTCCTCGATCGACTGGTTGTACCCATGCACGATGAACAGCACGTCGCCGCGAAGCTCGTTGTCGGCGTTCTTCCATTCGGCTGCTTTCCGGACGGCGCTGCACCATGCGGTGCGCGACATCAACTGATCGGCAACCGGTTGCGGCATCTGGCCGTCGGGCACCGCCAGGAATTTGGACGGCCCGACATCCAACACGAATGCGCCGTTGCGAACGGCGCGGGTTGACAGGACATAGTCGACCATGGGGCTCTCCGTGTCTGTGGATGCTCGATTGGATTCTTGCGGCCTGGGAATCAATATAGAGCACACGTCCTCGGCCATCCAGCCTAGCCTGAAGTTATCTTGCGCAGCCCCGTCCAAAGATGCACGCTCGCCCCATGCAACGACGCACAGTCCTGGGCACCGCGTTCGCCCTTGCCTTGATGCAGAACAGTTCGCGGATTGGCGCGGCCGACAACAAGGTGCTGCGCCTCGGATGGGTCACCGCGCAAGAGCCCGCCACGCTGACGCCGATGGTCGCCGGGTTGCGCGCCTCGCTGGCCAGGCTGGGTTATGTCGAGGGCACCAACGTTTCCATCGCGTACAGGTACGGCGACGGTTCGGTGCAACGCGTCCCCGAACAAGTCGCGGAACTCCAGCGGATTCCGATCGACATCCTGCTCGTGCAGGGCGGCCCGGCCGTCAACGTGGTGAGCACGCTCCCGGTGGCGGCGCCGGTGGCTTATGTCTACAGTGGCGACCCCGTCTCGGCCGGCTTCGCCAAGAGCCTCGCGCACCCGGACTCGAACATGACCGGCCTGACCCTGCTGGCCGCCGAGATGAACGGCAAGCTGCTGGAGATCCTGCGCGAGATGGTGCCGTCCGTGCGCGACGTGGCGATCGTGGCCAACCCCGAACACCCCGGTTGTCACATCGAGCGCGACTACACCGACGACGCGGCAAGGCAACTCGGCCTGCGCACGGAGTACTTTCCCGTGCGAACACGTGACGAGTTGGCGTCGTCGCTGGAGGCGATGGCCGCCTCGCAGGCACGTGCGGTGTCGATCTTCAGCGACAGCTTCGCGGTGGCCAACCGAAGGCAGATCCTCGACTTCGCCATTGCGCGCAAGATGCCCGTCATGTCGGGCTGGCCGGTCTTCGCGGACAGCGGCGCGCTGTGCACTTATGGGCCGAGGCTGGTGGACTCCTATGCGCGGCTCGCTTCGTATGTCGATCGGATCGCGAAGGGCGCCAAGCCGGCCGACCTGCCGATCGAGCGCCCCACGACCTTCGAGCTGGTGCTGAACCTGAAGACCGCCAATGCGATCGGGCTGAAGCTGCCGCAGTCGCTGCTGGTGCGCGCCGACCGGGTCATCAGCTGAAGCTCCGAAGATGCACGGTTGACCTTTTTGACGGTGGCGTTGACTTGATAACGCTCGCCATTCCGATCAAACAGTGTCAATGTCCCGGCCGCACACGCAGGGAGCGGTTGCAGCGAGCCGAGGAGGTGAATCCATGATTCAAGTTCTTGTCGCCGTGTTGCTGGCAGGATTGCTTGCGGGTTGTGGAGGAGGGGGCGATGGGGGTATGGGCAATGCCTCGCTTGCCACTGTCGGACAGCCCGTCGCAACGCCTGTGGCCGATTCATCGATGGGAAAAGATCCCGCGACTCTGAAGAAGCCTGCCGAGGATCCGTCGTTGTGCACGGTCGAGATCTATGGCGACTCGATCATGGCGATCAACGGGACTGCGGTCACCCCCGCCATGGTGCTGCAGTCCGTCAGGCCGAACCTGCTGGTGGTCGCCGATCATTCGGTTCCCGGCATGAGTCTTGCCGACCTTGCGCCCGCGTTTCCCTACTTCACCCGCACCGCGCACTTTGTGATCATCGAAAACGGTGTCATCGATGCGTTGACAGGAGCAAACATCAACGCGGTGATCGGCGAGTACTACGCCATCATCCAGAAAGTGCGAGAGGAGGGCCGCGTTCCGGTGCTGACCGGCTTTTCCCACCAGGCCAAGGGCGGAGCGCTCAGCAACGGATCACTTCAGCGCAGGGACCTTTACGACTCAGTGATCCAAGCGATCGCCGTGAATACCGGCGTGCCCTTTGCCGACTGGGGCTCGGTGCCGTTCTATGGTGCTTGGGATTTGATCGACCTTCTGCATCCCAACAAGAACTACAGCGACCGACTGATCGGACGACTGGCGATGACGCTCGACATCTTGACCACAAACTGCACGGATATTCTGGTTCCATCGAGCTGATCGGAGCCGGCGCGCGATCCGCTTCGCGCCCGGGCATGTAGAGTCGGATTCGTCATGAAACTGTCCGACTGCAGCGAAGAAGAGCAAAGGGATCTCGCTGTCCTCGAAGCGCGGATCGGCCGCGCCCATCTGCGGCAACGCCTGAGCCTCGAAGGCGAGCACGAGGCACATGTCGTCCGCCCGGGGACGCGCTTCTTCCATCTCGACAACTGGTACTCCCTCCAAAGCGTGATTCGCGTCACGCTCACGCTGACCGGTATGCACGCACGCGGGCGGCGCAATGTGCTGGATATCCGGCTGCGGGACAACGAGGTCCGGCTCGCGCGTCTGCCTGCGGCTTTCGAAGGCTTCAGGCTGCTGCACCTGAGCGACCTGCACATCGACATGAGCGAAAGCCATCTGGAGCGCCTGATCGAGAGCGTGCGCGGCGTCGCCCATGACGTCTGCGTGCTGACCGGTGATTTCCGGTTCCGCACCTTCGGGCCGTACGCACCGACGCTCGCGGCGCTGGCGCGCTTGCGGCCTCATCTCGGCGATGCGGTCTATGCCGTGCTGGGCAACCACGACACCATCCGCATGGTGCCGGGCATGGAGGCAATCGGCATCCCCGTGCTGATGAACGAATCGGTGCGGATCGAACGCCAGGGCGAGGTGCTCATGCTGGTGGGCATCGACGACGCGCATTACTTTCGAACACACAACTTTCACAAGGCGGCGGCCGAACTCGCGCCGGACGATTGCGCGATCCTTCTTTCGCACACGCCCGAGCCCTATCGGCTTGCGGCGCACGCCGACTTCAGCCTGATGCTGAGCGGGCACACCCATGGCGGGCAGATCTGCCTGCCGGGCGGCATACCGATCCTCACGGATTCCACCGCGCCGCGGGCCACGGCACGGGGCGCGTGGGAGCACCGCGGGATGTCCGGGTACACCTCGGTGGGCTGCGGCTCGTCGCTGGTCGATGTCCGGTTCAACTGCCCGCCCGAGATCACCCTGCATCGTCTGCGGCGCGGCTGACTATTCGAGTCAGTTCCTCCTCCGCCGGGGGTGGCGATAATTGATATGCCGAACGATGAATGCAGGCATGCCTCGTGCATGTCATGCTTCGCTTCACTGGAGGATCGCCGTGACGTTCCTGTGGCCCGAGATGCTGTGGTCGGCCTTGATGCTGCCGGTCTTGGCCCTGCTTTACGTCTGGATCCTGCGCCGGCGCGGGCCGCAGGCGCTGCGCTACTCGGGGCTGGCGGTGGTGCGGCAGGCCATGGGCCGGGGGATGAGTTGGCGCCGCCACTTGCCGCCGGTGCTTCTGTGGGCTGCGTTGGCCGCGGTGATCTTCGCGGGCGCGCGACCCATGGCGACTGTCACGTTGCCGACACGGCAACAAACTGTCATCCTGGCGCTCGATGCCTCGGGCAGCATGAGTGCGACCGATGTGGCGCCCGATCGCATCACGGCGTCCCAGGTGGCTGCGAAGACCTTCGCGCAGCAGCTGCCACGCGGCGTGCGCATCGGCGTGGTGGCGTACGGCGGCTCCGCGAACGTGGTGCAGGGGCCGACGCTCAGCCGCGACGACGTGATGGCGGCGATCGACCGGATCCAGCTGCAACCCGGCACGGCGATTGGCAGCGGCATCATGGTCGCGCTGGCCACGATCTTTCCGGATGCGGGCATCGACCCGGCGGAGTTCGGCAGTCAGCGCAGCCCCAAATGGAAGCGCGGCGACCTCGGCCACGCCGATGCACCGAATTTCACGGCGGTGGCGCCCGGTTCCTACGGGGCCGCGGTGATCGTGCTGCTCACCGACGGCCAGAACTCGGTCGGACCCGAACCCATGGAGGCCGCGCAGGTGGCCGCGAGCCGCGGCGTCAAGATCTTCACCGTCGGCTTCGGTTCGACGGAGGGCGAGGTGGTTTCTGTCGAGGGGTGGAGCATGCGCGTTCGCCTGGACGAGGACACCTTGAAGAACGTCTCCAATCTGACGCAGGGCGAGTATTTCCACGCCGGCACCGGCACGGACCTGAAGAAGGTCTATGAAGCCCTGCAGAGCCGGCTGGTGTTCGAGAAGAAGGAAACCGAGGTCACGGTCGCGTTCGCCTATCTGGCGGGTTTGCTGATGCTTGTTTCGGCGGGGCTTTCGCTGTGGTGGTTCGGAAGGATCGCGTAGGCCCGTAGTCTTTGTCAGTGGGCTTGACCTTCGCGTTCGGCCAGCACGGGCGCGGCATCCGGCTCGCCGCGGAAGGTCAGCGCGCCGGCGAGCGCGCAAGCGCCCAGGGCCCACACGATGACCGCGCCCGACGGCAGGTCGAACACGGCCGACAGCGCCAGGCCCAGTGCATAGCCGAGCACGCCGAATCCGTAGGCGAACCCAAGGCGCCTCGCGCCGCGATGCCCGCGCGTGCCGAGCGCAGGAATGATCAGGCTGGAGAACACGAGGTAGACGCCGACGAGTTGCACCGATGCCGTGACGGCCAGCGCAAACGCCGCATAGAAGCCGAAGCGGCCGAGGCGTTTCACCCAGCCCATTGCCAGCGCGAGCAGGAGCACGGCGGAGATGCCGCCCAGCCAAAGCAGTTGCGTCATGCCGACCCACAGGATCTGTCCGACGAGCAAGTCCTTCAGATGCTCGCCGCCGTGGGGATTGCTGGCCAGCAACAGGATGCCCGCACAGGCGGCCAGCACGAACATCACGCCGATCAGCGCCTCCTGTTGTTGTGGCGCGCGCCGCTCGGTCCAGGTCAACAGCCAGGCGCCGAGCAGGGCGGCGGTCACCGCGGCGAACTGCACCGCGACGCCGCCTTCGGGCATGCCCAACGCATCGGCGGCGATGACCCCCAGCCCGGCGATCTGGGCGATCGCCAGGTCGATGAAGACGATGCCGCGGTCCAGCACCTGCATGCCTAGCGGCACATGGGTGGCGAGCACCAGCACGCCGGCGATCAACGCCGGGCCGAGGATGCTCCAGTCGAGCGCGTTCCAGTTCATGACTTGGTCCCGGCGGCGAGTAATCGGGCGACGGTGTCGTCGAAGAGCCCGAAGAGGTCTTTCGCGCCCTCGGTGCCGCCCACGGTAAAGGGCAGCTTCACCGCGGGAATGCCGGCGTTCTTGCTGAGCCAGTCGGACGGGCGCGAGTCCTGGTAGGCGGCATGAATCACCATCTTGGGCGGCGTGTCCTTCAGTTTGGCGAGGACTTCCTGCAGGTGCGAGGCGGTGGGTTCGACGCCGGGCTTGGGTTCGAGCACGGCCACTTCCTTCAGGCCGAGCCAGTCGTAGAGGTAGACGAAGGCGTTGTGCTGCGAGACGACGGACGCGCCCTTGAGCGGTGCGGCCTGCGCCGCCCAGCGCGTGATGGCCTGCTGCCAGCGGGCGGTGAAGTCGGCCTGGTTCTTCGCGTAGTCCGCTGCGTGCGCAGGGTCGACCTGTTGCAGGCGCGCGCCGAGGGCGGTCGCCACCAGCGCGATATTGCGCGGATCGGTCTGGATGTGCGGATTGCCGGCAGCGTGCACGTCGCCTTGCGAGCGATCGACCTGCGTCGGCACTTCGAGCTTGCGCACGAAGTCGGCCGCCGCGAAGTTGCCCGGCTGGCCCGGTTGAACCTTGGCGTTGCCGGATTGCTGCAGAAGCACGGGCAGCCAGCCGATCTCGAGCTCGGCGCCGGTGCAGACGACGAGGTCGGCGCTGCGTGCGCGCGAGATGAGGCTCGGCTTGGCCTGGATCTGATGCGGGTCCTGCAGCGCGTTGGTCGCGACCGTCACGTCGACGAGGTCGCCGCCGAGTTGTTGCGCCAGGGCGCCCCATTCGGGCTCGCAGGCGAAGACGCGAAGCGCTGCGTGGGCAGGCGCCGCCAGCAACAGTGGCGCGGCGATCAGCGGAATCAGGGAGAGGCGGTGAAGGAGTTTCATGGTCTGGTCCTTTGGGTGTCGTCAGTAGCTGTGCGCACCGTGCGCGCCCAGGCTCATCTGGTACTGCAGGGAAATCTGGTTGTCCGTACGTCCGATCTGCGCCTTGTCCTGCGCGAACTGCAGTCGGATGCGGGAGAACTCGCTGGGGTTGAAGTCGAGCATCACCGAGTTCTTGCTCGGGCGGTAGTCGCCGAGGAAGGCGATCGAGAACGGGCCGAAAGTCGGCGTGCCGGGGTCGAGCCGTTCGGTGCGCACGCCGACGCGCCAGTTCGGCATGAACTGGTAGACCCCTTGCAGGTACCAGCCGGACTGCGCCACGCGGTAGCTGCCGAAGGCGTTGGCAAAGCCGACGTCGTAGAGCAGGTTGCCGTTGCGATTGCTGCGCAGGTATTCGCCCTGAAGCTTGAAGTTGGTGCGGGTGGCATTGCCGTTGGGTGCCCATTTCCAGACACCGTCGACGATCCAGACGCGCGTGTCGCCGCTGAAGATGTCGTTGACCGGGAAGCCGGTGCCGTTCATCGAGACCAGTTGCTGGTCGGAAGCCTTCGCATTGAGCACGGAGACGCCCGCGCGCCAGTTGTTGCTTTCGCCGATGTCACCGCCCGTGTGCAGGGCCAGCGCGGTCATCCCGGCGCCGTTGCTGGTGGGCTTGGTGCCGGGGTAGCTGTTGCCGCCACCGACTTCCGCGCTGAGTTCGACGTACTGGTCGATCGGCGCGATCCAGTTCATCTGCAGGCCGTCGTTGATGTACTGGGTGCCGAGCATGGCCTGGTAGGCGAGCGGCGCGTCCACGAAGTCCCAGGTGTGCGAGTGCTGCGGATTGAGATAGCCGATGTTGGAGAAGAAGCGCCCGCCCTTCACCGAGAGCCCGTAGCCGAGCGAAGTGGTCTGGACGTAGGCCTCTTCGATGGACACCGAGTTGTCGGCCTCGAGCGCGATGTTGGCGACGCCTCGCAGCCATGGATCGATGTTGGCCGCGAATCCCAGCTCGGTTTCGCCGAGGCTGAAGTTGCGCGTGCCGGGGCCGATCGAGACATCGGCAGGCAACGGGAAGCCGGTGATCGCGTACTTGGCCGGATCCTGCGACGTGTTGATGTAGGCCCCCGACAGGATCAGGGACAGCGAGGGATTGAAGGCGTTGGCGCCGGCGCCGGGGCCGGAGGAGGCCACGGTCGCTGTGGGCGGCGGCGGCGCAGCGGCGGATTCCGTGGCGGCTGCCGCAGCCGGCAGAGGCACGGCCGCCGCAGTCGAAGCGCCGGGCGGAGCGGCGGCCTCGGCCGCCTTCACCCTTTGCTCGAGGGCCTGGAGGCGGGCCTCGTAGTCTGCGCGCATCGCGTTGATCTCCCGTCGAAGCGCTTCGACATCGGGAGAGGAGGATTGGGCCATGGCCGCAACGGGCATGGCGAGGGCGAGCGCGAGGCTCACCCGAGAAAGCTGATTCATGAAGGACGCTCGCGGAAAGGCGTTGCAATGCTCCGCCCGGAAATGGGGCGGGTCGGTCAACGATCAAACCGTGGCGTGGGGCGGGGCGCGACTCCGGTAGACAGGGGCAAGCAACTCCTGCCAGGTGCCCGTGGGGGCATGTCGGGGTGCCTCGTCCTGTGCCGCGGAATGCGGCAGGTGCAGCGGCTCGGAGCGCAGCGCGCCGCCATGCAGGGCTGCCGCCGTCAGGCAGAGGTCACATGTGAAGGAATGCGGAAGGCCCTTGTCGCCGGCATGAATGCCAGCGGGCTCGACCGGATGCGACAAGGCATGGGCGGCGGATGCGACCTGCGCCATGGGCAGGAGCAAAGCGAACCACAGCATCCACGCCCAGTGGCGTGGCGAGCGGGTGCGATGTCGAGGGGCGCGCATGGCGGCGGACATCTTAGCGCCAGTCAACGATATGCCGGTATCCTCGCGAACATGAAAATCACCGTTGAAACCACCGTTGCGGCGCCCATCGACGAAGTCTGGCGCGCCTACACGACGCCCGAAGACATCAAGCAATGGAACGCCGCTTCCGCCGATTGGCACACGACGGCGGCTACCGTGGATTTGCGTGTCGGTGGCGCCTTCTCCTCACGCATGGAGGCGAAGGACGGCAGCATGGGATTCGATTTCGCGGGCACCTACACCCAGGTCGTGCCCCCTACGCTGATCGAGTATTCGTTCGGCGACCGCAATGCGCAGGTCGAGTTTGCCGAAGGCCCGGACGGTGTCAGGGTGCGCGTCACCTTCGACGGAGAGTCGACGCATTCGATCGAGCAGCAACGCGAAGGATGGAAGGCCATACTCGACAACTTCGCGCGCCACATCGAGCAGAGGCAGTAGCCAGCAGGCGCAAGTGCATCCCACGACAACAAACAATGGAGACAAAGTGGAATCGATAGAACAAAGAACCATCTCGAAGGTCAGCTGGCGGCTGCTGCCGTTGCTGATGGTCAGCTACTTCGTTGCCTACCTCGATCGCGTCAACCTCGGCTTTGCCGGGGCCTCGATGTCCAAGGACCTCGGCTTCACGAGCACCATCTTCGGCAACGCGGCAGGAATCTTCTTCCTCGCCTATTTTCTGTTCGAGGTACCGAGCAATCTGGCGCTCGAACGCTTCGGCGCCCGGCGCTGGATCGCCCGCATCATGTTCAGCTGGGGCGTGCTTTCGATGGCGCAGGCCTGGGTCGGCGGGGCGACGAGCTTCAACGTCGTGCGCTTTCTGCTGGGCATCGCCGAGGCGGGTTTCTTCCCGGGCGTGATCTTCTACATCACGCTGTGGTTTCCGGCCGCGTACCGTGCCCGCATCGTGGGCTGGTTCATGTTCGCAATCCCGATCTCCACCGTGATCGGTTCGCCCATCTCCGGCTTCATCCTCAACATGGAGGGCATCTGGGGCATGCATGGCTGGCAGTGGCTCTTCATCCTGGAAGCGTTGCCGGCGCTGGTGCTGACTTTCGTCGTGCTGATCTACCTGCCCGACAGGCCGAAGGACGCCAAGTGGCTGAGCTCCGACGAGGCCGACTGGCTGCAGAAGACGCTCGACTCCGAGCAGCGCCATCGCGAATCGATCCACAAGATCTCGTGGAAGCAGGCGCTGCTGAACTGGAAGGTGATCTCGCTGGGCATCGTCTACATGGGCATCACCGTGCCCTTGTACGGCCTGGGCTTCTTCCTGCCGCAGATCATCAAGGGCTTCGGTGGCCTGAGCAATGTGGAAATCGGCTTCATCAATGCCTTCCCCTATCTGGTCGGCGCGATCGCGATGGTGTATTGGACGCGCTGGTCGGACGCGCGGCGCGAACGCAAGCTGTTCCTGCTGGTATCGCTCGCCTGCATCTTCCTGGGGCTGGTGGCTGCTGCACAGTTGAATTCGCCGATACCGAAGATGGCGGCGGTCACGCTCGCCGCCTTCGGCATCTTCACGGCGTTGCCGGTGTTCTGGACGGTTCCCACGGCACTGCTGAGCGGCGTTGCCGCGGCGGCCGGCATCGCATGGATCAACTCGATCGGCAACCTCGGCGGCTACATCGGCCCGACGATCTTCGGCGTGCTGAAGGACAGGATGGGCAACGACTTCTACGCCGTACTCTTCCTGGCGCTATTGTCGGTGCTGGCCTTTGCGCTCGTATTGCTCGTGGGGCACGACAAGCGCGCGGAGCAGGGGGCCGAGCCGGTTCGGGTGTGACGGCCCGCGTCACCGGGCCATGAACCCGATGATGAAGGCGTTCACCAGGTCGATGAAGAAGCCGGCGACCAGCGGCACCACGATGAAGGCGCGCGGCGCGGCACCGTGGTCGCGCGTCACCGCGCTCATGTTGGCGATGGCCGTCGCGGTCGACCCCAGCGTGATGCCGCCGAAGCCTGCACAGATCACGGCCGACTCGTAGTCGGCTCCCATGAACCGGTAGACCACGAAGACGGTAAAGGCGACCGCCATCAGCACCTGCAGCACCAGCGCCGTCAGCACGAAGATCGCGACACCCTGCATCTGCCACAGTTGCAGACCCATGAGGGCCATGGTCAGGAAGACGCCGAGGCAGATGTCCGAGATCAGGGCCACGCCGGCCCGCATGCGGTCCCAATGCCACAGCTGGCCCTTCTGCCGGGTGAACATTGCGGTCACGTTGCGCACCAGGATGCCGGCGATAAGGGTGCCGACGAAGGCGGGCAGCCTGAGCCCGGTCATTGCGATGAGATCGCTGATGCCGCGACCCAGGATCAACGCGACGTTGAGCCAGAGCAGCGCGAGCAGCACGCTGTTGTAGTCGAGGCGGGTGCGGTTCTCGTCCTCGTAGTGGGCGCCGGGCGGCAGCGCGGCCTCGGCGGAGGAAACCAGGTGGTTTCGGCGCATCAGGTAGGCGGCGACGGGGCCGCCGATCGCGCAGGCCGCGATCAGACCCGCCATGTTGGCCGACAGGCCGATGACCTCTGCGTTGAGGATGCCCAGGTCGTTGACGAAATGGGGCACCCACGCCAACGTGGTGCCCACGCCGCCCGTGAGCGAGATCGAGCCCGTCAGCAGTCCCGCGCGGCGGTCCAGGCCGAATCCGGTCGCCACGGCCATCCCGAGCAGGTTCTGCAGGAAGATGAAGAACGCGGCGAGCGCCAGCAGCACGGCCAGCGGCTTGCCGCCGTGGGCCAGCGTCCGCACGTCCGAGCCGAGGCCGATGGCTGCGAAGAAGTAGAGCAGCAGGACGTCGCGCACGCCGAGTTGGAAGTCGATCTTCAGGCCGATGCTCAGATACAGGGCGCTGACGATGGCGATGCAGACCAGCCCGCCGAGGACCGGCTCCGGAATGCTGTAGCGGCGCAACAGCTCGAAGCGACGGGTGCAGGCCTTGCCGACGAAGAGCAGCAGGACTGCCAACGTGAAGCTGACGTAGGCGTCGAAGTGGAGGTCTTGGGACAAGGGCGGCTCCAGTGAAGGGGTGTCCTGCGGGACGGGCGGTGTCGATGATGGCAGAAGGTGCCGCTTCTGCGGCTTGCCTGTTCGCCTTGACGGCTCGAAAACGGGATGGCGGATTCGTATCAGAACCGGTCGATCCAGGGAGACGCTGCACCCTCAAGGTTCCATTAAACTGCACAGAATTCTGCCAACTGGAGCTGCTCCATGCCGATCGCTGCGAAGGACGTAATACCTTTCACCCAGGCGCGGGCCAAGCTTTCCGAACTGGCCGAAGAAGTCAAAGAGGGGAGCGAAAAAATCATTACCAAGAATGGCGAAAGCTACGTTGCGCTGATTGATGCCGAACGGCTGGACTACTACCACCGCCTGGAGCACGAGCGCATCCATCTACTGGTCCTCGAAGACGTCAAGCGCGGTTTGGCCGACATTGCGCTCGGCCGTACCGAAGATGCCGACGCGGCGATTTCCCGGTTGCAGCAGAGGCGGAAGACCTCGGTCAAGACCAATAGGCGCCGTGGCTGAGTCGAAAAGTCACGTTGAACTTACCGCGAGCTTCATCGAGCGTCTCGAGTCCATCGAGGCTTTCCTGGTCGAAGCCGATGCATCTCAGGCATACGACACGCTGCTCGATGGGCTGCGAGACACGGTCATCCCGAACCTTCGCCGCTTTCCCCGCATCGGCCGCCGATATCTCGACAAGCCGCCGCAGTCGGCCGAAGGATGGGCTCAGCTCGCAGCGTTGTCCTCCGGAGCGGCGGACGCGCTACGCGAATATCTGCACGGCGACTATCTGATCCTCTATACGCTTGCGGACTCGACGGTCTACCTCCTGTCGATCCGGCATCATCGCCAGCTGTCGTTTGCGTTTGCGAAGCTTTGGGAGCCTTGACGACTATCGTCGACTACTGGTCCATCGCCGCCCGTATCTCACGCCCCAGCTCGATCACCGACATGGCGTAGTAGCTGCTCCAGTTGTACCGCGTGATGACATAGAAATTCTGTGTACCGGCCACGTAGCTGGGTGCGTCGCCCCCGTTCTGCAGTTCGATCAGCGCCAGCAGCCCGGTGTGCTTGAGCGCATCGCCTTTCAAGACAGCACCGCCCGCAACGAACGCATCGGTACTGAAGGTCGGAACGATGTCCGGTGCCAGCAGCACCGATTTCTTGAGCCGCGATTCATCGAAGCCGACAGGAAAGATCGCCGGCATGCCGGGCTTCCATCCGAAGGACTTGAAGTAGTTGGCCACGGACCCGATCACGTCGGCCGGGTTGTTGACGAGGTCGATCCGTCCGTCGCCATCGAAGTCCACGGCGTACTTGGCGATGCTGCTCGGCATGAACTGCGGCATGCCCATTGCGCCGGCGTAGCTGCCCAGCGGGACCATGGGGTTCTCGGCGGTGCGGCTTTCGGTGTTGAGGAAGCTTTCGAGTTCGCCACGGAAGAAGGCGCGTCGCTCGGCCGCTCGGGGATGCGCATCGGGGAAGTCGAATGACAGAGTGGCGAGCGCGTCGATGACGCGGAAGTTGCCCATGTTCCGGCCGTAGATGGTCTCGACACCGATGATGCCGACGATGATTTCGGCGGGCACGCCGGTCTTCGCCTCGGCGCGCGCGAGCGTCTCGGCGTTGTTGCGCCAGAAGCGCACGCCGGCCTGGATGCGGACCGGGTCGATGAAGCGGCTGCGGTAGACGTACCAATTCTTTGGCGTGCCGGTGGGCGCGGGGAGCATCAGGCGCGGCACGTTGGGCAATTGCCGCGCATTGCCGATGGTGGCCCGCACCCATGCGGGGTCGAGATTGCCGCGTGCGGCGACCTCGTCCGCGAATTGCATCGCGTCCTCGCGTGTGGAATAGGGGATGCCGCCGCGCGCCGGGCCGTTGCGTTTCTCGGGATGCTTTTGGGCGGACGCGGGGGACAGAAACAGGAACGTGGTTGCTGCGACGAGGGCCGCCGCGAAAACGTGAGGGAGAAGACGTCGCATCGTGCCGATTGTGCCGCCCGTGCGGGGCGCTCTTTCAAACAATCACATGTGGTTTCAGCGAGGCCATGCGACGTGGCGGAATTCGCTGCGCAGCGTTGAAAGGGCATCGGCCGGCGACTTCGCGTAACGCTGCGCTTCAAGCCTGAGGAGCCAGTCGCGCGCAGCCTGCGCGCGGTCGCCGAAGCGCTCGTCGAGGCGTGCGGCCATCTGGCGTGGCGGTGTCGCCTCGGGCACGTCGATGCCCGCCTGCTTCAGCCGCGCGCGCGCCTGGCCCAGCAGGCGCAGCCAGGGATCGTGCTGGCTGCGTTCCCACAGCGTCCAGGCGGCGCCGACGAGGCTGGTGGCGACCATCAGCGCGAGCAGCACGAGCACCAGATCCTGCACGCTCGGTGCCTCGAAGCCGATGTTCTTGAGCAGGTCGAGTTGCCGGCTCTGCGTGTAGCTGAGCACCCATTGGTTCCAGCCGTTGTTGATGGCTTCCCAGGTGGCGCGCACGGTCTGCGACAGCGTTGGGTTCATCGCCTCGATGGCACCCGCGATCAGGCCCGGCTGCGGCGCGAGGCGGCGGAACTGGCCCACGCGATCGGGCGAGATCGCCCCGGTCGGGTCCACGCGCACCCAGCCCACCCCCTCCTGCCAGACCTCGGCCCAGGCATGGGCGTCGCTGTTGCGCACCACCCAGTAGTTGTCGACACCGTTCAACTCGCCGCCCTGGTAGCCGGTGACGATGCGTGCCGGAATGTCGAGCGCGCGCATCAGCACGACGAAAGCCGAGGCGATGTGTTCGCAGAAGCCCGCCTTGATGTCGAACCAGAACTGATCGGCGGTGTCGTCCCCGTAGAGACCGGGTTCGAGGGTGTACGAATAGTCGCCAGTGCGAAGCCGTTGCAGTGCGGCCCGCACGAAGGCTTGCGAGGGCGCGCCCGCCAGGGCCGGATCGCGGCGCATCTCCGCGGCCAGCGCGACCGTGCGGGGGTTCGAGCCCGGCGGCAGCGCGACGAAGGGCTGCAATGCTGCCGTGCGGCGCACCGGGCCGCTCTGGAATTGCGTGAAGCTCTCGACGCGGTAGCGGACGAGGTCATTGATGGCGCGGTTCGTCACCCATTGCAGTTCAGGCGTGTGGAAGACCTCGTAGCCCGGTAGTTCTGGCTTGGAGGGCGTGGCGTCGAGCGTCAGCAGCCATGGCCGGTTCGCCGGTTCGAGGGTGACCTCGTAGGTCGTCGGCGAGCCTTGGACGCGAAGGTTCTGCGGCACGTTGCTGCGCGAGAAGCGGGACGCGGCGCTCCATTCGCGACCGTCGAACTGCGACATCACCGGCCCGCGGAAGTACAAGGTGTTGCGAGGCGGGACGCGGCCGTCGTCGAATCGGATCCGGGCGGCGATGCCGTCGTCGAGCGCGAGGTCGGCGATGCTGCCGACGCGCATCGTGTTCGAGAGACCGGTGCGTCCCGTCATGGCATCGGTCGGCGTGCCCCACAGCGGTGCCATGCGGGGGAACAGCACGAAGAGCACCAGCATGATCGGCGCGCCGAGCAGGGCCATGAATCCCGCGGTGCGTGCTGCCTGCATCAGCGGCGGCTTGCCGACCGGCATGTGGGCGTTGACCAGCGCGGTCAGCAGGCCGAGCAGGGCCAGCAGCATCGCGAGCGCGGTCATCAGCGACTGCGAATAGAAGAAGTTCGTGAGCATCGTGAAGAAGCCCAGGAAGAACACGACGAACGCATCGCGCCGCGCGCGCAACTCCAGCGTCTTGAGCGCGAGCAGGATGACGATCAGCGTGACGCCGGCCTCGCGGCCGAGCAGCGTCCGGTGGGTCGAGAAAGTGGCGACCAGCGTGATTGCGAGCAGGGCGATGCGCCACCACTTGTTGGGCAGGGGCTTGGCCTGCACGGCCAGGCTGCCGCGCCACAGCAGGACGATGGCGGCGAGCGTGCTGCACCACCAGGGCAGGTTGGGCAGCTGCGGCAGCAGGATCAGGCCGATGACCGCCAGGAGGAAAAGGGTATCCCTGGCGTCCCTGGGCAGGTTCTGGAGGCGGGGCGTCAACATACCGCCAGCACCTCCAGGCACCGCCTCTTGTGCGCCTCGCCCTGAGAAGGCGCAACGACCCGGCCGGCGACGCGCAGTCCGTAGTCGATGCCCAGGCGATCGGCCATCAGCACCCAGGCGCAGAGGCGGGACAGGCGCGCTTCGACGACGGGCAGCCCGGTGGCCTGCGCGTCGAGCCAGAGTTCCTGGCGCTGCGCCTGTTGCGTGTCGCGGCTGACCAGGTCGTCGGAGCCGGTGGCCTGGGCCTGGGCGGCGCGTTTCCAGACGACCAGCTTGAGCGGATCGCCTCGCCGGTAGGCACGCACACCGTCGTACTCGCCGGCCACCTGGGCGCGCGTCGGAGCGGATGCGGCCTGGCCGGCCAGCGGCTCGCCGGGCGGCAATGGCGGCGGATTCAGCTCCGGTGCCGGATACACCAGCATCTGCGACGCCGGCCGCCAGACCGTCCACACCCGAAAGGTGCCCAGGGGAAACCGGGTTTCAGCGGTCAGCGTCGGCACGGGATGGCGACCGCGACGTTCAGGCCTGAACGCCACCTCGACCGTCGCGCTGCCCTGGGCGGGAACATCGCTCCACGACCACTGGCCGCTGCGGTGGACTGCGAGGCCGATGCCGTAGCGCGTCGTGCGCCGTGTGTTGCCCAGCACCACGCGGAACACGGCGGCGGCGCCTGCATATTGGGCGTCGGGCGGCATCAGGCGCAGGGCGAGGCCGCGCAGCGTGCCGTGGCACACATGCATGCCCACGGCGACGCTGCCCGCCAGCAGGAAGGTCAGGAGATAGCCGAGGTTGAGCTGGTAGTTGATGGACGCGACCAGCAGCACGAGCAGGGTGCCAGCGAGCAGCCAGCCGGCCTTGGTCGGAAGGATGTAGACGTTGCGCTGGGTGAGTTCGAGGGTGTCCGACGGCGGGCGGCGCGAGAGGAACCAGCGATCGATGCGCGAGCGCAGCGGCGCGAGGGGGCGCGCGATCCGCGGGCGGGCCGGCGCCGAGGTGCTCACGGCAACGGCACCGCTGCGGTCATGGCGCGCACCTGCTCCACCGCGCCCCGGCCGGCGTCGCCGACGGGGGTGAGCCGGTGCGCGATGGTCTGGGGCAGCACCGCCTGCACGTCGTCGGGGGCTACGTAGTCACGATTGGCGAGCAGCGCCTGGGCCTTTGCGGCGCGCAGCACCGCGATGCCGGCCCGTGGGGAGAGGCCCTGGAGGAACCAGCGGCCGGAGCGGGTCGCGGCGATCAGGTCCTGGACGTAGTTCAGAAGCGGATCGGCCGCGTGCACCTGCAATACGCGTTGCTGGAGCGCGGTCAGCTCGCCGGCCGTCAGCAAGGCGGGGAGGGAAGCGAGCATCTCGCGCCGGTCGGCGCCCGCGAGCAGCTCGCGTTCGGCGGCGCGGTCGGGATAGCCGAGCGAGATGCGCATCAGGAAGCGGTCGAGCTGCGATTCCGGCAGCGCGAAGGTGCCGAGCTGGTCGTGCGGATTCTGGGTGGCGATGACGAAGAAGGGCGTCGGAAGCGGGCGCGTCTCGCCTTCGACCGTGACCTGCTTTTCTTCCATCGCCTCCAGCAGGGCACTCTGCGTCTTGGGGCTGGCGCGGTTGATTTCGTCCGCCAGCAGCACCTGGGCGAAGATGGGTCCGGGGTGGAACACGAAGGCCTGCTGGCTCCGGTCGTAGATGGCGACGCCCGACAGGTCGCCCGGCATCAGGTCGGCAGTGAACTGCACCCGCGAGAACTGCAGCCCGAAGGTGTGCGAGAGGGCGTGCGCCAGGGTGGTCTTGCCGACCCCCGGTACGTCCTCGATCAGCAGGTGCCCGCCCGCCAGCAGACAGGCCACGCAGTCGCGCACCTGGGCCTCTTTGCCCACGATCACCGTGTTAAGCTGACCAAGCAAACTGGCGAGCTTCGCGGCAACGTCCATTTTTGTATCCATATGCAAACAATACCGTAAAGCCAAGCGGCCCCATGCCGCGTGAGGCTACGACGCGATTCGATCCATGGGTAAAACCGGCTATTACACACACCGCGATTGCTGGAAGCACGAGATGGGGCCGGGCCATCCGGAATGCCCCGCCAGGCTCGATGCCATCGAGGATCGCTTGCTCGTCACCGGCGTCGGTGACGCCCTGCAACGCGGCGAGGTGCCGCTTGCGACGTTGCCGCAGATCACCCGCGCCCACAGCGTGGCGCACATGGAGCATCTCGAAGCCCTGAGCCAGCGCCTGATCGAAGACGCGCCGGCGGGCGGCCCGGACCATGCGCAGATCGACCCCGACACCACCCTGACCCGCTTCACCGTGCTGGCCGCTCGTCGCGCCGCCGGCGCCGCCATCGCGGCGACCGACGCCGTGATCGCCGGCGAGGTGGACAACGCTTTCTGCGCCGTGCGGCCGCCCGGGCACCATGCCTGCCGCGACAAGGCGATGGGCTTCTGCTTCTACAACAACGTGGCGATCGCGGCGCGCCATGCCATCGAGGAGCACGGGCTGGAACGCGTCGCCATCGTCGACTTCGACGTGCACCACGGCAACGGCACCGAGGACATCCTCAGCAACGATCCGCGCGTGCTGATGGTCGGCATCTTCCAGCACCCGTTCTATCCTTACAGCGGCACCGAGCATCCGGCGCCGAACATGCTCAACCTGCCCGTGCCGGCCTACACCCGCGGGATGGATGTGCGCGAACTGATCGAGGCCTGCTGGATGCCACGGCTCGAGGAGTTCAAGCCGCAGATGATCTTCGTGAGCGCGGGTTTCGATGCCCACCGGGACGATGACCTGGGCCAGCTGAGGCTCAACGAGCACGACTTCGGCTGGATCACCAGCCGCATCGTCGACGTCGCGCGGCGTCATGCCAACGGGCGCATCGTGTCGATGCTGGAGGGCGGGTACAACCTAGACGCCCTGGCTCGCAGCGTGGAAGAGCATTTGCGGGTGCTGGCAGAGCTTTGACTCACCCCCAGGCTTCGCGCACTTCGTGTCGCTGCGCCTTCCCCCCTTGCAGGGGGCAACACCGGCGGACCGGCGGAGCCGGATCTGCGGTGTTCCTGAATTTTGGCTGCGCCTGTGCAGGCGTTGTGTGATTGATGGAAGGTTCGATGGATTTCAGCGCATTTACCCAGCGGTTCAGCGAGATCAACGCGCGCAGCGTATGGATCGAGCTTGCCGTGTTGCTCGCTTGCGTGGTCGCTGCATGGGCGATATGCCGGTGGTTCGGGCGGGACCAGCCGAAGGACTCGATCTGGTTCGGCGAGCGGACCTACGACGGGGTGCTGTTCCCGCTGTTGGCGCTTCTCCTGACGGACCTTGCGCGACGGGCGGTGCTGACTTTCCAGACGGTGCTGGTGCTGCGCATCGCGGTGTCGGTGTTCATCGCGCTCGCGGTGATTCGCTTTTTCGCGCGTGTGTTGCGGGCAGTGTTCCCGGCATCCGCGCTCGCGAGGCTGGTGGAGCGGACCATCTGGTGGTTCGCTTGGATCGGCGCGGTGCTGTGGATCGTGGGTCTGTTGCCACCGGTGCTGGCGGAGCTCGACCAGATCACCCTGGCCTTCGGCAGGACGCGCGTGAGCCTGCGCACGATCTTCGACGGGATCCTTTCGGCGGGGCTGGTTCTCGTGCTCACGTTGTGGATTTCGTCGACCGTCGAGAAACGCGTCCTGAGCGAGGCGGTGCAAGACCTCTCCATGCGCAAGGTGGCGTCGAATGCGGTTCGCGCCTTTCTGCTGCTGATCGGCCTGCTGTTCGCCCTGTCGGCTGTAGGGGTCGACCTGACGGCGCTCTCGGTCCTCGGTGGCGCGTTGGGCGTCGGCCTGGGCTTCGGTCTGCAGAAGCTGGCGGCCAACTATGTCAGCGGGTTCGTGATCCTGCTCGAACGGTCGATCCGTATCGGCGACAACGTCCGGGTCGATGGTTTCGAAGGCCGCATCACCGACATCAAGACGCGCTACACGCTGGTGCGGGCGGGCAACGGGCGCGAGTCGATCGTGCCCAACGAATCGCTCATCACGAGCCGCGTGGAGAACCTCTCGCTCGCCGACCGCAAGTTCAACATCACGACCAACATCGTGGTCGGCTATGACAGCGATGTGGAGAAGGTTCAGTCGATTCTCTGCGGGGCGGCCGCGGCGCAGCCGCGCGTGATGGGCGATCCGGCGCCGATCGCCTTCCTGCTGAACTTCGTGCCGGACGGATTGGAGTTCAGCCTGAACTTCTGGGTGTCCGATCCGGACAAGGGCAGGGACAACCTTCGCTCGGCCATCAACATCGCGATCCTGCAGGGGTTGCGCGAGGCGGGGATTGCAGTTGCCCACCCGCAGAGGGTGGTGCGCATCGATTCGTTACCTCCTATTGTGGTTCCTGCCGATCAGGCTCGCCTATAATTGCAAAAAAGCACGATCGTTCGTTTTCTTGCGATCCGCGGCGTGCCTTGATCGAAATGGACAGTTCGCGCAGAGGCCGGCGCCTAAAATCTCCGGCTGCCCTGCACCCCCGGTTTCGTAATTCAATGGAGTCAAACCAATGAAGATCCTGGTCCCCGTCAAGCGGGTCGTCGACTACAACGTGAAGGTACGCGTCAAGAGCGACGGCACCGGTGTAGATATCGCCAACGTCAAGATGAGCATGAATCCCTTCGACGAGATCGCCGTCGAAGAGGCGGTTCGCCTGAAGGAAAAGGGCGTCGCCACGGAAATCATCGCCGTCTCGTGCGGCGATGCAAAGTGCCAGGAGACCCTGCGCACGGCCATGGCCATCGGTGCCGATCGCGGCATCCTGGTCGAGACGACCGAAGAGCTGCAACCCTTGGCCGTGGCCAAGCTGCTGAAGGCGCTGGTCGACAAGGAACAGCCCCAACTGATCATCCTCGGCAAGCAAGCCATCGACGATGACGCCAACCAGACCGGCCAGATGCTGGCTGCGCTGGCCGACCTGCCGCAAGCGACCTTCGCTTCCAAGGTCGAAGTCTCTGGCGACAAGGTCAACGTGACCCGCGAAGTCGACGGCGGCCTGGAAACCATCTCCCTCTCGCTGCCCGCAGTCATCACCACCGACCTGCGCCTGAACGAGCCGCGCTACGTGACCTTGCCCAACATCATGAAGGCCAAGAAGAAGCAGCTCGACACCGTCAAGCCCGAGGACCTCGGCGTGGACGTCAAGCCGCGCCTGAAGACGCTCAAGGTCTCCGAGCCTCCGAAGCGCGGCGCCGGCATCAAGGTGCCCGATGTCGCCACGCTGGTGGACAAGCTGAAGAACGAAGCGAAGGTGATCTGATCATGACCGTACTTGTTATTGCCGAACACGACCACGCCACGCTCAAGCCGGCGACCCTGAACACCGTGACTGCGGGCATCGCCTGCGCGAGCGGCGACGTCCACGTCCTCGTGGCTGGCGCCAACGCCGCCGATGCCGCCAAGGCCGCTGCCCAGGTGGCCGGCGTTGCCAAGGTGATCGTGGCCGACAGCCCGAGCCTGGCCGAGAACCTTGCCGAGAACGTCGCCGCCCAGGTGCTCGCGATCGCCAAGAACTACAGCCACATCCTGTTCCCGGCCACAGCCAACGGCAAGAATGTCGCGCCGCGCGTGGCCGCCAAGCTGGATGTGGCCCAGATCAGCGACATCACCAAGGTCGACAGCCCGGACACCTTCGAGCGTCCGATCTATGCGGGCAACGCGATTGCCATCGTGCAGAGCAGCGATGCGATCAAGGTCGCGACCGTGCGCACGACCGGCTTCGATGCAGCAGCAGCCACCGGCGGCAGCGCCGCAGTGGAAACCGTGGACGGCGTGGCCGACAGCGGCAAGAGCAGCTTCGTGGGCCGTGAAGTGACCAAGAGCGAACGCCCTGAACTGACGGCGGCCAAGATCATCGTCTCGGGCGGCCGCGCACTGGGCAGCGCCGAGAAGTTCACCGAAGTGATGGCGCCTCTCGCGGACAAGCTCAACGCAGGCCTCGGCGCCAGCCGCGCAGCCGTGGACGCAGGCTACGCCCCGAACGACTGGCAAGTGGGCCAGACGGGCAAGATCGTCGCGCCGCAGCTCTACATCGCCGCCGGCATCTCCGGCGCGATCCAGCACTTGGCGGGCATGAAGGACTCCAAGGTGATCGTTGCGATCAACAAGGACGAAGAAGCCCCGATCTTCAGCGTGGCCGACTACGGCCTCGTGGCGGACCTGTTCACGGCCGTGCCGGAACTGGTCAAGGCACTCTGAGAAACATCCATTCGATGGGTTAAGCCAAGGGGCATCGTTCGCGATGCCCTTTTTTTCGCATCGATTCGCATTCGGCCGATGGGCCACAGGAGACACACATGAGCTACACCGCTCCCCTCAAGGACATGCTGTTCGACATCGAGCACCTCGCCAACATCGCGCAGGTGGCGCAGATGCCGGGCATGGAAGAAGCCGGCCTCGAAACCGCGCAGGCCGTGCTCGAAGAGTGCGCGCGCTTTAACCAGGACGTGATTGCGCCGCTCAATGTCGCGGGCGACCGGGAGCCGTCCTCGTTCAAGGACGGCAAGGTCACGACCACGCCGGGGTTCAAGGAAGCCTTCGCGCAATACGTTTCGGGCGGCTGGCAGGGTTTGCAGCATCCTTCGGATTTCGGCGGCCAAGGCCTTCCCAAGATCATCGGCGCGGCCTGCGTCGAGATGCTGAACTCGGCCAATATGAGCTTCGCCCTGTGCCCGCTGCTGACCGATGGTGCGACCGAGGCACTGCTCACGGCCGGCTCCGACGACCTCAAGGCCGTCTACCTCGAGAAGCTCGTGAGCGGCGAGTGGACCGGCACGATGAACCTGACCGAGCCGCAGGCGGGCAGCGATCTCGCGATGGTGCGCAGCCGCGCCGAGCCGCAGCCCGACGGCACCTACAAGGTGTTCGGCACCAAGATCTTCATCACCTACGGTGAACATGACATGGCCGAGAACATCGTCCATCTGGTGCTCGCCCGCGTGACGGGCGCGCCCGAAGGCGTGAAGGGCATCAGCCTGTTCGTGGTGCCGAAGTTCCTGGTCAACAAGGACGGCTCGCTGGGCGATCGCAACGACGTGCATTGCGTCAGCATCGAGCACAAGCTGGGCATCAAGGCCAGCCCGACCGCTGTCCTGCAATACGGCGACCACGGCGGTGCGGTGGGTTACCTCGTCGGCCAGGAAAACCGCGGCCTCGAGTACATGTTCATCATGATGAACTCCGCGCGCTATGCCGTCGGCATGCAGGGCATCGCGATCGCCGAGCGTGCCTACCAGCATGCAGTGGCCTACGCCAAGGACCGTGTGCAGAGCCGGCCCGTCGATGGGTCGATCAACGCGAGCGCGCCAATCATTCATCACCCGGACGTCAAGCGCATGCTGATGACGATGCGCGCCTACACCGAAGGCTGCCGCGCGATGGCGACTGTGGCCGCCGCAGCCTACGACGCAGCGCACCATCATGCCGATGCCGACGCGCGCAAGCAGAACCAGGCCTTCTATGAATACCTGGTGCCGCTGGTCAAGGGCTACAGCACCGAGATGAGCCTGGAAGTGGCCTCGCTGGGCGTGCAGGTGCACGGCGGCATGGGCTTCATCGAGGAGACCGGGGCGGCGCAGTACCTGCGCGATGCCAAGATCCTGACGATCTACGAAGGCACGACGGCGATCCAGGCGAACGACCTCGTGGGCCGCAAGACCGCGCGCGACGGCGGCCAGACCGCGAAGGCGATTGCCGCGCAGATCGAGAAGACCGAAGCGGACCTCGGCAAGCGCGACACGCCCGATGCGTTGGCGATGGCCAGGCGCCTGAAAGCGGCGCGCCAAGCCTTCGTCGATGTCGTCGAGTTCGTCGCAGGCCAGACCAAGGCTTCGCCGAATGCGGTGTTCGCAGGCAGCGTGCCATACCTGATGCTCGCGGGCAACGTTGTGGCCGGTTGGCAATTGGCGCGTTCGCTGCTGATCGCGGAAGACCTCGCGAAGGCTGGCACCGATGTGGCCTTCATGAAGGCCAAGATCGCCACCGCGCGCTTCTATGCCGAACACATCCTGAACAAGGCGCCGGGCCTTCGCGACAGCATCGTCGAGGGCGCCGAGAGCGTCACTGCACTCGCGCTCGAAGCTTTTTGAGCTCGCCCCCAGGCTTGCCCACTTCGTGTGGCCGCCTACCCCCTGCCGGGGGCAACACCTGCGGCCCGGCGGAGCCGGTTCCGCGGTGTTTTGCGAAAAAGCCCTGCCTTGTTGACCGCTTTTGATAGTTCATTCACATAGTCCGGAGACCCCATGTCCAAGTTGCCGCCCGTGCTCGCCAACCTGCCCTTGCCCATCATCGGCTCACCGCTTTTCATCATCAGCAATCCGAAGCTGGTGATCGCGCAGTGCAAGGCGGGCGTGGTGGGATCGATGCCCGCTCTCAATGCGCGTCCCGCTGCCCAGCTCGAAGACTGGCTCGCGGAAATCACCGAGGAGCTCGCCGCCTACAACAAGGCCAATCCGACGAAGCCTGCCGCGCCGTTCGCGATCAACCAGATCGTGCACAAGAGCAACGACCGGCTGGAGCACGACATGGAAATGGTCGTGAAGTACAAGGTGCCGATCGTCATCACCTCGCTCGGCGCGCGCACCGACGTCAACGACGCGGTGCACAGCTATGGCGGTGTGACCCTGCACGACATCATCAACAACAACTTCGCGAAGAAGGCGATCGAGAAGGGCGCGGACGGCATCATCGCCGTCGCTGCGGGCGCCGGCGGCCACGCGGGCGTGAAGAGCCCGTTCGCGCTGATCCAGGAGATCCGCCAGTGGTTCGACGGCCCTGTTGCGCTGTCGGGCTCCATCGCAACCGGCGGCGCCGTGCTGGCGGCGCAGGCCATGGGCGCCGATTTCGCGTACATCGGCACGGCGTTCATCGCGACGGAAGAAGCCCGCGCGAGCGCGGAATACAAGCAGGCCATCGTCGACGGCACGTCGGACGACATCGTCTATTCGAATCTCTTCACCGGCGTGCACGGCAACTACCTCGCGCCGAGCATCGTGGCGGCGGGCATGGATCCGGCCAACCTGCCCGAGGGCGACCTGAAGACGATGAACTTCGGCGGCGGCGAGGGCAGCAAGGCCAAGGCATGGAAAGACATCTGGGGTTCGGGCCAGGGTATCGGCGCCGTGACCGAGGTCGCTACCGCGGCGGCCTATGTCGAGAAGCTCAAGCGTGAATACCAGGAAGCGCGCCGCCGCCTTGCCGTCTGAACGCGTGACGATGGGCACTCCCGTGCCAGCCCCCGCAGGCCGCATGCCGTTGCTGGATGCGGTGAAGGGCATTGCCTGCGCCGTCATCGTCGGGCATCACCTCTCGCGCTACGGGCCGATGCCGGCGGGTGCGTCGGCGCTGGCGCCGGGCTTGTTCGACTGGTTCTCCCAGGATGGGCGGCTGGCGGTGCAGGTGTTTCTTGTGCTGGCCGGATTCCTCGCGGCGGGGAGTCTCGCGCCAGACGGTGTGCTGCGCGTCGATCGGCCGCTGGTGCGGGTCTTCCAGCGCTACGGCCGGCTGGTCATGCCCTATCTGGTTGCGCTGATCTTCAGCGTCCTCGTCGCGGCGCTGGTCCGCCCGTGGCTGGACGACGAGGCCGTGCCCGCACCGCCCGTGATGGCACAACTGCTGGCGCACGGGCTGTTGCTCCAGGACCTGCTCGGCTACGACGCCTTGTCGACCGGCGTCTGGTACGTGGCGATCGACTTCCAGCTTTTCGTGCTGGCCCTCGCTGCGATCGGCTTCTCGGAACTGATGCAACGGCGATGGTCCGTGCGGCCGGAGCGATCGCGCTGGCTGCTGGCCGGGCTCGTGCTGGCGTTGGTGATCGCCTCGCTCGCGGTATTCAATCGTCACGAGGAACTCGACACCACCGCGTTTTATTTCTTCGGCTCCTACGGGCTCGGCATGCTGGTCTTCTGGATCGGCCGTGCGACGCGCGCCAGCACGTGGGGGTTTGCAGTGGTGCTGCTCGCCCTCCTCGGGGCGGCGGCGCTGGCGCTCGACTGGCGCAGCCGCATCGCGACGGCGCTGGTCACGGCGTTGGGGGTCGCCATCGTGCAGCACCTCGATGGCCTGAAGCCTGCCGCCTGGCCGTCGATGGGCGAGCCACTGGTGCGGCTGGGACGTATCTCGTACTCGCTCTTCCTCATCCACTTTCCGGTGTTGTTGCTGGTGAGCGCCGTGGTGAGCCGCCTGATGCCCGCGACGCCCTGGATCGACATGCTCGGACTGATGGCGACTTTCGCGTTGTCGGTGGCGGCCGCCGTCCTGCTGTATCGCTGGGTCGAATCGCGCCCCGCGACGTGGCGCGCGGTGCTGGGCCTGTTCGCGGGGCTGCTGGCCTGCGGCCTGATGGTCTCGGGCTAGGGCTAGGGTCTAGCGGGGGTGCAGGGCGCCGTCCTGCCCCCGGCCGCGCAACGCCTTCGCGTAGTGTTCGCTGAACTTCAGCGCCACGGATTCCCAGTCATAACGCTTGGCCTTGCGCTGCGCCGCGGCGGACATCGCCTCGCAGCGCGCCACGTCGAGGCTGGTGATCTCGCGCACCGTGGCCAGGTCCTTCGGGCCATTGTCGAAGTCGAGGAAGAAGCCGGTCTCCGATTTGTCGACGAAACCGTTGATGGGGCGGATGTCGCGGCAGACGACGATCTTGCCGGCGGCCATGGCCTCGACGATGCCGATGCCGAAGCCCTCGTATTCACTGCCGGTGATGAAGACCGTGCGCTGCTGCAGTTCCTGCATCAAGGCAGCGTCCTCGATGTAGGGGCGCATCCTGATCGAATCGCCGAGGCGGAGGGAATCGATCTTCGCCTGCAGTGATTCGCCGAGCTTGTCGAAGTCGGGGCCGGCAATCAGGAGGTCGATGGCGATGCCGTTGTCCCTCGCCATGGCGACCGTGTCGATGACGGCGTCGATGCGCTTGTTGCGCGACCAGCGGCCCCAGTAGATCCATCGGCTCGGATCGGGCGCGCCGGGGCTGCGGCCGCTCGCGAACTTGGAAAAATTGACGCCGGTCTCGTTCTTCTCGACGTTGTCCGAGAACCTGCTGAAGTAGGTCACGTCGGAATCGCTGCCCGCCAGGACCTTGCGGTAATGGCGCAACAGCCGGCGCATCAGCAGGCGTTCGTGAATCTGCTTGAAGAGCTGGTGCTGCCCAGTGTGGCGAAAGCCGCCATGCGTGCTCACGACGGCGGGGATGTCCTTGCATTGCAGGATCACATTGCCGGTCAGCAGCATCAGTTGGGGGTCGTGCACATGCAGCAGGTCATAGCCAGCGGCCAAGCGGCCCAGGCCGCGCGCGTAGCCCACGAGGCGATTGCCCGTGACGGGCACCCGGTAAACGTTGATCCCGTCCATCTCGCTCATCGAGGAGGTCGCGTGGTTGGCCGAGACGTGCGCAATGTCCACCTGCGTCCCACCGCGCGAGATGCGCGTCGCAAGCTCGCGCACGAAAGACTCGATACCCCCGACCTCCGGAAAGTAAGTCGGCGTGATGGAAAGGATCTTCAATTGGCGTTCTCCGTCGATCGACATCGAAGCTTAGCGCTTGCGTCATGGGGATTAGGCATCCTCGCGAGGCCTTTGCGGCGAAGATGGCCGGCGCAGCGTGACATCTCTTATGATTGGCGAGTTTTCAGTAAGTACTGAAATTACACGAACCCAAACAAGTGAACCCACCCGCACCGTCGACCGCTGGCTTGCGTTCTTTTGACTCTTCCGGGCTGGGGAGTCTGGTCCAGGGGTTTGCTTCGCTGCTGTGGCTGCCGCAGGCGGCATTGCTCGCATGGGCCGTCCAGCGTCTGGGCGAGGGCGAGGGCATCGCGGCGACCCTGATACCCGCCGCAGGCATCCTGCTCCTGGGGGTGGTGCGTGCGACCTGCGAAGCATGGGGCATTCGCCGGGTCTATGTGGCAGCCCGTTCGCAGCTGTCCGGCTTGCGTGCACGGGTGGCCTCGGCGCTGGCAGCACGATCGCCGCTCGACAGCGCGCGGCCTGCATCGGGTCTCGCGGCCAGTGTGATCGCCGAGCAGGCCGAGGCGGTGGTGCCATACCTGGTGCGCTACGGTCCCGCGCGCTGGCGAGCGATGGTGGTTCCGGTCGTGATCGTGGCCGTGGTCGCATGTCTGTCGTGGGTGGCGGCCCTGGTGCTGCTGGTCGCGGCACCGCTGATCCCGGTCTTCATGGCCATCGTCGGCTGGCGCGCCAAAGCCGCGAGCGAGGCGCAGATGATCGAAGTGGGCGACATGAATGCGTTCCTGCTCGATCGCCTTCGCGGGCTGGCGACCTTGCGCTCCTTGGGGGCCGCCGACGCCATGGCCCGGCGCCTGGGCGAGGCCGCGCAGAGCCTGCGTGCACGGACCATGGCGGTGCTTCGGATTGCCTTCCTGTCGTCTGCCGTGCTCGAGTTGTTCTCGGCCCTGGGCGTGGCCATGGTGGCGGCTTTCGTCGGCTTCCATCTGTTGGGCACGTTCGGCTTCGGAACCTGGGGCGTTCGTCTGAGCCTGGGGCAGGGCATGTTCATCCTGCTGTTGGCACCGGCCTTCTTCGAGCCGCTGCGCGAGTTGTCGGCGGTGTGGCATGACCGGGCAGCGGGCGAGGCGGCGCTGGAGTCGCTCGAACGACTGGCGCGTGGCGGCGTGCCGCTGCCGGGTGCTCAAGCGACGCCCGCGCCACAAGGCCCGGCGAAGGCGGGCGCGCCCTCGGTCCGAATCCAGGGACTGCACTTTGCGCATGCCGGCGAGGATGCCTTTTTCGAAGGCTATGACTTGCGCGTGACTGCTGGCGAGCACGTCGCGCTGGTGGGACCGAGCGGATCGGGCAAGACAGCCCTCCTTTGCCTGATCGCCGGCCTGGTGCCCGCTCAGCGGGGCGAGATCCTGATAGGCGGCGTGCCGTTGTCGGACCGCACGGTGGTGTCGCTCCGCGCCCGCATGGCGTGGATGGGCCAGAGGCCGCATGTGTTTGCCGGCTCGGTGCAGGCGAATGTCGCGCTGGGTCGCACGGGCGTCCATGCGCCGCAGGTCGAAGCGGCAATGCAGTTTGCCGCGCTGGACGATGTCGCGCAGGCGCATCCGGCCAACGCCCTGGGGGAGGGCGGCACGGGCCTCTCCGGCGGCGAGGCCGTACGGCTGGCGCTCGCACGTGTCGCCGCACATCCCGATGCGGATCTGCTGCTCGTCGATGAGCCGACCGCTCACCTCGACACCCGGACCGCAGAGCGCGTGATCGACGCGCTGCTCGAACTCGCTTGCGGCAAGACGCTGATCGTGGCGACGCACGATCCCGTCCTCGCTGCGCGGATGAATCGCGTGATCCGTTTGGAGGCGATGCCCGAGGAGGAAGCCGCGTGAAGCTCTGGCGCGATCTTCGTCCCGTCCTTCTCACTTTCCTGGCCGCGGAGCGGGGCCGCCTTGCGCTGGGCGTGGCCATGGCGGCCCTGACCGTGCTGATGGGCATGGCACTGCTGGGCCTGTCCGGATGGTTCATTACCGCCACGGCGCTCGCGGGCCTCAACGCAATGACTGCCATTCGTTTCGACGTTTTCATGCCCTCGGCCGGCATCCGCCTGCTCGCGCTCGGCCGCACGGCATCGCGCTACGGTGAAAGGCTCGTCACGCACGACGCCACCTTCGACGTGTTGGCTGCGCTGCGCGAGCGGCTCTTTCGCGGATGGGCGCGTCCCGCCGCTGCGCGGCAATTGCTGGCGCGGCCATCACGTCTGCTGTTTCGCCTCACGTCCGACATCGACGCGCTCGAGTCGTTCTACCTGCGGATGCTCGTGCCGGCCGGCGCGGCCTTCGGTGCAGCGATGCTGGCCGGCATCGTGCTCGGCTTCATGAATCCGTGGATGGGGCTGGCGTTGGCACTCTGGCTTGTCGGCACGGGTTGGGGCATCGCGCTGTGGATTACCGCGCATGCGAGGCCAGCCTCGGTGCTGCGTGCGCACGCGATGGAAGCCTTGCGGGCGCGGGCAGCGGATCTGGTGGCGGGGCAGACGGAACTGATCATGGCCGGCAGGCTGGACGCGCAGCAGGATGCGCTCGCCGCAGCGGACCGTCATCTTGCCAAGGCGGACATGAAGCTCAATCGTCTGGATGTCGGCACCGGCGTGGCGTATGGAGTGGTCGGTACATTGACGCTGACCGGCGTGCTGTTGGCAGCGGGATGGCTTGCAGGCGAGGGCGTGGTGAGCGCACCTGCCGCGGCCCTTGTGGTCCTGATTGCGCTCACCGCCGTCGAACCCTTCGCCGCCTTGCGCCGAGGTGCGCTCGAAGCTGGCCGCACATGGTTGGCGGCCAGGCGGTTGGCGCCGCGCATGGCGCAGCCGGACGCCGCCACCGAAGTCACGAGCGACTTGCTCGACCACGGGGGTGCACTGTGTCTGACTGCAGCTACCGTTGCTCATCCGGGCAGCCGGACACCCGCATTGCACGACTTGTCGCTGGCCTTGTCCAACGGAGAGCGCGTGGCACTCGTCGGCCCCAGCGGCGCCGGCAAGTCCACCTTGCTCGCAGCACTTGCGGGCGAACTGTCGCTGCAATCCGGCCAGATCCTCATCCGGCCGCACTGCCTGCTGACCCAGCGCACTGAACTGTTCCAGGACAGCCTGCGTGACAACCTCCTGCTGGCCGACCCCCAGGCCGACGACGCCCGGGTGTGGCGCGCACTCCAGGCAGCGGGCCTGGCCAACGATGTGAACACGATGGCCTCGGGCCTCGACACGCGACTCGGTGAGGGCGGCCTCGGCCTTTCCGGCGGCCAGTCACGCCGTCTTGCGCTCGCCCGCCTGTTGATGCGGAACGTACCCTTTTGGCTGATGGACGAGCCCACCGAAGCGTTGGACACTGCGACTGCGCACGACGTGTTGCAGCGCCTCGATGTCCAGGCCGCAGGTCGCACTCTTGTCATCGCGACCCACCTGCGGCGCGAGGCCGCGCTGGCCGACCGCCTGCTCTGCATGGAGGACGGCCGGATCGTGGCCGATCTCCCGCGCGGCACGCCGGCTTTCGAAGCTGCACTGTGCGCACTGCGGCCGGACTGAGAAACGAGCGATACGCAAGAACACGAAAGGAACCCCATGGACCTCGATATCGTCGCCCTCTCACGATTGCAGTTCGCCCTCACGGCGCTGTATCACTTCCTCTTTGTCCCGCTGACCATCGGCCTGTCGGTGATCCTCGCGATCATGGAGACGGTCTATGTGATGACCGGCCGCACCATCTGGCGCGACATGACCAAGTTCTGGGGCGTGCTCTTCGGCATCAACTTCGCGATGGGCGTTGCGACTGGGATCGTGATGGAGTTCCAGTTCGGCATGAACTGGAGCTACTACAGCCACTACGTGGGCGATGTCTTCGGCGCGCCGCTGGCCATCGAAGGGCTGATGGCCTTCTTTCTCGAAGCGAGCTTCGTCGGGCTGTTCTTCTTCGGCTGGGAGAAGTTGTCCAAGGTGGCCCACCTGATCGTTACCTGGCTGGTCGCGATCGGGTCCAACTTTTCGGCCCTGTGGATCCTGATCGCCAATGGATGGATGCAGAACCCCGTGGGCGCCGCCTTCAATCCGCAGACCTTGCGCATGGAGGTGACGGACTTCTTCGCGGTGCTGACCAACCCCGTGGCGCAGGCCAAGTTCGTCCACACCGTATCGGCCGGCTACACGGTCGCCGCCATCTTCGTGCTCGGCGTCTCGGCGTGGTACGTGCTGAAGGGGCGTCACCTGCAACTCGCGAAGCGATCGATGACGGTCGCCGCCTCGTTCGGCCTGGCCGCCTCCCTGTCGGTGGTCCTGCTGGGCGACGAGAGCGGCTATCTCTCCACCGAGCACCAGAAGATGAAGGTCGCGGCACTCGAGGCGATGTGGAAGACCGAGCCCGCGCCTGCAGCCTTCACGGCCTTTGGCTTTCCCGACCAGCGGACGCGCGAGACCCACTTCGCCGTTCACATCCCGATGCTGTTGGGCCTCATCGGCACACGCTCGCTGACCACGGAGATTCCCGGCATCGATGACCTGGTGCACCGCGCGGAGCTGAACATCCGCGTCGGCATCTCCGCCTATGACGCGTTGCAGCAGATCCGCGAGGCCGGCAGCGAGGCGGCGGTTCCGGCATCGGCCCGCAACATCTTCGAGCAGAACGGCCACGCCCTGGGCTACGCACTGCTGCTCAAGCGCTACGTGGACGATCCACGCAAGGCGACGCCCGAACAGGTCGCGCAGGCGGCCCAGGACACCGTGCCCGCCGTGGCGCAGCTGTACTGGTCCTTCCGGATCATGGTCGGGCTCGGCATGTTCTTCATCGTGCTCACGGCCACCTTCTTCGTGCTTTCGGCGCGGCGAAGGCTCGACGCCTACCCGTGGCTGCTGAAGGCGGCGGTGTTCGCGATCCCCTTGCCATGGCTCGCGGCCGAACTGGGCTGGATCGTGGCCGAGGTCGGGCGCCAGCCGTGGGTGATCGAAGGCGTGCTGCCGACGGCAGTGGCCGTGTCGAACCTCGGCGCCATGACGCTGTTGATCACCATCCTCGGCTTCGTGCTGATCTACACCATCCTGTTCCTGATCGAGATGAAGCTGATGCTCAAGGCCATCCGCAAGGGCCCCAAGGAGCAGCCGGTGCCGGCGCCGTCCGTGTACCGCGCCGGAGCCGATCCGGAACTGGCCGCACTCCGGCCCAGGCCTCTTTCCGCTGACTGACGGAGCACGACCATGATCCTGCACACACTGCTCTCCTACGAATTCCTGCGTGTCGTCTGGTGGCTGCTGCTTGGCGTGCTGCTCGTCGGCTTTGCCGTGACCGACGGCTTCGACCTGGGCACCGGCATGCTGCTGCCCTTTGCCGGGCGCAACGATCTCGAGCGTCGCGTCATCATCAACAGCGTCGGCCCGGTCTGGGAGGGCAACCAGGTCTGGCTGATCCTCGGCGGCGGCGCGATCTTTGCGGCCTGGCCGCAGCTCTATGCGGTCTCGTTCTCGGGCTTCTACCTGGCGATGTTCGCGATCCTCGTCGCGCTCATCCTGCGGCCGGTGGCCTTCAAGTTCAGGGGCAAGCGCGATGAAGAGAGCTGGAAGGCGCGCTGGGACATCGCCCTGTTCATCGCCGGCTTCGTGCCTTCGCTGATCTTCGGCGTGGCCATGGGCAACGTGCTGCGGGGCGTGCCGTTCCGCTTCGGCACCGACATGCACATCTTCTACGACGGCTCCTTCTTCGGCCTGCTGAATCCGTTCGCCTTGCTGTGCGGACTGGTGTCGGTCGCGATGCTCGTGATGCACGGCAGCGCATGGCTGCAGCTGAAGACGCAGGGGATGGTCTCCCAGCGCGCACGTGCCTACGGGAGCGTGGCCGCTGTCGCCACCGTCGTCCTGTATGCGCTGGCCGGGTTCATGCTCTGGTCCTTCGTGGACGGCTATCGCGTGACCAGCACGTTGCCCGCGGACGGCCCGTCGAACCCCCTGCTGAAGACCGCCGAGGTGTACGCAGGCGCCTGGTTCGCCAACTATGGGGCGCACCCCTGGCTGTATCTGGTCCCGGCGGTGGGCCTCGGGGGTGCGCTGATTGCGTTGCTGGGATTGCGCATGCGCGCCGAGATGCTGACCTTGCTGGCCAGCGCGCTGAGCATCACCGGGATCATCCTCAGCGTCGGCGTGTCGATGTTCCCGTTCATCCTGCCTTCGTCGATCGATCCGCATGCCAGCCTCACCGTGTTCGACTCGTCGTCGAGCCACCTGACGCTGTTCATCATGCTTGTCGTGACCGTGATCTTCATTCCGATCATCGTGGCCTACACCAGCTGGGTCTACTACGTGCTGCGAGGGAAGGTGGACGCCAACGCGATCAGCGAAGACCGCGGCCACGCCTACTGACCCGCCCCTCAGGAATCAACCAAGGAATTCACTCATGTGGTACTTCGCCTGGATTCTCGGATTGCCCCTCGCCGCAACCTTCGCGGTGCTGAACGCGATGTGGTACGAGCTGATGGAAGACGACGCGATTCGTCGCGACAAGCTGAAAAAGCCCTGAGCTCAGGCGGCCGGTTTTTTGTCCTTGCCGCCTGTCAGCCGGTCCTTGAGGCCGAGCACCTTCGTCACCGTGGCGCCCATGCCCATGAGTTGCATGGCGGTTTCGGGCGCGAGGCGCTGCACGTCGTCGAACCACTTCATGAGGCGGTCGATCAGGTCGTGCATCTCGCGCATGCGTTGCTGGGCATGGCGTTCCTCGTCGGAGGTGGGCTCCTCGAGCAGCGCCATCCGGAGCATCGAGAGCGTGGGTTCGATTTCGCGTCGGCGCCTTTCCTCGGCCAGCACGCGGAAGATTTCCCATACGTCCGACGGCGCTTCGAAGTATTCGCGGCGGTCGCCCGGGTGGTGCCGCAGGCGCACCAGCCGCCAGGCCTGGAGTTCTTTCAGGCCCATGCTCACATTCGAGCGCGAAAACTCCAGTGACTCGGCAATCTCGTCGGCATTGAGTGCGCGTTCCGAGATGAAGATCAGCGCGTAGATCTGGCCGACCGTTCGGTTGATGCCCCACTTGCTGCCCATCTCCCCGAAGTGGGAGACGAACTGGCGATTGAGGGGAGGAAGGGGGTGAGCGGGCATCCGGAGATTTTGACCCACTCGCCCGGGCGACCGGCTTGTTCACGGTCGGCGGCACATTGCCGATGCTGGCAGGGCCTATTTCCAGGGCGTGGGCGCGGGCACTTCGCAGGCCGGCTCAACATCCACGCTCTTGAAGTCCGCGGGCGAGACGATTTCCAGGTACTCCATGTCCGGCGAGTAGTCGAAGAGGTAGTGGCGGATGCCGGGGCGCTGGTGGACGACGTCACCGGCCTCGACCAGCGTCTCCTTGTCTTCGTACATGAAGCGGGCCCAGCCCTTCACCATGATGACGATCTGGAAGTCCGCCTCGTGGCGGTGCCAGCCGGTGCCCGTTTCCGGTGCCATGTTGGCCTTGACGAGGTGCGCGATCACCTTGCCGTTGGTCGCTTCGGCGATGCCCAGGTCGCGGTACAGGAAGAAATCGCGCAACCCGCCGGAGACATAGTCGGTGTCGCCGGGCTTGACGTGGGAGAACTTCGTGTCGGTACGGTCCAGCATGTTCACGCTCCTCGAAGGGGTCAATGGATGTTGCGGCGCAGCACGCATAAATTGAACCAACCCCCAGGCTCGTGCACTTCGTGTCACTCTCCACCCCCTTGCAGGGGGCAACACCAGCCGACCGGCAAAGCCGGATCGGCGGTGTTTCTGGCTCCAAGCCCCTAAAGGGGTGCTGCGGTGGGCTGGTGGGAGGGGGACTGATTGTTGGGATAATCCGGCGCATGAGCGGCAATACCTTCGGCACACTTTTCGCGGTTACCAACTTTGGCGAATCTCATGGGCCCGCGATCGGATGCGTCATCGATGGCTGCCCGCCGGGGATGGCGTTGAGCGAGGCCGATATTCAGGGGGACCTGGATCGTCGCCGTCCGGGGACCAGTCGGCACGTGACGCAGCGCAACGAGCCGGATGCGGTGCAGATCCTCAGCGGGGTCTACGAAGGCAAGACGACCGGGACGCCGATCGCGCTGCTGATCCAGAACACGGACCAGCGGAGCAAGGACTATGGGCAGATCGCGCAGCAGTTCCGGCCGGGGCACGCCGACTTCACCTACTTCAAGAAATACGGCATTCGCGATCCGCGTGGCGGGGGCAGGTCGTCGGCGCGGCTGACAGCACCGATGGTGGCCGCGGGCGCGGTGGCAAAGAAGTGGCTGTACGAGAAGTACGGCACCGTCTTCCGCGGCTGCATGGCGCAGATCGGGGACATCGTGATCCCCTTCGAGAGCTGGGACCACGTGCCCAACAACCCCTTCTTCGCGCCCGTTTCCGATGTCTCGCAGCTGGAGGCCTACATGGACGCGCTGCGCAAGGCCGGCGATTCCTGCGGCGCGCGCATCCGCGTGACCGCGTCGAAGGTGCCGGTCGGTCTCGGCGAGCCGCTGTTCGACAAGATGGATTCCGACATCGCCTGGGCCATGATGGGCATCAATGCCGTCAAGGGCGTCGAGATCGGCGCCGGCTTCGCAAGCGTCACGCAGCGCGGCACCACGCATGGCGATTCGATCACGCCCGAAGGCTTCGTGACCAACAATTCGGGCGGCGTGCTCGGCGGCATCAGCACCGGGCAGGACCTCGAAGTGAGCATCGCGATCAAGCCGACCAGTTCGATCATCAGCCCGCGCCAGTCCGTCGACGTCAACAACCAGCCGGTCGAGGTCGTGACCAAGGGCCGTCATGACCCCTGTGTCGGCATCCGGGCGACGCCGATCGCCGAGGCGATGCTGGCGCTGGTTGTGATGGAGCACGCGTTGCGCAATCGCGCGCAGTGCGGCGACGTGAACGTGCGGCAGGAACAGCCGTCGTCCGGCAGCGAGTCCTCGTCACCCGAGTCTTCCTTCCTCTAGTGGAGAACCCTCGGTTCGACGCCTCCTGAGTGCGTCGATCAGTCGAGTTCGGCCCGACGCGGCATGTCCGCACCGCGACGCGAGCAGGTAATGGCCGCGGCGCGCGCGGCGAAGCGGAGCAGGGCGTCGAGCGATGCGCCATCCAGCGCCGACAGCGCATCGGGCGTGAGCGCATCGTGCTCGTCCAGCCAGGTCAGCAACGCCGCCTGGAAGGTATCGCCCGCGCCGACAGTGTCGACCACTTTCGTCTCCGGGGATGGCGCATCGGCCTGCGCGGTCCGTGTCCATGCGCTGGCGCCATGTCGGCCGCGCGTCACTGCCACCAGTGCGGCGCCTTGCGCGAGCCAGCGAGCGGCGATCTGCTCCGGCGTTTCGGCCGGATAGAGCAGGCCCAGGTCTTCGTCGCTGACCTTCACGAGGTGCGCGATCGACACCATCTGCTCGACCACCTCCCGCCAATGCGCAAGGTCGGGCTCGACGTTGAGACGCACGTTCGGGTCGTAGGCAATCAGCCGCCGTTCCCGCTCCCGCGCAGCCAGGGCGCGAAGGGCGCTCCCGACGGGCTCGACCGCCAGCGCATAGGAGCCGAACTGCAGCACGCGCGTGGCCGACGGCAGTGCGGGCAGCGTGTCGTGGGTGATCTGCCGGTCGGCCGCGCCGTTGCCGTGGAAGGCGTAACGCGGAACGCCGCTGGCATCGACGCTCACGACGCTGAGTGTGCTCGGCCCGTCGCTGCGAAGGATCAGCGACGTGTCGACGCCTTCGGCGCGAAGCGAGGCCAGCAGGCGCTCGCCAAGCGCGTCCGTCGACAGGCCGGTCAGGAAGGCGGCCGGACGCGCCAGCCGCGCGAGCCCTTGCGCCACGTTGAGCGGCGAGCCGCCGATGCGCGCGTCGAGCATCATCCCCGTGGGCGTGGACTCGCCCATGTAGACATCCATCAGCGCTTCGCCGCAGACCACGAACATGATGGATCTCCGGCTCAGCGGGGCGCTTGCCAGCCCTTGTAGTCCTTGACGTTCGCGCGCGTGATCAGCGTCGACGGCAGCAGCGTCATCTGCGACTCGGGCTTCTTGCCGTTCAGGATGTCGTGTCCGATCTCCACGGCCTTCTGCGCGATCATGTACGGATCCTGGCTGGCGGATGCCTGCACCTGCGTATCGCTCTTGAGCGCCGTCTCGATGTCCGGCGCGCCGTCGACCGACGTGATGACAATGTTCTTGCGGTTGAGCTGCTTGGCCGCGAGGTCCACGCCGATGGCCTGCGGGTCGTTGATGGCGAAGACGGCATCGACCTTCGGGAAGCGCGTCAGGTGGTTCTGCATCACGTTCAGGCCGCCTTCGCGCGAACCCTTCGCGTCCTGGTCATCCGAGAGCACCTTGATGTCGGGGTTCTTCTTGAGCACCGTCTTGCAGCCGTTGACGCGGTCGATCACGGCCGACACCTGGGGCCCGTTCTGGATGATCACGTTGCCCTTGCCGCCGAGCTTCTCGACGATGAACTGGCAGGCGATCTCGCCGGCCTGCACGTTGTTGGTCTGCACGGTCGCATCCGAGCCGTTCGCGGCCACGTCGACGCCGACCACCACGATGCCGGCCTTCTTCGCCTTGGTCAGCGCGGGTTCGATGGCCTTGGCGTCCACGGCGTTGACAAGGATCAGGTCCGCACCGGCGGAAATGAAGCCGTCGATCTGCGAGAACTGCTTGTTCAGGTCGTAGTCGGCCGACAGCGCCATGACCTTGACGCTCGGGTTGTAAGACTTGGCCTTCGCCTCCGCGCCCTTGGCGAGCGAGACGAAGAAGGGATTGCCCATCGAGCCGAGCGTGATGCCGACATTCTTGAATTCCTTCTGCTGGGCGTGTGCCACGGGCAGGGCGAAAGCGGCCGCAATGGCGGCGAGAGCAAAGAGTTTGTTGCGCATGAAAGTCTCCTGACGTTGGTGGTTGAAATGCTCAAAAGCGTGGGTCGAAAATTCGGGAAACACCGCGGAACCGGCTTCGCCGGGCCGCCGGTGTTGCCCCCTGCAAGGGGGTAGGCGAAGCGACACGAAGTGCGCGAAGCCTGGGGGTGGGCTCGTTCATGTCCTCGCCGAATCCTTACGGCGATATTTGTCGAGCGCGACGGCGCCGATGATCACGAGGCCCTTGACGATGTACTGCCAGATGTCCGAGACACCCATCAGGATCAGGCCGTTGGTGAGTACCGCGATGATGAGCGCGCCGATCAGCGTGCCCAGGATCGAGCCGGTGCCGCCCACGAAGCTGGTACCGCCAAGGATCACCGCCGCGATCGCGTCGAGTTCGTACGAGGCGCCGAGCTGCAGTCCGTTGGCCGCATAGAGCCGTGCCGAGGCCATGACGCCGCCGAGTCCCGAGAGCAGCCCCGAGGTGCAATACACGAACAGCAACACCGCCCAGACCTTGATGCCTGCAAGGCGCGCGGCCTCCGGGTTGCCGCCGACCGAATAGATGTTCAGTCCCAGCACCGTACGCCGGAGGATGAACCACGACAGCGCCACCACCGCGAACGCGATGATCACGAGCCAGGGAATGCCCAGCACTTCGCCGTTGCCGATGAAGGCAAAGGGCAGCTGCGGGTTGAACACCGTCGTGTCGTTGCCGATCAGCCGCGCGATGCCACGTACCGCGGTGAGCGAGCCCAGCGTGACGATGAAGGGCGGCAGCTTGATGAAGGCGATCAGCACGCCGTTGATCAGTCCGAACAGCAGGCCGCAGGCCAGCCCGCCCGCGATGCCCAGCATGCCGAACTGGGGAAAGTTCGACACCAGCATCGCCACCACCGCCGACGCGGCCAGGATGGAGCCGACCGACAGGTCGATGCCGCCCGTCAGGATCACGAAGGTCATGCCGGCCGCAAGCACGATGTTGATCGAGGCCTGCTGCGTCATGATCGACAGGTTCTGCAGGCTGAAGAAGTTCTCGCTCGCGAAGCTGAAGCCGATGCACAGCAGGATGAGCACCGGCAGCATGCCGAGGGCGCGGATGATTTCCTTGCCCGTGGCGCCGCGCAGCGCGGAGGGCAGGGCGGGGTTCTCGGTCGCCGGAATGGCGGGCGATGTCTGCTTGGTCATTGCATGTCTCCTGTGGGCCGTCTCAGTGCAGCGTCGGGGTGTGGGTGGGAACCGCGCCGGTGGCGAGCGCGACGATGTTTTCCTGGGTGATGGCCTGTCCGCTGTCGCCGCCGACCTCGCCGACGAGGTGGCCTTCGCGCATCACGATCACGCGGTCGCAGATGCCGACCACTTCAGCCAGTTCGCTGGAAATCACGAGCACCGCGACGCCGCGCCGTGCGAGTTCGTCGATGAGGCGATAGATCTCGCTCTTGGCGCCGATGTCGACGCCGCGTGTCGGCTCATCGAGGATGAGCACGCGCGGGGCGAGTTCGAGCAGGCGGGCGAGCAGCACCTTCTGCTGGTTGCCGCCCGAGAGCGAACCGACATTGACGCGGGCCGAGGCCACGCGGATCGACAGCTGGGCGATCGCGTCGCGCGCCCGCTGTGCCGCCCGCTTGCCGTCCATCACGCCGCCTGCGTTCGCATCGCGGGGGCACACCATCACGTTGATGTTGTCGCGCACCGAAAGGTCGAGGAACAGGCCTTGTCCCTTGCGATCCTCGGTGAGATAGAGGATGCCGGAGCGGATCGCGTCGATGGGCTTGGTGATGTTCAGCACCGCGCCCGCGCCGTTCAGCGATACGTCGCCGCCGGTGCGCGGGTCGGCGCCAAAGATCAGCCGGGCCAGCTCGGTGCGGCCGGCACCGACCAGTCCGGCCAGCCCGAGCACTTCGCCCGAATGCAGCTCGAAGCTGCAGCCGTGCACGCGCCGCCCATCGCTGAGCCCGCGCACCGTCAGCGCCTTGGCGCCGGTGTGCTGGCCGTGATGCTCCTTGCGGTAGAAGCCCGACAGGTCGCGGCCCACCATCATCTTGACGAGCTTGTCGCGCGACAGTTCGGCGCGGTTCAGCGTGCCGACGTAGGTGCCGTCGCGCAGCACGGTGACCTCGTCGGCGAGCTCGTCGATCTCGTCCATGCGGTGGCTGATGTAGAGGATCGCGAGGCCTTCGTCGCGCAGGCGGCGGATGAGCACGAACAGGCGGTCGGTCTCGTGCGTCGAGAGTGGCGTGGTGGGTTCGTCCATCACCAGGATGCGGCAATCGAAATGCACCGCGCGGGCGATTTCCACGAGTTGCCGCTGTGCGATCGAGAGCGTCGCCACGCGTGTCGCGGCGACGAAGTCCGCGCCGAGCCGCTGCAGGGTGGCTTCGCAGGCGTTCGACATGCCGGCGCGGTCGACCAAGCCGCCGCGGCGCAGGGGCCGGCCCATGTAGATGTTCTCGGCCACGGTCAGGTTGGGCGCCAGGCTGAGCTCCTGGTAGATCACCGACACGCCCAGGTTCTTGGCCGCAAGAGGGCCATCGATGTGCACCGGCTTGCCGTCGATCAGGATCTCGGCGCCGGGGTCGGGCATGTAGGCACCCGACAGGACTTTCATCAGCGTCGACTTGCCGGCGCCGTTCTCGCCCATCAGTGCGTGCACGTGGCCGGCGCGGGCGCTGAGCCGGACATCCTGCAGCGCCTTGACGCCCGGAAAGGTTTTCGAGATCTTGCGCAGCTCTAGCAGCGCGGCGGGGGATTCAGGCATTGGCCGTCTCCTTGTTGGCGGGGTGTGGGCGGCCGCGCAGCACGTCGGCGCGCGGCGAGAAATTGAAGAACATGGGCAGGCTTGCCGCCCCGATCGCGCCGGCATCGGCGCGGAAGGTGCCACGAAGGATGCGAGGGGTCTGCCGGGCTTCGGGCGCGATCAGGCGTAGGCCGGAGTCGATGCGCTTCATCAGGTCGCCGACGATGCCGTTGTCGATGTCGCAGTCGATCACCACGGCGGGCAGGTCCAGCACGGCAAGCGACGCGCGAAGGGAGGGCACCAGCGCGTCGACGCAGTCGTCGAGCCATTCGAGCACTTCGACGCGACCGGATTTGACGCAGGCCTCGAGGTCGGCGTGGCCCTTGATCGCGATGCCGTGATGCCGCAGATGGCGCGCGAGCGAGTTGAGCGACGCGCGCGAGAGAAGGATGTCCCAGGGCCGGTCGGGCACCGGCGCCGATGCCAGGCGGCTGGGCGGTACAGGCATCAGCCCGAGGTCGGCTGCATTGCCGCTGCTGCCGCGCAGGCTCTCGCCGCCGATCACCGCGCCGGCGCCGAGGGCCGCGCCGATGAAGACGTAGAGGAAGTCGTTCTCCTCGCGGCCGACGCCGAAGAAGGTCTCGGCGATCGCTGCGGCGTTGCCGTCGTTTTCCTTGAAGACCGGCTGTTCCACGGCCTGCGACAGCAAGGTGTCGAAGTCGACTTCGTCCCAGACGCGGAAGTCCGCCTTGAGGTCGAGTTCACGCAGCCAGCTGCCGAGGTTGTAGGGCTGCGCCAGGCCGACGCCCATGAGCCGGCGGCGTTGCGCCGGGGCGAGCACGGTCATCATCCGGCCGACGTCCTTTCGAACCAGCTTGAGCGCCTCGTCGGGGTGGGGCAGCAGCAGGTCGTGCGCCTCGCGTGCCAGGATCTTGCCGCCGAGGTCGATCAGCACGGTTTCGATGCTGGTGCGGTCGAGGCGGACGCCGATGCCGTAGGCGCCCTCGGGATTGATGCGGTAGAGCCCCGCGGGCTGGCCACGCTGGCCTTCCTGGCGGCGGCCTGCGGCTTCGATCAGCCGCGATTCCTCCAGCGACTGCACGATGCTGCCGACGGCCGTGTTCGTCAACTGGGCCCAGCGCGCCAGATCCGCCTTCGATGCCTCGCCCGCACGACGCAGACGCTGCAGCAGCGTCCGCTCGTTGTAGAGGCGGAGGTTGACCGAATTCGTGCCACGACCGGGACCCGCGGATTTCACTGATTTGTCTCCTTGCCACCCCGGCTGGACCGCGGCGCCATTAATTAATTCAAGTTGAATAAATGGTAGGAGCGAGCCCGGCGAAGGCGTCGAGGGTTAACCCGGGAAAATGCAAGAAAGTATGTATTCGGGCCCTTGGGGCCGCCCGAGCGAAGCGTCGGCGTCATCACGGTATCGATGCGCCATCCGTGATGCATTCAGGGGCTACCGTCCGTCGTCGGCCGCGCGCATACTGGCGCGCTGCCGGGCCAGCGCCTAAGTCGGGAGCTGGCCGTCGCGTCGTCATTTCTGCAGGAGCCCGCCATGCTCGAATCGCTGCGAACCGACCCCACTTTCCATCCCTCTCCGCGCCTCGCGATGGAAGCCGAGCCCGAGCGCATCGCCTATACGGCGCTACTCTCACCCGACGCCTCCCGGCCGGATGCATTGGCCGTCGTCGACGTCGACCCGACTTCCAGGACCTACGGCACCGTGCTGCATCGGCTGGACATGCCGAACCGGGGCGACGAGTTCCATCACTTCGGCTGGAACGCCTGCAGTTCGGCGCTGTCGCCGATGTCGGGTCATGCCTTCCTGAAACGGCGCTACCTGATCATCCCCGGCATACGCTCTTCGCGCGTCTACGTCGTGGACACGCAACCCGATCCGACGCGCCCGACGATCGTGCGAACGATCGAGCCCGAGGAAGTGATCCGCAAAACCGGTTATTCGCGTCCGCACACGGTGCACTGCGGACCCGAAGGCCTCTACATCAGCACGGTCGGCGGTGCTGGCGCCGATGGAACGGACGGCCCGCCAGGCGTGTTTTTGATGGATTGCGAAAGTTTCGAGGTGCTCGGCAAGTGGGAGATCGACCGCGGGCCGCAGAAGCTCCATTACGACTTCTGGTGGAACCTGCCACGCGACTACATGGTGTCCGGCGAATGGGCACTGCCGCCGCAGATCGAGAACGGCATCGTGGCCGAAGACCTGCTGGCCAATCGCTACGGCCATCAGCTTCACTTCTGGGAACTGCGCGCGCGTCGTCACGTGCAGACCATCGACCTGGGTGCCAACCACCAGATGGCGCTTGAGATCCGGCCCGCACATGATCCGACGCGCGAATACGGCTTCGTCGGCGTGGCGATCGATACCACGAACCTCGAGGCCTCAATCTGGACCTGGTGGCGTGAGGGCGGCAAATTCCACGCGAAGAAAACCGCGGTGGTCTCGCCTGAGCCGGCCGACGCGGCCTTGTTGCCCGACCTGCTCAAGGGCTTCGGCGCCGTGCCGCCGCTGATCAGCGACATCGACCTCTCGCTGGACGATCGATTCCTCTACGTGGCGTGCTGGGGCACCGGTGAATTGCGCCAGTACGACGTGTCGGACCCGATGAATCCGCGTCTGGCCGGCAGCGTGCGCATCGGCGGCATCGCGAAGCACACGCCGCATCCGAACGGGTCGGCCTTCGGCGGCGGCCCGCAGATGACCGAGATCAGCCGCGACGGCAAGCGCGTGTACTTCACCAACTCGCTCTACAGCAAGTGGGACGCCCAGTTCTATCCCGACGGCATACCGGGGCGGCAGGTGATGTGCAACGTCGGCAAGGACGGCGGCATCGAACTCGACCCGAAGTTCGTCGTCGATTTCGGCGCGGAATACGGCGCGCACCAGATCCGTCTGCAGGGCGGCGACTGCTCGACCGATTCCTTCTGCTATCCGTCGGCCTGAGACGGGCCGATGCGGGGTTGCGCATGAGCACCGCCGCAACGGTCTCCCTCTGGGCGGGCGTGGTGGCGATCGGCGTCTTCCACGGCCTGAATCCGGCCATGGGCTGGCCGCTGGCGGTCGCCAATGGGCTGGGTGAAAAGCGCAACGCCGCCGTCCTGGCCACGTGGGTGCCGCTGGGCGTCGGCCACCTGCTCGCGATGGCGCTCGTGCTCGTGCCGTTCGCCATGCTCGCGTGGATGCTGCAATGGGGGCAGGAGATCCGCATCGGCATCGGCGCGCTGGTGATGCTGTTCGGCGTGTCGCGGCTCGTGCTGCCGCATCGCCATCGATGGGCGGGGCGCATCCGCCCGACGCAACTGGCGCTGTGGTCCTTCCTGATGGCGACCGCGCACGGCGCCGCGCTGATGCTGTTGCCGATCCTCCTCGGACTGTGCGAGCCGCTGTCGGCCGGCGCGACGGAAGGCGCGGCCCTTCCGGTCTTCGACCACTCGTCCATGATGGCCTTGATGCGCTCAAGCGTGGGCATCGCCGTGACCGTGTCCCTCGTTCACAGCGTCGCGATGATCGGCTCGGGGCTGGGTATTGCCTGGATCGTCTATCGCTTTCTCGGCCTGCGGGTCCTGCGCACGGCCTGGATCGATCTCGACGCGGTCTGGGCCATGGCGTTGATCGCGTCGGGCGCCGCCGCCATCGCGACGGCGATCTTCTCCTGACCGGCGACCGCCCGACCGCCGACGGTCGGGACAAACCCTGACTGCGTACGAATACTGGACAGACGCGTTCGATGATCGATCGTACGACCGTCGCGCAGCATTGTCGGGAAGTCGAGCTCGCCTCACAGTCGCGGCTCAGTCAACGGTGATCGCACGGCGACTGATTTCCGTCCCGATTTCTTGCAGACCCATTCGAACCCACCCCTATCGGAGAGACAAATGAGCAACCCCAAGGATCACGAGCCGAAAGGCCGACACCAGTCCAGCAAGGCCGCCGCCAGCGGCTGGATCGGCTCGGCGCTGGAGTACTACGACTTCTTCATCTACGCCACCGCGGCTTCGTTGATCTTTCCGCAGATCTTCTTTCCGTCGGGCAATCCGAGCATCGCGATCATCGCGTCGCTCGCCACCTATGGCGTCGGCTACATCGCGAGGCCCATCGGCGCCTTCGTGCTCGGGCACTGGGGTGACACGCGCGGTCGCAAGCACGTACTCATCGTTTGCATGTTCCTGATGGGTTTCTCGACCATCGCGGTCGGCCTGCTGCCGACGTACTCGCAAGTCGGCCTGCTCGCACCGGCCCTGCTCGTCGTGTTGCGCCTCATCCAGGGCTTCGCCGTCGCCGGTGAAATCTCCGGCGCCAGCTCGATGATCCTCGAGCACGCGCCTTTCGGCCGTCGCGGCTTCTTCGCCAGCTTCAGCCTGCAGGGCGTGCAGGCCGGGCAGATCCTGGCCGCCGCCGTGTTCCTGCCCCTCGCGCACTACATGCCGCAGGATGCCTTCCTCTCGTGGGGCTGGCGCATTCCGTTCCTGCTGAGCTTCGTGGTGATCGTCGCGGGCTACATCATTCGTCGCGAGGTCGACGAGACGCCCGCCTTCGCGGAAGAGGCCCGCGAGGGCGTCGTGCAGAAGGCGCCGATCGTCGAGGCGCTCACCAACAGCTGGCGCGACATGCTCCGCGTGGTCTGCGCGGCCCTGATGAATGTCATCCCCGTGGTCGCGACGGTCTTCGGCGCAGCCTATGCGGTGCAACCCGCCTACGGCATCGGCTTCGAGAAGGACATCTACCTCTGGATTCCGGTGCTGGGCAACATCCTGGCCGTGCTCGTCATCCCCTACGTCGGCAACCTATCCGACAAGATCGGCCGCAAGCCGCCCATCATCATCGGCGCGCTCGGCTCCGGGCTGCTGTCCTTCGGCTACCTCTATGCGATCAGCATCCACAACGTGCCGATGGCGATCGTCATGTCGCTGCTCATGTGGGGCATCGTCTACCAGGGCTACAACGCCGTGTTCCCGAGCTTCTATCCCGAACTGTTCCCGACGCGTTCGCGCTGCTCGGCCATGGCCATCTCGCAGAACCTCGGCACCGCCGTCACCGCCTTGCTGCCCGCACTCTTCGTCGCCGTGGCGCCTCCCGGCGCGGCCAACATCCCGCTGACGATCGGCGCACTCACCTTCGGCATCACGATCATCTCGGCGCTGGCCGTGCTAAGCGCCCGCGAAACGTACCGCATCCACATGAAGGACCTCGGCAATCCGAATGCGGTGCCGGTCCCCAAGGCGGACTACGAGCAGATGCGCGAGCAGACCCTGTCGGATGCGAGGTTGGCCAAGGCCGTTGCCTGAGAGGGCGCTGCGCAGGCGGGCGGGGTCAGATCAGACTCCGCATCGCCTGCGCGGTTTCGCGCAAGACCGGCAAGACGCGGGCGACCGCGTCTTCGCTGCTTTCATGACCCATCGGCATCGTCACGTTCAGCGCCCCGACCAGATCGCCATGACGGTCCCGCAGCGGCACCGCGATGCCGCGCGAGTTGAGGTCCAGCTGCTGCTCCGACAGCGCCCAGCCCTGGGCTCGGATGCGCGCGAGTTCGAGCTTCATCCGCTCCTTGCTCGCGATGGTGTGCGAAGTGAACACCGCCAGTTCATGGGTCTCCAGCCAGGCCACGCGTTCCTCGTCGCTGCGCATCGCCAGCATCAGCATCCCCGATGCCGTCACCTGCGCTGGCACGCGCGCTCCCAGCACGTAGCCGGTGCTCATGCTGCGGTTGGGGCCGTTGCGCGCGATGTAGACCACTTCATCGCCATCCATCACGCTCAGGTAGGCGATCTCGTGCGTGCCGGCCGCGACGCGCTGGAGGAAGGGCTGCACGATGCGCGGCAGCCCTGCGGATTCGAGATAGGACTGGCCGAGCCGCAGCACGCGCGGGGTGAGCCAGAAGAGCTTGCCGTCGCACGCCACATAACCCATGTGCTGCAGCGTGAGCAGGTAGCGCCGCGCCGCGGTGCGGGTCATCCCCGTGCGCTGACCTGCCTCGCTGGCGGTCATGCGCGGGTGCGCGTCGTCGAAGGCTTCGATGATCGAGACGCCTCGCTCCAGCCCGGCGATCCAGTCGCGCTTGTCGAGGCCCGGCGGGGCAGGGGACAGGTCTGTACTCATGGGACGGCTCCGGCAGATCTGGGGGATACCCTCAATTCGTCCGATTATCGATCATAGCTGGTCGATAATCGAGTTTTTGTCAACCGATTCGCAGCCACCGCGGCGCATGGGCAACTACATTAGCGGCGCTTCCTTTCGAATCGCGCGATAGTCGAACATCCCGAAGAAGCGAGACACGATTCATGTTCCCACCCATCGTCGGCAGCACGGCCCTCTATCTCCTCCCCGGAGACCCGGTGAAGAACGTGCGCCTGCCGCGCATGTTCAATGCGGTGTTCGAGCGTTTCGGCATCGACGCCGTGATGGCGCCCGTTCAGGTGCCGCGCCGTGACCTGGCGGTGTTCGTCAAGGCGGCGTTCCTCGCCAGGAACGTGCGCGGCATGGCGATCGCGCCGCCGCACAAGCCGTTGCTGGTCGACCTGCTCGACGGCTGCGGGCTGTTCGGCCGCGTGGCGGGATCGGTCAACGTCGTGCGTCGCATCGACAACGGCGAACTCGAAGGCGACCTGTTCGACGGCGAGGGCCTGATCGGCGCACTGGACCGCTACAACATCCCATTCCGCGGCAAGCGCGTGTTGATCCTCGGTGCCGGTGTCAGCGCAGCGGCGATCGGCGTGGCGCTGGCCGAGGGCGGCACGGTCAACGGTGCCGAGCACATCGCCTTCTACGACACCGCGGCCGGCAAGGCCGCCGGCGTAGCGGCCAAGCTCGATTCATTCTTCGATGCGAACACCGTCGCCGTCGACAGCAACGATCCGGCGGGCTACGACCTCGTCGTCAATGCGACCTCGCTCGGCCTGTCGCCCGACGACGCGCTCCCCGTCGACGTCGCCCGCATGGAGGCGCACGCCGCCCTGTTCGACATCCTGTTGCGCAACCAGCCCACGCCGCTGGTGCGCGCCGCGCGCGAGCGCGGTCTCAACGCGCAGGCCGGCTTCGAGATGCTGATCCAGCAGATGCCGCACTACCTCGATTTCTTCGGGCACAAGGACGCGGCGAATGGCGTTCGCCACGACGCGGACTTCCTGCGCGAACTCATCTACCCGGCCGCGATGGCCCAGGAAATTCACCACCCGTTGCGCTACCACTCGGCCAGTGTGGCCTGAGAGCGCTTTTCGCCATTACAAGGAGAGGCAAAGAACCATGGCCATCACGATGAGCCCCGCCGACGCATCCCGGTCGCTTGAACCCGAGGTCGTCAAGACACCCAGGAAGGCCGCTTTCGCAAGCTGGATCGGGAGTGCCGTCGAGTACTACGATTTCTTCATCTACGGCACCGCGGCCGCGCTGGTGTTCGGCAAGATCTTCTTTCCGTCTGTCGACCCCAAGCTCGCCACGGTGGCGGCCTTCGCGACCTTCGGCGTGGGCTACATCACGCGGCCGATCGGCGCCTTCTTCATGGGCCATATCGGCGACAAGTTCGGCCGCAAGAAGGTGCTGACCTTCACGCTGCTGCTGATGGGCATCTCGACCTTTCTCATCGGTGCCTTGCCCACCTACAACCAGGTCGGCATGGCCGCGCCGATCCTGCTGGTGATCCTGCGCCTGCTGCAGGGACTATCTGCCGCGGGCGAACAGGCCGGCGCCAATTCGATGACGCTGGAGCATGCGCCCGACCATCGCCGTGCCTTCTTCACGAGCTTCACGCTGAGCGGCACGCAGATGGGCTTCATCCTGGCGACGATCGTGTTCCTGCCGATTTCCGCGTTGCCCGAGGACCAGTTGCTGTCCTGGGGCTGGCGCGTCCCGTTCTTCCTGAGCGCGGTCGTCGTGGCGGTCGGCTTCTGGGTTCGGCGCACGTTGCCCGAGACGCCGGCGTTCAAGGAAGAGTCGGATGCCAACGAGACGGTCAAGCTGCCCGCGGCCGTCCTGTTCCGCGACCACACGCCCGCCGTGCTGCGCGTGATCTTCGGCGCGCTGGTGTCGGTCGTGAGCACGATCTTCGGCCTGTTCGTGCTCTCCTATGCCGTGAACACGGTGCACATTCCGCGCGCCACGATGCTCACGCTGCTGGTGTGCTCCAACGTCGTCGCGTTGGCTGCGATCCCGCTGTGGGCCATTCTGTCCGACCGCATCGGCCGCAAGCCGGTCTTCATCTTCGGCGCGCTGGGCTGCGCGGTGCTGATCTGGCCGACGCTATGGGCCATCAGCAAGGGCGATCTCACGCTGATCTTCGTGTTCGGCCTGCTGACTTCCGGCATCGTCTACAGCGCGGCGAACGCCATCTGGCCGTCGCTCTACGGCGAGATGTTCGACACCCGCGTGCGTCTCTCCGGCATGGCCATCGGTACGCAGATCGGCTTCGCGCTCGGCGGCTTCGCGCCGACCATCAGCGCGGCGATCATGGGCGAAGGCCCGAACGGCTGGATGCCCGTGGCCGCGCTGACGTCCATCTCCGCGGTCATCGCCGCGATCTCCATCTCGACGGCGCGTGAGACCTACAAGGTGCCGATGCACGAACTCGGCAAGAACCCGAAGGCGAAGATCTGATGCAGCGCGATTCCCTCCAGACGTTGGCTGCAGACTCTGCCGACAACACGGTGCGAGTCGACGGCGGCCTGCTGGCCGGCGTGTCCGATGCAGCGACGGGCGTGCGCGCCTACCTCGGCGTTCCGTTTGCCGCGCCGCCGGTCGGCGACTTGCGCTGGCGTGCGCCGGCACCGGTGGTGGCCTGGGAGGGTGTCCGGCTGGCCGATCGCTTCGCGCCGCAATGCGTGCAGCCGGGCCGTGCGGCCGACTCGGTCTACGCCGAGTTCGCCGGCACGCAGGCGATGAGCGAAGACTGTCTCTACCTGAACGTGTGGACGCCGGCGAAGACGCCGGGCGAAGCGCTGCCCGTCATGGTGTGGATCCATGGCGGCGCTTTCCAGCAGGGATCCGCGGCCAACCCGGTCTTCGTGCGCGGCGACCTGCCGCAACAGGGCGTGGTACTGGTCACCATCAACTACCGTCTCGGTCCCTTCGGCTTCCTGGCGCATCCCGAATTGAGCGCGGAAGCGGGAGGCACGTCGGGCAACTACGGGCTGATGGACATGGCAGCGGCCTTGCGCTGGGTCCAGCGCAACATCGCGGCCTTCGGTGGCGATCCCGGGATAGTGACGGTCTTCGGCCAGTCCGCCGGAGCCCACGGTGTCATCGCACTGATGGCATCTCCCGAAGCGCAGGGCCTCTTCAAACACGCTATCGCGCAGAGCTTCGGCATCAGCCCCACGGGGAGTCTGGCCAAAGCGGAGGAGCGTGGCGTGCATTTCGCCGGGGGCGCGGGCACGATCGCGTCGCTGCGCGCCTTGAGCGCCGACGCAGTGCTCGAACGCTACCTTGCGCAGTCCTCGCGGTTCATGCCGATTGCCGATGGCAAGTTCCTGCCCAAGCCGCTGGCCGACATCTTTGCCGCGGGCGAGCAGCAGGCGGTGCCGCTGCTGACCGGCTGGAACCGCGATGAAGGCACCACCTTTCCTGCTGCTTCCAATGCCGAGGCCTTCCGGGCGCAATTGCGCACGCGCTTCGGCGAGCGGGCCACGGCAGCCGAAGCGCTCTATCCGGCAGGCAGCGACGCGGAAGCCGTGAAGTCGAGCAGGGCGCTGTTCGGCGATGAACTCTTCGCAGGCGGTGTGCATGCCGCTGCGCGTGCGCAGGCGCCCGTCGCGCCCACCTACCTCTATTACTTCGCGCACATGCAACCCTTCAAACCCGGCCAGGCCTATCGCGAAGCCGATCCTGCGACGGAACTCGGGGTGTTTCACAGTTCCGAGTACCCCTACGTCTTCGGCACCACCCGCGAACTCACGCGGGACTGGTGCCAGGAAGACGATCGCGTGACCGCGCTGATGCAGGCCTACTGGTGCCAGTTCGCGAAGACGGGCAACCCCAACGTCGATGGCCTTCCGCATTGGCCTACGTTCGACGACACCCGTCCCACGATGCTCGAAATCAAGCCCGAACCCGAACTCGTCGACGTGCCGCGCCGCGCGCACCTTGCATTCATCGCCTGACACCGCCCTTCACGACAGAGAGATCCATGGCCATTGCACTCGACCGCTTCGGCTTCAACACCGTCACCATGGGCGGAGAACTCGGCCACAAGCTCGAGTGCATGAAGGCGGCCGGTTTCGCGGGCGTGGAGTTGTGGGCGCGCGACCTCATCAACCACCCGGCGGGCGTCGAGAAGGCTGCGCAACTGGTGAAGGCCAGCGGCCTGAAGGTCACCGATTTCCAGCCCCTGCGTGATTTCGAATGCGCGCCCGACGCCATGCGCCCGCACCGCCTCGAAATGGCGCGCGAGCAGCTGCGGCAGATGGCGCTGGTCGACACGGACCTCCTGCTGTGCTGCTCGACGACGTCCCCGCTCGCCATCGACGACCCCGACCGTGCGGCCGAGGACCTGCGCACCCTCGCCACCCTGGCCGCGCCGCTCGGCATCCGCATCTGCTACGAGGCGCTCTCCTGGGGCCGCCACACGAACCGCTGGCACCAGGCCTGGGACATCGTGCGCCGCTGCGACCGCGAGAACGTCGGCCTGAACCTTGACTTCTTCCACATGTCGGTGCACGGTGACGACACGCCGGAGACGCTGGCGCAACTGGCGGAGGTGCCGGTGGAGAAGATCTTCCTGGTGCAGCTCGCCGACTACTTCTTCGAATACAGCGATCGCCAGGCCGACATGATCGAACTCCCCCGCCACCAGCGCCTGTTTCCGGGCGAGGGACTGCACGACGCGCGCGACATGGTGCAGTTGCTGGAGGACAAGGGGTATCGGGGCCGCTACACCTTCGAAGTGTTCAACGACGACTACGTGAATTCCGACCCCATGGTCATCGGCCAGCGCGCCATGAAGAGCGCGCGCTGGATCAGCGAATCGCATGTGACCGGCGGTGTGCCGGCGTATGCCCACGAAGGAACATCATGATCTCCGGCAAGACCACCCTCATCGCCCACCTGGGCTATCCCACGGAGAGCTTCAAGGCTCCCATGATCTACAACCCCTGGTTCGACAAGCAGGGCATCGATGCGGTCGTGATGCCGATGGGCGTCAAGGCCGAGGACTACGCCGGGGTGCTGGCCTCGGTGTTCCGCCTCACCAACATCCGCGGTGCGCTGGTGACCATGCCGCACAAGATCACGACCATGTCGCTGGTCGACGAAGTCACGCCCACCGCGAAGATCGCCGGCGCATGCAACGCGATCCTGAAACGGCCCGACGGCACTTTGCTAGGTGACCAGTTCGATGGCGCGGGTTTCGTGCGCGGCGTGCTGCGCAAGGGGCGCCCGCTCGATGGCGCACGCGTGCTCGTGTCGGGCAGCGGTGGCGTGGGCTCGGCCATCGCGGCATCGCTGGCTGCGGCCGGTGTCGCCGAGATGGCGCTCTACGATGCGCACGCCGCATCGTCGGAGGCGCTTGCGGGACGGCTGCGCACGCACTATCCCAAGCTGAAGGTCACCACCGGGTCGAGCGATCCGGCCGGCTTCGACGTCATCGTCAATGCCACGCCGCTCGGCATGAAGGAGGACGACCCGATGCCTTTCGACGTCGCCCGCATCGCGCCGACCACCTTCGTCGGCGAAGTCGTGATGAAGAGCGAATACACGCCGCTCCTGCGCGCCGTGCGCGACAAGGGTTGCATGGTGCAGGTCGGCACCGACATGCTGTTCGAGATGATCCCGGCGTACCTTGAATTCTTCGGCTACGGCACTGCCACGCCGGAAGAGCTTCGCGCCGTCGCCACGCTCGCCTACTGATTACCCCCATGAGCATCTTCGAAGGCTTTCTCTCCACGTCCGAAACACTGGCCGCGTTCAGCGACCGCAACTTCGTCGACGCCATGCTTCGCTTCGAGGCGGCGCTCGCGCGCGCGCAGTCGCAGATCGGGCTGATCCCCGAATCGGCCGCCCATTCCATCGTCGGAAGCTGCAAGGTCGAGTTGTTCGACGTCGCCAAGATCGTGCGCGACAGCGGCCGGGCGGGCAGCGTCGCGATCCCGCTTGTCAAGGCACTGAAGGAGGCCGTCGGCCTCTTCAACGCCGAGGCCGTGCGCTACGTGCATTTCGGCAGCACCAGCCAGGACGTGATCGATACCGCGATGGCCCTCGTCACGCGCGAGGCCGTCACGCTGATCGAGGCGGATCTGTCGAAGGCGGCGCAGGCATTGCTGCAGCATGCGCAACGCCATGCCACGACGCCCATCCTGGCGCGCACGCTGATGCAGCCGGCGTCGGTCACCAGTTTCGGGCTCAAGTGCGTGGGCTGGGCGGCGCCGCTCGTGCGCAGCAATGCGCGCATCGGCGAAGCAGCCCGACACGCGCTCAACGTGCAACTCGGCGGCGCCGTCGGCACCCTGGCGCAAATGAAAGGGCAGGGGCCTGAAGTCCGCCGTCACATGGCCCAGTCGCTGGGCCTGGGCGACCCCGGCGCGACATGGCACACGCAACGCGACGAATGGATCGCGCTCGGCTGCGAATTCGGCCTGATGGTCGGCAGCCTGGGCAAGATCGCGAAGGACATCGCACTGATGGGTCAGTACGAAGTCGGCGAACTCGCCGAGCCCAGCGAACCGGGGCGTGGCGGCTCGTCGGCGATGCCGCACAAGCGCAATCCGGTGGCGTCGATGGTCGCGCTCGCCGCGGCGCATCGCGCGCCCCAGCGCGTGGCGGCGCTCCTGGCCGCGATGCCGCAGGAGCACGAGCGCGCACTGGGTGCCTGGCAGGCCGAACTGGCCGAGTGGCCGCAACTGCTGATGTCCGCACACGGCAGCGCGCGGGCGCTCGCGGGGGCATTGCCTGGATTGCAGGTGGACGTCACACGGATGCGTTCCAATATCGACCGCCTGCGCGCGGAATTGCCGCGCGATGCCGCCGACGAATGGTTCGACCCGGCGCTGGCCGAGGTGGCCGGAGCGACCGCGCTGGCGCAGGCCCTGGCATTGCAGGCTCAACTCGACACACCGGACACCGTACGATGACTTCCCCCGATACCCCCGCGCCCGACTACGAATCGGGTCTCGTCAACCGCCGTCGGGTCCTCGGCGACGCCTGGGTCGACCGGTCGCTCGCGAACCGCAACGACTTCAACAGCGAGTTCCAGGAACTCATCACGCGCCACGCCTGGAACGACATCTGGGGGCGCCCCGCACTGGGCGACAAGACGCGCCGTTACATGGTGCTCTCGATGATGCTCGGCATCCACGCCTACGAAGAGTTCGCGATGCACGTGCGCGCAGCGCTCGACGGCCCGCCCGAATCGAGACTCACGCCGGACGACATCAAGGAAGTGATCATGATGGCCGCGATCTACTGCGGCGTGCCGGTGGCCAACCACGCGTTCGGCATCGCGACCGGCATCTTGCGCGAAAAGGGCCTGCTCGCGGACGCACCCAAGTGACCGGGGCTGCCGCGCGCAGCGGCATCTCCTTCGCATTGCTGTTGCCGTTGCTGCTCGCGGCGCAACCGGTGGCGACCGACAGTTATCTCCCGGCACTGCCGGCGATCGCACGGGACCTCGGGTCCGCCAGCGCCAGCCTCACCGTCTTCGTCCTGGCTTTCGGTTTCGGGCAGTTGCCATGCGGGCCGCTGTCCGACCGTTTCGGCCGCCGTCCGGTGCTCCTCACCGGCCTTGCGTGCTACACGATCGCGGCGCTGGGCTGCGCGGTGTCGCCGGGCATTCCCATGCTGGTGAGCTGCCGGGCCCTGCAAGGCTTTTCGATGGCGGCCATCCTTGTCTGTGCGCGCGCGGCAGTTCGTGATCTCTACCCGGCGCACGAAGGGCCGCACGTCATGGCGCGCGGCCTGACCGGCCTCGGCGTGGTGGCGCTCATCGCGCCGGTGCTGGGCGCCTATGCGGTGCAGGCGACGGGCTGGCGCTGGGTGCTCGGCGGGATGGCGGTCTATGCGCTGGTGCTGTGGGCGTTGTGTTTTCGCGGGTTCACCGAAACCCGGATCAAGGCGTCCGATCCTTCCGCGGCAAAGGGCAGCGTGCGCGAAGTCTTCGCCAGCCAGAGCTTTCGCGCATGGGCCTCGCTCGCTGCCGCGACCTACGGCGGCCTGTTCTGCTTCCTGCTGCTGTCGCCGATGGTCTACATCAGCTACCTCGGGCTTTCGCCTGCCTGGTACGGCTGGATTCCGGCGGGTGGCTCGCTCGTCTACATCTTCAGCACGACGATGTGCCGCCGCCTGCTCACGCGTCATGGCGCGGTGCGCGCGGTGCAGATGGGCTCGCTGCTTAGCATTGCCGGTCCGCTCGTGCAGGCGCTGGGCTGCTGGCTACTGCCGTTGTCGGCGTGGCCGCTGCTGCTGGGCCACGCGATCTACTGCATTGGCCACGGCATCCATCAACCCTGCGGGCAGGCGGGGGCCGTCGGCGAATTGCCGCACCTGGCCGGCCGCGCGGTATCGTGGTCGGGCTTTGCGATGATGGCGGTCGCGTTCGTCGTCGGGCAGATCGCCGCGAGTTTCGTCAATCCCCAGTTCAGCAACGGCGCCTGGCCGATGGTGGTGCCGATGGCGCTGGCCGGGCTTACGCTGGTGCTGATCGCCTATGTCTGGCTGCCGCGCCTGCCGATCCCTCATCCACGAAAGGAAACACCATGACCCGTTTGAATGTCGTCCGCGAGGGCAATGGCCCGATCGTCGTGCTGAGCCACGCGCTGGGCTGCGACCTCCACATGTGGGACGGCGTCGCCGCCTTGCTGGCACGCGCCCACACCGTGGTGCGCTACGACCACCGCAACCATGGCGCCTCCGAAGTCGTCCGCGGCCCGTTGACGCTGCAGACACTGGCCGACGATGCGGTCGAAGTGATCGAGCGCGAGGCGCAAGGCGAGCCGGTGCATTTCGTCGGTCTCTCGATGGGCGGCATGACGGCGCAAGCGCTGGCGCCCAAGCATCCGAAGCTGCTCAGGAGCGTGGTCATCGCCAACTCGTCGCCGCACTATCCCGATGCCGCGCCCTGGCGCGCACGCGTGGAGGCCGTGCAGGCCCAAGGCGTTGCGGCGATCGCGCCTGGCGCCGTCGCGCGCTGGCTCACGCCCGCCTACGTCTCCACGCCGGAAGGCGCCGCCGCCGCCCGGACGCTGCAGGACACCCTGGTAGGCACCGACGCAGCCGGCTACATCGCCAGCTGCGACGCCGTCGCCGCCATCGACTTCCGCGAGAGCAACCACCGTATTGCCGTCCCCACGCTGGTGATCGCCGGCACGCTCGACGAGGCGACGCCACCCGCGATGTCCGAGGCGATGGTGGCCGCCATTCCCGGCTCGCGCCTGGTCACCATCGAAGCCGCCCACCTGAGCGCGGTCGAACGCCCGGTGGAATTCACGCAACTGCTCGTCGACTTCTGGCGCAGCCTCTGATGCGCAGCGGCGGCGTTCAGCTGCCGCGATAAGTCGAGCAACTCCACGGCGTGCACAGCATCGGCACGTGGTAGTGCTGCTGCGTGTCGTAGATCGCGAAGCGCACCGGCACCGTGTCGAGAAAGGGCGTGTCGTTCCCGCCCGTCTGCCGCCGGAAGAAGTCGCCCACATGAAAGAGCAGTTCGTACTGCCCGACACGCGCCGCATCAGGTGCCAGCACCGGCTGGTCGGTGCGCCCGTCGGCATTGGTGGTGACGCTCTTGACCAGCTTCCAGCCGTCGCCGTCACGCACCGAGAAGTCGATGCGCATGCCAGCGCCGGGCCGACCCGTGCCGCTGTTGAGTACATGGGTAGAAATGCCAGCCATGTCGTGTCTCCTATGTTCGATGAAATGAGCGCCGCGGTATCAGCCCCATCGGCAGGCACCCGCTGAACCGGCTCCGCCGGTCCGCAGGGGTGCGCCCCCTCGAGGGGGTGCAGAGCCACACGAAGTGGGCGAGGCTGGGGGTGGACCTAGCTACCTCTGTAGTACGAGTAACCCCAGGGCGTGAACAGGATCGCGAGATGGATCCGCTCCTTGGGGTCGGCGATCAGGAAGCGCACCGGCACCTGGGCGAGGAAGTTCGGCTTCGGCAGCGAGGTGCCGCGCGCCGCGAAATAGTCCTCGACCTGCAGCAGCAGTTCGTAGCGCCCGGGCTGGTAGCTTTGGTCGACCAGCAGCGGCTCGTCGGTACGTCCGCCGCGGTTGGTTTCGAAGCGGCGCAGGACGCGATAGTCGTCGCCGTCGTGCCGCGAGAGCTGCACCCTCATGCCGGCGCCGGGGCTGCCGTTGTGCGTGTCGATCGCATGCATCGTGAGGCGCGGGCTCAGGTCGAGTTGCGAGACCGGCGCCGTGGTGAGGCCGGCCGGCGCGTTCTGCGCGGCGGCAGCGCCTGCCGCAAGGCTGCCGAGTGCGAGGCCCGCCGGCAAAAAGGCGCGGCGAGTGAGGGTCGGGGTGTCCATGCTGTCTTGTCTCCAGTCACTCTTTTCGTTGTGCCGCGTGGCTACACGGCCGTCGACGCGAGCAGCCGGCCAAGCCGCAGCCGCGTGATGATCGCGATCTGGTCCAGCGCGGCTTCGAGTTCGGTGTCGGTATCCCTCGCGGTGCGTGTGCGAAGGGCCTCGAAGATCTGCGCGCGGGTGTTGGCGAGCACGGCAATCACGAAGGGAAAGCCATGTTTGTTCGCATACGCGGCGTTGAGCGTTCGCAGCGTCTGCAACTGCTCGCGGCTGAGCGCATTGAGGCCGGCCTGCTCGGTCGTCGAATGCCCGGTCATGGTGCCGGCCTGGGCTTCCTTGCCCGCCAGCTCCGGGTGCATGCGCAGGAAGTCGATGCGCACCTCGCGGGACGTTGCGCGCACCACGTCCATCATCGCGCGGTGCAGGTGGTCGATGCTCGCGAACGGGCGCTCGGCCCACGCATTGGTCGCCACCCAGGGCGAATGTTCGAACACACCGCCGAGCGCGGCGACGAAGCGCACGCGGTCGACCTGGTTGATATCGGCGAGCGTCAATGCTGGCGCTTCGACTGCAAGGACCGCGCTCATTGGGCCACCGCCTTCTTCGCGAAGCGTGGCACGAACGCGATGATGAGGATGGCGGCGCAGATTTCGACCGCAGCCACGATGAACAGGCCAGGTGACAACAGTCCGGTCGAGGCCTTGATGGCACCCAGCATGGACGGTGCGCCGAAGCCGGCGAGATTGGCGATGGAGTTGATCAGCGCCACGCCGCCCGCGGCCGCGGCACCGGCGAGGAAGCGGCCCGGCAGTTGCCAGAACACCGGGATCGCGCTCATCGTGCCGACGATGGCGAGCGTCTGCGCTGCCAGCGCGAGCATCGGGCTTTGCTTCATGAAGAGCGCCGTGAGCGCGAGCCCGACAGCACCCAGGGCCGCCGCGAAGGCGCAGTGCAGGCGGCTCTCCTGGTGGCGATCGGAGTGCAGGCCGTTGTAGACCATGCCGACCGCGCCGCAGAGGTACGAGAAGGCCATGATCCAGCCCACGGTCGCGGGATTGCTGAAGCCCACTTCCTTGACCACCGACGGGCCGAAGAAGGTCAGCGACGAGTTGGCCGCGATGATGCAGAAGAAGATCAGGATCAGCAGCCACATGCGGCGGTCCTTGAGCGATGCGATCAGGCTCTCTTCGCGATGGCCGAGCGCCTTGCTGTCGCGCGCCATGTCCTCGTGCACCAGGCGGCGCTGTTCGGCCGTGAGCCACTTGGCCTCCTCGGGGCGGTCCGTCAGGTAGAACCAGGTCACAAAGCCTGCCAGCACCGACGGGATGCCTTCGATCAGGAAAACCCACTGCCAGCCCGACCAGCCGTTCATGCCGTGCAGGTTGTTCATGATGGTGCCGGCCATCGGGCCGCCCAGGACGCCTGCGATGGCGGAAGCCGACATGAAGATGCCGAAGGCCTTGGCGCGCCTTTCGCTCGGGTACCAGTAGGTCAGGTACAGGATGATCCCGGGATAGAAGCCGGCTTCGAACACGCCCATGAGGAAGCGCAGGAAATAGAACATCGCCGGCGTCTTCACGAACATGGTCGCGACGCAGACGATGCCCCAGCCGATGGTGATGCGCATGATGGTCTTGCGGGCGCCGATCTTCTGCAGCAGCAGGTTCGACGGCACTTCGAAGAAGAAGTAGCCAAGGAAGAAGATGCCGGCGCCGAGCCCGTACACCGCTTCGCTCCAGCCTAGTTCGTCGAGCATGGTGAGCTTGACGAAGCCGACGTTGACACGGTCGACCCAGGCCAGGACCCAGAGCGCGAAGATGAAGGGAATGATGCGCCAGGTGATGCGGCTGTATGCCGCGTCGAGCGCGCTGGGCGGCGCGGTGGGCGCTGCGTGTTGCGGGACTTCCAGGGTGGCCATGAACAATCTCCTTGGCGGGTCAATGAGGGTCATCGAAGGGGTCTGGGGATTGGGCCAGCCGACACCCCGACCTGTCGATACCGGCGCGGCATGTGATTCGCTATAGACTGCATCGGACATATCGATAGACGGGGACTAGGGGAAAACACCATGCAACGCGGCGTCGATCTGCTCGACGGTCACCTGCTGCGCGTGCTCGCCACGGTGGTGGAAGAGCGCAGCGTGTCGCGTGCCGCCGCCCGCCTGCGGCAGACGCAGCCTGCGGTGAGCGGCTCGCTGAAGCGGCTTCGCGAGATCTTCGGGGACGCCCTGTTGGTGCGCGATGGCACGGCGATGGTGCCGACCGCCCGCGCAGCGGGCCTGGCGAGCCAGGCACGACGGGCGTTGGCCGAACTGGAGGCGCTGCTGATCGAGCCCGACGAGTTCGTCCCAGCGCATGCCGAGCAGCGCTTCAGGATCGCTTCACCCGACTACATCGCGCCGTCGTGGATCGCGCGGCTTGCGCAGCACGTCGGCGTCGAGGCGCCGCACTGCCGCATCGAGCTTCGCGCGCTCGGCCCGACTTTCGATTTCGAGCGCGCGCTCGGTGACGACGAACTCGACCTCGTGATTGGCAACTGGCCTGCGCCGCCCGAGCACCTGCACATCTCGCTGCTGCTGGAAGATGAGCTGGTCTGCCTGATGGCCCGCGACCATCCGCTGGCGAAGGGAGCCACGCAGGTCGGCGAGGACGACTATCTGGCCGCCGGCCATGTGGTGCCGGTGCCCTACGCGATGGCGCAGCGCGGGGTTGTCGAGACTTACCTGGGTGAGCGTCGCCTGGCGCGCGATGCGCGCGTGCAGGTGCCTTATTTCGGCCTCGCACCGTCGATCGCGGCCAGCACGCAACTGATCTTCACGACCGCGCGTCATTTCGCCGAATATCACGCGCAGCTGCTGCCATTGGCGCTGCTGAAGGCGCCAGAAGGCTTTCCGCGGATGCGCTTCTACCAGCTTTGGCATGACCGCGCGCATCACTCGCCCGCGCATCGCTGGCTGCGCGGCCTGGTGGCGCAGTTCGGGCGCGAACTGGTCAGCCAGGATGGCGCAAAGCCTGTGGGGTGATCGACGGCGGGGCGGTTGAAACTTGCGCGGTCGGCCTCATCATCCGTGCCATGTCTACCCACCTCCATATCGATTTCGTATCCGACGTGTCCTGCCCCTGGTGTGCCGTCGGCCTGGGCGCGCTCGAAGCCGCCCTCAGGAACGTCGCGCCAGACGTGACCGCCGAACTGCGCTTTCAGCCTTTCGAGTTGAATCCGCAGATGCCGTCCGAGGGCCAGGATGCCTTCGAGCATCTCAACCAGAAGTACGGTTCCACGCGTGAGCAGCAGGCGCAGGCGCGCGAAGCGATCCGTGCGCGCGGTGCGGCCGTCGGGTTCGAGTTCAGGCGTGAAGGTCGTTCCCGCGTGTACAACACCTTCGATGCGCACCGGCTGCTTCATTGGGCCGAGCTTGAAGACGTGGCGAAGCAGGTCGCGTTGAAGAAGGCGTTGCTCAAGGCTTGCCATACCGACGGCGAGAATCCTTCGGACCCGGATGTGCTCGTGCGGCTTGCGGGTGAAGCTGGTCTCGATACGGAGAGAGCGCGGGCCATTCTCGATAGCGACGAGTTCGCGGTCGAGACGCGTCAGCGGGAGCGGCTTTATACGGATGCCGGGATTCATTCGGTGCCGGCGATCATCATCAATAACCAGCACCTGATTTCTGGGGGGCAGCCTGTGGAGGTCTTTGAGCGCGCATTGCGGCAGATCGCTGGAGCAGCGTCTTCTGGGGTGGCTGTTGCCTGATATTTGGTAGTTCGGGTCCGGGGGGGCGTCGTCGGGCGGTGTGCCCTGTGCCGGCCGACGTCACCGGCCGCTTCGCGGCTTCCCTGCGCTGCTCACGGTACGCGGGGTCCGCGCAAACTCGCTTCGCTCAGACACGCGCGGCCCTTTTTCCGCGCACCGCCTACCGGGCGCTCTCTCCATCGCCAACAGCGAGACTCAAAAAAACGCCGCTGCGTCCGCTGGCATCGTGCGCCTCTGCGATAAGCGCAAAGCGCCCAAGCAAACTACCGGCATTCGCAGTGCCAGTCACGCGTTCTCGCAACGCATTCGGATCGACGCCCTCCGCACGCAGCGGCTCCGCAAGGTGATCCACATACCCGCGCATGATGTCCACGTCGAACTCCGGATGGAACTGAACGCCCCATGCGTTCTCGCCGATGCGAAACGCTTGCGTGCGTTCGAAGTCGTTGCCCGCCAACCGTATGGCGCCTTCCGGAAGCCGCAGCGCGCTCTGGCGGTGAACCACATGTGCATCGAAGCGCGACGGCAGATCGTGCATCAACGGATCGTCGGCGGCTTCGGGCGTGAGTTCGACCTGCACCGTGCCGATCTCCATGCCGCCCGGATGATCTCCGGCCTCGCCGCCGAGGGCATCCGCCAACAGCTGGTGGCCGAAGCAGATGCCAAGCACCGGTGTGCCACTGGCGACCAGTTGCGCAAGCCAGGTTCCCGTGCTTTCACTCCACGGTTCGCGATGCGACACCATCGCGTGCGAGCCGCTGATGATGGCGCCCGAGATTTCGGCGGGCGACGGCAGCGTGTCGCCGCGCCGCGGATCGAGCACCACGACCGGCAAGCGCGTGTCACCGAGACCGGCCGCCATCCAGTGCTCGAAGTCGCCACGCCTTTCGCGCAGCGCATCGAAGGTTTCGCCCAGCTTGATGATCGCCAGGGGACGAGGGGAGAGATCTTCCATGACCGAGATGATGCCAGCCACAACGCAGGCCGGGAACCGACGCGTCTCAACCCCGTTCGACCACCTCGATCGCGCCAGCAACACGGTGCGCCACCTGCGCCACCAGATCCTGCCTTTGCGGCGCCTCGCGCCAGCGCAGACGGGCGCCGGACTCCCAGTCCGCGTGGCTGCGCGCGGGTTGCGCGGCACGGACCACCTCGGCAATCGTTCCATGGGCGGCATCCGTCGCGTTCGATGCACCGGCGCCCGTATCGATCCGGTCGACCGCCGCATGGCCGCGCTGCTCCAGCGCCCGCAACAGCCTCAACTGCCAACTCAGGAGAACGAACAGAACGCGGTCTTCCACCGTGAGTTCATGAACGTCGCGCAACTTGTTGGCCAGCTTCCGGCCCAACGGCCCCCAGCCCTGGGACACCGCACCGCCGATCGCGCCCCCCAGCGCCGCGCCCGCTCCGAGCGACAGACCGGCCAGCGCCAGATCCGCGACCACGCCGACCGCCGCGCCGACAGCCACGCCCTTGCCAAGCAGGATGCCGGCGTCCTTGAGCGCCTCGGGATGGAAGAAGTCCATTGTCCATCGACCCTCCACCAGCGGCAGCGGCGCCTCGTCCGCGTCGCCTTCACGAAAGCCGTAGAGCGCGAGCAAATCGTCCGCGCAACGCTGGGCCTTGTCGAACAGCGACTTCTGCAGCCCAGTCACCAGCCGCTGGCGACCTTCGGCCAGGGCGAATTCGGTGGCCGAGGCCGTGCGACGCATCGACGTCGCGTCGACCAGCAACTCGGCGATGCGGGAACTCGCCGCTTGCCGGCGTTGCGTGAACTCGGCGTCGAGAAAAGCGGCGACGCCGTCCAGCGCCACACGCCGGTCGCGCAACAGGGTCGCCAGATCGCGATAGAGATCACGCTCCGCGCCGACGAAAGGTGCAGCCGCGTCGAAGCGCACCACCACATGCAGCCCGTACGCCGAAAGCAGTTCCTTCCATGCGGCCTCGCGGCTGGTGGAGCGGCCGACGAAGTTCAGCACGGGCAGGACCGGTCGGGCGCAGGCATTCAGCAACTCGATCTCCGCGCGGAACTTCGGCAGCACCGGCTCGCGCGCATCGATGACGAGGAACGCGGCATCCACGTCGAGCAGCGCGCGAAGCACCTTGGCCTCCTGCTCGAACGCGCCATGCGCTTCGGGCCCCTGCAGGAACTGGCGAATGCGGTCGGGCGGCGTCAGGTTCCGGTCGTAGGCTTCGAGATGCTCGCGCAGCGCGACGGCATCCTCCAGCCCCGGCGTGTCGAAGAAGCGCACGGCGGATGCGCCGTCGACCATGAGGTCGATCGACTCGACGTGGCGCGTGGTGCCCGGCAGTTCCGACACCTCTCCGAAATTCACGCGGCGCGTGAGCGTTCGCAGCAGCGAGGTCTTGCCGGCGTTGGTGTGGCCGACGACGGCGATGCGGATGGGCATGGCGGAATTGTTCATGCTCAGGCCCATCCGTGCAGCATGGGCTCCAGCGCATCGCCTGCGGGCAGCCGATCGAGTCCGGCATCGGCCAGCCAGGCATGCCAGCGCTGACGGGCGGCGTTGTCCGTCGCAGCGCCGAACACCCACAACCGGCACTCCCCGCTGAGGGCCATGACCTCGCGCAGGAAGCGCTCGGTGCCGCGGTCCGGACTGGACGCCGCATGGCAGCCGACGAGCACGCGCCGGGGGCGCAAGCGGGCCAGCGCATCGAACAGCTCGCGCCGGGCCATCGCGCTGCCGTCGACGCGCATCGCCTGTGCGCCACGCATGTCGAGCGCCGCCGGCGGCCAGGGAAGCTCGTCGGGCAATTCGAAACCGACGGCCATCAGCGTGTCGGTTGTTTCACCTGCGGCGAGGCCACGGGGCGCCGACTGAGCCTGCTGCCCGGGATCGGCATCGACGATGTGCGGCGGCGCCAGCGCATCGAAGCGCGCGATCAGCTTGCGGTAATACGGCTGCGACAGGTCGGGCCGCAGCGCCGCCTTGCGCGCCTGCCACACGACCGCGCTGAGCAGCGCAAACGCCGCCCGTGGCACCAGGCCGTACACCACGATGCAGCCTGTCAGCCACAAGGCCCAGGCACGCTGGCCCGAAGCGGCAGCCAGCGGCGACAGGATGGCCTGCGCATCCGGCACCGGAAACCCGAGCCACGCCGGTGCGCGGCCGAGCAACTGCACGCTGTGCACGAAGAAGTCCGGCTCGAGGATCGTAGTCTCCCAACTCAGCGTGTAGTTGCGAAACGCGAGTGCGAACAGCATGGCCGCGAGCACCACCGCAAACGAGAGCGTCCAGATGGCATGGCTCACGAAGCCCAGCGCCCAGGGCAGCAACCGGGCGCGGTTCAGCAGCCGTGTCACGGCCCGCAGCAGCACCGGCGCCTGCCCGTGCCTGCCGCCCGCGACGCGCGCGGTCAGCGCCAGCCAGAGCCCGCCGAAGGACACGTTGATCCCGCCAAGTGGAACCACGAGCCCGAGCAGCCACAGCACCAACGTGACGAGATGAAATCCGAGCAGACTGGTCAGCGCCACCACGACATTGATCTGCCGATCGCTGCCGAGCACGTTGCCGGCCAGCGTGAGGCCCGCGATGACGATCACCGCCACCAGCCCGAGCAGCACCCATGGTGACGACGCGCGTGCACGCGCCAAAGTGTCCTGAAGCCCGATGCGTTGGCCGAGCAGGTTCGCGCGTTCGACGATGCGGCCAGCGGCGTCCGTCCGAAGCCGCATCGCTTCTCGCACCGCTTGTGCGTCATCCAGCGGCCCCGCCTCCTCGACCAGTTGCACCGCCTCGGTGATCGTCGCATCCTGGAACGGAGAGGTGGGCGCCAACGGGTTCAACGGCTTCCTTTACAACACAGAGCAATGCCGGCGCACCGGAGGGAGCGCGAAATTATGCCCGTGCCAGATCGGCCGATCGCCCATGAAAAACGGGGCCGCCCGGCGACCCCGACAACCCCGTAGCCGGGGCGAATGGAAAAGAGGAAATGGTGTTCTCAGCGGAGCCCGAAGAAAGAGAGCACAGCGACAACAACCACGACCAGACCGACGATGTAGATGATGGAATTCACGGTGGAAACTCCTCTTGTTGAAGACGAGTCGAGAATGCGCGCTCGCCAGGCCTGGCAATGTCGGCAAGTGTCACCGTGCCCTGTAGGACTCGCGAGTCAGACCGTCGAGGGTTCCTGCACCGCGTACTCGTCCTCGTCACTGCCGTCCCCCAGGAAGCCGCCGCTCTGGTGCGCCCACAGGCGCGCGTACAGCCCGCCTTTCGCCAGCAGCGACTTGTGGTCGCCTTCCTCGACCACACGCCCCTCGTCGAGCACGATCAGCCGGTCCATGGCCGCGATCGTCGACAGCCGGTGCGCGATCGCGATCACCGTCTTGCCTTCCATCAGGCGATAGAGGCTGGCCTGGATGGCGGCCTCAACCTCGGAGTCGAGCGCGCTGGTGGCCTCGTCGAGCAGCAGGATCGGCGCGTCCTTCAGCATCACGCGCGCGATGGCGACGCGCTGGCGCTGGCCGCCGGAAAGCTTGACGCCGCGCTCGCCCACGTGCGCCTCGTAGCCGCGGCGTCCATTGGGGTCGCCTAGCGTCTGGATGAAGTCGTGCGCTTCCGCGCGCGCTGCCGCAGCGTGGATCGCGCCCTCGCTCGCGTCGGGCTTGCCGTACGCGATGTTGTCGGCCACCGAACGATGCATCAGCGAGGTGTCCTGCGTGACCATCCCGATGTGCGCGCGCAGGCTGTCCTGCGTGACATGGGCGATGTCCTGGCCGTCGATGAGGATGCGGCCGCTCTCCAGGTCGTGGAAGCGCAGCAAAAGGTTCACCAGTGTCGACTTGCCCGCGCCGGAGCGGCCCACGAGGCCGATCTTCTCGCCGGGGGCGACGGTGAGCGTCAGGTCGTCGATCACGGGGCGCGATCCGTCGCCGTAGCGGAAGGTCGTGTGCTCGAAGCGCACCTCGCCGCGCGGCACGGCCAGCGTGTGCGCATTGGGCGCGTCAAGGACGCTGCGCGGGTGCGACAGCGTCTTCATGCCGTCCTGCACGGTGCCGATGTTCTCGAACAGACTCGTCATCTCCCACATGATCCAGTGCGACATGCCCTGGAGGCGCAAGGCCATGGCGGTCGCCGCCGCCACCGCGCCTACGCCGACCGCGCCCTGCGACCAGAGCCAAAGCGCCGTGCCCGCCATGCCGGCGGTCAGGCCCATGCTCAGCGTGTGGTTCACGATCTCGAAGGCGCTCACCAGCCGCATCTGGCCGTAGCCGGTGACGATGAATTCCTTCATCGCCGCGCGTGCGAAGCCGGCCTCGCGCTGGGTGTGCGAGAAAAGCTTGACGGTGGCGATGTTGGTGTAGGCGTCGGTGACCCGCCCCGTCATCAGCGCGCGTGCATCGGCCTGGGCCTTGCCGACCTTGCCGAGGCGCGGCACGAAGAAGGCCAGCGAGCCGATATAGAGCGCCAGCCAGGCGATGAAGGGCAGCATCAGCCGCTGGTCGAGGGCGCCGGCCAGCACGACCATGGTGGCGACGTAGACGCCCATCGCGACGAGGACATCGGCCAGCACGAAGACCGTGTCGCGTACCGCCAGCGCGGTCTGCATGACCTTGGCCGTGATGCGGCCGGCGAATTCGTCCTGGTAGAAGGCCATGCTCTGGCCGAGCATGAGCCGGTGGAAGTTCCAGCGCAGCCGCATCGGCAGGTTGACCGCCAGCGTCTGGTGCTTGACGATGGTCTGCAGCGCGACCACCGCGATGCTCGCGAGCAGGGCGAAGCCGAGCCACATCAGCGTCGTGCCGCGCTCATCCCACAGGCGTGCCGGCGCCTGGCCGCCGAGCCAGTCGACGATGCGCCCCATCATGGCGAACAGCAGCGCCTCGAAGGCCGACATCACGGCCGTGAGCACCGCCATCGTGGCGATCTTGCCCCGCAAGCCGTGGGTGCACGCCCAGAGAAAGGGAACGAGCCCGTGCGGCGGCAGCACAGGTTCGGCGGGCGGATAGGGATGAAGGAGTTTTTCGAAGAAACGGAACAAGGCAGGCTGTCTCCAATGAGGCGTCACTGTACTGGCGGCGGAGCCGTTCCGCGCGGAAAGGGTTTTGGCCGGGCCGGCCCGCGGGCACCCAGTTGCTCGCCGACGAAGTCGATGAAGCTGCGCAGCTTCGGCGCCATGTATTGCCGGCTGGTGTAGACCGCGAAGAGCGTCACCGGCGGCGCTGCGAAGTCAGGCACCAGCCGCACGAGGCGGCCTTGCGCCAGATCGTCGTCGACAAGCCATTCGGGCAGGAAGGACATGCCGATGCCGGCGCGTACGGCATGCAGGGTGAGCGTCGTGTCGTCGGATTTCATAACCGGCTGCAGGCGCAAGGGGGCCAGTCGCCCACCGGGTCCCTTGAGCGCCAGACCCTCCAGGGTGACGTAGCTCGGAACGATGGCGCCCAGCTTCGCGAGGTCCGCAGGCACCGCGGGCCGGCCCGCCTTCGCGAGGTAGTCCGGCGACGCCACCAGATGGAACTGAAGACGACACAAGGGTCGGGCAATGAGCGCAGGCGAGGGCTCCTGCGTGGCGCGCAGCGCGAGGTCGTAGCCGTCGGCAGCCAGATCGACCTTGCGGTTTTCCAGGTGCATGTCGACCAGCACGTCCGGAAAGCGCTCGCGGTAACCGGCCAGCACGCGGGCGAACCGCGGCGTGGCGCACCACACGGGCGCGCTGATCTTGAGCTGGCCGCGTGGCGTCTCGTTCTTCTGCCCGATGGCGGCCTCGGCGGCGTCGAGAAGGTCGAGGGCGCGGCGGCTCTGCTCGTACCAGGCCTGGCCGGCTTCGGTCAGGCTGAGATGCCGGCTCGAACGGTGCAGCAGCCGCGCGCCCAGCGACTTCTCGAGTTGCGCCACGTGCTTGCTGGCCATGGGCGCGGAGATGCCGAGGCGATCCGAGGCCGCGACGAAGCTGCCCGATTCCACCACCTCCCTGAACACACGAAGGCTGGTCAGACGGTCCATCGACGGTTTCCTGTGGAGAAATGAATCGATGAATCGTAGCGTATCGATTTCTTCTTCGGAAATCTCTAGACTGGTGCCAAGGAGCATTCCATGAGCACGCAACCGTCCACCCTTCCGACCTACTTCATCTCCCACGGCGGTGGCCCGTGGCCGTGGATGAAGAAGGAAATGGGCCCCACCTACGACAAGCTGGAAGCCGCACTGGCCGATATGCCGCGCCAGATTGGCCGCACGCCGGCCGCGATCCTGATGGTTTCCGCGCATTGGGAGGAGCCCGCCTTCACCGTGATGGGGAACTCGCATCCGCCGATGATCTATGACTACGGCGGCTTTCCCGAGCACACCTACCGCGTGCACTACGACGCGCCCGGCTCGCCCGAACTTGCACGCCGCGTGCAAGGGCTGATCGAGGCGGCGGGCCTGCCCGCGCGGATGGACGCCGAGCGCGGATTCGACCACGGCACCTTCTCGCCGATGGCCGCCATCTACCCGAAGGCCGACGTGCCCGTCGTGCAGCTGTCGCTGCGGCGGGGGCTCGATCCGGCCGAGCACATCGCGCTCGGCCGTGCCATCGCACCCTTGCGTGACGAGAACGTGCTGATCGTCGGCAGCGGCCTGAGCTATCACAACCTGCGCCAGTTCGGGCCGCAGGCGCGTGACGTGTCGAAGGCCTTCGACGACTGGCTCGACGATGCGGTGGTCGGCGCCACGGCCGGGCAGCGGGTCGAACGCCTCCTGCAATGGTCGGCGGCACCGGCGGCCCGCATCGCGCATCCGCGTGAAGAGCATCTGATCCCGCTGATGGTCGCGGTCGGCGCCGCCGAAGGCGAAGCGGGGGAGCGCATCTACCACGAGGACGCCTTCATGGGCGGCATCGCCGTGTCGAGCTTCCGCTTCGGCGCTGCGGCCTGAACCCGGTGCGCGGCACAATGCACCGGTGCCTTACTTCTCGACCTTCGACCCCCACGCGGAAACCGATGCGCTCCGCCTGATCGCGCGCATCGATGCGTTGGCCAGCCACCATGACGCCGAGCATGGCGGCGTGCGCGTGCGCTGGCGCCGCTTCGGCACTGACGAGACGCGTCCGCCGCTGGTGCTGCTGCATGGCGGCCACGGAAGCTGGATGCACTGGCTGCGCAACGTCGAGGCGCTCTCGGCCCGGCACACGCTGTGGCTGCCCGACCTGCCGGGCTTCCATGATTCCGATACGCCGCCGAAGCCGGCGTCGGGCCAGGCGGCCGTCGATCCCTCGCTCGATGCACTTGCCGGAACGCTGGACAGCCTGATCGGCGAAGGGACCGAGATCGACCTCGGCGGCTTCTCCTTCGGCGGCCTGGTCGCCGCGAAGTTCGGCGCCCGGCGCGGAGGCATCCGCCGGCTGGCCTTGATGGGCAGCGGTGGCCACGGCACGCTGAGGCGCATGTCGGTGGAGATGATCAACTGGCGCGCCGCCGAAGACCGCGACCAGGAGCGCGCAGCGCTGCTGCACAACCTGGCCGCGCTGATGTTGCACGACAAGACGGCCATCGATGCGCTGGCCTTCGCGATCCACGACATCTCGTGCCATGCCACGCGATTCCGCAGTAAGGAGGTCTCGCTCTCGGGCGGCTTGCAGTCGGCGCTGGATGCCATCGGAGGACCGCAGTTGCTGCTCTGGGGCGAATACGACGTGACCGCAGATCCGCGCCCGCTGGTCGCGCAGCTTGCGGCCGGCCACCCACAGCGCGAGGGCGTCGTGATCGACGGCGCGGGGCACTGGGTGCAGTTCGAGCGCTGGGACGAGGTCAACGCGCAGCTTCTGCGCTTTCTCGCCTAGCCCGGCAGCGAAACATCCTTGCGGCGCCAGAACGCCGCGTCCGGCAAGGCGCCTGCGCCCGCCGCGGCGTTGTCGGCCATGTGCTCGGCCCGGCTCGTTCCCGGAATCGTGCAGGTCACGGCGGGATGGCTCAGCACGAACTTGATCAGCACCTGCGCCCAGCTCGTGCAGCCGATCTCGCCAGCCCAGGCGGGCAGGGGCTTGTCGCGCAGCCGCCGCAGCAGGCCGCCACCGCCGAAGGGCAGGTTGACGATGACGGCGACGCCACGTTCGGCCGCCAGCGGCAGCAGGTGCTGCGCCGCCTCGCGTTCGTCGAACGAATAGTTGATCTGCAGGAAGTCGAGCTTCTCCGCGCGCAGCGCCGCCTCGACCTCGGCGTAGGCCGATGCGGTGTAGTGCGTGATGCCGATGTAGCGCACGCGGCCCTTGTCCTTCCAGCCGCGCAAGGTCTTGAGGTGCGTGCGCCAGTCGACGAGGTTGTGCACCTGCATCAGGTCGATGCGATCGGTGCGCAGGCGCGCGAAGGACTGTTCCATCTGCGCGATGCCGGCATCGCGTCCGCTGGTCCAGACCTTGGTGGCGAGAAAGGCCTTGGGTCGCTGGTTCGCCGCGGCCAGGAGATCGCCGGTCACGGCCTCGGCGCGTCCGTACATCGGCGAACTGTCGATCACCTTGCCGCCCGCGGCGAACAGCGCATCGAGGACCCCCGGCAGTCGCTGGTACTCCGCGCTGCCGGCGGCGACGTCGAAGCCGATCCAGGTGCCGCAGCCGATCACGGGCAGGGCTTCGTGGGTGGAGGGGATGGGGCGGGTGTTCATGCGGACGGCTCCAGGGTTTTGAGCGAATGCGCGAAGCGGCGATGCGGCGTAGAGCGACAGGGCCGCGCCCAGGCGCAGAAGCCGGCTGCGGGTGAGGGTGAATGAAGACATCGTGAGGTCCCGGCCGCGGGCTGCAGCGCCGTTACGCCATTCTGATTTCATCGAGCAGTTCAGGATGCCGATCGAGCACCTTGAGGAGTTTCACCAGCGCCAGGGGAGGCTTGGTCTTGCCGTTCTCGTAGCGTGAAAACGCATTGACTCCGCCCCCGAAGATCTCGCCGGCTTGACGCTGGTCCAGGGCGAGTTTTTTGCGTACGTTGGCAATGAAGCCTGGGTCGACGATCGATGCGTTCACCTGCTTGTTGAACTCCAGCATTGCAGCACTGACACGCGAGGATTCGGCAGCATCGAGCACGCTCTCGCCGCAGGCCGGGCAGAAGTCGCCGGTCACGCTCGCAATGAGGGTGGATTCGCCCTTGTAGGTATAGGGCAGGTCCCGCGTCGCCCGGGTCAGATCGGCTGCTTCGCACGATGGGCATCTCATGTTCATGACTCCTTGAACGAGACGATCAGCGCGTGATCGATGACGGTGAGCTTCAGATAGACCATGCCCGCGTTGGTGCGGGGGCGGTAGACGTCTTGCCAGATGCGGTGGTCGGCGTGAGTGGTCATGCTCTTGTGAAAGTCGGCAGGGGTCAGTGCCATCACGACGCCGACGATCGCGTCGAAATCAAATCCCAGGGCGGCCGCGCCGGCCAACGCCGAATAGGTGGACCTGACTTTTCCCGACTCGATCAAGGAACGGATCAGCGACAACTTGCAGTGCGGCGTCTTCTTTTCCAAGGCGGAGATTAACCTAGTAGGTTGAAGTTTGCAATTGTTTGCGGGATCCCACTGGGCCTGCGAAGGACTGCGGGCGTATGTCCCTGCCGCCATTGGCATGGAACAAAGATTTGCCGGCAGACCTCAAGAATACTGTATAAAAATACAGTTTCTTGCTTGATCATGGGCCTCCCTTCCTTCGACTCTTTCTCCCCCTCCGCGCGCCACAAGGTCTGGCGCGGGGATGAACTGGGCATGGCCGATGCGCAGGTCATCGCCACCGGCCATGCCCAACTCGATGCGCAGTTGCCCGGTGGCGGTTGGCCGGTCGGGGCCATGACCGAGTTGTTGCTGTCCGCGCCCGAAGCGCATTCATGGCAATTGCTGCTGCCGGCCCTTGCGAAAGCGGTGCAGGCCGGCACCGGGCCGGTGGCGCTGATCGGCGCGCCCCACGAACCCTTCGGCCCTTCGTTGTCCGCGCACGGTCTGCCGGTCGAGGCCTTGCTGTGGGTCCGCAGCGAGGCGGCGTCCGCACGGCTCTGGGCGTGCGAGCAGGCGCTGCGCTGCGCCGACGTGGCCGCCGTGCTCGCGTGGCTGCCGCAGGCGCGCATGGGCGATCTGCGGCGGCTGCAGCTTGCGGCGGCGCAGCACGAATCCCTGCTGTTCGTGCTCCGGCCGGCGGCTTCGGCGTCCTCCACGTCGCCGGCCCGGTTGCGCCTGCAGGTGGCGCTCTGCGAGGAGGACAGATCGCGGCTCGACGTCCACATCCTCAAGCGCCGCGGGCCGCCGCTGGCCTCGCCCATCCAGTTGCCGGCCTGCAGCGAGCGCATGGCCGCGCTGCTGGCGGCGAGCCAGCTCCGGCGCAAGCTGCGCCGGCAACAGGAAGGCGTGCTGCACGAAAGCGATAGCGAAAGCGCGGCCACGGTCGTGCGCATCGACCTCCACCAGGGAAAACGACATGCACTGGATCGCGTTGCGCTGGCCGCAGCCTGAGGCGGAGAAGGAAAGGACCATGCCCTCCGGCGAGGCGCTCGGCTGGTGGGCGCTGCAGTTCACTCCGCGCGTCGCCTGGGTCGACGAGGCGCTGCTGCTCGAGGTGTCCGCCTGCGAGCGGCTGTGGGGCGGGCGGCTGGGCCTGATGCGGCAGATCCTGAGCCTCAATCCCGCACCGGTGCGCGTGCAGCAGGCGCAGGGCGCGACTTGCCTCGTCGCGATCGCGCGGCTGCGGATGTTCGCGCGCGGCGAGCAGCCGCCTGCCGATGTGCCCTCCGGTCTGCCGCTCGACACGCTGAGCGCCGCGCGCGATCACCTCGAAGTGTTGGCGCACCTCGGTTGCCGCACCTGGGGCGATGTGGCGGCACTGCCGCGAGGCGGTCTCACGCGGCGCTTCGGCAAGGAACTGCGCACGGTCCTCGATGCGGCCTTCGGCTTGCGACCCGAAAGCCATCGCTGGCTCACGCTGCCCGATGTGTTCGAGCAGAAGCTCGAACTGCCCGCATTGGCCGAAGGCGCCCCCGAACTCATGTGGTCGGCCAACCGCCTGCTGTCGGCGCTGCAGATCTGGCTTCGGGCCCGTCAGCGTGGCGCGCGCGCGCTCGAACTGCAGTGGACGCTCGACCTCAAGCGCTTCAACGGCGTGAACCTGCCGCCGCACCAGCACATCACCGTGCGCACCGCCGAGGCCACGCAGGACATGGCGCACCTGCGCCGCCTGCTGGCCGAGAAACTGGCCCTCACCACGCTCGCCGCACCCGCGAGCTGGCTGCGGCTGCGCACCCTCGAAACCGATCCGTGGACCGGCGCCAGCACCAGCTTCCTGCCCGAGGACAACCGCAAGGGCGACAAGCTCCATGAAATGGTCGAACGCCTCAGCGCCCGACTCGGTCCGCAGCAGGTGCTCATGTCCAGGCCGCAAGCCGATCACCGCCCCGAACACAAACAGACATGGCACCCCGCCCTGCAAGTCAACAAGGAAGCCAACAAGCCCACCCAGCGCACCCACCCCCGTTCCAGGAAACAAAACGAAATGCGCCCCCCTGAGAGTGATGCCAGGAACACCGTGGAACCGGCTTTGCCGGGCCACCGGTGTTGCCCCCTGGAAGGGGGTGGAGAGCGACACGAAGTGCGCGAGCCTGGGGGTGATTCGATTTATCCAGCTTGGCTGTTGGCCGAGCCCTTGCGCCTCGACATGGACGGCGAGCGCCCGTGCTATCGCGGGCCATTGCGTCGCCTGATCGGCCCGCAACGTGTCGAAGCCGGCTGGTGGGGAGGTGTGGAAGACGGCGGCCGCCCCGCTGTGCGCGACTACTACGTCGCGGAGAGCCCCGAGGCCGGCCTGGTCTGGATCTTCCGTGAGCGCCCGGCCGCCTCCTTTGCATCGGACGAAGTGCGCTGGTACCTGCAAGGCCTCTATGCCTGAACTCAGCGACAAGAAGATCCGGGCGCTCAAGCTCGCCGCGGTGCACGCGCTGCCGAAGCCGCTGCCGCCCGTGTCGGGCCTGCCGGGGTATGCCGAGCTCCATTGCCTCACGAACTTCAGCTTCCAGCGCGGTGCCTCCACGCCCGAGGAACTCGTGGAGCGCGCCTACCAGCTCGGCTATGCGGCACTCGCGATCACCGACGAATGCTCGGTGGCCGGCGTGGTGCGCGCCCATGTGGGCCTGCGCGAACTGCCCGCGAAGCTCGACGTCCACGACGGCGAACACCCGGAAGAACCGCCGATCCCGCGCAACCCGGATTTCCGCCTGCTGTTTGGCAGCGAATTCCGCTTCGATCGCTTCAGGCTGGTAGTCATCGCGAACGACACCGAAGGCTGGGGCAACCTCTGCGAATTCATCACCGCTGCGCGCACCACCGAACTGCCCAAGGGCGAATACCGCGTGAGCTGGGACGGCAGCGATGTCGCCTCGCTGCAGCATTGCCAGGTTCTTTTCGTGCCCGATCGACAGCCCGGCGGCGAGGTCGATGCCGCCACGCTGCACGAAGACCTGATGGCGGCGAAATCGCTGTACGACGACAACCTCTGGCTCGCGGTCGAGATGCTCAACGAACTCGACGACGACCTCTGGTTCGTCACGCTGGTGGCGGCGGGTGAGCGTGCCGGGGTGTCGCTCGTCGCGGCCGGCGACGTGCACATGCATGCCCGCGCGCGCAAGCCGCTGCAGGATGTGCTCACCGCGGTGCGCGAAGGCAGGACCGTGGCCGAGTGCGGCTTCGCGCTGCAGTCCAACGCCGAGCGGCACCTGCGGCAGCGCGTGCGGCTGGCCGGGCTCTACACGCGGGAGATGCTCGCGAACACGCTCCGGGTGGCGGAGCGCTGCCGCTTCGATCCGGAGGTGATCCGCGAAACCTACAAGTACCCGCTCGAAAGCGTGGGCAACGGAGAGACGCCTGCGCAGACGCTGGTGCGCAAGACCTGGGAAGGCGCACGCGGGAGATATCCGGCAGGCATTCCTGACATGGTGTCCCGGCTGCTCGAGCGGGAGCTGCAACTCATCCTCGAACTCGAATACGAGATGTTCTTCCTCACGGTCGAGGACATCGTGCGCTTCGCCCGCTCGCAAAATATCCTCTGCCAGGGCCGCGGTTCCTCCGCCAATTCAGCCGTCTGCTACTGCCTCGGCATCACCTCGATCAATCCCGCCAAGGGCCACCTGCTGTTCGAGCGCTTCCTGAGCCGCCATCGCCGCGAGCCGCCCGACATCGACGTCGACTTCGAGCACCAGCGGCGCGAGGAAGTCATCCAGTACATCTACGACAAGTACGGCCGGGAGCGCGCCGCCATCGCCGCGGTCGTGATCTGCTATCGCTCGCGCAGCGCATTGCGCGACGTGGGCAAGGCGCTCGGCGTCGATGCGCGGCTCATCGACGAATTCGCCAAGGACCACTACTGGTTCGACGAGACCGTGCTCGGCGAGCAGCTGCAGGCAGCTTCCCTGCGTGCGGGGGTGCAGGAAGACCCGCTCAAGCTGCAGCAATGGATCGACCTCACCTGCGAGCTCAAGGGCTTCCCGCGCCACCTGAGCCAGCACGTCGGAGGCTTCGTCCTCACCCATACGAGGCTCACGCGCCTGGTGCCGGTGGAAAAGGCGTCGATGAAGGACCGCTCCGTCATCCAGTGGGAGAAGGACGACCTCGAAGCCATGGGCATGCTCAAGGTCGACGTGCTCGCACTTGGCATGCTCAGCGCGATCCGCCGCGGGCTCGACCTCATGAACCGCTGGCGCGGCACGGCGCTGCAGATGCATCAGATTTCCAATGACGACCCGGAGGTGTTCGACATGATCTGCGACGCCGACACCGTCGGGGTCTTCCAGATCGAGAGCAGGGCGCAGATGTCGATGCTGCCGCGCCTGAAGCCGCGCAGCTACGAGGACCTGGTGATCGAGGTCGCGATCGTGCGGCCCGGGCCCATCCAGGGCGGCATGGTGCATCCCTACCTCAAGCAGCGCGAACGGGTGCGCAAGGGGCTCCCCATCCACTACGAGAGCGACGAACTGCGCCCGGCCCTGGAGCGCACGCTGGGCGTTCCGATCTTTCAGGAGCAGGTGATGCAGATCGCCATGATCGCGGCTGAGTTCACAGCCGACGAGGCCGATCAGCTGCGCCGCGCCATGGCTGCCTGGAAGCGCAAGGGCGGCCTCGGCAAGTTTCACGACAAGCTCGTGCGCGGCATGCTCCGCAAAGGGTACAAGGCCGCCTTTGCCGAATCGATCTTCAAGCAGATCCTCGGCTTCGGCGACTACGGCTTTCCCGAAAGCCACGCCGCGAGCTTCGCGCTGCTGGTCACCGTCAGCAGCTGGCTCAAGCGCCACGAGCCTGCCTGCTTCCTGGCGGCACTGCTCGATTCCCAGCCGATGGGCTTCTACAGCCCTTCGCAGCTCGTGCAGGACGCGCGGCGCCACGGCGTCGAGGTGCGGCCCGTCGATGTCACGGCGAGCGAATTCGACAGCAGCCTCGAAGCCCGCGCACCCGACGCGCCGCGCATGCCGGCCGGCACCGATGCACGCTATGCCGATCGCCTCGGCAACGCCGGCCCGCCCGCCGTGCGCCTGGGCCTGGGCCGAGTCGCCAGCCTCAGCCGGGCCGGCGCCGAGCGTCTTCTCGCGGCGCGGGCGCAGTCGCCTTTCACCAGCACCGAAGACCTGGCACTGCGGGCCGAACTCGACGCCAAGGACATGGCGGCACTGGCCGCCGCCGATGCATTGATGTCGCTCTCGGGCCACCGCCGCCAGCAGGTGTGGGACGCCACCGCCCAGCGCCGCGCACCCGCCTTGCTCAAGGGCGTGCCGATCCACGAGCCCACCTTGCAACTGCCCGCCGCGCCCGAGGGCGAGGAAATCCTCGGCGACTACGTGTCGCTCGGCCTCACGCTGCGCCGCCATCCGCTCGCGCTGCTGCGTTCACGGCTCGCCCGCATGAACCTGATGAGTGCGGAGCAACTGCGCTCGCTGCCCAGCGGCCAGACAGTGCGGGCCTGCGGCATCGTCAAGGGCCGCCAGCGCCCGCAGACCGCCAAGGGGACCATCTTCGTCACGCTCGAGGACGAGACGGGCAACGTCAACGTGATCGTCTGGAGCCACGTGATCGAGGCCTGGCGCGAGCCGCTGCTCAAGTCGACGCTGCTGGCGGTGCAGGGCACGTGGCAACGCGATGTGGACAGCGGGGGCGAGGTGCGGCACCTGGTGGCGACGGGGTTCAGGGACCTGACGCCGATGCTGGGCAGGCTGGCGCAGGTCAACAAGAGCAGGGACTTTCACTGACCCCCAGGCTCGCGCACTGCGTGTCGCTCTCCACCCCCTTTCAGGGGGCAATACCAACGGCCCGGCGGAGCCGGTTCCGCGGTATTTCTGGAATGATGCGGAGCGGGTCACAAACCAATCGGGTCCATTCATGAATCATGAGGAGCAGGTCGCGCTGATCAGGCGCGCGATGGCGCTGATCGAGAGCAAGGGCAGTGAGCGCGGCGAATCGACCACGAGTCCGGTGGAGCGCTACCTGGATCCTGTGCGCTATCAGAGTGAAGTCGAAGTCCTTTTTCGTCGCTATCCGCTCGCCTTGTGCCCCTCCGCCTCGCTCGCGCAGCCGGGCGACTCGCTGGCCATCGATGTGGCGGGACTGCCTCTGTTGATCGTCCGCGACGGAGAGGGGCGCATCAACGCCTTCATCAACGCCTGCCGGCATCGCGGGGCGCGGCTGAAGCCGCCGGGCGCGTCGACCCAGCGGGTGCTGGTGTGTCCGTATCACAGCTGGAGCTACGGTCTCGACGGTGCCTTGCGCGGACGTCCGCATGGCGAGGATTTTCCGCATGCGCCGGCCTCGGACTGCGGGCTGGCGCGGTTGCCTGCTGCGGAGGCGCTGGGGCTTGTCTGGGTCGTTCCGCGTGTGGTGGGCAAGGGTGAGGCCGCCGTGCTCGACATCGATGCCTGGCTGGGTCGCTTCGGCGCGGACCTCCGTTCATGGGGCTACGACAGCTGGGTGCCTTTTCACCGGCGCGAATTTCCCAACGCCGCAAACTGGAAGATTCCCTTCGAGGCCAACCTGGAGACCTACCACTTCCAGTACGCGCACCGCGACAGCATCGCGCCGCTGTTCCATGACAACCTGCTGATGGCCGACCACGACGGCCAGCACCATCGTCTCTTCCTGCCCAAGCGCAGCATCGAAAGCCTGCGCGGCCAGCCCACCAGCGAATGGCAGGTGGGGCCGCACTCGAACATCATCTACTTCTTCTTTCCGGCGACGTTCATCCTGCACGAAGGCGACCACGCCAACGCCTTCACCGTGCTGCCCGAAGGGGTCGACGGCTCGCGCGTGCTCGGAAGCACGCTGATTCCCGAGATGCCGAAGACCGAGAAGTCGCTGAACTACTGGCGCAAGAATGTCGATTCGTTCTGGAGCGCGCTCGACGAAGACTTCGCGCTCGGTGTGTCCGCACAGTCCACGCTCGCCAGCGGCGCGAACCGGGTGCTGCACTTCGGCGCCACCGAATGGTGCTCGGCGAAGTTCCACCGCGACGTCGAGGCGGCGATCGCCCAGCCGGCCGTCCTACCGTCGCGCTGAGGTCGGCGCGGGGCGTTCCTGCGCCGTCACTGTCCGCGTGACGAGTCGGCCATCGCGCAGCAGCGACACCTCCACCGGCCGCCCGATGCGGTCCGCGCCGAGCAGGCGAAGGAGATCGTCCGCACCGCCGACCACCACGTCGTCCAGCGCCAGGAGGATGTCGCCCACGCGCAAGCCGGCGAGGTCCGCGGCGCCGCCGGGCTGGATTTCGCCGACGCGCACGGCGCTGGCCCCTGAATGAACGGCCAGCGCCACGCGCCTTGGCAGCGGCACCGTCTGCGCGGCGATGCCGAGGTGCGCGCGCCGCACCCGGCCATGCGCGATGAACTCGCCGATCACGAAGCGGGCCGTGTTGCTCGACACCGCGAACGCCAGCCCCTGCGCCCCGGCGATCATCGCCGTGTTGATGCCCACCACCTGACCCGACGCCGCCACCAGCGCGCCGCCCGAGTTGCCGGGGTTGAGCGCGGCATCGGTCTGGATCACGTCGTCGATCAGGTGGCCGCTCTGCGAGCGCAGCGAGCGGCCGAGCGCCGACACGATGCCCGCGGTGATCGTCGACTCGAAGCCCAGCGGATTGCCGATGCCCACCACCAGGTGGCCGCGCCTGAGCATCTTCGAATCGCCAAGCGTGGCCGTGGCCGCACCGCGCGGAAGCTCCGCCCGCAGCAGCGCGAGATCCGTGGCCGGATCGTCGCCGAGCACTTCGGCTTCCTTGTCGCCGGCTGCTTCCGCGAGCCCGATGCGCACGCGCCGCGCGCCACCGACGACGTGGCTGTTGGTGAGCACCAGCCCGTCGCCCGCAATGACTACGCCGGAGCCCAGCCCGCCACGGCGGCCGGGCGTGCCGCTCTGCACGCGCACCACGGCCGGACCGACGTTGTCGGCCACCGTCGCGACTGCATGCGAATAGGCGTCGACGGGGACGTTCTGGTTCAGCGCGGATTCGATGCCTTCGTTGGAAGGCGAGGCTGTGGATTCGTCGAACATGGTTGTCTCAAAGGTGGATGACGCCTTGCCGCACGGCCTGCGCGACGGCATCGGTGCGGCCGGTGGCGTCGAGCTTGTCGAGCAGCGAGCCGACATGAAACTTGGCCGTGTGCATCGAGATGCCCAGCCGCCGCGCGATCGCCTTGTTGGAGGCGCCTTCGGCCATCAGTGCCAGCACTTCGAGCTCGCGCGGGGTCAGTGCCGTGTCGGCAACAGGGGTGACGGGCGCCGCGTCCACGGCCACCACGGTGACGTCGGCCGGCTCGCCCGTCTGCGCGACACGCACCCCGGGCACGTCCGCCAGCGACGCGACCAGGCGCTCCGACAGTTCCGCATCGGCGAGGTCGATCGCGATCACGATCGGTTCCGTGACGCCGGTCCTGTTCAATCGGCCGGCCTCTCGCCAATGGTGAGCTTCGCCTCGACGGATTGGCCGGCGCGCCGCAATGACAGCGTGACGACCGTGCCGACGCTGGCCGGCCCCAGGGCCCGCAGGAGTGCCTGCACGCTGCGAAGCGGCTCGCCGTTCCAGGCCAGGATCACGTCGCCCTGGTGGAGCCCTGCGCGCGCCGCGGGCCCGTCGCGGTCGACGGCCATGACCATCGCGCCGATGCCCTCGGGCTCGATCTTCACCGGCTGAAGACCTACGCCCAGATAGCCGCGCGGCACCCGGCCGTGCGCGGCCAGCTGGGTGGCGACGCGATCGATCGTCGTGCCGGGAATGACCAGCACGCGCCGGCGCGGCCCGAACACGCTCATGCCGATGGCGCGTCCTTGCGCGTCCAGCGCCAGGCCGCCTTCGGCGAGGCGCCGGAGGGTCAGGCCGAGTTCGATGCGTGCGTCGATCTCGCCGCCGCGCAGGCTGCGCCACGCAGGGCCCGAGAGCGACACGACGCCGGCCGCTGCCACGGGCGTGCCGGCGAGCGAGCCCACCGCAAGCGCGATGGCGCCTGTGCGCACCGGTGCCGCATCGAAGACGATCGGGGAGGGCGATGCGCCTTCGACGCGCAGCAGCGCGATGTCGGTGCCGGCATCCCGCCCGACGAGCTTTGCGCTCGCGCTCGCCCCCCCGGGCAGGCAGACCGTCACTTCAGCGTCGTCGGGCAGCGCTTCGTCGCAGGTGACGACGAGGCCGTCGCGCCAGACGAAGCCGCTGGCGCGCGAGCGCCCGGTGTGCACCGCCACCACGCCGCCGGCCGCGGCGGCCACCGCTTCGGCCATCGCCGTGGAGAGTTGTTCGAGGGATGAGGACATCGTGTCGGCCATGGGAGCTCCTTAGATGGCTTCATTGTGTGAAGGCACAAGGGCCGGGCGCTACTGCCCGGATGGGCAGGCTGTGCATACTGGCCGACGTCATGCATCTCGACCCCTTCGTTCGCGTCGACGAAACGCCGTTCTCGGCTTCCCGGGAGGAGGTCGTGAAGCTGCGCGGCGTGCCCGCGAGAACCTGCCGCAACGGCGTCGGCCTCAACGAAATGGACTACCAATGGATCGTCTACCGCTTCCAGGACTGCGGAAGGCTGGAAGAGATCACGTTGCAGGCCCGGGTCGTGAACATCGGCAATGTGTCGGTGCCGTTCGCTGCCCTGGCGTCCTTCCTCCGCGCGAACGATCCATCAGCCTTCGAGAAGGCGGGCTTTCTTGTCAGCCCGCTGTTCGGACTGGCCTTCGACCCGGACGAGCCCTTCTGGGTCACCGCACTGGCGGCGCACTGCCTCGATGCATGGCGTGCCATCTGAGCGCGATCAAAGCCTTCATGATCGGCAGGTAGCATCGCCCCCCAAGCGCTTCCGGGCATCATTGCGCGGTCGCATGAATCTTCCGCCAGCCTCAAGGACGTACCCCATGGATGCCGATGACCCCGCACGCAAGAACCCGAGGCGTTCTTCCTCCGGCCGTTCGCGATCCTATGGGGGGCGAAGACGGAGGAAGGGCCTGAAGACGTTCTTCGCGGCACTGGTCGTGATGGGGGTGCTCGTCATGGCGGCCCTGCTCTATCTGGCGCCGCCCGAGCCGGTGCGGGCAGTGGCCGTGGCGCCCAGCGCAAGCCAGAAGCCGGTGGAACGGACCGCTGCGCTTCCGCCGCTCAACCTGCCGGCCGACGACGCGCCGCACGGATCCGCGATGGAATGGTGGTACTACAGCGGCATCCTCGGTGCGAAGACGGGCGAGCGCTACGCATTCCACATGGTCGTCTTCGTCGCCAACGGACTCATCAAGCACACCGTCATGCACTCGGCGTTGACCGATCTCCAGACCGGCAAGCGCTTCGTGAACCAGACCCGCACGGCTGGCGTTCCCGCGTCGAGCGTCGCCAACGGCTTCGACTTCCGGCAGGAGAAGTGGCAGGTCACCGCGTCGCCCGCGTCCCAGGTCCTGCGTGCCAACTTCGACGGCGCCTCCATCGCCTTCGACCTTGGCGATGCGGGCCCCGTCGTCGCGCACCGCGCGCCGGGCTCCGAGACGCCGGGCGTGCTCGACTTCGGCAAGAGCGGGATCAGCTACTACTACTCGCGTCCGCGCCTTCCGGCAAAGGGCACCGTCGCAGTCGGCGGCAAACCAATGCAGGTGACGGGCGAGGTCTGGTTCGATCACCAGTGGGGCGAGTTCGATGTCCTGACCCTGGGATGGAACTGGTTTGCGCTGCACCTGGCGGATGGGTCCGATGTGATGCTTTACGAACTCTTCGACATGGATCGCCGGAACGTCATGACCGCGGGCACGATCTCGAACGCCAAGGGCGCGGTGCCGCTGCAGCCTGGCGACGTGTCGCTGATGCCCGGCAGCACGTGGACGAGTCCGAGGACGGGCATCGCGTACCCGCTCGAGTGGAAGGTCAGGCTGCCATCGGGCGAGGTGGACATCAAGCCCTTCGTCCCCGACAGCGAATTCGATTCGGGCGGGACGACCGGGAACGTCTATTGGGAAGGTGCGGTGAAGGTCACGGGCAAGGTCGAGGGGGACGGCTTCCTCGAGTTGAGCGGATACGACCGGCTGAGTGCGAAGCAGGCGAAGGGAAAGTGAAGCACGCTCCCCATGCTCAGTCGATCCACGGGCCTCCGAGCATCGCCTGGATGTAGGCTGCGACCTTGACCAGGTCCTCATCAGACATCGGGATCGGGGGCGCGTCGACCAGGTGCTCGGCGACCAAGTGCAGCTTGGCCGATGCGTTGGGCTGCTCCTGAAGCAGCACTGCGATCGCCGCCGTCTGCGCGACGGCGCGCAGCTCCAGTGCCCGGACCCGCGCGTTCAGATCTTCCAGTTCCATCTTGTCCCTCCAGCTGGGGTTCATCCTGATGCCTGTTGATTCTGCTTCGGAAAGGCAGCGGCCGTCGGTTACCTGACTGCTTTTGATTGATGTTTCGGTCGCATCAATCGCGTCTGTCGTTTTCATCGAACGGATTTCGCCATCGCCCTAGCATCGATGCACGAGGTGGCAACATGATTCTGGACATTCAAGGACCGAACATCGACAGCGAGAGCGGGACCGTCGACCCCATTGCCGAGTTCTTCGTGCGAAGCGCGGAAGACCGCTACAGCGACTGGGATCTCTTCGCCAACATGGCGCATTGGGCGAGCGTTTCGGCCGGCGTCACGTTGATGGTGGCGGCCGGCTTCGGGTTCTTCTAGCCTGGCTGCCGGAGGCGCGCAGGGCCCAGCATCGGGGCCGTGATGCCGAAGGAAGCGGGGTGCGCAGGCACGGGCAGACCGCGCGCCAGTGCCGCGCAGGTCTCGCCCATCGCCGCCGAAGTCTGGATGCCGTAGCCGCCTTGCGCGGCGATCCAGAAGAAGCCCGGCGCCTCGTCGTCGAAGCCGCCCACCAGATCGCCGTCGGCCACGAACGAACGCAGCCCGGCCCAGGTGCGTGTCGGCCTGCGGATCGAGAGTGTGGTCGCTTCCTCGATGCGATGGATCGCGAGGGCGATGTCCATCTCCTCGGGTTGCACGTCCTGCGGTTCGACCGGGTCGGCATTGGCCGGCGAGCCCAGCAGCATGCCGGCGTCGGGCTTGATGTACCAGTCTTCCTCGGCGCCGTGCACCAGGGGCCAGCCGCCGATGTCCATGTTCTCGGGCGGCGCGAAGATGAAGGCCGAGCGGCGACACGGCTCGATGCCGATCGGTCGCACGCCGGCCAGTCGCGCGATGGCATCGACCCATGCGCCGGCGGCGTTGAGCACCACCGGTGCCTCGTAGACCGCGCCACCCGCATGCACGTGCCAGCGGTCCTGAACGCGCGCCATGGCCGTCACCTCGGCATCGCAGACCAGCTTGCCGCCCGCCTTCCTCATGCCGCGCAGATAGCCTTGATGGATGGCATGCACGTCCATGTCCGCGGCGTCCGGCTCGTAGACGGCGCCGATCAGCTGCTCCGGCCGCAGCACCGGCACCATCGCGCACGCTTCTTCGCTGCTCAGGCGCCGTGCGTTCGGTGCCATGGCGTGCAGCACCTGCCAATGGTCTTCGAGTTGGGCCGATTGCCCGGGGCCGGCGACCATCATCGCGCCGCGCGGCGTCAGCAACGGGTGGTCGGCGAAGCCTTCCGGCTGCTGCTGCAGGAACGCCCGGCTCGCCATCGTGAGGGCGCGCACCTGCGGCGTGCCGTAGCTTTCCATGAAGAGCGCCGCCGAGCGGCCGGTGGAGTGGTAGCCGGGTTGCGCCTCACGCTCCAGCATGACCACGCGGCCGTGCGGCGCCAGCCAGTACGCGACGGAAGCGCCGGCAATGCCGCCCCCGACGATGAGGAAATCGGCTTGAATCGGTACGGAAGAAGAGGTCATGGTGCTGCTGGATTCGAATGCGGCGCAGTTTAGTGAATGCGCACGGATACCCACGCGGGGCTTCGTGACCACCATCTTTTCGCTAACCTTGCACGATGACTGCACTTGCTTCGCAACGCACCGGCACGGATGCGCCGATCGGCCCGCCGCCGCCGGCGCCCGACCTGCCGACGCCACCGCCTCCGGTCGCGCCGCCGCCCGCGCCCGCGGTGGACCCACCGCCCTCCGACCCGCCACTCGTCGAGCCCGGCGCGCCGCCACCAGTGGCCGATCCGCCCCCGGGCGCGGCGGCACTCGGGCGCGTGCACGCCAGACGGTTGCGTGAGGTCTATCGATCGGCCGGCTGGCCCTGCTGCGACGCCATCGAGGTCGACCTGCTGGCCGCGGGCCTGCTGGAGCGCGTGCGATCCGCACATGGCCACGAGACGGTGCGCGTGTCCGACGCCGGCATTGCGCACATCGCGAGCAGCCTGGTCGTCAATCGCGCCGTGATGTCGCGGCACGAGGCCCTCGTCGCGCAGGTCGCCCGCGAGATGACGCGCGCCGGCCGCGTGGCGTGGCGCGGACTGAGCCTGCGCGCCCGGCTTCCGGCCGTCGCGGAGGGCGACAAGCCCCGCTGGTGCATCGCGCGGCCGGATGTGTTTTCCATTCGCAACACCAGCGTCGAGGCCTATGCGCAGCCGATCGTCCATGAGGTCAAGGTCAACCGGGCCGACCTGTTGAGCGATCTGCGCAATCCCGACAAGCGCGCCGCCTATCTCGATCTGGGCGGCGAATGCTGGTATGTGCTGGGTTGCGATGCGAGGGGACGGCCGATCGGCGAGCCTGACGAGATCCCGTCGGAATGCGGTGTGCTGATCGCGCAGGGAGACCGGCTCGCCGTGGCCCGATCGGCGGTGCATCGCGCCTTGCCGCGGCTGCCGTTCCCGGTGTGGATGGCGCTGGCGAAGGCACAGCCGGTGGCGGGCTTCGACGAGGACGCCCAGGACCTGCTCGGGGAGTTTGCCGGGTGATTCCTCCTGCCGGGCCCGCCGACCGCTGCCCTTAGGTGCAATAGCCGCGCTTCGAAGGGCCACCTATGCTGCGTGCGGGGGGCTGCATCGGCCCCGACAAGGAGGCGGTATGCGTGCCCTGGCTATCGGATTCGCGCGAGCCCTGATGCTCTTCGCCGCGCTCGTTTCGGCGTTGGCGACCGCGCAGCAGGCGCCGACTTTTTCGCGGGAACAACTCGACCAGATGATGGCGCCCATCGCGCTGTACCCGGATTCGCTGCTCTCGCAGGTACTGATGGCGGCGACGTACCCCGCGGACGTCGCGGATGCGGCCAAGTGGTCCAAGGCCAACCCCAACCAGAAAGGCGATGCCGCATTGAAAGCCGTCGCCGACCAGCCTTGGGACCCGAGCGTGCAGTCGCTCGTCGCGTTTCCGCAAGTGCTCCAGATGATGGGTGACCAGCCGGACTGGGTGCAGAACCTCGGCGACGCATTCCTCGCCTCCTCCAAGGATGTGCTCGACTCGGCGCAGCGGCTGCGGGGTCAGGCGCAGAAGACGGGCAGCCTCAAGAGTTCCGAACAACAGAAGGTGATCGTCGAGCAGGAGCCGCAGACGCAGCAGACGGTGATCAAGATCGAGCCGACGAATCCGCAGGTGGTCTATGTGCCCGCGTACAACCCGACCGTGGTGTACGGCGCATGGCCCTATCCGGCGTACCCGCCGTACTACTACCCGCCTGCGCCGTACTACTACCCGGGCGCCGCGCTCGCAACCGGCATCGCCTTCGGCGTCGGCGTGGCGGCCACTGCGGCGCTCTGGGGCAATTGCAATTGGGGCGGCGGCAACGTCAACGTGAACGTGAACCGCTACAACAGCGTCAACGTCAACCGGCAACTCAACGCCAGCCAGACGAACTTCCAGCACAACGCGGCCAACCGGCGCGGCGTGCCCTACCGGGATTCAGCGAGCCGTCAGCAGTTCGGCAAGGATGTCGCCGGTGCCGGCCAACGCAACGATTTCCGCGGACGCGACACGGCCGCTCGTGACACCCAGCGCCAACAGGCGCAATCCCAGTTGCAGCAGCGCGGCATGGACCCGGGCCAGGGCCGCAACCAGCTTCGCAACGATCCGGCGACGCGCGAACGTGCGCAGAACGCGGCGGCAGGGGCAGGTCGTGACCGGCCGGGCGCCGGCGGCGGCGATGCCGGGGGCAGGCTCGGAGCGGGCGGCGCGGGCGAACGGGATCGCCCCGGTGCCGGCGGAGGGGGCGGGCCAGGGGGCCGCGGCGGCGCCGACCAGGGGCTGTCGCGGGTGAATTCGCGCGGCAGTGACAACGCCCTGCGAGGCGCGGGCGATGCGGGTGGCCAGGCCCGACAGCAAGCCAATCGCGGCGACGCAAGCCGCCAGTCGATGGCGCAGCACCGTGGCGGAGGCGCAGGCGGGGGCACTGCGCACATGCCGACGGGCGGGGCCGGGGGCGCTCGCATGAACGCCGGTGGCGGCAATGGCGCCCATATGAGCGGCGGAGGCGGTGGTGCCCGCATGGGTGGCGGTGGGGGCGGCGCCCGCATGGGCGGTGGCCATGGTGGTGGCGGGCGAGGCGGCGGCGGCCGTCGCTGACAGGAGGCCGCATGACCCAATCCAATCACCACAAAGGCCGGGCGATGTCCTTCCACAGTTCACCCTTCAAGATTCTGGCGGCCAGCGTCACGGTGGCGCTGTCGCTCGCCTCGGCGCCTTCATTCGCGCAGAAGGCTTATCCGACACCGGATGCGGCGGCGCAGGCCTTCGTCGACGCGATCGCGCACAGCGACGTGGCGGAATTGCGCACGGTGCTCGGCCCTGACTGGCGGCATTTCGTGCCCGAAGGCAGCCTCGACGAGGAGGACATCTACAGCTTCCTCGGTGCGTGGGCCAAGCAGCACAAGGTTGTCCAGGAAAGCCCCTCCAAGGCCGTGCTCGCCGCGGGCAATGGCGACTGGACGCTGCCGATCCCGATCATCAAGAGCGCCGCCGGCTGGCGATTCGACCCGCGTGCGGGCGCCGACGTCATGCGCACCCGCCGCATCGGGCGCAACGAGCTCGCCGCGATCCAGGCGTCGCTCGCGTATTTCGACGCACAGAAGGAATACGCGCAGAAGGATCGCGACGGCAACGGCGTGCTCGAGTACGCGCAGAAGTTCGTGAGTTCGCCCGGCAAGCACGACGGGCTCTACTGGCCTGATGCCGCCGGCCAGGACGAGAGCCCGCTGGGGCCGCTGTACGGCGGGCAGAGGCCCGGCGAGGGCTACCACGGCTATCACTTCAAGATCCTCAAGGCGCAGGGCAAGGATGCACCCGGCGGCGCGTACGACTACGTGATCGGCAATCGCATGCGCAGCGGGTTCGCGCTGATCGCATGGCCGATCCGCTACGGCGACACGGGCGTCATGAGCTTCATGGTCAGCCACGACGGGACCGTGTACGAGAAGGATCTCGGGCCCGGCAGCGATGCCAGCGCGCGGGCGCTGACACGGTTCAACCCCGATCCGGGCTGGAGCAAGGTGACGGTTCCCGGAAGCTGACCCCGCACTGACTGTTGTGAATGCATCAGACGGAAGTCATAGTCCCCCTCGTTCACACATGCGACAAACGTAAACTAGCTGGTCAAAAACGAAGACGGTGCCAAGTCCGTTCGCGCTTTCAAGAAACGAGGAGTACCCGATGCAACCCGTCCTGGAAATCCGCAAGCTCGGCGAGCGCTCCTATACCTACACCGTGCGCGCTCCCCGCTCCGCTGGCGAGCCGCCGCCCAAGGCCTGCTATGTCGATCTGGGGCTGACCTCTTTTGCCGACTGCCTTCGGGACGCCGCCGGGGCGCTGACCTACTTCGCGCGTGTCTATATCCGCTATGAGGGACTCTGCGTCGGCGAGCAGATGGTGATGCGGCTCGAAAGCCAGCCCGATGCGGTTGCGCTCGAATTGCTGGCCGACTACGTGAGCCAGACCGAGGTGCCCCCGGCGCCCAAGCCGGCGTCCGGCAAGCCGACGGCCGTGCTCGCGTCGGCGCCCTGACACCCGAGCCCGCAAGGGGCTCGCCTCTCACTATCGATGTAGCACGAGGTGCGCCGCGGGCGTCGCAGGCTGGGCGTCGGGCATAGGCAGTGTTGGGGACGCCAAATCGAAGCGGCGGTGCTATACCTTCGTATCGGCGCCGATACACATTGGGCCGTGCGTGATCCGGGTTCCTGGTGTCGGGATTTTGCAGAGCGAGGTCGGCCATGGCCATCAAACCGACGAGGCTGTTCGTCAGCCACATTTCCGAAGAGGGCGACGTCGCTTCGCTGCTCAAGCACATCATGGAAGAGGACTTCCTCGACATGGTCAAGTTCTTCACGTCGTCGGACGTGGGCAGCATCAACCTCGGTTCGAACTGGCTCGAAGCCGTCGAAAAGGCCATGAGAGAGGCTTCGGCGGTGATCGTCCTGTGCAGCAAGGCGTCCGTGCAACGACCCTGGGTGCAGTTCGAGGTCGGTGCGGCATGGATGAAGAACATGCCGATCATCCCGGTCTGCCATTCCGGCATGACGCTGGACCAGCTGCCGGTCCCCCTGGTGCTGCACCAGGGCGTCGAACTCGGCACCGACCGCGGACTCGAGCGGCTCTACCAGATGGTCAAGGACCAGCTCAGGCTGGGCCGTGCCCCGACGCCGAGGGACATGTCCGAGCGCCTGGTCCAGATCCGCGACATGGAGAAGCGCTTCCTGCCGAGCGAGGTCCAGCAGTTCGAGCGCTACATCAACGTCGTGCTGCCCGCGCCGGGCCAGCTCGCGACCGAGACCATCCCCGACGATGCCGTCATCGAATCGGACGAAACATCGCTGCAGCTCTTCGGCTTCATCAAGGGCAGCGGCCTCAAATGGAAGGACATCGTGCGGGCCGCGCAGAAGACGGCGGACCGGCGCTGGGTCAAGCAGCTGCAGAAATGCATCTACCTGGCGAGCAACAACGAGTGGTTTCGTCCGGTGCAGGCGGTCTACCACACGCAGGACGGCTCCTATCAGCCGCAGTTGTCGAAGGTGGAGATCTTCGACAACGGCAAGCGGCGCTTCCACGTGCACTTCGTGGAGACGGTCGTGGCGCCGCTGTCGGAAGTCTCCAACGACTTCGGCCTGCTCGCCACGATGTTGCGCCTGGGGCTGCGCTTCCGCTACGAGGTGATCGAGAGCTACCGGAAGATGACGGCCGCACGCAAGAGCGACGACGAGAAACTCGCGCACCTGCGCTCGGCCGTCGAGATCATCGAGAACGACGCGCTGTCGCGCGGCGCGCAGAACTTCGACCGGGGCGCGGTCACGGCGATCTTCGAGCCCGGGAGGGACCAGGAAACGATGGTGGAGATCCAGGACTCCTGGGACATGGCGCGGGCGATGCTGTTCCGGTCCGACCCGGGGCCGACGCCGCAGGAGATCCGCGATGCCATCGACACGATGACCGACGTGAACTACCGGTTCATGAACCTCGGAACGCGTCGCTTCCACGAGATGGTCGGCGAGATGTGGCGCGATGGGAGTGGCGACGGGAAGGCAGGAAAGCCGCCGGTGCCGCTGATGCCGGCCAGGTCGAAGCCTGGCGCGCGGCGGACCGCACAGGTCGTGCAGTGAGGGGGGAGAGGTGGAGCGGGTGAAGGGAATCGAACCCTCGTATGAAGCTTGGGAAGCTGCCGTTCTGCCATTGAACTACACCCGCAGACCGAGGCGCATTCTACTGTCTCTCCTTTCGCGGGGCATGATTCGTGCAACGCGATGAGGCGCGAAACCTTGCCTTCGAGATGCGCGCGTTGCGCGCAAGTGGTCTTCAACATCCTGGAGTCGCATGAACTTGCCAGCGAAAAGCCCTGATCCCGCACAGCGGCTTGCCGACTTGGGCGCGTCCGTGACCCTGTACCAGTCGATCCAGGCCTGCCGCGCGGTGGCGGCTCTGCTGGTCCTGTTCTTCCACCTGGGCGCCAACCTGGCGAAGGACAAGTACTTCGGCGAGGCGGCCGAACCGCTGCAGCGCCTGTTCGTATTCGGCGGTTCGGCCGGGGTCGCTTTCTTCTTCGTGCTGAGCGGGTTCATCATCGTGCTGATCCACGGCCGCGATGTCGGGCGGCCGGCGCAACTGTGGCCCTATGTGCAAAAGCGCCTGGCGCGGATCTACCCGCCCTATCTCCTGATCTTTGCCGCGGTTTACGGCGCGGCGCTGCTCGTGCCCTCCCTGCGCGAGGCCATGCCGACCGATCTGGCGGTGCTGGTCAAGTCGCTGCTGCTGGTACCGCAGGACCCGGCTGTCGTGGGCGGCACCGGCGCGCCCGTGATCGTGGTCGCCTGGTCCCTGCAGTACGAGATGGTCTTCTATGCTGCCATCGCACTTGCGATCGTCCATCCTGCGCTTTGTGCGGCGGCGGTCATCTCGTTGGCGGGCTGCGTTGCCTGGTCGGCGCTGGGCGGGACACCGCGGTTTCCGGTGTCTTTCTTTGCGAACGAGTTGATGTTGCTGTTCGGCATGGGCGTCTGCGCCGCGTTGTTGACACGCGGCACCTGGCGGTTTGCATGGCCTGGCCGTGTCGCCGCGCTGGCGACCGCGGCGTTCTTTGCCATCGGCGCATGGGCGGTCTGGCGCGACGATCCGCACAACCCGTGGTTCAACCTCGCCTACGGACTTTTCGGTGCGATCGCCATCGTGGCGTTGACGCAGGCGGAGCGGGCGCAACCGGCGCGTTTCGCCAGCCGCACGATGGCGCTGCTGGGCGACGCCTCCTATGCGCTGTACCTGATCCACTTTCCGCTCATCGCGGTGCTGTGCAAGCTCGTCGTCGCGGTAGGCCTGCGCGGGCAGGTGGGCAGCGGGGTGGCTTTCGTCGTGATCGGCTTTGCCTGCGTGCTCGCCTCGGTGGCGTTCCACCTGGCCATCGAACGGCCCCTGCTGCGGCTCATGCGCGGCAGCAAGCGCGGTGCGCGCAAGGCGGCGGACGCGGGGCTTGGCACCCGGAGTGCGTGAGAGAGTGGCGGTCGGCGATCCCCGAGCAACTACCCGGGACCTGAAGGACGCGCCGCGCCGCGCGCATTCAGGAACACCGAATACAACGAAGTCGTCGCACAGATGAACAGCCGATTGCGCTTCGGCCCGCCGAAGCACACGTTGGCCACCACCTCGGGCACGCGGATCTTGCCGATCAGCTTGCCATCCGGCGCGTAGCAATGCACCCCGTCGCCCGCACTGGTCCAGACGTTGCCCCTGGTGTCGAGGCGAAAGCCATCGAACAATCCGCAATCACACTCCGCGAAGACTTCGCCACCCGACAGGCTTCGGCCATCGGCCCCGACCCGGAAACGCCGGATGTGGCGTGGCCCATCGTGCACATGCGTGGCGCCGGTGTCCGCGACATACAGCAAGCTTTCGTCGGGTGAGAACGCGAGCCCGTTGGGCTGCACGAATCCATCGGCGACCCGGCTGACGGCACCCGAATCCGCATCGATGCGGTAGACACAGCACTGGCCGACTTCGCTCGGTGCCGCATCCCCTTCGTAGTCGCTGTCGATCCCATAGCTCGGATCGGAGAACCAGATGCTCCCGTCCGACTTGACGACCAAGTCGTTCGGCGAATTGAGGCGCTTGCCATCGAAGTGCGATGCGAGCACGGTGCGGGTGCCGTCGTGCTCGATGCGCGACACGCAACGCCCGCGGTGCTCGCACGAGACCAGACGGCCCTGCAGGTCGACGGTGTGCCCGTTGGTGTTCAGCGCCGGCTGCCGGAACACGGAGACCGAGGCGTCGGTCTCGTCCCAGCGCAGCATCCGGTCGTTCGGGATGTCCGACCAGACCAGGTACCGGCCGGCCGCGAACCACGCCGGCCCTTCGGCCCATCGGCAGCCGGTGTAGAGCTTCTCGACATGCACGTTGGCAAATACCAGCCGACGAAAGCGTGGATCCAGCGATTCGAAGCTGGGTGTGAGTTCGATGACCATGGTCGCTCCATTGAGGGTCGATATTGTCGATTCATTGCGAATGCCGCCGGCCACGGCCGTACACCAGCAGCATCGCGATGATGACCACGCCGTAGGTGACTTGCCGACCCATCTCGGGGATCTGCATGACCGACAGGATGGATTGAAGCAAGGTGATGAGGATCACGCCGACGACGGTGCCGAGGTACGAACCCTGGCCGCCGAGGATGTTCGTGCCGCCGAGCACCACCGCCGCGATCGCCGGCAACTGGTAGGCATCGCCCATCGCCTGGTAGGCCTTGGTCGAATAGCCGGTCAGCAGGACGCCCGCCGCCGCCGAGCAGGCGCCCGCGATCACGAAGCACAGCAGCGTGACGCGGCGCGTGTCGATGCCCGACAGGTAGGCCGCGCGCTCCCGGTTGCCGACGGCGTAGATCGCGCGGCCCAATGTCGTGCGGTGCAGCATGAACATCGTGCCGCCGCCCACCACGATCCACACCAGCAGCGCGTTGGGAATGCCGAGGAACGAGCGGCCTGTGGCGATGAGGTGCATCGCCGCCGTGGCACGGTCCTGCGGCGCGAAACCGCCGGTCTGCAGCACGATGAGCCCTTGCGCCACCGCGTTGATGCCGAGCGTGAAGATCATCGAAGGCACGCGAAGGTAGGCGACGCCGATGCCGTTGAGCAGACCCAGCGCCGCGCCGCACAGGATGCCGAACGGAATCGCCAGCGCGGCGCCCGCGCCGCCCCACCAGCCCGCCGCCGCGGCCGACATCATGCCGCCCACCGTGACGAGCCAGGGCACCGACAGGTCGATGCCGCCCAGCAGGATGACCAGCATCGCCCCTGTGGCGATGACCCCGAGAAATGACGCGATCTGCAATTGCAGCAGCAGGTAGTCCGGCGACAGGAAGTTCTTCGAATAGAGGCTCCCGATCAGCAGCAGCGCGACCGTGCACAACGCGCCCGCGAGCACCGGCAAGTGACCGGACCTTTTCAGACGCAATGCGAGCGTTGTCATGTGCGGCGTCACCTGAAGAGATCGAGCCGGTTGTTCACCTTGAGCAGCCTCAGGGATCCGAAGCTCACGGCGGTCAGCAGGATGATTCCCTGGAACAGCGGCTGCCAGAGCGGTTCGAGGTCGAAGACGAACAACAGGTCGCCGATCGTCCGCAGCACGAAGGCGCCGAAGATCGAGCCGATGGCGCTGCCCGCGCCGCCTGAAAGCACGGTGCCGCCGATCACCACCGCCGCAATCGAGTTCAGCGTGTAGACGCCGCCGATGGCCGACGACGCTTCGCCGGAATAGGTGACGAAGGTCAGCAGCAGTCCGCTGATGGCCGCGAGCACGCCGGCCAGCGTGTAGGTGACGATCTTCGTGCGCCCGATCGCCACGCCCGACATGTAGCTCGCCGTCTCCGAAGAACCGATCGCCAGCGCCGCACGGCCGAGTGCCGAACGACGGTACGGCACCCACACCAGCAGCACGACCGCGATCAGCACGATGAGCATCGTCGGGATGCCGCCGGGGAGGGCGCCCGTCAATGCGTCGGCCAGGCCCGCGTGCACGTCGCCGCCCGGCACAGGGCGCAGCCCGAGTGCGAGTCCGAAGTAGATGATGCCGGTCGCCAGCGTCGTGATGATTGGTTGCAGCCGGCCGTAGACGATGATCACGCCGTTGATGAAGCCGCACAGCGCGCCGGTCGCAAGCACGGCTACTACACCGAGCGCGGCCTGCATCGGCGAGCCGACGACCAGGTGCGAGGCCAGGCAGTTGGCCAGCACGAACACCATGCCGACCGAGAGATCGATGCCAGAGGTCAGCACCGGCAGCGTCTGCGCCATGGCGACGATGGCGAGCAACACGCCCTTGTTCGCTGCCGTGGTCAGCACGGCCGCATTCCATCCCACCGGATGCTTGAGGATGTACAGCGCGAAGATCGCGACGAACATGATCACGGTGGCAAAGGTCGCGCGGTGCTCGCGCAGGCGGTAGTACCAGTCGGACCGCGTCATGCCGCCGCCGTATCGAGGTTGAGCGCGCTCGACACCAGCGCATGCTCGGTCAGTTCGGCCCCGGCCAGCCAGCGAACGATGCGCCCGTCGTAGAACACGGCGACGCGATCGCAGCAGCCGATCAGCTCCGCATAGTCGGTCGAATAGAGCATCACGGCCGCGCCCTCGTCGGCGAGAGTGCGCACCAGCGCGTAGATCTCCTGCTTGGTGCCCACGTCGATCCCGCGTGTGGGATCGCTCAGCAGGAGGATGCGCGGCGCATTGACCAGCCACTTGCCGATCACCACCTTCTGCTGGTTGCCGCCCGACAGCGTGCCGACCGGATCGCCCATCCCGCCGACCTTGATCGACAGGCGCCGGACGATGCCCGCGACGGCCTCGGCTTCCTCGACGGCGACCAGCACGCCGGCGCGGCTGAGTCGGTCGAGGGCCGCCAGGCTGAGGTTGTCGTTCACCGACATGGGCAGCATCAGGCCGTCGGTCTTGCGATCTTCCGGCACGAGCGCAATGCCGGTGTGGGCGCTCTTGGCGTGCTTCGGATCGCGCACCTGCGCGGGCTTGCCCCCCAGCAGCACCTCACCCGTCACACCGCGCAGCACGCCGAACAGGGCCAGGAAGAGCTCGCGCTGGCCTTGGCCGTCGAGTCCGCCGAGGCCGACGATCTCGCCGGGACGTACGGCGATGTCGATGTCGTGCAGGCGCGAATTCCACGACAGGCCGCGCGTCTCCAAGGCTGGCGTGCCGGCGTCCGATGCAGCGATCGGGGCCGGCTTTGGCGGAAAGGCATGCGCGATGTCGCGGCCGATCATCATCTCGATGGTCTCCGCATTGCTGCGGGTGCCCGCGTCGAAGGTCGCGACATGGCTGCCGTTGCGAAACACCGAGCACTCGTCGGCCAGCTCCGTGATCTCGTTCATGCGGTGCGAGATGTAGACGATCGCCAGCCCCTCGTTGCGCAGCCGCTTGAGGAGCGCGAACACGCGCCGCACATCGGCGGCGGTCAGCGCCGAGGTCGCTTCGTCGAGGATGAGGATCTTCGGATCCCGCGCCAGGGCTTTGGAGATCTCGACCATCTGCCGGCGCGACAGCGTCAGGCTCTCCACCGGCGCCAGCGGGTGGATGTCCTCCGCGCCGGCGCGGGCCAGCGCGGCCTCCGCGATGCGGCGCTGGGCCTTGCGGTCGATCAGGCCATGGCGCAGGGGCGGGTTGGTGATGCAGATGTTGTCGGCAACGCTCAGGTCCGGCATCAGCGACAACTCCTGGAAGATGCAGGCGATGCCGGCCGACACCGCCTCCTGCGGGTGCGCGAAGCGGCGCTCCACTCCCTCCAGCACGATGCGTCCCTCGTCGGGCTGCACCACGCCGGCCAGGATCTTGATCAGCGTCGACTTGCCCGCGCCGTTCTCGCCAAGCAGCGCGTGGATGCGGCCGGGTGCGCAGGCGAAGCTCGCGTGCTCGAGCGCGCGCACCCCGCCATAGCGCTTGGAGACGTCGACCAGCTGGAGGATCGGTTGCAAGGCCGAGCCGTCAGTTGTTCTTCTCGTCCTTCGACATGATGTCGGTGGCCTTGAGGTTCACGCCGCAGGGCGGGAAGTCGTTGGTGGTGAAGAAGTTGTCCGTCAGGTCGGGGAAGTAGTTCTCGCCGGCCTTGAAGTTCGGATGCGATGCCATCGGGATCGGCACCGAGATCATCTGCGGCATCACCTTGCCCTGCAGCGCGGCCACCGCGGCCTTCATCGAGATCGCCACCAGGCCCGGCGACTGCCCGAGCGAGGCGCAGACCAGCCCCTCCTTGGCATGCTCCACGCACAGCTTGCGGAAGCCGTTCTCGGCTTCGCCCGCCACCGGGATCATCTTGTGCTTGGCGTCGATCAGTGCGCGCACCGCGCCAGTCGAGCCGCCCTGCACGAACATGCCGTCGAAGTTCTTGTGCACCGCGACCGCGTCCGCCACGGCCTTCTGGGCGGTGCCGTCGTCCCAGTTGCCGACGACCTCGACCACCTCGAACTTGTTGCCCGGCGCCTCGACCACCTTGCGGAAGCCCAGGTGGCGGTCGCGGTCCACCGAATTGCCCGGCACGCCGCGCACCTCGAGCAGCTTGCCGCTCTTGCTCGGGATGTTCTTCACGACCCATTCGCCCGACTGCTGGCCCATGGCGAGCTGGTCTTCATTGACCATCATCACCTGGTCGCTGTCGAGCACGTTGTCGAAGGGCACGACCACCACGCCGGCGGCGTTGGCACGCTTGATCACCGGCGCGAAGGCCGTCGGGTTGACCGCTATGGTGACGATCGCGTCGTAGCCGGAGTTGATGAAGTTGTCGATCGCCGCGATCTGCGCCGCGACGTCGGTGCCGGTGGAGACGATCTTGAATTCCTTGATCTCCGATTTCATGTCCGGCGTGGCCGCGTAGGCCTTGGCCATCTTGATCATCTGGATGCGCCAGGTGTTGCCGACGAAGCCATTGGCCAGCGCGATGCGGTACGGGCCCTTCTTGGCGGGCCACTGGAAGTACTTGGTGCTGGTGTCCCAGGGCTTGAAGCAGGCCGGGTTCTCGCCCGGGCCATTGACCACCGAGGGGCCGGCGGCAATGGCGGAGGTGGCAACCAGTGCCGCAGCAGCGGCGACGACGCGAGCGCGAAAAATCATTGCTGTCTCCTTGTTGGATGTAGGGCCCGGTTGCACCGGCCAACGGGCGAAACAATGCTGCGCACACCCGCACATCGTCCGGTGGGCAGGTTGCGCGATCATCATACGAATTCGATGCGCGACCGCCCGCTTGGGACATACCCTTGCCGGAGCGCCTTGCGAACCTTCGCCGCACCTGGAAACGTAACCCTTTCTTTGCAGATGAACGCCGTCCCTGCGTCCACCCGACGTCTCTTCATCGGGCTGTTCGCCGACCCAGCGGTGCAGTCCGCCATCGATGCGCATCGCAGGACCTGGGGGTGGCCGCCAGGCGCCCGGATGGCGTCCCTGGCGCGCATGCACATGACGCTGCACTTTCTTGGCGAAGTTGCGGCGGTGCAGCAGGCCGCCTTGATGGACGCGCTCGCCGAAGTGCCGATGCCGGCGCTGACGCTGGTGCTGGGCACGCCCGAGGTCTGGCGCAATCCCGTCGCGGTCCTGCGGGCCGACGAGGACGAAGGGCTGCGCGCGTTGCACGAGCGGCTGAAGCTGGCGCTCCTCCATGCGGGACTGGTGCCCGAGCGCGGCCGGTGGCTGCCGCATGTGACGATCGCGCGGAAATGTCTGGGCGCGGTGCCCCCCACCGAGTCCTCGCCCATCGTCTGGTCCGTCGACGCGTTCGCGCTGGTCTGCTCGCACCTTTCGGCGCCCGCGCACTTCGAGATCCTGGCCCGGCATGCGTCGCACGACTAGCACGGGGAATCGATTGCGGCAGAATCCTCCGATGAAGAAATTTCCTGTCGAAGCGAGCCTGCTTCTCGTCGACGACGATCCCGCCATCATTCAGGTCCTGAGTCGGATACTTTCGGATTACTCCACGGTCCGATTCGCGACCAGCGGGGCCGACGCGTTGCAGCTCAGCCGCGAATCGCCGCCCGACCTGATCCTGCTCGACGCGCAGATGGGCGACATGAGCGGCCTCCAGGTATGCGAGGCCCTCAAGGCCGATGCGTCGCTGGCGGATGTTCCCGTCATCTTCGTGAGCAGCCATCAGGAATCCGAACTCGAAGTGGCGGTGCTCCAACTCGGCGCGGTTGACTTCATCCGCAAGCCCTTCAACGCATCGCAGGTGACGGCGCGGGTCAATACCCAGCTCAAGCTGAAGCGCCTTTCGGACGACCTGCGCCGGCTGTCCCGGATCGACGGGCCGACAGGCCTTGCCAACGCCGACGCCCATGCGGAAACCCTGGCGCGCGAAATCCTCCGGGCCGCCGAGGCAGGCCAGGCGCTGTCGCTTGTGACGCTCGAGGTCGACTTCTTCCCGTCTTTCGAGGCGCTCTACGACCGCAAGGCCGCGGATGCCTGTCTGATCTCGGTGGCCGAAGCCCTGCTGCGCAGCGCCCGCCGCCCCGGCGATTTCGTCGCCCGGCTCGATCGCGACCGCTTTGCGCTCATCCTCGCGGACACGTCGGCGGACGACGCCCTGCACATCGCCAACCGCGCGTTGCGCGCCGTCGAGGCGCTGGACATCGGCCATCAAGGGTCCGCCGTGTCCCGCCACGTGACCTGCAGTGCTGGCGTTGCCTGCCTGGATGCCACGGCCCGTGAAGCCCTGGCGGGCGCCGATCCGAGGGCGGCCCTCGAAGTCGCTGCCGACGCCGCGCTCGCGCAGGCCGCGCGTGCAGGGCGGGCCCAGGCTGGCCTGACGGTGCCCACGGCCCCGCCGGAGCCCGGCACCGAGGCTGATTGATCATCCCGTGGGGCTTCGCCAGCACGCACGCTCTCTGATCTGGCTGGTCGTCGGCCTCTGCATGGCCGCAGGCGCCGGCTGGTGGCAGGCGCGCTACAACGACGAGCTTGCGCAGGCGCGCTTCGACACGCTCGCCCGACGTGCGGTCGACCAGCTCACCTCGCGCATGCACGCCTACGAATTCGGACTGCGCGGTGCACGCGGCGCTGTCATCGCTGCCGGTGGGGAAGGCGGCATCACGCGGCTGCGCTTCGCCCAGTTCAGCGCGGCGCGCGACCTCGAGCGCGAATTTCCCGGAGCGCGGGGCTTCGGCTTCGTGCGGCGCGTGCCGGCTGCGCAGGAAGCCGCCTTCGTCGCCGCGGCGCGCCTCGACGGGAAGCCCGATTTCAGGATTCGCCAGCTGGGTGTGAACGAGGGCGATCGCTTCGTCATCCAGTACTTCGAGCCCTCGGATTCCACCAGCCCCGCGATCGGCCTCGACATCGCCTCCGAGCCCAACCGCCGCGCCGCCGCCGAGCGCGCGATGCAGACCGGCGAGGCGGCGATGACGGCGCCGATCGCGCTGGTGCAGGCTGCGCGGGCGCCGCCGACCCAGCGTTCCGTGCTGCTGCTGTTGCCCGTCTATAAGGCCGAATCCCAGCTCGGCCGCCTGCAGCAGCGGCAACGCCCCTCGGCTGCGGTGCGCGGCACGCCCGACGAGACGATCGGCTGGATCTATGCGCCGCTGCTCATGGACGAGGTGCTCAAGGGCTTCGACTTCCAGGACGGCGAGTTCGCGCTGGCGCTGGCCGACGTGACCCGCCGCGACAGGCCCGAACCCTTCTTCAGGTCGCCGGGGCATGCGTCGGTCCAGGCCGATGCGATCACGAGCGTGCTGCCACTACAGCTCTACGGGCGCACCTGGCAGGTGACGATCAGCGCGCAGCCGCTGTTCCTCAACCAGTTGAACCTGCGCAGCCCCTGGTCCGTGGTGGTGATCGGCTCGACGCTGGCCCTGCTGCTGGCGCTGCTGTCGTACATCGAGCAGACCACGCAGCGCCGCAAGCAGCAGGCGGGCGAACAGCGGTCCCGGCTGGCGGCGATCGTGACCAGCTCCAACGACGCCATCATCGGCTGTCGGCTCGACGGCAGGATCACCGACTGGAACGATGCCGCGGCCAAGATCTTCGGCTACAGCGCCGGGGAGGCGCTCGGCCAGCCGCTGCAGGACCTGCTCCTGCCGCCGGACTATGTGCAGGAGGAAGAGACGCTGCTGCGCCACATCGCCGACGGAAAGTCGGTCGCCGCTTTCGAGACCTTCCGTCGTCATCGCGACGGCACGCCCGTGGCGGTCTCGGTGGCGGCGGCGCCGATCCGTTCGGCGGACGGCCGCGTGCTCGGCGTCGCGGAGACCGTGCGTGACATCACGCACGAAAGGGCGACCAAGGCGCACATCCTCGAACTGAACGCGAAGCTCGAGCAGCAGGTGGTCGAGCGCACCGCCGAGCTCGCCGTGCTGTCGACGCGCGAGCGGGCCATCCTCGACGGGGCTGCCAGCGCGATCATCGCGACCGACGTCAATGGCGTGGTGACGCTGTTCAATCCCGCGGCGGAGGAACTGCTGGGCTACTCGGCCGCCGACGTCGTCGACCGGATGGAGATGAACAGCTTCCACGACGCGTTCGAAGTCCACAGCCGCGCAATGGCGCTCACGACCGAGCTGGGACGTCCGCTGGACGTGTGCGAAGTCTTCGCGCCCGCACCGGGCACCGGCCGGGCCCGGCCCCGTGAATGGACCTATGTGCGCAAGGACGGCAGCCGCGTCCCCGTGCACCTGAACGTGAGCCCCCTGCGCGATGCCGCCGGCGGCGTGGTCGGCTTCATCGCGATCGCGACGGACCTGTCCGAGCGCAAGGCGGCCGAGGAGCGGATGCGCAAGAACGAACGCTTCATGCGCATCGTGACCGACAACATCCCCGGCATCTGCGCCTACTGGACCACCGACCTGCGCTGCACCTTCGCGAACAGTGCCTACCGCCGCTGGCTGGGGCGGTCGCCCGAGGAGATGATCGGGATCACCCAGGGCGAGTTGCTCGGGGCGGAGCTCTTTCGCCAGAACGAACCCTTCATCCGCGCCGCGCTGGCCGGCAGCGACCAGCGCGTGATGCGCACGCGCACGCTGGCCGACGGGTCGACCGTCCACTACTGGCTGCACTACATCCCCGACTTCGACGACAACGGCGTGGTGCAGGGCTTCATCTCGGTGGCGGTGGATGTCACCGACATGCGCCGTGCGCAGGAGCAACTGGAGAGCCTGAACCTCGCGCTCAATGAGCGCAGCGCGCAGGCCGAATCGGCGAGCAAGGCCAAGAGCGAGTTCCTCGCCAACATGAGCCACGAGATCCGCTCGCCGCTCAACGCGGTCATCGGCCTGGCCTACCTGCTGCGGCAGACCTCGCTGGACGACCGGCAGCGCGAGTTCCTGCGGAAGATCGATGACGCGAGCAACGCACTGCTGGACGTCATCAACGACATCCTCGACATCTCCAAGATCGAGGCCGGCGAGATGGCGCTCGACGAATCGGAATTCGGCCTGCGCGAGTTGCTCGACAGCGTCCTCGCCATGATGAGCGTCAATGCCGGCGCGAAAGGCATCGGCTTGACGCTCGACGCCGATGCGGACCTGCCGGCTCGCCTGATTGGCGATGTCACCCGCATCCGGCAGATCCTCGTCAACCTGCTGAGCAATGCCGTCAAGTTCACGCCCGAGGGATCGGTCCGCCTGAACGTGCAGGTGAAGGAGCGGCTGGAGGATCGGGTGCGGCTGCGCTTCGCCGTGATCGACACGGGCATCGGCATCGCGGCCGACGTGCTCGATCGCCTGTTCACGCCCTTCACGCAGGCGGACTCGTCGACCACCCGCCGCTTCGGCGGCACGGGTCTGGGCCTGTCCATCGTGAAGCAGCTCACCGAGCTGATGGGCGGCGAATTCGGCGTCAGCAGCACGCCGGGCAGCGGCAGCGAGTTCTGGGTCATCCTGCCGCTGGACATTGCGGGCGAGGGTGCCGCGCAGCCGGTGGAAGAAGGGCAGCGGCCCTCGGCGCCTTCGCGCGAAGTTTCGATCGATCGGCGGCTCGCGCAGATGCGCGTGCTGGTGGTGGACGACAGCGCGGTCAACCTGGAGGTCTGCCGGCACATCCTCGAACGCGAGGGCGCGCAGGTCACGGTCGCCTCGAACGGCCGCGAGGCCGTGGAAACGCTGCGCAACGGCCGCGGAGCCTTCGACCTGGTGCTGATGGACGTCCACATGCCCATGCTCGACGGCAACGAGGCGACGCGGCTGATTCGCGGCGAGCTCGGCCTCACGGTCCTGCCGGTGGTTGCGCTGACGGCCAGCGCGCTGGTGGCCGAGCGCGAGCGTGCGCTGGAAGCCGGTATGAACGACTTCGTCAGCAAGCCCTTCGATGCCGAGGCGCTGGTCCGCACCGTGCGCCGCTGCGTGGAGCGTGCGAGAGGGCGGCTGGTGCCCACCGGGCATGAGGACGCTCCCGCCACGGTGCCGCTACCGGCGGGCTGGCCGATGATCCAGGGCATCGACGCGCAAGGCGCATCGAAGCGGCTGATGGGCGACGCCGACCTGCTGTTGAGCGTCCTGCGCAGCCTGCTCGCGGAGTTCGGTGATCTGGCGCGGGAAGGAGACCCGCTGCATGCCGGCGAGTCTTCCCCGGCCCTCGCTGCGCGACTGCACAAACTGCAAGGAAGCGCGGGCGTGATCGGCATCGACGGCGTGCGTGAGCAGGCAGCGGAGGGCGAGGCCGCGTTGAAGGGCGGCGACGCCGACCGCGCCGGACGCGCGATGCGTGCGCTCGGCGCTGCGCTACGCAGCCTTCAGGCCGCCGCGCAACCTTATTTCGATGCTGCCGATGCGCAACCCGTCGTGGACGATGCGGCACCCGTCGACCCGGATGCATTGGCCTCGCTGATCGAACTGCTGCGCAAACAGAGCATGTCGGCGCTGCCACTGTTCGATGAACTTGCGCCGTCCTTGCGAGCTTCGCTCGGCGGCGAGAGCTTCGCGGCGCTCGACCGCGCGATGCAGTCGCTCCAGTTCAGGCAGGCCGTCGAGATCCTGCAGGTGACGCAAGGCGCCTAGTCCGCCGCCCGTTCAGGGGCGCGCTTCGAAGATCAGGTTGAACGGCGTCTGCGTCGCGCGCCGGAAGCGGCTGAATCCGCCGCGCGTCACCACATCGCGCACGCGCGCCTCGCCAGCCTGCGCGCCGAGGCACAGGCCCACCTCCTGCGCGCGCGACGCCGGCGTGCAGATGAAGTTCGACACCGAATAGAAGACCCGGCCCACGGGATTGAGGTTGTCTTCGAGGCGATCGTTGGCGAAGGGCTCGACGATCATCCAGGCGCCATCGGGCTTGAGGCTCTGCCGCACATGGGCGGCGGCGCCGACCGGGTCGCCCATGTCGTGCAGGCAGTCGAACACCGCGACCAGGTCGTAGGCGGTGCCGGGGAAGTCCTTGGCGCTGGCCACCTCGAAGCGCAGGCGGTCTTCACCGATGCCGGCCTCCTTCGCGGCCGACCGGGCCCGATCGATCGACGGGGCATGGAAATCGAATCCGGTAAAGCTGCTGTCGGGATAGGCCTGCGCCATCAGCAGGGTCGATGCGCCGTGGCCGCACCCGACATCGGCGACCCGTGCCCCGCGCCGGAGCACCGCGTCGACGCCGTCGAGGGCCGGCAGCCATTGGCTCACCAGATTGGCCGCGTAGCCGGGCCGGAAGAAGCGCTCCGTGCCCTGGAAAAGCACCGGATCATGTTCGTGCCAGCCGACGCCCAGTCCGGTGCGCATCGCCTGCATCATCTTCGGGATCGCCCGGAACTGGGCGGTGGCCACCTGGAAGGCGCCCGGAATGAAGGCGGGGCTGCCCTCCTGCGCCAGCGCGAACGCCTGTTCCTCGGAAAGCGAGAAGCGCTCCCCGTCGGGCTCGTACTGCACGTAGCCGCTGGCCGCCTGGGCCGACAGCCATTCGCGCAGGTAGCGCGCATCGGTTTCGGTGCGCCGCGCCAGGGACTCGGCGGTCGCCGGGCCTTCCGCGAGCGCCTTGTAGAGCCCGAGCTGGTCGCCCACCACGACGGTGGCCGCGTGCATGACGGCGCCCAGGTCGCGGACGAAATTGCTCATGAAATCGTTCAGCTTCGCTTCGTTGATGGCCATGGTTTCTCCTTGCCGCACGCTGGCGGCTCAAGGGGGCGCTGCCTATACTGCGACGAGACCGGCTTCCCCGGCGCGCATGGTCGCGCGCGAAGGCCGCGGTCTCCATACGCAGCAATGCGTATGCATGGCGAAGGGGATGCGCAATGAACCATCTGACCCGCAACGACTATGCCGGCGCCCTGCGCCTGCTCGCGCGGCTCGAGGCGGAATCGGGCGATCTCGAATGCTTCGCGCGCGCCTCGGTGGCGGCGCTCAATGAATTCGTCGCGTCCGAACTCGCCACGCTCTCGGTCTGCGATCTGGTCACCGGCCATCGCCAGGTGGTGGGACTGCCGAACCTGCGGCTCGGTGCCGAAGACATCGCGTGCTTCGATCGCCATTTCTTCGAGCATCCGCTGGTGCGCCACCATGGCATCGAGGGTGGCCGCGAGACGCACCGCATCTCGGATGCGCTGAGCGCCCGCGACTTCCATCGCACGCCGCTCTACGCCGAGTACTACCTGCGCGTGGGGCTCGAGCATGCGGTGGCGGTGCCGCTGTTCGTCGATGGCCGCACGCTGGTCAGCATCGTGCTCAACCGGCGCGGGCTCGACTTCAGCGAGCGCGACCGCGAGCGGCTGGAGTTGCTCAGGCCGCACCTGGCGTACCTGTACCGGCAAGCCTGTGCGTCGGCGGTTTCCTCGGCGCTGCCGGGCACCGTCTCCTTGAAGCCCGCGGAGCCCGAGGCGCTGCCTGCCGGCCTGACCTTGCGCGAAGGGGAGGTGATGCACTGGCTCTCCCGGGGCAAGACCGACGCCGAGATCGCCGCACTGCTGGCGATCAGCCCGCGCACCGTGCACAAGCACCTGGAGCACATCTACGTGAAGCTCGGCGTGGAGACCCGCACGGCCGCCGTGATGCGCTCCCTCGCCATGCGGTCGCCCGACGGCCGCGCCGGCCCCGGCGGCATCAGCTACGTTTCCGACGCCGAGCGTGCATCAGCAGCGCATACACCGTGAGGTTGAGCAGGGCCACTCCGATGCCCAGCCCGATCTGAACGCCCCGCGTCAGCCCGTCGGGATAGATCAGGCCCAGCAGGTAGTGCTCGATGAATCCGCCCTCGTAGCCCGCCTGGCCGGCTGCGCGGCGAAGGCTGTTTTCCAGTGGCGTCAGGGGGCAGATCCAGCCCGCCCATGCCACCCACGCCGCCCAGGCGACCGCCGGCAGGTGAAGCCAGGCGAGCCGCGGCCAGCGCCAGACGAGCGCGCCACCCACCAGCACGAAGAGAATGAAGAGCCCATGCAGCACCAGCAGGGCATCGGCCAGGACGCGGTTGCTCATGGGCTGGGATTCTTCCTGAAACCTATAATCAAATGTTCAGCAGATCAAGCAGTCAGGTGGGTTCGATGCAGGGGCTGCCCGCAACCGGCCGCCTTCGCCACAAGCCAAAACCCAAGATGAGCCAGCCCACCTTCAGCGTCGCCGACATCCGCAAGTCGTTCCTCGATTTCTTCGCGACCAAGGGCCACACCGTCGTGCCCTCGAGTTCGCTGGTCCCGGCGAACGACCCGACCCTGATGTTCACCAACTCCGGCATGGTGCAGTTCAAGGACGTGTTCCTCGGCACCGACAAGCGCCCCTACGTGCGCGCCGCTTCCGTGCAGGCCTGCCTGCGGGCCGGCGGCAAGCACAACGACCTCGAGAACGTCGGCTACACCGCGCGCCACCACACCTTCTTCGAGATGCTGGGCAACTGGAGCTTCGGCGACTACTTCAAGCGCGAGTCGCTCAAGTGGGCCTTCGAGCTGCTGACCCAGGTCTACAAGCTGCCGGCCGAGAAGCTCTGGGCCACCGTCTACATCGAGGACGACGAGGCCTACGACATCTGGACCAAGGAAATCGGCCTGCCGCCCGAGCGCGTCGTGCGCATTGGCGACAACAAGGGCGGCCGCTACATGTCCGACAACTTCTGGATGATGGCCGACACCGGCCCCTGCGGCCCCTGCAGCGAGATCTTCTACGACCACGGCCCCGAGATCCCGGGCGGCCCGCCCGGCAGCCCCGACGAGGACGGCGACCGCTACATCGAGATCTGGAACAACGTGTTCATGCAGTTCGACATGCAGCCGGACGGCAGCGTCAAGCCGCTGCCCGCGCCCTGCGTCGACACCGGCATGGGCCTGGAGCGCCTGGCCGCGATCCTGCAGCACGTGCACAGCAACTACGAGATCGATCTCTTCGACGCGCTCGTCAAGGCCGCGTCGCGCGAGACGGGCGAGAAGGACCTCGGCAACAAGAGCCTGCGCGTGATCGCCGACCACATCCGCGCGACCGCCTTCCTGGTGGCCGACGGCGTGATCCCCTCGAACGAAGGCCGCGGCTACGTGCAGCGTCGCATCGTGCGCCGCGCCATCCGCCACGGCTACAAGCTCGGCCAGAAGAAGCCCTTCTTCCACAAGCTCGTTCCCGACCTCGTGGCGCTGATGGGCGATGCCTTTCCCAAGCTCCGGGCTGACGAAAAGCGCATCACCGACACGTTGAAGGCCGAGGAAGAGCGCTTCTTCGAGACGCTGGCGAACGGCATGGAAATCCTCGACGCCGCGCTCGCCGACGGCGCCAAGGTCCTGCCGGGTGAAGTCGCCTTCAAGCTGCACGACACCTACGGTTTCCCGCTCGACCTCTCGGCCGACGTGTGCCGCGAGCGCGGCGTGGCGGTGGACGAAGCCGGGTTCAGGGCCGCGATGGAAAAGCAGAAGGCCGCGGGCCGTGCCGCCGGCAAGTTCAAGATGGAACGCGCCGTCGAATACTCGGGCGCAGGCAATGCCTTCACCGGCTACGAGCACCTCGAGGAAAAGGCGAAGGTCGTCGCACTGTATTTCGAAGGCGCCGCGGTGCAGCAACTCGATGAGGGCCAGCCGGGCATCGTCGTGCTGGACACCACGCCCTTCTATGCCGAGAGCGGCGGCCAGGTCGGTGACCAGGGCGTGTTCGTGGCCGAAGGCGTGCAGTTCGGCGTCGAGGACACGCAGAAGATCAAGGCCGACGTGTTCGGCCACCACGGCACGCAGACGCAGGGCACGCTCAAGGTCGGCGACACGGTCACGGCCCGCGTCGACACCGCACGCCGCGCCGCGACCATGCGCAACCACAGCGTCACCCACCTGATGCACAAGGCCCTGCGCGAGGTGCTGGGCGAGCACGTCCAGCAGAAGGGTTCGCTGGTCGACGCCGACAAGACGCGCTTCGACTTCGCGCACAACGCACCGGTCACGGCCGAGCAGATCCTGGAGATCGAGCGGCGGGTCAACGCCGAGATCCTCGCCAACGAAGCCACGAACGCGCGCGTGATGGACATGGAGTCGGCGCAGAAGACCGGCGCCGTGATGCTCTTCGGCGAGAAGTACGGCGACACCGTGCGCGTGCTCGACATCGGCACGAGCCGCGAACTGTGCGGCGGCACGCACGTCTCGCGCACCGGCGACATCGGCCTCTTCAAGATCGTGAGCGAAGGCGGCGTGGCCGCCGGGGTTCGCCGTATCGAAGCGGTGACCGGCGCCAACGCACTGGTCTATCTGCAGGCGCTCGAAGCGACGGTCAACAGCGTTGCGGCCACGCTCAAGACGCCGGCCTCGGAATTGCAGGCCCGCCTCACGCAGGTGCTCGACCAGGTGCGCGCGCTGGAGCGCGAAGTCGGCTCGCTCAAGGGCAAGCTGGCGTCGTCCAAGGGCGATGAGCTGCTGGCGCAGGCGGTCGACGTCAATGGCATCAAGGTGCTCGCGGCCAAGCTCGACGGCGCGGACGCCAGGACGCTGCGTGAGACCATGGACAAGCTCAAGGACAAGCTCAAGACCGCAGCCATCGTGCTCGCCGCCGTCGACGGCGCCAAGGTGCAGATCGCGGCCGGCGTCACCTCCGACACCATGGGCAAAGTGAAGGCGGGCGATCTCGTCAACTTCGTCGCCCAGCAGGTCGGCGGCAAGGGCGGCGGCAAGGCCGACATGGCGATGGCCGGCGGCACCGATGCAGCGGGCGTGCCGGCTGCGCTGAAGTCGGTGCAGGGCTGGGTCGCGGAACGTCTTCAGTCGAACGGATGAGCGAAGACGTCGCCGCCGCCGACGTCCTCGTGATGGGGGCGGGCACCATCGGGTGCTATATCGGCGGCAGCCTGGCGGCGGCGGGTGTTCGCGTCGCATTCGTCGGGCGACCTCGCGTGCTGGGCGATCTGGCGCTGAACGGCCTGACGCTCACCGATCTCGATGGAGCGCGCCACCAGGTACCGCCCGGTTTGCTGCGGCTTTCGGAACAGGTGCCGGCCGGCATCAGGCCTTCGCTGGTGCTGCTGACCGTCAAGAGCGGCGCGACGGAAGCAGCGGCGGCGGAACTCGCCACGGAGCTCCCGCCGGCAACGCCGGTGCTGTCGTTGCAGAACGGCATCTCCAATGCAGCCGTGGCTTCGCAAGCGGCGCCGAATCTGAACATCCTGCCGGCGATGGTGCCCTACAACGTCGCCGAGATCGGCAAGGGCGCGTTCCACCGCGGAACGGTCGGCCGGCTGGCCGCGCAGGACGATCCCGCACTTCGGCGCTGGGTGGCGGTGTTCGAGCGTGCGGGCATTCCGATCGACCTGCATCCCGATCTTCAGCCGATCCAGTGGGGCAAGTTGCTGCTGAACCTGAACAATCCGGTCAATGCGCTGTCCGGGCTGCCCTTGCGCGACGAGTTGCTGCAGCGGGGCTATCGCCGCTGCCTCGCCGCGCTCATGGATGAGGCATTGGCCGCGCTCGACAAGGCCGGCATCTCCCCGGCGCAGCTCGCCGCCGTGCCGGCGCGTCGCCTGCCGGCCATCCTGCGGCTGCCGACGCCGCTGTTCCGGCTCGTCGCCGCGCGCATGCTGCGCATCGACGCCAAGGCGCGTTCGAGCATGGCCGACGATCTTTCGCTCGGACGTCGCACCGAGATCGACGCGCTATGCGGCGAGGTCGTGCGGCTCGCCGAAGCGAACGGCGTGCAGGCGCCGGTCAACGCGAAGATGGTCAAGCTGCTGGAGGCCTGGCCCGAGCGCAAGGTTCGCTGGACGGCGCAGCAGTTGCTGAAGGAAGTGCGCCTGTAGGTCGCGAGGTGCTAAGCCTGACCGCGGCCGGCCGGTGCCACGCTGGCGCCCTGGATACGGTGCCGGGCCAGCGAATCGGCCACGAAGCCGCTGGCCTTCATCTCCTCGACGAATGCGCCGAGCGCGGCACCCGCTTCTGCGCCACGGGAGGAGGGCGTGCCCATCGCCTGCTGGATCACCATGAAACGACCCGGCAACAGACGCAAGCCCGGGACGCGCCCGGCCTCTGCTTCGAGCACCTGACGGATGCCGGCTGCCACTTCGACCTCGCCGGCATGCAAGCTTTCCATCACGGCCTTTGCGCCCTGCACGCGCACGATCTGCGCCTTCCGGATCTCGCGCGTGAGGAAGAGGTCGTAGGCGCTGCCCGCTCCGACGGCAATGCGCTGCCCGTCACCGTCGACATCCTCGTTGCGCTGCAGCGCCGAGCCGGCCGGGACGAGATAGCTGCCCTCGATCAGCACATAAGGCGCGGTGAATTGCATGCCTTCGCTGCGCAGCGGATCGATCGCGAAGAACCCGATGTCCGCCTGCTCGTTGCGCACCGCCTCGACGGATGCAGCGGCCTTCTCGAACACCACCAGTTCACACGCGACGCCGAGGCGCCGTGCGAATTCGCGAGCAAGGTCGATCGAGACGCCGACCGGCTCGCCGGTGGCGGCATCCTTGTTCGCGAGGATCGGGTTGCCGAGGTTGATGGAGGCGCGCAGCGCGCCAGTGGGCGTGAAGGCCGAAACCACGGCCGGGGGGAGGGTGGTGCTCATCCCCCGATTCTGCCGCGCTACGCGACGGCCGCGCGCCGTCCCTTGCGATACAGCGCGAGCGTCGCGCCCAACCCGCACACCGCGGCAAAGCTCAGCCAGTAGGCCGGCGCCGCCTTGTCGCCGGTCGACTCGATCAGCCAGGTCGAGATCGCGGGCGTGAAGCCGCCGAACACCGCGGTCGCCAGGCTGTAGGCCAGCGAGAAGCCGACCACGCGCACTTCGACCGGCATCACCTCGGTCAGGGCCACGACCATCGCGCCGTTGTACATGCCGAAGAGGAACGAGAACCACAGCAGCACGTCGAGCATGCGGCCGAAACTCGGCTCCGCCGCGAGCCAGTGCATCGCCGGGTAGGCGGTGAAGATCGCCAGGATCGTGACCGCGAGCAGCAGCGGCTTGCGCCCGATGCGGTCCGACAGCGCGCCGCCGATCGGCAGCCAGATGAAGTTGGTGACGGCGACGAGCAGCGTGACGATCAGGCTGTCCTTGGCGCTCAGGTGCAGCACGGTCTTGCCGAAGGTCGGCGTGTAGACGGTGATCAGGTAGAAGGTCGTCGTCGTCATCGCGACCAACAACATGCCGGCCAGCACGACGCGCCAGTTGCGCACCATCGACTGGAACACCTCGCGCGTGGTGGGATGGTGCTTGCGGGCCTGGAAGGCTTCCGTCTCCTGCAGCGAGCGGCGCAGCACGAAGATGCACGGGATGATCATGCAGCCGACGAAGAAGGGAATCCGCCAGCCCCATTCGGCCAGCGCGGTCGGCGCCATCATCTCGTTGAGCGCGAAGCCGAGCGCTGCGGCCAGCACGATCGCGACCTGCTGGCTGGCCGACTGCCAGGCGGTGTAGAAGCCCTTGTGCCCGGGCGTCGCCATCTCCGACAGGTAGACCGACACGCCGCCCAGCTCCGCGCCCGCCGAGAAGCCCTGCAGCAGGCGGCCGAGCAGCACGAGCAATGGCGCGATGGCGCCGATCGTCGCGTAGCCGGGCACGAAGGCGATGAGCACAGTGCCGCTCGCCATGATGCCGAGCGTGACGATCAGGCCCTTGCGCCGGCCCACCTCGTCGATGTAGGCGCCCAGGATGATCGCGCCGAGCGGCCGCATCAGGAAGCCCGCGCCGAAGACGGCGAAGGTCAGCATCAGCGAGGCGAACTCGCTGCTCGCCGGGAAGAAGGCCTTCGAGATGTAGGTCGCGTAGAAGCCGAACAGGAAGAAGTCGAACTGCTCGAGGAAATTCCCGCTGGTCACGCGCAGCACGGCGCCGAGCTTGGAAGTGCTGCGCGGCGGCGCGTCGTGGCCGGGCGCCAGGGTGGCGGTGCTCATGGGTGTCTCCTGATGGGGTGGACGCGCTGGTGTCGGCGCGATCCATTCATCGTAGGCAGACAAGCTGTCGAACAGCCGTCATCTCGCTCGGGGTATGTCCCGCCCCCGGGAGTCAGGCCCTGCTCAGGCGGGAGGGATTAGCGCTCGCGCCACGCGCCCTGTTCGCGCAGCGTCGTCTTGTTGCCCTTGGTGACGATCAGCCAGCCGTCCTGGCCTACGAAGTAGCTGGTGAGGCCGTCGTAGAACTGCCAGCCCATGGGATTGCACGGCGCTTTGCCGGGCGGGCAGGGCCGCTCCCCCGGCTTGCCCACCATGTTGAGGTGGCTGCCGTTGCGCTTGTGCGTGTCGGCATAGGCGAACTGCTCGCAATCGGTGACGCGCTCGCCGCACATCGGCGTGATCTCGACCGTGTAGGTCCGCGTCTCCAGCGTGGCGGCATGCAGCGGGGGCAGGGCGAAGCCTGCGGCGATTGCGAGTGCGGGCGCGAGTCGGTTCATGGCCCCATCGTCACCAAGTAAACGGACGTAAAAGCTAGGGTTTGTACCTATCTTTCATCAAGGCTTCGCGATTATTCTTCCTGCATTCGTTCCATTGATAAACCGATGTTTTATTAGTGAAACGTAGCGAAGCAGGCAGGCTTTCCATTTCACCATTCCACGGATCACAACGACCATGATGAAGAAGACCCGTCGCCAGGCCCTGGCCCTTGCCCTTTCGATCGCGGCCGCCGCTTCGGCCGCGCCGGTCTGGGCCCAGGGCTATCCGAGCAAGCCGATCACCCTGGTCGTCGCCTATCCGGCCGGCGGCGACACCGATGCGCTCGCGCGCCTCTTCGCCGAAAAGCTGTCGACGCGCATCGGGCAGACCGTGATCGTCGACAACAAGCCGGGCGCCAGCGGCATCATCGGCAGCGCTTTCGTCGCCAAGGCGCCCGCGGACGGCTACACGCTGCTGCTGGCGCCCAGCACTTTCTCGATCGCGCAACTCGTCCTGAAGACCACCGGCGCATCGGGCTACGACGTGCTGAACGGCTTCACGCCCATCATCCAGACCGGCACCCTGCCGCTGGCCCTGGTGGCAAGCACCGCCACCGGCGTCAAGAGCTTCAAGGACCTGCCGGCTGCCGCCAAGGCCCAGCCGCTCTCCTATGCGAGCCCCGGCAGCGGCTCGCCAATGCACATCCTCGGCGAGATGGTCAACAAGGCCACGGGCATGAACATCCGTCACGTGCCCTATCGCGGCGTGGCCCCGGCCGTGAACGACGTGCTCGGCGGCCATGTGCCCCTGACCTACATCACCCTCGGCCCGGTCGCTCCCTACCTGCCCACCGCCAAGATGGTGGTGCTGGCCGTGGCCGACGCCAAGCGCTCGCCGCTCGCGCCCGACGTGCCGACCTTCGCGGAACTGGGCGTCAAGGACGTCGAGGTCACCGCCTGGCACGGCCTGTTCGGACCCAAGGGCATGCCCGCCGACGTCGTAAAGACGCTGAACCGCCACCTCAACGAGATCCTCAAGATGCCGGACGTCGCCTCGAGGATGGCGGTCCTGGGTGCGGTGCCCCTGGGCGGCGCACCCGAGACGCTCGCCAGGACCAACGCGTCCGACTTCGAGCGCTTCGGCCGGATCATCAAGGAACTGGGCATCCAGGCGGACTGATCCATGACCGAAGTCAATACCACCGCCGATCCGGCCAGCCTGCAGGCGCTGCTGGCCGAGTTGCCGACGAACCTTCTCGCGGGCCGCCGCGTGCTCGTGACCGGCGCCGCGCGCGGCCTGGGCCTCGCCTTCGCGAAGTGCATCGCCAAGGCCGGCGCCAGCGTGGTGCTCGCCGACATCCTCTCCGATCTCGCGCAGACCGAGGCACAGGCGCTTCGCGGGGATGGCTTCACGGCACACGCGCTGACCGTCGATCTGTGCGACCCGGCCTCGATCGCGCAGGGCGCGGCCGAAGCGGTCAGGCTCCTCGGTGGCCTCGACGGCCTCGTGAACAACGCCGCCATCACCAACTCCGGCGGCCGCGATGCGCACGCGCTCGAGATCGACATGTGGGACCGCGTGATGGACGTCAACGTCCGCGGCACCTGGCTCATGAGCCGCGCCTGCCAGGCGGCCTTGGCGGAAAGCGGCCGTGGCGCCATCGTCAACCTGGCGTCCGACACCGCGCTGTGGGGCGCGCCGAACCTGCTGGCCTATGCGTCGAGCAAGGGCGCCGTGATCTCGATGACGCGCTCGCTGTCGCGCGAGTGGGGCGGCGAGGGCATCACGGTCAACGCCGTGGCGCCCGGCCTCACGTTGGTGGAGGCCACCGAATACGTGCCCATGGCACGGCACCAGAAATACCTCGAAGGACGTGCGATCCCGCGCGAGCAGCAGGCGGTCGACGTCTGCGGCGCGGTCCTGTTCGCCCTGTCCGGCCTGTCGCGCTTCATGACCGGCCAGTTGCTCGCCGTCAATGGCGGCTTTGTGATGCATTGATTTTTTTCGACGAAGGAGTTTCCCGATGAGCGATTTGTCCGATCAACAGAACATCGATGGCGCCGCCCCCACCTGGGAGCGTCCCGAAGGCACCAGCCTCGAAGCGTGGATGAACACCCGCATCGCGCGCTATTCGACCCGCAAGTACGACTGGGGCGCGCTGAAGTTCCAGGCCGATTTCGATCCCAAGTTCCGCCGCGCGCAGATGCGCTACGTGGGCACCGGCGGCACCGGCGTCGCTTCGGACGTCAACACCGTGCCGGCCGAGAACTTCACCTTCTCGACCATGGTGATCCCCGCCGGCCATGAAGGCCCGCCGCACCTGCACACCGATGTCGAGGAAGTGTTCTTCCTGATCCGCGGCAAGCTCAAGGTCGTCATCGAGAAGGACGGCGAGCGCTTCGAAACCATCATGACCGACCGCGACCTGATTTCGGTGCCCCCAGGCGTGTACCGCGAAGAGATCAACATCGGCGACGAAGACGCGCTGATGTGCGTGATGCTCGGCGCGAAGAAGCCGGTGACGCCGACGTACCCGGCCGATCACCCTCTCGCCAGCATCAAACGCTGAGCAAAACGATGAGCGACACCGCCGTGATCGACGCACTGTCTCCACCACCTTCCGAGCTGGACCGGCTCGACGCGCGCTTTCCGGCGCGTCGCGTGGCGGTGGGCGAGGGCGCAGTGGTGTCCGTGCGCGAATGCGGCACGGGCCCGGCGATCGTGTGCCTGCATGGCATCGGGTCGGGCGCGGCATCGTGGCTCGATACGGCGTCGCTGCTCGCACCACGTGCACGTGTGATCGCATGGGATGCGCCGGGCTATGGCGAGTCCACGCCTGTTGCGTCCGAAGTTCCGGCCGCGGCGGACTATGCGGCGCATCTCGGCGGCCTGCTCGATGCGCTGGAGATCGAATCCTGCGTGCTGGTCGGGCATTCGCTCGGTGCGCTCACTGCCGCTTCGGCCGCGCGTGCGGATTCGCCGTTGGCAAGGCGCATCCGCCGGCTCATCCTCATCAGCCCGGCAGCCGGCTACGGCGCACCGGCGCGTGCCGACGCCCGCCAGCGTGTTCGCAGCGAACGCCTCGACACGCTCGCCCGGATCGGCGTTGCCGGCATGGCCGCGAATCGCTCGGGCCGCCTGGTGTCCGACAACGCGAGCGAACTGGCTCGCCAGTGGGTTCGCTGGAACATGGCGCGCCTGAACGAATTCGGCTACCGCCAGGCCGTGGAACTGCTCTGCGGCGGCGACCTGTTGGCCGACCTGCCGCCTGCGATGCCCGTGCGCGTGGCCTGCGGAGCGCTCGACGTAATCACGCCGCCGGCCGGCTGCGCCGAGGTCGCGCAGAAGTGCGGCGTGCAGCTCGAACGCATCAAAGGCGCAGGCCACGCGAGCTATGTGGAGCAACCTGCCGCGGTCGCCGCGATCCTGCGCGACGCGCTGTCTTCCTGAACATCCATGACGAGGCAAATCGAAGACCTATGAACACCACTGGCAATGACGAACTGGACGAAGGCTCGGACCGCTACAACGTCCCCGCACTCGAACGCGGGCTGCGCGTGCTCTGCGAATTCAGCCGCGAGAACCGTTCGCTCTCCGCGCCCGAACTCGCACGCCGTTTCGCGCTGCCGCGCTCGACGGTGTTCCGCCTGCTGACGACGCTGGAGAACATGGGCTTCCTCGAAAAGGCAGAGGGCGGCCGCGACTACCGGCTTGGCCTTGCGGTGCTGCGTCTCGGCTTCGAGTACCTGGCCTCGCTGGAACTCACGCAACTCGGCACGCCGCTGCTGCAGCAACTGTGCGAGGAGTTGCGCACGCCCTGCAACCTGGTGGTGCGCGATGGCCGCTCGATCGTCTACGTCGCGAAGGTCGCGCCACCGACGCCCTTTGCCAGTTCGGTCACCGTGGGCACGCGTCTGCCCGCGCACGCCACGGTCCTCGGGCGCATCCTGCTCGAAGACCTGAGCTTGCCGCAGCTGCGCGCGCTCTACCCCGAAGACAAGCTCGAGACCTTCTCGCCGAGCACGCCGAAGACGGTCGACGAACTGTTCGACATGGTGCAGGCCGACCGCACGCGCGGCTATGTGCTGGGCGAAGGCTTCTTCGAGTCGAACATCTCCAGCATCGCGGCGCCGGTGCGCGACCACACCGGTCACATCGTTGCGGCGCTCGGCGCCACCATCACCTCGGGCCATATCGAGGAAGACCGCATGGACGAGATGGTGCAGCGCGTGCGCGACACCGCCGAGGCCATCTCGGGCCTGCTGAACTACTCGCCCAAGGTGGTCCCGCTGCGGACCGGCAAGCGCGCCTGAGCCATTGCGACCGACATCATGACGACGCCGACCCATTCCCATTCCTTCTTCGCCGCCGACGCGCTGGCGGGACGCGTGGCCATCGTGACCGGTGGCTCCTCCGGCATCGGCCTCGCGACCGTCGAGCAGTTGCTGGACTGCGGTGCCGCCGTGTCGCTGTGCGGCCGCAATGCCGAGCGCCTCGACCGCGCCGTGGCCGACCTGCGCGCCGCCCGTCCGCAGGCCAGGATCTTCGCGCGCACCTGCGACGTGCTCGATGCCGCCTCGGTGCAGCGCTTTGCCGCCGAGAGCGAGGCGGCGCTGGGCGCGGCTTCGATGCTGATCAACAACGCGGGGCAGGGGCGCGTCTCGACCTTCGCGAACACCGAGGATGCGGCCTGGACCGAAGAGCTGCACCTGAAGTTCTTCTCGGTCATCAACCCCACGCGCGCATTCCTGCCGCAGCTCACGGCGCAGCGCACCGTACTCGGCGATGCCGCCATCGTCTGCGCCAATTCGCTGCTCGCTCGCCAGCCCGAGCCGCACATGGTCGCGACTTCGGCCGCGCGCGCTGGCTTGCTGAACCTGGTGCGCTCGATGGCCACCGAGTTCGCGCCGCAGGGCGTGCGCGTCAACGGCATCCTGATCGGCCTGGTCGAGTCGGGCCAGTGGCGCCGCCGCTTCGATGCGCGGGAAGACAAGTCGCTCGACTGGCCTGCATGGAGCCAACAGCTTGCGCAAGGCAAGCACATTCCGCTGGGTCGCCTCGGCCTTCCCATCGAGGCGGCTCGCGCGATTCTCTTCCTAGCGTCGCCCCTCGCTTCCTACACGACGGGTGCCCACCTCGACATCTCCGGCGGCCACTCCCGATGTGCTTGAGCCCACCCCCAGCCTTGCCCACTTCGTGTGGCTTCTGCACCCCCTCAAGGGGGCAACACCGGCGGCCCGGCGCAGCCGGGTCCGCGGTGTTCACCGTATCGACCGTTAACAAAATTTAGTGAGTACTGATATGCAAACCAAAGTCACCGTCGGCGCCGTTGTCGCGGCCTTCCTCGAACAGTGCGGCGTCAAGGCTGCGTTTGGCGTCATCTCGATCCACAACATGCCGATCCTGGACGCCTTCGCCCAGCGCGGCGCGATCCGCTTCATCTCGGCGCGGGGCGAGGCGGGGGCCGGCAACATGGCCGATGCCTATGCGCGTTCCACCGCCAGCCTGGGCGTGTGCGTGACCAGCACCGGCCCGGCCGCGGGCAACATCGCGGGCAGCATGGTCGAGGCACTGACCGCCGGCGCGCCGCTGCTGCACATCACCGGACAGATCGAGACGCCCTACATCGACAAAGGCATGTCGTACATCCACGAGGCGCCGGACCAGCTCACGATGCTCAAGGCGATCTCGAAGGCCGCCTTCCGCGTGCGCAGCGTCGACAACGTGCTCGGCACGCTCAAGCGTGCGGTGCAGGTGGCGATGACCGCACCCACCGGCCCGGTGAGCGTCGAGATCCCGATCGACATCCAGTCCGCGCTGGTCCCGATGCCGGCCGACCTGTCGCCGCTGCCCGTCGAGCGCGCCGTGCCGTCGAAGGCCGGTCTCGATGCGCTGGCCGCGGACCTGGCCAAGGCCAGGCGCCCGCTGCTGTGGGTCGGCGGCGGTGCACGCCATGCCGGTGCGGCCATCCGGCGCCTGCAGAAGCTCGGCTTCGGCGTGGTCACCACCACGCAGGGCCGCGGCACGGTGCCCGAGGACGATGCCGGATCGCTCGGCGCCTACAACGTCCAGAAGCCCGTCGAGAACTTCTACCAGACCTGCGACGCCATGCTCGTGGTCGGCTCGCGCCTGCGTGGCAACGAGACGCTGAAGTACGAGCTGAAGCTCCCGCGCCCGCTGTACCGCATCGACGCCGACGGCGCCGCCGAAGGCCGCTGCTACGCCACCGATGCCTTCGTCTGCGGCGATTCCGCGCTGGCCCTCGATGGCCTGGCCGATCGCCTCGAAGCCGCCAAGTACAAGGCCGATCCGAAGTTGCTGGTCGACCTGCGCGCCGCGCACGACCAGGCCGTGTCGACGCTGCGTGACGGCCTCGGCCCCTACGCCGAACTCGTGCGCCAGATCCAGGGCGTGGCGGGCCGCAACTTCAACTGGGTGCGCGACGTGACCGTCTCCAACAGCACCTGGGGCAACCGCGAACTGCGCATCTTCGAACCCAGCGCCGGCGTGCACGCCACGGGCGGCGGCATCGGCCAGGGCATGCCCATGGCCATCGGCGCGGCCATCGGCGCGGCCGTGACCGGTTCGGGCCGCAAGACCTTCTGCCTCGCGGGCGACGGCGGCTTCATCCTGAACCTGGGCGAGCTGGCCTGCATGGTGCAGGAGAAGGCGCCCATGGTGATCGTCCTGATGAACGACAAGAGCTACGGCGTCATCAAGAACATCCAGGACGTGCAGTACGGCGGCCGCCGCTGCTACGCCGAACTGCACACGCCCGACTACGACCTGCTGTGCAAGTCGATCGCGCTGCCGCACGCCCGCGTGCAGAGCCTGGACGATCTGCCCGCGCGCCTCGACCAGGCCCTGTCCACCGACGGCCCCTTCCTGCTGGAGATCGACATGCTGACGATCGGCGGCTTCAAGAGCACCTTCGCCGGGCCGCCGACCAACACGATCACGCAGATCCCCGCGCTCGGCGCGGCCAAGTGAGCGGAGTCACTCGGATGTCCACCACGCGCATCGCCCTCATCGGCTGCGGCGCCATCGGCACCTCGGTGCTCGAACTGCTCCAGGCCGACGCGAAGCTCGAAGTCAGCGCCATCGTCGTGCCGGCCGAGACGCTGGCTTCGGCGCGGGCCACGGCCGCGCGGCTCGCACCGGGTGCGCGGGTCCTGTCGTCCGTTCCCGCCGAAGGCATCGACCTCGTCGTCGAAGCCGCGGGCCATGCGGCGATCGAGGCGCATGTCCTGTCGGCGCTGCAGCGCGGAACGCCCTGCATCGTCGCCTCCGTGGGCGCGCTGTCGGCCCAGGGCTTTGCTGAAAAGCTCGAAGCCGCTGCGGTTGCCGGGGGCACGCAGGTACAACTGATCGCAGGGGCCATCGGCGCCATCGATGCGCTGGCCGCCGCGCGCATCGGCGGGCTCGATGCCGTGCGCTACACGGGCCGCAAGCCGCCGCATGCCTGGAAGGGCACGCCGGCAGAGCAGGGCCGCGACCTCGCCGCACTCAAGAGCGAAACCGTGATCTTCGAAGGCAGCGCCCGCGAGGCGGCCACGCTCTATCCGAAGAACGCCAACGTCGCCGCGACGGTCTCGCTCGCGGGGCTCGGCCTCGACCGCACGCTGGTGCGGCTCATCGCCGATCCGGCCGTCACAGAGAACATCCATGTGGTCGAAGCCGAAGGCGCCTTCGGCAACTTCGAGCTGACCATGCGCAACAAGCCGCTGGCGGCCAACCCCAAGACGTCCGCGCTCACTGTCTACAGCGCCGTGCGCGCGCTGCGCAACCGCGTCGCGCCACTGGCGATCTGAATGATCCGAACAGAGAGAACCCCATGATCTCCTCCGAACTGCTCCCCCTCAACATCGCCGGTGAATGGCGCCTGGGCGGCGGCGACGTCTATGAAAGCCTCTACCCGGCCACCGGCGAGCCCATCGCGCGCCTGCAGGCCGCGAGCCTGGACGACGTGGACGAAGCCATCACCCGCGCGCACCAGGCCTTCCTGACCAGCGGCTGGGCGCAGAAGCTGCCGCACGAGCGTGCCGCCGTGCTGCACCGCGTCGCCTACCTGATCCGCAAGGAGTCGGAGTCGCTGGCGCAGAAGCAGCGGCTGGACAACGGCAAGCCCATCAACGAGACGCGCGCCCTGGTCGCAAGCGCCGCGGGCACCTTCCAGTTCTTCGCCGCTGCGCTGGAAACGCTCGAAGAATCCATCACGCCCTCGCGCGGCCCCTTCGTCACGATGAGCGTGCACGAGCCGATGGGCGTGGTCGCCGCGATCACGCCCTGGAACTCGCCGATCGCGAGCGAGGCGCAGAAGCTGGCGCCCGCGCTGGCGGCCGGCAACGCGGTGGTCGTCAAGCCCGCCGAGGTCACCCCGCTGATGGCGCTCGAACTCGCGCGCATCTGCGAACAAGCCGGCGTGCCCAAGGGCATCGTCAGCGTGCTGCCGGGCAGGGGCTCGGTCATCGGCGATGCGATCACCAAGCATCCGCTGGTCAAGCGCGTGTCCTTCACCGGTGGCACCACGACCGGCAAGCACATCGCCCACATCGCGGCCGACAAGATGATGCCGGTCTCGCTCGAACTCGGCGGCAAGTCGCCGACCATGGTGCTCGAAGACGCGGACCTCGACCATGCCATCAATGGCGTGCTCTACGGGATCTTCAGCTCGTCGGGTGAATCTTGCATCGCCGGTTCGCGCCTGTTCGTCGCGCGCTCGATCTACGACGAGTTCCTGACGCGTCTGGCCGAGCACGCCAACGCGCTGCGCGTGGGCGATCCGGCTTCGGAACGCACGCAGATGGGTCCGCTGATCACCGCGCGCCATCGTGAAGGCATCGAGCGCTACGTGGAACTCGGCGTTCAGGAAGGCGGCCGCATCCGCACGGGCGGTGTGCGTCCGCACGGCAATGGCCTGGACAAGGGCTACTTCTACACGCCGACCATCCTCGAAGGCCTCACCAACAGTGCGCGCATCAGCCAGGAGGAGATCTTCGGGCCGGTGCTGGTGGCGATGCCCTTCGACAACGAGGAAGAGCTGATCGCGCAGGCCAACGACAGCATCTACGCACTCGCCGCGGGCGTGTGGAGTCGCGACTTCAAGCGCGCATGGCGCCTCGGGCGTGCGGTGCAGGCCGGAACGGTCTGGGTCAACACCTACAAGCAGTTCTCCGTGTCCACGCCCTTCGGCGGCTGGCGCGACAGCGGCCTGGGCCGCGAGAAGGGCCGCGAAGGCATCTTCCAGTACATGGAGCAGAAGAGCATGTACTGGGGCACCAATGAACAACCATTGCCTTGGGCGAACGCCTGAACACCCGAGCTGGAGAATCGACATGAGCGTTTTGGGCATTGACCAGATCACCTACGCGGCGGACGACCTCGCGACCTGCCGCACCTTCTTCCAGGACTGGGGCCTCGCGCTCAAGTCCGAGGCGGCCGACGAGCTTGTCTTCGAATGCCTCAACGGCTGCAAGGTCGTCGTCGCGGCGTTGGACAAGCCCGGCCTGCCGCCCGCGATGGAGGAGGGCCCCACGCTGCGTGAAGTGGTGTGGGGCGTCGAGACCGAAGCGGACCTCGCGCGCTACGCCGATGCCATCGCGAAGGACCCAGGCTTCGTCGACGGCAACGTCGAAGGCGCGCGCCGCATCGGCTGCATCGATCCGAACGGCCTGGCGGTGCGACTGCAGGTGAGCCGCAAGCACCCGATCGAGATCGACTGCGGCGCGATGAACACCTGGAACGCCAAGCCGCGCGTCAACCAGGCCGCACCGATCTACGAGCGCGCCACGCCCATCGAAGTGGGGCACGTGGTCTTCTTCGTGAACGACGTGCAGACGACCAGCGCCTTCTACCGCGATCGCTTCGGCTTCGTGTCGTCGGACAGCTATCCCAATCGCGGCGCCTTCATGCGCTGCGCACCGAGCGGCGGCCATCACGACCTGTTCCTGCTGCAGATTCCTTCGGGCAAGCGCGGGCTCAACCATGTGGCCTTCACCGTGCGCGACATCCATGAGGTGTTCGGCGGTGGCCTGCACTTCTCGCGCAAGGGGTGGGAAACGCAACTCGGGCCGGGCCGGCATCCGGTGTCGTCGGCGTACTTCTGGTACTTCAAGAACCCGGCGGGTGGCCTGATCGAGTACTACGCGGACGAGGACCAGCTCACTGCCGAATGGCAGCCGCGCGAGTTCGAACCCGGTCCGACGGTGTTTGCCGAATGGGCGGTCGACGGCGGCCTCGACGGGAATACACGTCGCCAGAAGAACGTCGAAGGCCCGCAAGGCAAGTTCCTGACGGAGAAGAAATGACCCCCAGTCTTCGCGCACTTCGTGTCGCTACGCCAACCCCCTTGCAGGGGGCAACACCTGCGGCCCGGCAAAGCCGGTCCCGCGGTGTTTTCCGAACGGGCATCGCTTTGCTCGCCGCTGCAATCTGCTGCGTGCCGGCGATGGCGCAAAGCGATGCACAGAAGCAGCTTTCGAGCGACCGCTTCACCATCGTCTCGCCGTTCCCGCCCGGCGGCCCGGTGGACACGCTGGCGCGCATTCTTTCGGACGGCCTCGCCAAGCGCTACGGCCAGGCGGCCGTGGTCGAGAACATGGCCGGTGCCGCCGGCAACATCGGCATCGACAAGGTCAAGCGCGCCAAGGGCGATGGCCACACGCTGCTGGTCGTGCCCGCGGGCAACCTCACGATCAATCCGACCCTGATGCCGAACTTCCCGTTCAACATCGAGAAGGACTTCGTGCCGGTCACCATGCTCGCGAAAGCGCCCAACGTGCTGGTCGCGTCGCCGGCGTCCGGCATCAAGACGGCCAGGGACCTGGTGGCACAGGCCAAGGCGAAGCCCAACACCTTGTCGTATGCATCGCCCGGCGTCGGCAGCGGCCTGCACCTGGCAGGCGAACTGTTCAAGCAACAGGCCGGTGTCGACCTGCTGCACGTGCCTTACAAGGGCACCGGCCCCGCGCTCAACGACGTGCTCGGCGGCGTGGTGCCGCTGATGTTCAGCAACCTGCCGGCCACGCTGCCCTTCATCAAGAGCGGCAAGCTGGTCGCGCTCGGCGTGACCGAAACCAAGCGCAGCCCGGTCGCGCCGGAGATCCCGACGCTCGCGGAGCAGGGCATCCAGGGCGTGAACGTGACGTCGTGGTACGGACTGCTCGCACCTGCCGGCACGCCGCCCGCGGTCGCCGAACAACTCGCCAAGGATGCCGCGGAGATCCTGGCCCAGTCCGATGTGCGCGATCGTCTTCAGGCGCAGGGCATGACCAGCGCCGCGATGAAGCCGGCCGAGTTCGCCACCGCGATGCGTGACGAAACCGCCGTGTGGGCCCGGATCATCAAGGCCCGCAACATCGTTGCCGAATAACGCGAAGACCCAAGGAGACACTCAGTGAAGACAAGCGAATCCACCATCGGCATCGTCGGCGCCGGCATCGGCGGCCTGGTCGCCGGCATCGCGTTGCAGCGTGCGGGACACGACGTGGTCGTGTTCGAGCAGGCGAAGCAGTTCGCACGCGTCGGTGCCGACATCAACCTGACGCCGAACGCCGTGCGGGCGCTCGACGGCCTGGGTGTCGGCGAAGCGGCCCGCGTCACGGCGGCACGCCCCTCGCATCGCATCAGCCGGACCTACGACACCGGCGAGGAAACCTCGCGCCTCGAAATGGCCGACTCGGCCGAAGCGCGCTACGGCGCCCCGCAGCTCACGATCCACCGCGCCGACCTGCTGGCCGCGCTGGCGGACATGTTTCCGGCCCAGCGCGTGGCACTGGGCAAGCGCGCCAAAACCATCGCTGCCGACGAGGACGGCGTCAGCGTGGACTTCGAGGACGGCAGCAGCTCGCGCGTCGGGGTGCTGATCGGCGCAGACGGCATCCACTCGGCCGTGCGCACCGCGATGTTCGGCGCCGAGAGCCCGCGCTTCACCGGCATCGTCGCGTACCGCGCCGTGGTGCCGGCCGAGCGCGTCGCGAGCGTGCCGAACCTCGGTGCCTTCACCAAGTGGTGGGGCCCGAATCCGCAAAGCCAGATCGTGACTTTCCCGCTCAATCGCGGCAAGGACATCTTCATCTTCGCGACCACGCCGCAGGACACCTGGCATCTCGAATCGTGGACCGCCCCCGGCAGCGTCGACGAATTGCGCGAGCAATACGTCGCCTACCACCCCGAGGCGCGCGCCTTGCTCGACGCCTGCGACACCGTGCTCAAGACCGCGCTGTATGAACGCGATCCGATGCCGGCGTGGGCGAAGGGTCGCATGGCGCTGCTCGGCGATGCGGCGCATCCGATGCTGCCCTTCATGGCGCAGGGCGCCGGCATGGCGATCGAAGACGCCGTCGTGCTGGCCCGTCACCTCGAAGGTGTGGCCATGGCCGATGCCGTCGATGCGTTGAAGCGCTTCGAGAAGGCCCGCATCGAACGTGCGAGCCAGGTGCAGCTCGGCTCGCGCGGCAACAACTGGCTGCGCGAAGGCGGCAACGCCGACTGGGTCTACGGCTACGACGCATGGGCCGTGCCCGTCGCCGCCGAGTCCACCGCGCAATAACCAGAGCCACGACTGAAATCCCGCACGACCCCCCTTTTTTCGATGGAGCGAACCATGACCGACCGTTATCTCGATCCCCACCAGGCGCGCCAGCGCACCCCCACCACCTACGAAGACCTGCTCGGCGATGCGATCGAGCGCGCCTTCGCCGCCGGCATCCACGATCTGCCCGGCCTGGTCGAGCAGCTCAACCAGAGCGGCCTCGCCAGCCCCAGCGGCAAGGCCTGGACCGAGGCTATCTACCGCGAAGAAATGGCCGCCCTCGGCGCCTGAGTCTTCGATCGCCCCCTTTCTCCCAATCAAGAGGAACCGTCATGACCACCACCCACGATGACCCGGTCGACCAGCTGCTCGAAATCGGCCTGAAGGATCTCTGGTATCCGATCTGCCCGACGAGCTTCATCAAGGAATCGCCCGTCTCGCTGCGCCGCCTCGGCCGCAAGTTCGCCTTCTGGCGCGACCATGCCGGCAAGCTACATGCGCTCGAAGACCGCTGCCCGCACCGCGGTGCGCCGCTGTCGCAGGGCGTGATCCTGGGCGACCGCCTGTCCTGCCCGTACCACGGCGTCGAAGTGCGCTGCGACGGCGTCGTCACCCGCGTGCCCGGCAGCCCAGGCTGCAAGCTCGAAGGCTCGCAGGCCACGCGCTTCTATCACGTGGAAGAGAAGGCCGGCGCCGTCTGGCTCTACAACTCGAAGGAGTCGGTCGAGACGCCGCCGCCGCTGGTGCTCCCCGAGCAGCTCACCGACGACGCGCAGTACTCCAGCTTCCTCTGCTATGCGGAATGGAAGGGCGACTACCGCTACGTGCTGGACAACGTGATGGACCCGATGCACGGCACCTTCCTGCACAAGCAGTCGCATTCGATGGCCGAGGGCGACTCCACCGCCAAGTTCGGCATCCGCGCGACGGACACCGGCTTCGTGTTCGAGAAGGAAGGCCAGCGCAACGTCAACTTCGACTGGACCGAATGGGCCGACACCGGCGTGCACTGGATGCGCCTGGAGATCCCCTACCCGAAGACCGGCGGCCCCGGCGGCAACTTCGGCATCGTCGGCAGCTATACGCCGATCTCGCCGACGCTCTCGTGCGCCTTCCACTGGCGCGTGCGCCGGCTGCCCGCGGGCTGGGAGCGCGACACCTGGCGCTTCCTCTACAAGAACCGCCTCGAAGCGCGCCACTGGCACGTGCTCGAACAGGACCGCGTGCTCATCGAGAACATGGAGCCCGACGCCAACAAGCACGAGCAGCTCTACCAGCACGACCTGGGCATCGTGCGCCTGCGCCGCCACCTGCGCGGCCTGGCGACGCAGCAACTGGAAGGCGCGAACGCGTCATGACCCTCGCCGCAATCGCGCGGCGCGACGTCGACCTGCGCACGGCCCCCATGAACTGAATCGTTTCCCCGAGGTTCCCGCCATGTCATCCCCCACGCTGAACGCACTGGTGCACACGATGCGCTACGAGGCCGACGGCATCGTCAGCGTCGAGTTCCGACCGGCCACGCCGGAAGTGGATTTCCCCGCCTTCGAAGCCGGCTCCCACATCGACCTGCACCTGCCCAATGGGCTGGTTCGCAGCTATTCGCTGTGCAACCCGTCGACCGATCGCCAGCGCTATGTGGTCGGCGTGCTCAACGACCGCAAGAGCCGGGGCGGATCGCGCTACGTGCACCAGCAGTTGCGCGTGGGCATGACGCTGCCGATCTCGGTGCCGCGCAACAACTTCAAGCTGGAAGAGGGCGCCGAACGATCGGTGCTGGTGGCCGGCGGCATCGGCGTGACGCCCATCTGGTGCATGCTGCAGCGACTGGTGGCGATCGGCAAGCCGGTCGAGCTGCTCTACTGCGCCCGTGCCCGCAAGGAGGCCGCCTTCGTCGAGGCCATCACCGCGCTCGCGGCCGAGAAGTCGGTGCAGCTCACCTGGCACTTCGACGAAGAGAAGGGCGGCCCGCCGAACCTCGCGGAACTGCTCGGCGACAAGGGCGCCGACAGCCACTACTACTGCTGCGGCCCCACGCCGATGCTCGACGGCTTCGAGAAGACCTGCGAGCAACTCGGCTACCCCCACGCCCACATCGAGCGCTTCGCAGCGGTCCACGTCGAGGCGCCGAGCGCGACACAGAGCTTCATGGTGGAGTGCGCGAAGAGCCGCAAGACCGTGGAGGTTCCCCCAGGCAAATCGATCCTCGACAGTCTGATCGACGCGGGGCTCAACCCCGATCACAGCTGCAAGGAAGGCGTGTGCGGTGCATGCGAAACCAAGGTGCTGGATGGCGAGATCGACCATCACGACGGCATCCTCACCAAGCTGGAACGTGCGTCGAACAAGACCATGATGATCTGTGTCTCGGGCTGCAAGCGCGGGCCGCTCGTGCTCGACATCTAACTCCCCCGAAAGCGGCGCAATCGCCCGGCGGGGTTCCCACCTCGCCGAACGCCGCGTAGACGGGACCGAAGTCGGTTTCCGCACCGCCTTCCAACGCAAAGCGTTTTTTTCAATGGAGAGTGGCAATGCAAGCCAGAGCATTTCGTTGGTATGGCGTCATCACGCTGTTCGTGATCGTTGCCATCTCCTACATCGACCGGATCAACATCGCGGTCCTGATCACCGATTCGGCCTTCCTCGACCATGTGGGGATCGCCAAAGGCGACCGCGTGAGCCAGGGGCTCCTCGCCACCGCGTTCATGGTGGGCTACGGCGTGTCCGCCTTCGTGCTGACGCCGTTCTGCGCCGCGCTGTTCGGCGTGCGGCGCAGCCTGATCATCGGCCTCGGCCTCTGGGGCGTGGTGACCTTCATCACGCCCTGGTTCAGCGGCTACGGGATGCTGCTCGCGTCGCGCGTGTTGCTGGGTGTCTCCGAAGGGCCGCTGTTCTCGCTGGCTTCCTCGTACATCAAGGCGCACTACGAGAGCCACGAGAACGGCAAGCCCAACTCCTTCGTCAACATGGGGACGGGGCTGGGCCTGGCGCTGGGCTATCCGCTCATCGGCTACATGCTCGCCAGCTTCCATTGGGAGACCTCGTTCTACGTGCTGGGCGTCGTGAACATCGCGCTCGGCATCCCGCTGGTGCTCGCCTTCGTCAAGATGCCGACGTCGTACGCCAGTCAGCGCAAGCCGGAGTCCTTCGGCGATGCGATGACGCACGTGGGCGACATCGTCAAGGGTGCGCTGCAGACGCGCTACCTCGTGCTGATCACGGTGCTGACATCCGCGACGCTGGCCTATCTCTGGGGCAGCAGCAACTGGCTGCCGACCTACCTGAAGGAGGCGCGCGGCTTCTCGCTCAAGGAAATGGGCTGGCTCGCTTCGCTGCCGCAGTACGCGACCGTCCTGGCCGTGCTGCTGGGCGGCGTGATCATCGACAGGATCGAGCGGCAGCGGGTGCCTTTCATCTTCATGGCAGCGAGCGCGGGCGTGGCGCTGTCGGTGCTGCTCGCGATCAATGCCCATGACCGCTACCTCGCGGCCTATGCGTTGATCGCCGCCAACTTCTTCTGGGGATTGCAGAGCCCGGCGATTCCGAGCACGGTGCAGTACTGCGCGCGCCCCGAGCATGTGGCGAGCGCCTTCGGCGTCGTCAATGGCACCGGGAGCCTGGTCGCCGGGTTCATGCCGGCGCTGATGGGCGGCGTGATCAGCGCGGTGTCGGGCGGGCAGGGCGCATCGGGCGGTGCCGCTTCGGGCTTCTTCGCGGGCTTCTCGTTGCTCATCGGCACGCAACTCGTGGTGTTCGCTTGCGGCTTCGTGCTGTGGCTGCGTGAGCGTCGGCAAGAACTGTCAGGCATCAGCGCAACGCCGGCCTGACAGGCCCCTTCCTCACTTCATCAGTTCCCGCAGCCAGTCCTTGCACTGATCGGCGTCTTCCAGGGGCCAATCGATGCTGATGGTCTTGTCGAGCTGGCGCACTTCGATGCGGATCGATCGCCCCGAAGTCGGCACGCTCGCCGGCCGGCCGGGCTTGCCGCCGAGCAGGCGTGTCCACCAGCCCGGTTCGATCCCGGTTTCCGGTGCCTGCACGGAGAGCGCGGGTGCGACCGGCTTGCGTGTCGCCGCGATGGGCCTTCCGCTGTCGGACAGGACCGGCGCGTGCGCAGTGGCGGCCTCGGTCGCCTGCGCTGCGGCGGGCGGGGCAGGGCGTTTTGCGACCTCCGCCGGCCTGGATGCGGCCGGCGCGGGAGCCGCTTCGGCCCCGCCATCGATGCGCGCGGCGAGGTTGGTGCCGAACTCTTCCCACATGCGATCGGCCTTGGTCTTCATCACGCTCAGCCCGAAGGTGCCCAGGCGGCCGAGCACGTCGACCTTGACCTTGATGCGCAACTCGGTGCCGCCCTCGGCGGTAGGCGCGAGGAAGATCTCGCTCTGCTGCTTCAGCGAACTGGCGACCGATGCATCCTCGCCCGTGCCTTCGGCGCGCAGGTAGCTCGGCGCGCGCTGCTCCACGATCGTGGTGCGCAGCTTGAACCTGGCGCTCACGAAGGCGATCTTCACGTGCATCAGTGCGACGTACTCGACATCGCTCACGACTTCGATGGACTGCATGCCGGGCACGCAGCCGCCCATCACCTGCGGGTCGAGCAGCATCGCCCACACGCGTTGCGGCGGTGCCGCCACTGTCAGTGTCTTTTCAATTTCCACGCATCTTCTCCGCGGCGGTCAGGATGGATTCGACGATCTGGGTGTAGCCGGTGCAGCGGCACAGGTTGCCGTTGAGCCCGTGGCGCACTTCATCGACCGTCGGGTCGGGGTTGTTCGCGAGCATGGCGCAAGAGGTCATGAGGAAGCCCGGCGTGCAGTAGCCGCACTGGAGTCCGCCGCACTGCATGAAGCTTTCCTGAAGCGGGTGCAGCGCGTCGCCGTCGCCGAGGCCTTCGACGGTGGTGATCTCGCGGCCTTGCACCTGCACGGCCAGCATCAGGCAGGACTTGACGACCTCGCCGTCGACCAGCACCGAGCAGGCGCCGCAGATGCCGGTTTCGCAGCCGCGCTTGGTCCCCGTGAGGTGCAGGTCGTCGCGAAGGAAGTCGGAGAGCAAGCGGCGCGCGGGCATGTCGACGGCTTGCGCCTCGCCGTTGACTGAACATTCGATGCGGTGCTGGCTCATTGCGAAGCTCCTTCATGTGATGCGAGGCCGAACAGTTCGGCCACGGTGCGGCGCGCGACGACGCGCACCATGTCGCGGCGGAAGTCCGCGGAGCCGCGCGTGTCGGACACCGGTTCGATGTCGGCGGCGACGATGTCGGCCACCTCGGCCGCAATGGCGGCGGTGACGGTGCGCCCTTCGAGGAAGGCCTCGGCACGCCGCAATCGCGTCGGGATAGGTGTCGATGCGCCGACGGCGATCCGCGCCTCGCGACACAGCGCGCCGTCGCGCCGCGCGATCAACGCGACGCTGGCGAGCGGACGGTGCTCCGCGGCCGTGCGGAGGAAGCGCGTGTACACGCCCGAGGTGTCGGCCTGAAGCGGCGGAACGCGGATCTCCACCACCATCTCGTCGGGCTCCAGCGCCGTGACGTAGTAGTCGACGAGGAATTCCTCGATGCCCAGCACACGCTCGCCGCGGCTGCTGCCGAGCACGACCTTGGCGTCGAGCGCCATCAGGCAGCCGGGCGGGTCGGTGGACGGATCGGCATAGCAGAGGTTGCCGCCGATCGTGCCCTGGTTGCGCACCTGCGGGTTTGCCACGCGGGCGGCCATGCTGGCGAGCACGGGGTAGTGGGCCTGCACGATGGGCGAATTGGCGACGTCGGCATGGCGCGACAGCGCGCCGATGCGCAGTCCGCGGCGCGCATCGAAGTCGATGCCGCGCAGTGGCGCGAGCCGCGCCAGGGACACGAGGTGCGTCGGCGCCAACATGCGCTGGCGCATGCCGAGCATCAGCGCGGTGCCGCCGGCAATCGCGCGGCAGTCGTCGCCGAGGTCGGCGAGCATGCGGCTGGCCTCGTCGATCGAGTCCGGCTCCAGGTAGTCGAAATCACGCATCGCGCGTCTCCTCTTCCTTGCGCTCGCGCAGGGCGGCGAGGATCTTTTCAGGCGTAATCGGCAGAGCGGTGATGCGCACGCCGATGGCGTCGTACACCGCGTTGGCGATGGCCGGGGCGCCGGGCAGGATCGCCGTCTCGCTCGCGCCCTTGGCGCCGTAGGGGCCGTTGGGGTCGTTCGATTCGACGAAGCCGCCGCGCAACAGGGGCACCGCGTCGGCCGTGGCCATCGTGTAGTCGGCGAAGTTGCCGTTCATCAGGCGGCCGCCTTCGACCTGCATCTGCTCGTACAGCGTCCAGCCGAAGGCCTGCACCGTCGCGCCGTTGGTCTGACCGTGGATCGCGATCGGGTTCAGCGCCTTGCCGCAGTCGTCGGCCACGTAGCTGTCGAGCACGGTCACCTGGCCGGTCTCGGTATCGACCTCGACTTCGACCGCCTGCGCGGCGAAGGAGTAGGCGGGCGCGATGTTGCCGTACACCTGGTCGTCGTGCATGACCGTCCTGGCATCCCAGCTGCCGCTGACCTGGATGCCTTCGCCGCCATGCGTCCAGATGTGGAGCTTCGCGAGCTCGGCGATGGTCGCGCGGCGCTCGGGTGCTTCGGCCACGAACACCGCGCCGCCTGCGATCTTCAACTGCTCGACCGGCACGCTCCATTGCTTCGATGCGAGCGCGAAGAGCTTGTCGCGCGCCATGCGTGCCGCGACGATGGCCGCGTTGCCGGCGGCGATGGTCACGCGCGATGCGAGCGAGCCGATCGCGATGGGCGAGGTGTCGGTGTCCGGCGGCAGGACGTGCATGTGGGCCAGCGGCAGGTCCAGCTCGTGCGCGACCACCTGGCTCAGCATGGTCATCGCGCCCTGGCCCATGTCGCATTCGCCGCTCATGATGAACACGCGGCCGTCCTCGTTGATCTTGACGATCACCGTGGAGCCGTCCCAGTTGCCGATGGTGCGGTTGCCGCTGACGTGCATGGCCGCGGCCATGCCGACGCCGCGCCGCTTCACGCCGTGCGACTTCGGCGACGCGCGCTTCGCTTCCCAGCCGATGGCGTCGGCGGCCTGGTCGATGCACTCCACCAGCCCCGTGCTGCCGATCTGCCATCCGTGGATGGAGACTTCGCCGACGCGAATGGCGTTGCGCTTGTGGATGAGCACCGGGTCCAGCCCAAGCATCTCGGCCATCGTGTGGATGTGGCTGTTGAGCGCGAACTGCATCTGCGTCCCGCCGAAGCCGCGGAAGGCACCGTGCGGCGGGTTGTTGGTGTAGACCAGCGTGGCGTGCGAGCGGACGTTGGGGTTGAGGTGCATGTTGTCGCTGCGCATGGCGGTGACGTGCATCACTTCGGCGGCGAGCCCGGCGTAGGCGCCGCATTCGGCAATGATGCGGACGTCCTTCGCCACGATCAGCCCGTCGCGGTCCATGCCCAGCTTGAGCGTGATGCGTTCCGGCACGCTGGAGCAGGCCGCCAGGAAATCCTCCAGCCGGTTGTTCACCAGCCGCACCGGCTTGCCCGTCTTCACCGCCAGCAGTCCGGCGATGAGGTTGTTGGCGTCCTCCACCAGCTTGCCGCCGAACCCGCCGCCGGTCGTCGCCTGGATCACGCGGATGCTGGAGATCGGACGCTCCAGCGCGGCAGCCAGCCGCAGCCGCGCCTGCGTGACCGACTGCGTCGACGTCCAGACCACCAGCCGTCCATCGGGATCGATGCTCGCCACCGTGCCCATCGGCTCCAGGTACCCCGGATACTGCGCATGCGCGTCGTAGGTAGCCTCGTGCACGACGTGCGCCGACGCGAAGCCCGCCGCAACGTCACCCCGCTCGAATCGAATCTCGTGCGAGACGTTGTTGCGCCCCGGATGAACCCCCGGCGCTTCCTCGTCGAGTGCTTCCTCGGGCGTGAGAATCGCCGGCAGCTCCTCGTACTCGACGCGGATCAGATCCAGCGCATCCCGCGCAATCTCCTCGGTAGTCGCCGCGACCGCAGCCACTTCCTCCCCCGCGAAGCGCACCAGGCCCTCGGCAAGAATGCGCCGTTCCTTGTGATGCACCCCCCACATCGCCCGCGGCGCATCGGCGCCCGTCAGCACCGCCTTCACCCCCGGCAGCGCCAGCGCCTCGGACGTATCGATCGACACGATCCGCGCATGCGGGTAAGGACTGCGCAGCACCTTCCCATGCAGCATCCCCGCAACCTTGATGTCACCCGCATACATCGCCCGCCCAAGAACCTTGGCCCGCGCAGTGACCTGTGGAATGTCGGTCCCCAACGTCGAAGCGCCAGAGCCTGCAGTATTCAAAGAATGTTTCATCGTCAAATGCCCGAATGGAGATCCCTGGCAAGCAAAGCGAAGCCCGTCCGCGAAACACCGCGGATCCGGTTCCGCGGGTCCGCCGGTGTTGCCCCCGGCAGGGGGTAGGCGAAGCGACACGAAGTGCGCGCAGCCTGGGGGCGAGCCCTACTCCGCCGCGATCGCAAGGTACTTGATGACCTTGCCCATCACCACGTAGTCCGTCGAATTGATCTTGCCGAGCACGTCCGGCGCGCCGCCGGCCGGCAGGGCGCCAAACACGGCCAGCTTCTCTGCGACTTCGGGCGAACGGAGGATCTCGTTGAGGTTCTCGTTCAGCAGCTTGACGATGGGTGCCGGCGTTCCCTTGGGCGCGAAGAAGCCGTTCCAGGCACCGACCACCACGTCCTTGTAGCCCAGCTCGGCCAGGGTCGGCACGTTCGGCGCCAGTTTCGATCGTTGCGCGTCGCCGATCGCCAGGGGAATCAGCCGCCCGTTCTGCAGGTACTGCCGGACCGCGCCGAAGGTCACCCAGGCCGTGTCGACGTGGCCGGCGACCACGTCGGTGACCGACGGACCCACGCCGCGATAGGGCACGTGCGAGAACTTCACCCCGGCCGCGTGATTCAGCCATTCGCCGGCGATGTGCATCGGCGAGCCGGCGCCGGGGCTGGCGTAGCTCACGGGCTTGCCGGCCTTGGCCGCGGCGATCAGCTCCGGCAGCGTCTTCACGCCGAGACCGGGATTGGCGACCAGCACGAGCGGCTGCGTGGCGGTGTTGATGATCGGCTCGAAGCCATGCAGCACGTCGTAGCTGGCGCTGGGCGACAGCTTCATCACCAGCGGCGCGGTGGTGAAGGGGTTCGGCGTGAACAGCAGCGTGTAGCCGTCCGCCGGTGCGCGGCTCACGAAGTTGTTGCCGAGGGCGCCACCGGCGCCGGGCTTGTTGTCGACGATGACCGTCTGCTTCAGCCGCTGCGAGAGCTTGTCGGCGAACAGGCGTGCGATGGCATCCGTGTCGCCGCCGGGCGGATAGGACACGATCACGCTGATCGTCTTGGACGGGTAGTCGGTCTGGGCGATGGCGTGACCGGCGGTCATGGCGCATGCCGCCATCGTGGCCGCGAGAAGGACTTGGCGACGGGTCGAGAACATCACTGGCTCCTGGAAGGGCCATGCGCGTCGTGGGAAGCGTGCATGGCAGCTGGCAACGGAATGGAATGGCGATTCATTAGTAAAACAACGATTCACTAACGAACGCTTCATTGTGCCGTCATTGTTGATGCATCAACTTGCCGTAACTACTGATTGACGTTTAGAGATTAATTGATCTATCCGGTATCTGCGGTTACCGGCGACAGCGTGAAACAATGCAGGCCAATGACAGACAAAAGCACCATTTCCCCCGTGGCCGAGCCGCCCACGCCCTGGACAGAACTCGACGAAGCAGGCACGACGCTGACGGTCGATGCCTTCATCACGACCATGATGAGCCAGGTGGGCAACGCGCTCCGGCGCACCATCACGCTGCCGTACGCGGATCAGTTCGGCCTGTCGGTGTCGGAATGGCGGGTGCTGTCGCTCGTGGCGCATGCGGAGCGCCTGGCGTTCAGCGAACTTGTGAAGCAGTCGACCTCCGACAAGGCGCTGGTCAGCCGCACGCTGAAGCTGCTGGAAGGCCGAGGACTGGTCGAGTTGCAGGCGGAAGGCAACACGCCGCGCAAGAAGGTCTGGTGCGCCGTGACGCCGGCCGGCAAGGCGCTGCACGCAGAGGCGATTCCCATCGCACGCCGGCGCCAGGCGGCCGCGATCCGCGCGCTGACGCCCGACGAGCGGGATGCGATGTACCGCGCGCTGCTCAAGCTGCGCGAGTACTGCAGGGCGGCAGAGGAAGCGCGCGACGAGGATTCGCCTGACGCATCCGCATTGGATATTTGACTCGCCCCCAGGCTTCGCGCACTGCGTGTCGCTTCGCCTACCCCCTGCCGGGGGCAACACCAGCGGCGCGGCGAAGCCGTGCCGCGGTATTTCGCGAAGGAGGCCCGCTTCGCGGTCCGGCGAGGCGCTTAGTTTTTGTAGGTGGGGTCGATGCGGTCTAGTTTGCGGATCAATGACGGCCAGACGAAGGCCCCGCCCATGCCGCCTGTCTGCACCTTCATCGCATGACCCACGCCTTCGACGATGCGTGGGTCAACCTGGGTCAGCTCGCCGCCACCGGCTTGCGCGGCGATCTGGATCTGGCAGGTGTTCTCGAAGGTGTACATGCTGAGGAAGGCGTCCGCGATGGTCTTGCCGACGGTGAGCAGGCCGTGGTTGCGCAGCATGAGGAAGTTGGCGTTGCCCATGTCGGCCTGCAGGCGCGGCTTCTCGTCGTCGCGGAAGGCCACGCCTTCGTAATCGTGATAGGCCAGCGATGCGAGCACGAAGGTGGATTGCTGGCTGATCGGCATCACGCCGTTCTTCTGCGCGCTGACCGCGATGCCGGCGCGCGTGTGGGTGTGAAGCACGCACTGGATGTCTTCGCGCGCCGCGTGGATCGCGCTGTGGATCACGAAGCCGGCCGGATTGACCGGGTAGGGCGAGTCGATCACCTTGTTGCAGTCCTTGTCGACCTTGATGAGGCTGGACGCCGTGATCTCGTCGAACATGAGGCCGTACGGATTGATCAGGAAGTGGTGCTCCGGGCCGGGCACGCGCGCGCTGATGTGCGTGAACACGAGGTCGCTCCAGCCATACAGCGCGACCAGCCGGTAGCAGGCCGCAAGGTCGACGCGCAGCTGCCATTCTTCGGCGCTGACGAGCTTCTGGGTTTCGCTTTGGGAGGTGGCGTTCATCGAGGGTCTCCTGGGATGCGTGGGGTGATCAGGCGGCGGCCGATTCTGCCGTTGCCGACTTGTAGATGCTCTGGCGGGGCTGCGCCATCACACGTCGCAGCATGGGCGCGAATTCGCTGATCGGCAAGGTCTCGGCCTTCGGGTCGAAGGCGGGGTTGTCGTACAGCTCGCAGAACTCGGCGGTGCGCTCGAAGTTCGGATGGCTGCGGAAGTTCTCGCGCAGGTCGCGGTCGAGCCCGATGTGATGGAAGAAGTAGTGCCCCTGGAAGATGCCGTGGTGCTGGACCATCCAGTGGTTCTCCTCCGTCACGAAGGGCTTGAGGATCGCGGCCGCGATGTCCGGGTGGTTAAGGGTGCCGAGCGTGTCGCCGATGTCGTGCAGCAGCGCGCACACGACGTATTCCTCGTCGCGGCCGCCGCGCAGTGCGCGCGTGGCGGTCTGCAGGGAGTGCGAGTAGCGGTCGATCGGAAAGCCGCCGTAGTCGCCTTCGAGGATCTGCAGGTGCTTGATCACGCGCTCGGGCAGGCCTGTCGCGAACTGCATGAATTCGCCGCCGATCACTTGCCAGTCTTCGCGCGTGCTGTCCTGCATGCGGGTGAAATTCGCTCTTGCGTTCATCGTGAAGTCTCCTGTGGGGTGCGGCCACTGTAGACCCGTGCTTGACGCTCAACTGTCAAGAATTTGACAATGGAGCGCTCTCGTAAACCCCCGGAAGCCAGGACTTGCCTTCATTGCCCCGCCCGCAATTGTCCGCAGCGCATCGCGCGGCCGTGGAGTCCAACCCGTGGTTCGCGTCCATGCCGCGTGCCCAGCGCGAGGCGCTGCTCGGCGCGGCCGAACTGATCCACCTGCGTCGCGGCGCGATGGTGTTCAGGCAGGACGATCCGGTGCACGTGGCGGGCGCGGCCTTCTTCGGACTGGCGGCGGGGACGATCAAGATATCGACGCTGCGGCAGGACGGCCGGGAAGCGATCCTCGCCGTGCTCGAACCCGGCAACTGGTTCGGCGAGATCAGCCTGATCGACGGCTCACCGCGCACGCACGATGCCACCGCGCTCTCCGCGCTCGACCTCCTGGCCGTTCCCTACGAAGCCTTCGCGCAGCAGATGCAGGACGCCGCCTTCGCGCGCGCCATTGCAGCCTTGCTGGCGGCACGTGTTCGCGGTCTCTACGGCCTGATGGAGGACGCCACGTTGCGCGGCCTGCGGGCGCGCGTGGCGCGTCGGCTTCTGGCGCTCGCGCGTGGCGACGCGACGCAATCGCCCGAGCCGCGCCGCAGCGTGGCGTTGCCCCAGGAGGCGCTCGCGATGATGCTCGGCGTGACGCGCCAGACCCTGTCGAAGGAACTCAACGCGCTCGCGCATGAAGGCGTGATCGCGTTGGGCTACGGGCGCATCGAGCTGCTTTCGCCCGACGCGCTGCGGCAGCTCGGCAATGCAGGGTAGCCGCCGGCTTCAGCGGAGGACGCGGCCGTCCTTGGTGATGCTGATGAGGTCGATGGTCCGGCCCGGATCGCGCAGCCCTGGCCGGAGGTTGATGCGGAAGCCGCCGACGTCGTAGTCCGTCATGCCGGCCATCACGCGCTGCAGCGCCGCGGGCGTGAAGCCGCGGCCGGCGCGCTTGATGGCTTCGCCTGCCGCCTTGGTGGCGATGAAGCCCTCGAGTCCTTCGTAGGAAGGCGCCTGGTCCGAGTTGTCGACGGCTGCGAGGTACTCCTTGACGATCGGGATCGCCGAGGAGCGCGGCGAGGGCACCACCTGCGAGATCACGATGCCGCCGATGTCCTTGCCAAGCTCCGTGTAGAGCGGGTCGATGCCCACGATCGAGAACGCCATGAAGGCGCCTGAATAGCCGCTCTTGCGCAGCTTCCGGATCACATTGGCTGTGGTGGTCGAAAGCGACACCAGGATGATGGCCTGCGGCGACTCCTTCTGCACCGCCGCGAGCGCTGCATCCAGCTTGCCCCCGGTCGTGGGCACCAGCGCATTTGTCACCAGCGGGGGGAGCTTGAGTTCGGTCACGGCCTGCTGCACCGCCGCCAGGCCGGCACGGCCCATGGCGTCGTCGTCGCCGATCAGCGCGATGCGCGTCTGTCCGACCGTGGCGCACTGCCGAACGATCTTGAAGGCCTCGTCGGCCATGCTGGGTCGGACGTGGAACACATTCGGATGGCCCGCTGCGCGCAGGTTGTCCGCGGCGGCAAAGGGGGCGAACAGGACGGTGCCCTGTTGTGCTGCCGCAGCCGCGCCGGCTTCGCTGCTGGCGGTGCCGACGAAGCCAAAGAGCAGGTCCGCCTTGTCGGCGGTCAGGAGGGTGCGGGCGTTGGCGGTGGCGCGCGCGGCGTCGTAGCCGTCGTCGAGTTGCACCAGCTTGAGCTGGATGCCGCTGCTCGCGCTGCTTTCATTGAACGCGGTCGCGTAGAGGCGGCAACCCGCGGCGAACGCGAGGCCGATCTCGCTGGCGGCGCCCGTCAGCGGCACCGATTGGCCCAGGACCACCGTGCGCACGCCACCGGTCCCGCCGGCGCCGACGCCAGGTGCGGCGGCGCGCGGCGCGGTCTGCGCATGGCTCGTCCGGCCCGAATACAACCCTCCGCCGACCAGCAGCGCACTGGCCGTGCCGAGCCAGGTCCTGCGAGACAGAGACAGGTTCATCGGATACCTTTCGTTGTATTTGACAGAAAAATGTAGCAACTTCGATGCCGCAACAGAAGGTAGTAAGTCACGCAGGCGCTTCGATACGGGAACTTTTGACGTTTTGATGGGTGGATCTCGGCAATTCAGATCACTAAATTTGTAAACTTTTGTATGTCCAGTGTGGCATTTTGCACAGTGCGAAAGTGCCCTCCGCTGTCAACATTCCGCCTGGACCGGAAACCATCCGGCTGGATGAAATGAAGCAAACGTCAATCGATATCGCACTGCTGGAAAACGCCCTGGCCACCATCGAGAGGGTCCTCGCGCACGCCGACAGCGAGCTGCACGGCACCCCGTACCACGGCCCCACCGCCAATGTTCCCCTTGAAGCCGTGCGCACGGAGGACCAGCGGTTCCGGGCCAGCGCCGCGCAGTCCGCCATCAACATCTGCCTCAGTTCCGCGGCCGCGCTGGTCGACGTCAGCCAGGCGCTGATGAGCAAGCCGGTCGACCGGGCCCCTGATGAACTCGAACGCGACTGGCAGGCGCTGATCACCCACACCAAGATCGCGAGCCGCTCCGCCTACCGCGCCGCGCTCGTCATGGCGGCGCAGAAGAACGTGCTCGCAGCGCAAGGCCTTGCGCCCGCAGAGGCGAAAGAGCTTCCCATCGTCACGCACTGAACGCCAGGCGACATGAAGGTGAGATGCCCGATCTGCGACACCGAGAACCGCGGTATTGCCAAGTTCTGCATCGAATGCGTCAACCCTTTGCCCACGGCGCTTGCAGCGCCCGGATTCGCGCGGACGGAGTACGCGCCGCCACCGGAGCCACCGCGCAAGCCCAAGTCGACGAGCGCTTTCGCGCCGGCCGCGGAGCCGAGAAAGAGCGTGTGGTTGAGTGTCGGCGGGCTCGTCGTGGCGCTCGTCGTCGGGACGGCCGCGGGGTGGATGCTCGCGGGTCCGGATGCGGTGTACAAGCTCGAGCCGGAGGCTCCGCCCCCTGCCATGCCCGCGGCTCCAGCGCCCGCGCTCGTCATGCCGATCGCGTTGCCTGCGCCCACGGTGGAGCCGACGCCGGCCGAGCCCGGGGCGGCTGTGCCGCAAACCTATTCGCTGTCTCCGCACCCGACGCGGGACGAAGTTGCCAAGCCTGTGGCACCGGCACGCATCCCGAACCGGCCGCAGGCCGAAGCGGTCGATCCGGGCGCCGCCTGCGCCGGCTTGAACTTCTTCGCCGCGGCGCGGTGCATGGCCGCGCAATGCCTCAAGCCTGCTTTCAAGCCACACCCGCAGTGCGAAGCGGTGCGCAGGCAGCAGCGGATCGAAGAAGAAAAACGCAATCCGATCCTGGCGAACTGAGCTTTGCCGATCAGCGGCGTTCGAACACCACGTCCCACACGCCGTGGCCCAGCTTGAGCCCGCGATTCTCGAACTTGGTGAGCGGGCGATAAGACGGCTTCGGCGCGTAGGCTTCGGCCGTGTTGCGCAGCAGCGGTTCCAGCGAAAGAACTTCGAGCATCTGCTCGGCGTAGGGCTGCCAGTCGGTGGCGCAATGCAGGTAGCCGCCCGGCGCCAGCCGTCCCGCCAGCTTGCGGACGAAGGGCGACTGGATCAGCCGTCGCTTGTTGTGCCGCGTCTTGTGCCACGGGTCCGGAAAGAACACGTGGACACCGGCCAGCGTGGCCGGCGGCAGCATGTGGTCGAGCACGTCGACCGCGTCATGGGCGCAGATGCGGATGTTCTGGAGGTTCTGCTCGCCGATGCGCTTGAGCAGGGCGCCGACGCCGGGCTCGTGCACTTCGCAGCACAGGAAGTTCTTCTCCGGCATGAGCGCGGCGATGTGCGCCGTGGCTTCGCCCATGCCGAATCCGATTTCGAGGATGGTCGGCGCATTGCGGCCGAAGGTCGCTTCGAAGTCGAGCGGCGCGGCGGCATAGGGCAGCAGGAATTTCGGTCCGAACTGTTCGTACGCGCGTGCCTGCCCGTCGGTCGTGCGGCCGCCGCGCTTCACGAAGCTCTTCAGGCGGCGGTGCAGCGGGTGCGCCTCGCCGGTCGGTTTGTCGCCGGCCGGACTGTCGTCCGGCGGGTCGCGGGGGAGGTCGGTGGTGGGGCTGGTCATCAAGGCCCGGGATTGTAGAGATCGCGCCATTGCGGCACCCAGCCTGCAAGCGCTTCGCCTGCCGATGGGGCATCCGTTGCAGTCAGCCCCAACACCCGTGCCGAAGCGTTCAGGGCCGCCAGTGAATCTTCCGGCGTCGAAGTGTTCAGGGGCGTTGCGCCGTTCTGCTTGGACAGCTTGTCGCCATCCGCGCCGAGTACGAGCGGCGTGTGAAGGTAACTGGGCGTCGGCACGCCGAGCGCCTGCTGGAGCAGGATCTGCCGCGCCGTGTTGTCGGCCAGGTCCTCGCCGCGCACGACGTCGGTCACGCCTTGATCGGCGTCATCGACCACGACCGCGAGTTGATAGGCCCACGGACCATCGGCCCGCTTCAGCACGAAATCGCCGACCTCGCGCGTCACGTCCTGAGACGAGCTGCCGAGGCGTCGGTCCGTCCAGTGAAGCACGCTAGATCCCCGCGGCGATTGGAACCGGGCGGTGGCGAAGCGCCAGGCCCGCGCCGGCTTGCCGTGCAGGCCATCGCGACAAGTGCCCGGATACACGCGTTCGCCATGACGGGCGTGCACGATGCCGCTGCGCGCGAGCGCCTCGTCGATGTCCTTGCGCGAGCAGCCGCAGGGGTAGGCCAGTTGCGAGGCCCTGAGTTGGTCAAGAGCCCGTTCGTAAAGCGCGGTGCGACTGGTCTGCCAGACAGGCGCCTCGTCGGGCGTCATGCCGCAGGCAGCCAGTTGCCGGAGGATTTCGTCGCCCATGCCGGGCAGGCAGCGCTCCGTGTCGGCATCCTCGATTCGCACGAGCCAGCGGGCTTGCGGGCCTCGGGCTCGCACATCCAGCCAGCTTGCGAGCGCCGCGACGAGCGACCCCGCGTGCAACGGTCCCGTGGGTGAGGGCGCGAAGCGGCCGATCCGGATCATCACCGCGAGGCGGAATCAGACCACCTTGAGTGCCAGGGTCAGGCCCGAGAGGAAGGCATCCTCGACGCGGTGACCCGTGCACCAGTCGCCCGCGACGCCGATGCGCGCCTTGGCGTCCCACAGGTGCGGCTTGCCGACCGGCACCTGCGTCTGCGCCTCCGGCCAGCAACGGGCCTGCGCGTGCGACGGCTCGGCGCGAATGCCGGTGATCTCCGAGAAGGCGCGGAGCAGCTTGGCTTCGACGCGCGGCGCGTCGTCGCGCAGGTGTTCCTGCGACCATGCCGCGCTGGCCTGCAGGGTCCAGCGCTCGATGCGGTCGCGGCCGGGCTTGGACGATTCGCGCGCGAGCCACGCCACGCGGTGATGCGTGCTGCGCGCCGCATTCCATTGGGGCCCCAGGTGCGACATCGTCGGCTGGTTGGCTTGCGGGAAGGCGATCATCAGCGTCCAGCACGGTGCGATGCGCACGGCTTCGATCTTTGCGCTGATGTCCTGGGAGAGCTTGCCGTTGTCCAGCAGGGCGCGCGTGCGCGCGGGCGGCACGGCCAGCAGGACCGCGTCGAAGCCGGAGTAGACATGGCTCGAATCCTCGACCCCGGCGGTGCGCAGTTGCCACCGCTTGCTGTCGAGCGAATCGGGTTCGATGTGGGTCACTTGCGTCTGCGTCACGAGCGAGTCGCCCAGGGGCTCGGCCCAGTGCGCGACCAGCGCATCCATGCCCGGCTGCGCGACCCAGTGCCGCTCGAGCGCGGGCAGGGCGGCCTCGGCGACCCGGCCGTGGGGGTCGAGCACGCGGACGAGGTTGGCGCTCCAGGGCTTGCAGACCTGGGATGCCGTTTCGAGCGCGAGCGCGAAGCGCGGATCGCGCACGGTGAAGTACTGCGCGCCGCTGTCGAAGCGGCCGAAGGGCGTGGACTCGCTGGCCATGCGCCCACCGGCACTGGCTTCGCGCTCGAACACGGTGACGCGGTGCCCCGCCTGTAGCAGCGTGCGTGCGCACGCCACGCCGGCGATGCCCGCACCGATGACGGCGAAGTGGCGCGATGCGTTGGATCGGTGACGGTCGGCGACGGGTCGGATGGTCATGGCAGTCTCATGTTGGTTTGGCAGTCGAAGCACTCTAACCGGGTTGAAGACCCCATCGGCCGCCGCCGGGCCGCCCCAAGGCGGCCGAGCCTCCCCCTCGGGGGGTGGCGAAGCACACGAAGTGGCAAGCCGGGGGGCACAGTTATCGGCCGCGGTGGCGTTCGAGGAGGGCGCGACGTGTCCCCTCGTGCTCGAATTGTTCAAGCCACCACTGCATTCCGCGTCCCGGCTTGCCGGCAGTGGGAACTCGCCAGGCGCAATGCATGGTCGCAACAGGCGGAACGCGTTCGGTGCGCCGCTCGACCAGATGGCCGGCTTCGATATACGGGCGCGCCATCGGCTCCGGCAGGAATCCGCCGCCGAGTCCATGGAGTTGCGCGGCCAGCTTGGCTTGCATGGTGGGCACGGTCAGCACGTCCTGCCCGCCGACCAGATTGACGGTCATGCTCGGTCCTGCGCGCGAGGAGTCCGCCGCGGCGACCGCACGGTGCTGGCGCAGCACGTCGTCGCTGAGCGGCTCGGCGATCCGGGCCAGCGGGTGGTGCGGCGCCACCGCGTAGACGAAGGTCAGAACGCCGAGCGGGCGGCTCCGGATGCCCGTGGCCGTGAAAGCCAGGCTGGCCGCATCGAGCACCGACCCGACCGCGAGATCGGCTTCGCCGCTGGCCAGCGCCTCGATCGTGCCCAGCAGCGTCTCGTCGCGCAGCTTGAGTCGCGTCGGCGGCTCGAGCGCATAGAAGGCGTTGGCGAGGTCGAGCAGCGGATCGCGCGCGATGACGCTGTCGACCGCTATCGTCAGCATCGGCTCCCAGCCGGTCGCCACACGCTTGACCCGGTTGGCGACCGAATCGATCTCGCCCAGCAGGCGGGCCGCTTCGCGTAGCAGTTCCTCGCCGGCTTCCGTCGCCTTGGCCTGCCGGCCGCTGCGGTCGAACAGCAGCACGTCGAGCGCGTCCTCGATCAGGCGCACCCGGTAGCTCAGTGCGCTGGGCACCACATTCAGCGAACGAGCCGCCGCAGCAAAGGAGCCGGTGCTCGCCACCGTCTGCAGCATCGACAGCGCATCGGGGGTCAGGACGTCGCGGGCAGTAGGCATGCGGGCCGATCGTTCAAATAAATTGAATGATGCCATCAAACCGCAGCGCTTTTCGCGCAGGGGTGCCGGCCTAAAGTCACAGACATCCGCTGCGCACAGGGCGCGGCATTTCGAAGGCCCTCGAGACGAGGGCAGGAGTTCGACGATGTTGCAAGTCCGTAAATCCCAGGAACGCGGTTATGCCGATCACGGCTGGCTGCGCTCCTTCCACAGCTTTTCCTTTGCGGGGTACTACGACCCGGCCCACATGGGTTTCGGCAACCTGCGCGTGATCAATGAAGACCGCGTGGCCGCGGGTGCCGGCTTCGGCACGCACGGCCACAAGGACATGGAAATCATCAGCTACGTGCTGTCCGGTGAACTCGCTCACAAGGACAGCATGGGCAATGTCGAATCCATTCCGCCGGGCGACGTCCAGCGCATGAGCGCCGGTCGAGGCGTGATGCACAGCGAGTTCAACCACAAGGCCGACGAGACCACGCACTTCCTGCAAATCTGGATCGAGCCGAACGTGCGCGGCATCCCGCCGAGCTACGAGCAGAAGACGTTTGCCGAAGCCGAGAAGCGCGGAAAGCTGCGGCTGGTCGCGTCCCCGGACGGCGCGGACGGTTCGGTGCTGGTGCATGCCGACGCGCGCCTGTTCGCTGGCCTTGTCGACGGCGAGGAACAAGTCAAGCTGACCCTCGACCCGAAGCGCAAGAGCTACGTGCACCTGGTGCGCGGTGAGCTCGAAGCCAACGGCACGAAGCTCGCTACCGGCGACGCCGCCTTGCTCGAAGGCGAATCGCAACTGACGCTCGGCGCCGGCAAGAACGCCGAAGTGCTGGTGTTCGACCTCGCGGCCTGAAAGCGCGCAACTTTTTTTCAACCCAGGAGTAAATCCCCATGTCCACTACCACCGCAAACTACGCCGCTCCGGCATCCGCAGGCGCTGCGCAAGACACGCTGGCACTGATTGGTCGCGTACTCGTCGCCTTGCTCTTCGTGCCCGCCGGCTTCGGCAAGCTCACCGGCTTTGCCGGCGTCGTCGGCTACATCGGCTCCGTCGGCCTCCCGATGCCGGCGCTTGGCGCGATCATCGCGATCATTGTCGAACTCGGTCTCGGCCTGTTGCTGCTCGTCGGCTACAAGACGCGCATCGTGTCGATCATCCTCGCGGTGTTCACCGTCGCGACGGCCGTGTTCTTCCACAACTACTGGGCCATGCCGGCCGACAAGGCGTATGTGAACCAGCTGATGTTCTTCAAGAACATTGCGATTGCCGGTGGCCTGCTGGCGATCGCCGCGCTCGGCGCCGGGCGCTTCAGCATTGATAAAAAGTAACCCCCAGGCTTGCCCACTTCGTGTGGCCGCCCACCCCCTTTGAAAGGGGGCAACACCTGCGGACCGGCAAGCCGGTCCGTGGTGTTTCTCGGCTTTGCACGCCGTACGATGCGGGGTGCTTTATTGACCAGGAAATCTCGATGGCCGACATCGTTGTTGTCTTTCACTCGGGCTATGGCCACACGCAGCGCGTCGCGCAGGCGGTGGCCGAAGGCGCGGGCGCCCATCTTCTGCCGATCGATGCCGACGGCAATCTGCCGCCACAAGGCTGGGAGATGCTCGCCGCGGCGGACGCGATCATCATGGGCGCGCCCACCTACATGGGCGGCCCGAGCTGGCAGTTCAAGAAATTTGCGGACGCTTCCTCCAAGGTCTGGTATGTCCAGGGCTGGAGGGACAAGTTCTTCGCCGGCTTCAGCAACAGCGCCGCCATGAACGGCGACAAGGACGCGACGCTGACGTACCTCTGGCACCTCGCGATGCAGCACAGCGGCCTGTGGGTCAGCATGGGCATCATGCCGAGCAACGACAAGGCCGCGAAGCGGGATTCGATCAACTACGTCGGCGGCTACAACGGTTTGCTGACCACGTCGCCCACCGATGCGAGCCCGGCCGAGATGGCGCGCGGCGACCTCGACACCGCCCGGGCCTTCGGCGAACGGGTGGCCCAAATAGTCAAATAGCTCGCCCCCAGGCTTGCCCACTTCGTGTGGCCGCCTACCCCCTGCCGGGGGCAATCCCGACGGACCGGCGGAGCCGGTTCCGTGGGATTTCTGGGATGTGCGATCGTAGAGCTGACGCAACTTTTTTTACCGGAGACCACGATGACCGCACCACTGCTGCTTGAACCGCACGACAAGGATCTTGGAGGGGGCTTCAAGGTTCGCCGGCTTCTGCCGGCGGCGAAGCGGCGTTCGGTGGGGCCCTTCGTCTTCTTTGACCATTTCGGTCCGGCGACCGAGCAGCCCGGGTCCGAGCACGACGTGCGGCCTCATCCGCACATCGGCCTCTCGACCGTGACCTATCTTTTCGAGGGCGCGATGATGCACCGCGACAGCCTCGGCAGCGTGCAGGAAATCCGCCCCGGCGCGGTCAACTGGATGACGGCCGGGCGTGGCATCGTGCATTCGGAGCGCAAGCCCGAGCAACTGCGCGATGCGATCTACGTGAACCACGGCCTGCAGCTGTGGGTCGCCTTGCCACAGGTGCACGAGGAGGTCGAGCCGAGCTTTGCGCACACTGCCGCGGCCGACATCCCGTCGCTCGAAGTGCAGGGCGTGCAAGTTCGCGTGCTGGTGGGCGAGGCTTTCGGTGCGCGTTCACCCGTGGCGACCTTGTCGAAGACCATCTACCTCGACGTGGCCTTGCCGGCTGGCGCAAGCTTCGAGCTTCCGCCGCTTGCACAGGAACTCGCCATCTATCCCATCGACGGTGATGTGTCGCTGGACGGCGAAGTCGTCGCGCAACACACGATGGCGGCGCTCGCTAATGGCGAAGGCGGCGTGCTGACCTCGCAAGGCCCCGTCCGCCTGGTCGTCATCGGCGGCGACCCGCTCGATGGCCCGCGCTTCATCACCTGGAACTTCGTATCGAGCCGCCGCGAGCGCATCCTGCAAGCCGGTGCCGACTGGTCCGCGCAGCGCATGGGCCATGTCCCCGGCGAAACCGAATTCATCCCGCTACCGGGTCATCCCTTCCAGGTGCAGACGCCGCCCGATACGGGCACTACGCCTGTCTGACGCCGGGGTTGGCGACGTCAGGCAGCGCACGCAATCGCTGCACACCCCGCACCGCCTATCGGGCGCGCTCAAGCAGCGGCACGTTCAGCGTTTGATCCCAATGTCCGGATCTTCAGCCGCGCGAGCACTCACCCCGCTCGCTCGCGCCTTCAAATCCGGCGACAACGATTCCCGCCCATCGAAGACAAAGCACTCGCCCTGGTAATGCGAGCCCCCGACCTCCTCGAAATACTTGAGGATGCCCCCTTCGAGCTGAAGCACGTCGGACACCCCGACTTCCCGCATCAGAATCGCCGCCTTCTCGCACCGAATGCCGCCGGTGCAGAAACTCACGACCGTCTTCCCCGCGAGTTCGTCACGGTGCTTCTGCAGCGCCTTCGGAAACTCGGTGAACTTGTGGATGCGCCAGTCGATGGCGCCCTCGAAAGTCCCGTAGTCCACCTCGAAGGCATTGCGCGTATCGAGCAGCGCCACCGGCTTGCCCGCATCGTCGTGCCCCTGGTCGAGCCAGCGCTTGAGCGTCGGCGCGTCCACCCCCGGCGCGCGCCCCGCGGCCGGCTGGATCGCCGGGTGATCCATGCGGATGATCTCGCGCTTGAGCTTGACCAGCATCCGCCGAAACGGCTGCGCGGCCGACCAGCTTTCCTTGGCTTCAAGATCGCCGAAGCGGGCGTCCGCTCGGAGCGAGGCCAGGAAAGCACGCACTGAATCCACCTTGCCCGCCAGGAACAGGTTGATGCCTTCCGGCGCGAGAAGAATCGTCCCTTTCAGCGCCAGCGCGTGGGTCGACGCGCGAAGCGCTCCACGCAGTTCGGCGGCGTCGTCAATCGGGACGAACTTGTAGGCCGCGATATTCAAAATCTCTTGCACGGGGCGGGATTGTAGGGAGAGTCACATCACATCGTGGAGGTCCGCCTTCCTACAATCGACGGATGTTCGTTCACCTGCGCCTGCACACCGAGTTTTCCGTCGTCGACGGCACCAACCGCATCGATGAAGTCGTCAAGGCCGCTGCCAAGGATGGCCAGCCCTCACTCGCGATCACCGACCTCAACAACCTCTTCGGCGCCGTCAAGTTCTACAAGGAAGCGCGCGGCAAGGGCGTCAAGCCCGTGCTGGGCGCCGAAGTGTTCGTCGAAGGGTTCGGCACCGAGCCGGGCCAGCTGACCCGCATCGTCCTCCTCGTGCAGAACAAGGAGGGCTACCTCCATCTGTCCGAACTGCTGGCGCGCGCCTGGACGCAGAACGTCGGCCGCGGGCAGGCGCAGGCAGCCTGCAAGCTCGCCTGGCTGCAGGAACTGCAAGGCGGCCTGATCGCGCTGTCGGGCGCGCAGGCCGGCCCGCTGGGCGCGCCGCTGCTGCAAGGCCAGGCCGAGCGTGCGGCGCAGATCGCCCTCCAACTGGCCGGTATCTTCCCGCACCGCTTCTACATCGAGCTGCAACGCGCTGGCCGCCCCGAAGACGAGCCGCACGTGGTCGCTGCCGTGCAACTCGCCGCACGCCTCAAGCTCCCGGTCGTCGCCACGCACCCCGTCCAGTTCGCCACCGCCGACGACTACGAGGCGCACGAAGCGCGCGTCTGCATCTCCGAAGGCGAGATCCTGGGCAACCCGCGCCGCGTGCGCAAGTTCACCCGCGAGCAGTACTTCAAGTCATCCGCCGAGATGTCGAAGCTCTTCGCCGATGTGCCGAGCGCCATCGCCAACACGGTCGAGATCGCCAAGCGCTGCAATCTCACGCTGGTGCTCGGCAAGCCGCAGTTGCCGAACTTCCCGACGCCCAACGGCATGCCCATCGAGGAGTACTTCCGCGTCGCGTCGTTCGAAGGCCTGGAAGAACGCCTCGCGCACCTCTACCCCGACGCGACAAGACGCGATACCGAGCGTCCGCGCTACGTCGAGCGCCTGGAGTTCGAGATCAACACCATCCTGAAGATGGGGTTCCCGGGCTACTTCCTGATCGTCGGCGACTTCATCAACTGGGCCAAGAAGAACGGCTGCCCGGTGGGCCCGGGCCGGGGCTCGGGCGCGGGCTCGCTGGTGGCCTATGCGCTCAAGATCACCGACCTCGACCCGCTCGAATACAAGCTGCTGTTCGAACGCTTCCTCAACCCCGAGCGCGTCTCGATGCCCGACTTCGACATCGACTTCTGCCAGGGCAACCGCGACCGCGTCATCGACTACGTCAAGGACAAGTACGGCCGCGACGCCGTGAGCCAGATCGCCACCTTCGGAACCATGGCCGCGCGCGCCGCCATCCGTGACGTGGGCCGGGTGCTCGACATGAGCTACATGTTCTGCGACGGCATCAGCAAGCTCATCCCGAACAAGCCGGGCCAGCCGGTGACGATCCAGTACCCGCCGTCGCCCAAGTCCGACAACGACAAGAACAACTACGCCATCGAGATGGAGCCGCAGCTCGCGGAGCGCATCGAGAAGGAAGAAGAAGTCCGCATGCTGGTCGAGCTCGCGCAGAAGCTCGAAGGCATGACCCGCAACATCGGCATGCACGCGGGCGGCGTGCTGATCGCGCCGGGCAAGCTCACCGACTTCTGCCCGCTCTACCAGCAGCCGGGCAGCGATTCGGCCGTGAGCCAGTACGACAAGGACGACGTCGAAGCCGTTGGCCTCGTGAAGTTCGACTTCCTGGGCCTGGCGACGCTCACCATCCTCGAGATCGCGAGGGAGTTCATCGTCAAGCGGCACAAGGGGCAGGAGGACTTCGCCTACGAGAACATCCGCCTCGACGACGTGCCGACCTACAAGCTCTTCGCCGAAGGCAAGACCGAGGCCGTGTTCCAGTTCGAATCGCGCGGCATGCAAGGGATGCTGAAGGACGCCCGGCCCACGCGGCTGGAAGACCTGATCGCGCTGAACGCGTTGTACCGGCCCGGCCCGATGGACCTGATCCCCAGCTTCGTCGCCCGCAAGCACGGGCGCGAGCCTGTGGAGTACCCGCATCCGCTGGTGGCCGAGATGCTCTCCGAGACCTACGGGATCATGGTCTACCAGGAGCAGGTGATGCAGACCGCGCAGATCCTGGGCGGCTATTCGCTCGGCGGCGCCGACCTGCTGCGCCGCGCGATGGGCAAGAAGAAGGCCGAGGAAATGGCCGAGCACCGCGAAATCTTTCGCAAGGGTGCAGCCAAGAACGACATCGACCAGAAGAAGGCCGACGAGATCTTCGACCTGATGGAGAAGTTCGCGGGCTACGGCTTCAACAAGTCGCACGCGGCCGCGTACTCGCTTCTGGCGTATCACACCGGCTGGCTCAAGGTCCACTACACGGCCGAGTTCTTCTGCGCGAACATGACCGTGGAAATGGACGACACCGACAAGCTCAAGGTGCTGTTCGAGGATGCGCAGAAGAACTTCGGCATGACCTTCGAGCCGCCGGACGTGAACCGCGGCAACTACCGCTTCGAGCCGGTCAACGACAAGGTCATCCGCTACGGACTCGGTGCGGTCAAGGGCACGGGGCAACTCGCGGTCGAGGCCGTCGTGCGGGCGCGCGAGGAGGGCGGCCCCTTCAAGAGCCTGTTCGACTTCTGCGTGCGCGTGGACCGGCAGCGCATCAACAAGCGCACCGTCGAGGCGCTGATCAAGGCCGGTGCCTTCGATTCATTGCAGCAGAACCGTGCGTCGCTGATCGCATCGGTCGACCGCGCCTATGAATTCGCCGTCGCGACAGAGGCCAATGCCGCGCAGGTCGACATCTTCGGCGACTTCGAGCACGGCTCGGCCACGGCGGAGCCCGACCTGGTCGATGCCACGCCCTGGGGCGTGAAGGAACGGCTGACCTACGAGAAGACCGCGGTCGGCTTCTACCTGTCGGGGCACCTCTTCGACGAAGTCGCGCACGAAGTCCGGCGCTTCTGCAAGCGCGAAATCGACGACCTGATGGATTCGCGCGAACAGCAGGTGATCGCGGGCATCGTGAGCGACTTCCGCGTGATCAACGGCCAGCGCGGGCGGCTCGCGATCTTCAAGCTCGACGACAAGTCGGGCGCCATCGATGCGACCGCCGACGAGGCGCTCTTCAACGCCAACCGCAACGTGCTGAAGGACGATGAACTGGTGATCGTCAGCGGCCGGCTCCAACCCGCGCGTGGCGGCTTCGAAGCGCGGTTCCAGGTTCAGCAGGTGTGGGACCTGGCGACTGCACGCTGCCGCTTCGGCAAGTTCCTCCGCGTGGCGGTCAACGGCAAGGCGCCGGACATCGCCCGCATGGTGAAGGACTTTCCGCCCCGCACCGAGCAGAGCGAGCATGGCGAACTGCTGCAAGGGTTGGGCGTGCGCCTGTCGATGGCCCGCAATGGCGCGCAGGTCGAACTGCAGTTGGGCGAACGCGCCAAGTTCTTTCCGACCGATGCGGCCCTCGCAAGCTGGATGGCGCAGGCCGATGCAGGAAAGGCGGCGATCGTCTACGAGTAGGCGGATCGCTCAGCATGATTCCGGGCGACCGCGAACTGTTCCTGCTGCTGAATGCCGACGCGGATGCGCCGGGCTGGCTTCTCGGCGGCGGGCACTTCCTGGCGGTGCATGCGCACTGGTTGCTGGTGCTGGTGATGTCGGGGCTCGCGCTGCATCGCTGGCGGCCGTTGCTCAGGCCGGTGCTTGCCGCCTTGGTGGCCATTGCGTTGGGCAGCCTCGTCTGCGAGGCCATCGGGCAGGTCTGGGATCGTCCGAGGCCTTTCGAGACGGGCCTTGGCTATGTGCACCTGGGTCACAGCGGCGGGCCATCATTTCCGAGCAGCCATGCGACGGCTTACGCGGCGCTCGCGGTTTCTTTTCTGCTCGTTGCGGACTACAGGGTCGTCGGCTGGTTCCTGGTCGTGCTGGCCGGCCTTGTGAGCCTTTCACGGGTAGTGGTCGGTGTGCACTATCCGTTGGACATCAGCGTGGGCGCGGCCATCGGCGGCCTGGCGGCCGTTGCGGCCTACGGCTTGGTCGACAGGGTCTGGAAGCGCCCGGCCTCCTGAAGAAACCGAGGGCTCCGCCTCAGCGAGCCTTGGGCTGGAGCGCCACAGTCAAGGCCGGGAAGATCCGCCCATCGATGTCCCTGGGCACCTTCTCCGTGCGCCGAAGTCCGCGCTCGGCCGCATCGTCCCAGGCAGCCACGCCGCTGGACTTGCGCAACTTCACGCCGACGATGGTGCCGTCGGGTGCAAGGCTGACGTCGAACTCGGCCGTCGGATTGCCGCTCACGAGATCCGCGTCCGGATACACGATATTGGGTCGAACGGCCGCAGCGATCCGCGCTCCGTAGCCGCCGGAAGGTCCCGAGGTGCGCGCGGCGGTGCCTGTCGAGTTCTCGTTGCCGGTCCCCGCCAACGCCTGCATCCGCTTCAGTGTCGCGGCACGATCGGCAGCCGCCTGCTTGGCTTCCGCTTCCTTCTTCTTCGCTGCGTCGGCCTGCTTGGCTTCGGCCTCCTGCCGCTTCTTCAGTTCCGCCTGCTTCTGCTGCTCAGCCTTCTTGCGATCGGCTTCGTCCTCGGCGCGCTGTTTGGCTTCGGCTTCCTTCTTTTCCTGCGCCGCCTTTTTCGCCGCGTCGAGCTTCTTCTGCTGCTGCGCCTGCTGCTCCAGTTCGCGCTCGCGCTCCTTCTGCTCCTTGAGCTTCTTTTCGCGTTCGAGTGCGATGTCGGGCGCCTTGGGCGCCGGCGTCGGATCGGGCGGCCTCACCGCCTGGGGTGGCGGCGGCGGAGGAGGCGGGGGCGGCGGGGCCGGAGTGGGCGCCGGGGACGGCGGCGTGGGCACCGGCGCGACGGCGCGGGGCGCGGCCTGCTGGACGGTCGACGACCACAACTCGGCCTCGACCGCTTCGTTCTCGGCCTCGCGCCGCCAGCTCACGCCCCAGGTCAGCGCGGCGATAAGCAGCGCATGCGCGATCAGTGCCAGTAGCACGGCGCGCGGCGTGCCGCGCTGCGGCGGCGGCGCGAATTCGGGGCGGTCTGCGGCGAGCGACATGCCTTACTTCGCGCCCGTGGTTTGCACCGAGAGACCGACGCGCTCGATGCCGCTGCGCTTGAGCTGGTTCATCGCCTTGACGACCGTCTCGTACTTGACCGACTTGTCGGCGCTGATCACCACCGGGCGATCCGCATCGCCACCCTGGGCGTTCTTGGCGGCCGAGCCGATCTGCGTCATCGGGATGGAACTGCCGCCGCTGCCGGTCGACGGGTCCTTCTTGATCTGCACTTCGTCATCGCTCTTGATGACGATCTCGATCGGCTTGTCGGGCTGCTTGTTGGCGCGGTCCACCGTCGGCAGGTTGATCACGCTCGGCGTGATCAGCGGCGCCGTGACCATGAAGATGATCAGCAGCACCAGCATCACGTCGATGAACGGGACCATGTTGATCTCGTTGATCGTTCGGCGGCCGCGGCCGCGGGAGGACATGGCTGGCATGGCGAGGTGCTCCGCTTCAGCGGCCCGTGGCCGCGGTGACGGCCGCCGGGTTCACGTGGGCGGTCAGGTTGCGCTGCAGGATGTTCGAGAACTCCTCGATGAAGGTCTCGAGCGCGATCGCGATCTTGTCGATCTCGCGGGCAAAGCGGTTGTAGGCGACCACGGCCGGGATCGCGGCGAAAAGGCCGATCGCCGTGGCGACCAGGGCTTCGGCGATGCCGGGCGCGACGGTCGACAGCGTGACCTGCGCGAGTGCGGCAAGGCCGGTGAAGGCATGCATGATCCCCCAAACCGTGCCGAAGAGGCCGACATAGGGCGACACCGAACCGACCGTCGCGAGGAAGGAGAGGTTCTGTTCGACCGCGTCGAGTTCGCGCTGGAAGCTCGCCCGCATCGCGCGGCGTGCGCCGTCGAGCAGGGTGCCGGTGTCGGACACATGGCGTTCGCGCAGCTTCTGGTATTCGCGCATGCCGGAGGCGAAGATGCGTTCCATGGGGCCGGCGAACTTCGCGTTCTGCGCGGCGGATGAAAAGAGCTCGTTCAGGCTGGTGCCCGACCAGAAGTCACGCTCGAAATCGTCGTTGAGCGAGCGGGTGCGCTTGAGGGAGAAGTACTTGCGGAAAATGGCCGCCCAACTCGCGACGGAGACGACGATGAGCAGCAGCACCACGAGTTGCACCGGAAGGCTGGCGTGCAGCAGCAGGGAAATGATCGAGAGTTCTTGATTCATGGCTTGAGAGGTTGAGACATGGAGCCGGCGTAGCGCTCGAGGGTTCCCGAAACTTGGGCAGGGATGCGCGCAGGCCGCAGCGTCTCGGCCATGACCCAGCCGATGCGGATGGTGCCTTCGCACAGCAGGCTGCCGTCAGTGGACGCGATGCCTTCCTCGGTCAATTGCTCTGATTTTGATAGCACGCGCTGCGCGATTATCAATGACGCGGAGCCGATCTGGCGAAGCTCGGCTGTAACGAGCAGTTCATCGTCGAGCCGCGCGGGCCGGTGGTACTTGAGCTGCGTCTCGCTGACCACGAAGATGCCGCCCGTTTCCTCGCGCAACCTGCCTTGCGCGATGCCGAGCGAACGCAGCCACTCGGTGCGTGCGCGCTCCATGAACTTGAGGTAGTTGGCGTAGAACACGATGCCGCCTGCATCGGTGTCTTCCCAGTAGACGCGAATGGGCAGCGCGAAGCTCATGCAGGAACGGGCGCTTCGGCCCACGCGCGCAGCCGGGCGACCGACTCTTCGAGGTGAGCCATCGAGCTGGCCGTCGAAAAGCGGATGAAGCGCCCCGTTTCTGCCGAGCCGAAGTCACGCCCCGGCGTGACGGCGACGTGCGCCTGCTTCATCGCCTCGAAGGCGAAATCCCAGCTGCCGGAGATGCCGAGTCTTTCGGCGAAGCTGCTGCAATCGGCCCAGGCGTAGAAGGCGCCGTCGGGCATCACCGGCACCTGCAGGCCGAGTGCATCGAGCTGCGGAATGAACCAGTCGCGCCGCGCCTTGAATTCCGCACGGCGGCGTTCGTATTCGGTGATGCTGTCGGGCTCGAAGCAGGCGAGGGCAGCGTGCTGCGACACGGTGCTCGCGCAGATGAAGAGGTTCTGCGCCAGCCGCTCGACCGCGGGCACCAGCGCGTCGGGTACCACCAGCCAGCCGAGTCGCCAGCCGGTCATGTTGAAGTACTTGCTGAAGCTGTTGATGCTGATCACCTGGTCGTCGATCGCGAGTGCGGTCTGGCCGAAGGCATCGTCGTAGGACAGGCCGAGGTAGATCTCGTCGATCAGCGTGATGCCGCCGCGCCGCGACACGACCTCGTGGATGCGCCGCAGCTCGTCGGGCGCGATCGAGGTGCCGGTCGGATTCGATGGCGACGCCAGCAGCACGCCGCGCGTGCGCTCGGTCCAGGCGGCTTCGACCTTGGCGGCGCTGAGCTGGAAGCGCTCGGCGGCGGTAGTCGGCACCAACACGGCGCGGCCGTCGGCGGCCGTCACGAAATGCCGATTGCACGCATAGCTCGGGTCGGGCAGCAGCATCTCGTCGCCGGCATCGATCAATGCGAGGCAGGCCAGCTGCAGCGCCGCGGAGGCGCCCGCCGTGATGACGATGCGGCGTGCCGGCACGTCGACGCCGAAGCGCTGGGCGTACCAGCCGCTGATGCGCTCGCGCAGATGGTCGAGGCCTGTGGCCTGCGTGTACTGCGTGGCGCCCGCGCGGATGGCGCGCATCGCGGCCTCTTGCACGAGAGGCGGCGCGGTGAAGTCGGGTTCGCCGATGTTCAGGAAGATCATCGGCCGTTCGGTGTGCGCAACTTCGCGTGCGAGCTTCGAGGCGGCCTTGGCCACTTCCATCACGTAGAAGGGTTCGATGCGCTCCGCGCGCTTCGAAATCCTCATGGCTTCGCCTTTCCGCTGGCGCGATCGGCCTCGACTTCCGCCGGGCGCAACTGCGGCGCGAGCCCGTTGAGCACCGCATTCACATACTTGTGGCCGTCGGTGCCGCCGAATTCCTTGGCAAGCTCGATGCACTCGTTCAGCACCACGCGCCATGGCACGTCCAGGCAGTTCTGGAATTCGTACACGCCGATCCACATCACCGCATGCTCGATCGGGGAAATCTCCTCGAGCTTGCGGTCGAGCAGGGGGACGATCAGGGCGTCGAGTTGGTCGGCCGATTCGATCGAGCCGTGCAGCAAGGCGTCGTAGTGCGCCGCGTCGGCCTTGTGGAACCCGGCCAGGGCGCGCGTGAACTCGTCGATCGACGCGGCGTCGTTGCGGCCCACCAGATGCTGGTAGAGCGCCTGCACGGCAAATTCGCGCGCGCGGCTGCGGTTGGACTTGGCCGATGCCTTACGCACGCCTGTGCTGGTAAGCCCGGTGCGGGACTGGCGCGGCTTGCCGCTGGATGCCTTGGTGTTTTCGGTCATGAAAGGGTGGCGAGCAGTTGCGCCATTTCGACCGCGACACGTGCGGCATCGCGGCCCTTGTCGGTCTGTCGGGCGATGGCCTGTTCGAGGTTCTCGGTGGTGAGGATCGCGTTGGCGATCGGGATGCGGTAATCCAGCGCCAGGCGGCTGACGCTCGCGCCCGATTCGTTGGCCACCAGCTCGAAGTGATACGTCTCGCCGCGGATGATGCAGCCGAGCGCGATCAACGCCTGGTAGCGATTTCGTTCGGCCAACGCCTGCAACGCGACCGGCACTTCGAGCGCGCCGGGCACGCTGAGGTGGTCGATGTCGGCATCGGCGACGCCCAGCGCCGCAAGTTCGGCGCGGCAGGCCTTGGCCAGCGCGTCGGTGATTTCCTCGTTGAAGCGCGCCTGCACGATGCCGATGCGCAGGCCCTTGCCGTTGAGTTCGACGTCGGCGCCCTTGTTTGCGTGTTGCATCAGTTCTCGTCTTTCGTGATGTAGCCGGCGATCTCGAGGCCGTAGCCCGCCGCCATGCTTGGCATGCGGCGCGGCGCCCCCAGCAGGTTCATCTTGTGCACGCCGCATTCGCGCAGGATCTGCGCGCCGATGCCGTAGCTGCGCAGGTCCATGCGGCCGCGCTCGGGCGCTTGTGCGGGGCGGGCGGTGCCGTCGAATTGCGACAGCAGCTCGGCGCCGGTTTCGCCGCAGTTCAGTAGCACGGCAACGCCCTTGCCCTCGGCCGCGAGGTGCGCCAGGCTGGCGTCGAGGCTCCACGAGTGCAGGGAGCGATTGAGTTCGAGCGCGTCGAGCACCGACAGCGGCTCGTGCACGCGCACGTCGACCGTGTCGGCCACGTTCCACTTGCCCCGGACCAGCGCCAGGTGCACGCCGTTGCTCGGCTTGTCCTTGAAGGCGTGCGCGGTGAATGGGCCCCAGGCGGTATGGATCTCGCGGCAGCCGACCTTCTCGATGAGGGATTCGGTGCGGCTGCGGTGCTCGATCAGCGCGGCGATGGTGCCGATCTTGATGCCGTGTTCGGCCGCGAAGAGCTGCAGGTCGGGCAACCGCGCCATCGTGCCGTCCTCGTTCATGACCTCGCAGATCACGGCGGCGGGCGAGCAGCCCGCCATCGCGGCCAGGTCGCAACCGGCTTCGGTGTGGCCGGCGCGCATCAGCACGCCGCCGTCGACCGCCTGCAGCGGGAAGATGTGGCCGGGCTGGACCAGGTCCGCCGCGACCGCATCGGGTGCGACCGCGGCCTGGACCGTGCGCGAGCGGTCGGCTGCCGAAATGCCGGTCGTCACGCCTTCGGCGGCCTCGATCGATACGGTGAACGCGGTCGAATGCTTGGCGCCGTTGCGCGCCACCATCGGGGGTAACTGCAGCCGTTCGCACATTTCGCGCGACAGCGTGAGGCAGATCAGGCCGCGGGCGTGGCGGGCCATGAAGTTGATGGCCTCGGGCGTGACGTGGTCGGCGGCGAGGACGATGTCGCCCTCGTTCTCGCGATCCTCCTCGTCGACCAGGATCACCATGCGCCCGGCGCGCAGTTCGGACACGATTTCTTCGACCGGGGAAATCGGCGCCGGTGCACGGCCGCTGCGCGAGGCGCCGATCGGTGTGACGGATGCGTTCATGGGGAGCTGTCTTTCTGTGGCAAGGGAATGGCGCCGGCCTGGAGCATGCGCTCCACGTAACGGGCGACGGTGTCGATCTCGAGGTTTACGCGGCTATCGGGCTTCAGGCTGCCGAGCGCGGTGTTCTCGACGGTGTGGGGAATCAGGTTGATGCTGACCTCGCTGCCGTCCGGGCCATCCGTCACGCTGTTGACCGTAAGGCTGACCCCGTTGACGGTGATCGAGCCCTTGTAGGCCAGGAAGCGCGCGAGGGCTTGCGGCGCCAGCACGCGCAGCTCCCAGCTTTCGCCGACGGGTTCGAACTTGCTGACGCTGCCGATGCCGTCGACGTGGCCGGACACGATGTGCCCGCCCAGTCGGTCGCTGGCGCGCAGGGCCTTTTCGAGGTTGACGCGCGTCGCTTCCTCCGACAGGCCGGCGGTCTTGTCGAGCGATTCGGCCGAGATGTCGATGGTGAAGAGCTTTTGCGCGGGGTCGAGCGTGGTGACGGTCATGCACGCGCCGTTGAGCGCGATGCTGTCACCGAGACCCACGTCGTCGAGATAGCCGTCAGGCACCGCGATGCTGAGCCGCTTGCCGTGGGATGAAGAGCTGCCGAGGTCGTGGACGGCGGCGATGCGCCCCACGCCGGTGATGATTCCGGTGAACATCGCCGCATTTTCGCAGAGAAGCGGGCGCTGCCCACGCGGCGGGCTAGAAAGCGTCGCGACCGGCCACCCGGGCCAGGATCCGGAGGTCGGGACCGAAGCGGTCAACGGCGCGGAAATCCAGCAGCAGGGCGCCGGAAAGCGCGGCCAGCGGGCCGCCGGCAAAGGGCTGGCTGGCCATGTCCATGCCCTCGCCGAGGAACTTGGGGGCGAGGTAGACCAGAAGCTCGTCGACCCAGCCTTCGCGCAGGAGCGAACCGTTGAGCTTGTGCCCCGCTTCGACATGCAGTTCGTTGACCTCGCGCGCCGCGAGGTCGCGCAGCATCGCGCCCAGGTCGACCTTGCCATCGGCATTGGCCATGGCCGTGATGGTGGCGCCCCTGGCCTCGAGCGCGCGGGCCTTGGCCTCGTCGCGGCCGGCCGCGTAGATCCAGACCTGGCGACCGGGGATGTCAAAGATCTTCGCCTCGGGCGGCGTTTGCAATCGGCTGTCGACCACGACCAGGTGGGGCTGGCGCGGCGTCTCGACCAGACGCACGTCGAGGCGCGGGTCGTCCTCGATCAGGGTGCCGACGCCGGTCAGCACCGCGCTCGCCCGCGCCCGCCACGCGTGGCCGTCGGCGCGCGCGGCCTTCGATGTGATCCATTGGCTCGTGCCGTTGTTCAGGGCCGTCTTGCCGTCGAGCGAAGCCGCCACCTTGAGACGCACCCAGGGCATCTTGCGCACCATGCGGCTGAAGAAGCCGATGTTGAGCTCGCGCGATTCGGCAGCGCCGGGCCCGACCTCGACCTCGACACCCGCGGCTCGAAGCCGCTCGAAGCCCCGGCCGCCGACGAGCGGATTCGGATCGGCGACCGACGCGACGACGCGGCGAATGCCGGCCGCGATCAGCGCATCGCAGCAAGGGCCGGTGCGGCCGTGGTGGGAGCAGGGTTCAAGCGTCACATACGCCGTTGCGCCCTCGACCGAACGACCGCGCGCCGCGGCATCGCGAAGCGCCATGACCTCCGCATGGGGACCGCCTGCGCGCTGCGTGTGGCCGGTTCCCAGGACCTCGCCCACGGCGTCGACCAGCACACAGCCCACGCGAGGATTGGGATCGGTGAGTAGGCGCGCATCGTCTGCCAGTTGTTGTGCGACGGCGATCCGTTGCGCATCCGCGATGAGAGGGGGCATGGGGCCGAATCATACGAGCGGTAGTCATCGGCAGGCCGAACGGCAACCGTCATGGCGCGAGACGTCCTTAGACTTTCGTCCATCGAAAAAAGGGTCGCTCCTTCGCAGGAGCCGATTCAGGGAGGAGGAAAGAAGATGGCGTTATCCAAACGTCGGGCCGGAGGCTTTTCGCTTCTGGAAGTTCTGGTTGCGATCGTGGTGCTCAGCGTCGGATTGCTGGGCGCGATGAGCATGTTGATGGCGTCGGTGAGGAGCGCGACCGAATCCGGGTCGTTCACCGCCGCGGTCAACCTGGTCCGCGACCTGTCCGAGAAGGCCCGGGTCAACAAGCATGCGTCGACGCGGGATGCCGACGCGAATCCGTATCTGCTCGACCTGAAAAGCGGGGATCCGCTTCCGGGCGCGAGCAGTGCCGGATGCGCGGGCGCTGCAGCCCAGTGCGGCGCGGACGATCTGGCAGCCTGGGATGTCCATCACTGGGTGCAACGCGCCAGAAACATGCTGCCCGAGGCGCACGTCGTTGTCTGCTTCGACGACGAGCCGGTGGACACCGACGGCAATGCCGGATGGCCGTGTTCCGACACGGGCCGCAACCTCGTTGTCAAGCTGGGCTGGCGGCCGCGGCTGGGCAGCGAGGATGAGATGGACGAAGGGCGCAGGACGCCTCGCGTCGTCATGCAACTGGTTCCGGGGCAGGCCTACGATGGCGCCTGAGACACGCCCGCCGCTGCAGCGCGGCGTGACCCTGATCGAGGTGATGGTCGCCATGGCGATCGGGCTCGTGGTGGTGCTTGCGGCTTCGACGGCATTCATCGCGGCGAAGAAGCTGCACAACACCGATGCCGACGTGCAAGCGGTGCAGGACGCGCTTCGCTTTACCCGCCACGTGGTGCAGGGTCAATTGCGCCAGGCCGGCTACGCGGACTATGCGCCCGATCGGCTGAGCGACGGCCGAGGTGTGATCGCAAGCCACGCGACGCTGGAGGCCGATCCCGGCAGTGTGCTCGACCTCGATGTTGCGGGTGCCAGCGACACCATCGTCGACCGGACAAGCAACAGCTTTGGCGAGAACCAGACCGATTCGAAAAATCGGAACGACTCGCTGATGGTCCGCTTTTTTGGCCGCTCCACAGCCAGCGGGACTGACAGCGGAACTCACACGGCCGACGGCACCATGACCGATTGCTTCGGCGCCGCGCAGCCAGGCCCTGCCGCCCAGCCTTCGCTCGACGACCGGGCGGGGAGCTTTTTCTTCGTGACGCTCGCGGGCGATGGAGAGCCCGAACTCTATTGCAAGTATCGAGCCGGGAATGGGAACTTCAAGTCGGAGCCGCTGGTGCGCGGTGTCGAGAAGTTCAAGGTCGTCTACGGCCACGATGGGAATGGCGACAGCGTTCCGGAGACGTGGCTTGATGCCATGGGGATCGCAGCCAAGGCCGCCCAGGGCGGGAACGTCAACGACGAATGGCGCAAGGTGGTCGCCGTGCGCGTGGGGGTGGTCGTTCGAAGCCTCCGGCCGAATGGCGACCTCAGGCAGATCCCGTCCGAGACCTACCGGTTGTATCCCTTGGGCGAAGAGTTTTCCGGCATCTACTTCGACCCACCCGACGACGGGCGCTTCCGATCGACCGCGACCTTCACGGTCATGTTGCGCAACGTCATGAGGGCGCCGGCATGAAACATGCCCCGCACCGACAGGCCGGGTTCTCGCTGATCGTCGTGCTGCTGCTCCTGATCGTGCTCACCGCCCTTGGCGTGGGCGCGGCGCAGTTGTCGCTCGTCAACGAACTCGGCGCCCGAAGCGATCGCGATACCGAGATCGCCTTCCAGGCGGCCGAGGCAGCGCTCATCGACGCGGAGATCGATGTCCTCGGACCGAACCCCGGCACCGCCTCGCGCCTGTGCGCATTCCGCCCCAAGGATGGCAGCGCATTCGTCGCAGGCTGCGGCGGCCCGGGAAACGCCCAGGGGCTTTGTGCCGCGGCGGCAGCCGGTGCCACGCCCGCCTGGATGACGGCGGACCTTTCGCCCACGAGCAGGAACTCGGTCGAGTACGGCAGGTTTACCGGTCAGCGCTACGCCACAGGTGCGGGCGCGATGCCCGCCGCTTTGCCCCGGTATGTCATCGAGGTCCTTCGCAGCAACGGCGGTTGGCAGCTCAACCGGATGGAGAACGCGGGCGCCGGGGCTGCTTCGAACATCTTTCGCGTGACTGCGATCGGTTTCGGCGTCCGGGAGGAAACGCAGGTGGTCCTGCAGACCAATTTGTACAAACCGGCAGTCAGCGCAGGCTGTCCATGAGGAAGGGAGTTGGCATTGATCAAGCTTCGACGAAGCAAGCTGAAGACCGCATGCATTGCGGCATCGTTCTATTTTTCATGTGTGTCCGGACCCGCTGCCGCGCCGGCGCTGCCGCCCGACGCCGTCCTGGCCGACGAGCCGCTGTTCGCCTCGACATCCCTGGTCAAGCCCAACATGGTGCTGAATCTCTCGGTGGAGTATCCGACGACGGGCGCCGCCTATCGGACGGAGTTCGACATCAGGAAGACCTACATCGGCTACTGGGACCCGATGGGCTGCTACGACTATTCGACGACGGATGCCTTCTTCAAGCGCGCCGCCACCGCGATCGTGTCGGGCGGGGCCATCGCCTGCTCGCACAAGTGGAGCGGGAACATGTTGAACTGGGCCGCGTCGTCCGCGATCGACATGCTGCGCTATGCCATGACGGGGGGCGATCGCATCGTCGACACGGCGGGGACTACGGTTCTTCAACGCGCAGTGCTCCAGACGGACTTCTACAACGCGACCTTTCCCGCGCGCGCCCTGAGTGGCAACCTGGGCAAGCTGACACCTCTGGTCGCGAGCGGCGTCGTGACTGACAACGGCACAGTCGCGATTGCGAACTGTCGCGATCGTTTCTTCGTCGGACCGTATAGGGATGGATCGTGTGACCAGCCCGGCGCCAATCAGAAATTCGGGCCGGAAAAGACGGCGGCTCCCTACTACGCCCGTGTGGAGGTCTGCTCTGCAAGCGAAAGCCCCCTTCGTCCCGATCTCTGCTTCAAGTACCCGAACGGAAAGTACAAGCCCGTCGGCACCATTCAGACCTATTCCGACAAGATGCGATTCGCCGCATTCGGCTACCTGATGGACCACACCAACCGGCGCTATGGCGGCGTGCTTCGTGCGCCGATGAAATTCGCGGGCCCGACGGCCCAGAACGCCAAATTCGAGAAGATCGCAAACGAGGCTGCGGAGTGGGACGCGCACACCGGCGTGTTCGCGGCCAACCCGCTTTCCAGCGCGGAGAACAGAAGCGGCGTGGTCAACTACCTGAATCAGTTCGGGCGTACCGGGTCCACGCAGGGTTCGTACAAGACAGTGGACCCGGTCGGAGAGCTGTACTACGAGTCCCTTCGGTATCTGCAAGGCCAGCCGCCGACGGAGCAGGCTTCCACAGGCGTGACGGACGCGATGAAGGACGGGTTTCCCGTCTACAACAAGACGGCCCGATGGGGTGTGGGTGTTCGAAGCGCGTGGGACCCGGTCGTTGCGAGTTGCCAGCGAAATCACGTGGTCGTGATCGGCGACCTCAACACCCACCATGACCGCTCCCTCCCGGGACTGATGACAGATGGCCTCGATGGTTGGGGTGGGGTGCGTCCTGTCGGCGCGTTGGAGCCCGACACCGCCCTCTGGTCGAAGGTGGTCGGCGCCTTCGAGAACAACGAGTCGGTCGCATACGACGATCCCGCGGGAGGAACGGACGGCTCCGGCAAGAAGAAGACCTTGACGACGCGCGGCAACGCCGGCGGGCCACGAGCCTATGCGTACGGCAATGGAAACGGGGCGCTGATCACGTCGTCCAACATTCCGACCCTGAACACGGGATATGACCAAGGCGGATTCGGATGGGCGGGCCTGGCCTACTGGGCCAACACGCAAGGCATTCGCAGCGACTACCCCGACGTGCGCGTCAAGACCTACACCATCGACGTCGACGAAGGCGGCGACGGCACGATCCGCCAGCGAAAGCGGGGAAGCGCCTTCTATCTGGCGGCCAAGTACGGCGGCTTCGATGACCGGAACAACGACGGCAATCCCTTCGTCACAGCGATCGGCAACGGGGCAGCGGAGTCGATCTCGAACTCGGAATGGCAGTCGGGGCTGGACGACGACGGCATGCCGAAGCCGGCGAACTACTTCCTCGCGAGCAAACCCGAAGAGATGATCGCGGCGATCCGGCGGATCTTCGCGAATGCCGGCGCCGCCAGCGGCAGCATGGCGGGAGGCGCCGTGTCGAGCACACGGGTCACGACGAATGGGGCGAGCATCTTCGTCCCGCAATTCGACAGCACGCGCTGGTCCGGCTCCATGCTGGCCTACGGGCTGAGCTACGACGCGAACGCTGGCGTCCTGAACAAGGACGCAACGCCGACCTGGGACGCTGGCGAGCTCCTGACATCGGGAGACCCCGGCAAGACACCTGCGATTCCGGTACCCGATCCAGCGAAGCGAAAGGTGTTCACGATGCTCGGGACCGGTGTCGGCAAGACATTCACCTGGGAAGCGTTGAAGGGGGATGCACTGGCCCAATACCTGGACAGCGAGCCGTACTCGCAATCGGGTGCAAAAGATGGTTTCGGCGAGTACCGCGTTGCCTACCTGCGTGGTGCCCGCTCGAAGGAGACCTCGGCGAGCGGCGGGACCTTCAGGACGCGCGATTCCGTCATGGGAGACGTCGTCAATTCGGCCCCGTTGCTCGTAGGTCCGCCCAGTCCCGCGGTGCAAGGAAGCGGCTACCAGAGTTTCGTTGCGGCGCGCAAGGGACGCATGCCTGCGGTTTACGTCGGCGCAAACGACGGAATGCTCCACGCATTCGCCGCCGCCAGTGGTGCCGAGCTGTTCGCCTATGTGCCACGCGCGCTCTATCCCAAGTTGGGGGCGTACACCTCGCCGGCCTACCTGCATCAACCCTACGTGGACGGCAGCCCTGCCGCAGGTGAGGTTCAACTGGCGGACGGCACCTGGAAGACTGCCTTGGTGTCGGGAATGGGGGGCGGCGCGCGCGGGGTTTTTGCGCTGGACGTGACCGATCCGGCCCAGTTCTCGGAACGCCATGTGATGTGGGAGTTCACGGGCGCCGACGATGCGGACATGGGCTTTGTCACGCAAGCGCCGACCATCGGGAAGTTCCGTACGGTGGCGGCGAAGAGCGGCCAGCCAGCGGTCTATCGCTGGTTCGCCGTCGTGCCTTCGGGCTTCAACAACGGCAATGCCGGTAAGGCGGCCGCCCTGTTCCTGCTCTCGCTGGACAAGGCACCCCGCGAAGCCTGGAAGCGCAATTTGAACTACTTCAAGATCGTGTTGCCGAACCCCGCGGATGCGACCACCGTCAACGCGCTCGGCCCCGTCGGAGACTATGTCGCCAGCGACGACGCGACCCGATGGCTCTATGCCGGGGACACGCAAGGCAACCTGTGGAAGTTCGATTTCCATTCCAATGACGCGCCATGGAGCGAGGCCACCGCCTTGGGGCTGGGTGGCTCCCCGCTCATGGTGGCCCAGGATGCGGTCGGCAATCGCCAGCCCATCACTGTCGCGCCGGAGGTCGGCGTGGGGCCCAACGGGGGCGCCATTGTCCTGTTCGGCACCGGCAAGTTCGTCGAGGTGGAGGACCTGAGCAGTCGTCGCACGCAATCGCTCTACGCCGTATACGACAACGGCAAGGCCGGCATTCCTGCGCACGAGACGCGCACCCAGTTGGAGGGGCGGAAGACGGAGCCTGAAAGCAAGGGCCGCTTCAGCATCTCGGGCAAAGCCTTTGTCTATGGCAACTACGACAGAAAGACGTCGCTCCGACGCGGCTGGTACTTCGATCTGCCGGAATCGGGCAGCAACGGCGAGCGTCTCGTCAGCCGGATGACGCTGAGCGATGGCTACCTGACATTCAACACCTTGATTCCCAATCCCAATGCGTGCGGCACAGGGGGGGGCGGCCACAGCTGCGCAGTGAACGCGATGACCGGCATGTCGGCCGGCGGCACCTGCGTGCCGTCGACGGTCGGACTGCTCAGCTCGCCGCTGGTGATTCAGGGCGGTGACAGTGTCTTCACCTCGACGGATTCGTTCGGCCGCCGCATCGAGACCCGGAAGGTCTCGGTCATCAACATCGGAACTGGAACGGGCACCGGCCCGGGTGTCTCGACCTCGGAGCCCATCGAGGGGGGCGAGGTGTCGCAGATCGCAGGTCGTCTCAACTGGCGCCAGATCATCAACTACAAGGACGCCAAGCCATGAAGCGCCCTTCGTCACACGGCTTCACGTTGATCGAGCTCATGATCGTGGTGGCCGTGGTCGCGGTACTGGGCGCGATTGCCTTTCCGTCCTACATGGACTCGGTCCGGAAAGGCTGGCGCACGGAAGCGCGCACGGCGCTCATGCAGGAGATGCAGCAGCAGGAGCGCTTCTATACGCAGCGCGGAAAGTACAGGACGGCCCCGTTCAAGGAATCGTCCGGGGACAGCGACGCTGGCAGCAAATACGACATCGCCGTCGACGCATGCGAAGGACAGAAGGACGCAGGGCAATGCGTGCGACTGACCGCCAGACTCCGGTCCGGCTTCACGGACACCGACGTCGGCAACATCTGGCTTGAAAGCACGGGCACCAAGGGGTGCGATGGGCGGGACAGCAACAGGTGCTGGCAATGAAGCGGGCGCGCGGCTTCACGCTGATCGAACTCATGATCGTCGTCGCGCTGGTCGCGATCCTGGGGACCGTGGCCGCACCGGGGTTTCGCGACCTGCTCGTCAATCAGCGGCTGGTGGCGAGCCAGAGCGAGTTCGTCGCCGCCTTGGGGCTGGCGCGCACCGAGGCCATGAAGCGATCGCAGACGGTGTCCCTGACGCCCCTGAACCAGGATTGGTCGAACGGCTGGCAGGTGGCGGCGACCGTCGACGGCAAGGCGGAGGTGGTCCGCACCTTCGACGCGCTTCGAACGGGTGTTGCAGTCGATACCACCACCGGAAGCGGCTTCAACAAGGTCGTTTCATTTGACGCCAATGGATTCGCCAAAGGAAAGGCCGGAGGCTTCGGAGGAGGGTGCCTGACTTTCAAGGCGGACACCGGACGACGCAGCTCCATTGTGGTGTCGGTCACCGGACGTCCCAAGGTCTGCGACCCCGACAAGAAGGGCGACTGCGGCTCGGGCGCCTGCGGCAGCTGAGGTTGAACGCAGTGGGTGCGTTCAGATGTCCCTCAGGAGCTGCCTGAACTCATCCACGTCCTCGAAGCTCCGATACACCGATGCAAAGCGCACATAGGCCACCTTGTCGAGCTTCTTGAGTTCCCGCATCACGAGTTCGCCGACCTTCGTCGAATCGATCTCGCGCAGGCCGCTGGACAGCAGCTTCTGCTCGATACGCAAGAGGGCGTTGTCGATCTGCTCGATGCTGACGGGGCGCTTGCGCAGCGCCAGCATCATCGATGCGCGCACCTTGCCTGCGTCGAAGTCGGCCCGGCTGCCGTCCTTCTTGACCACGACCGGAAAGTTCACGTCCGGCCGTTCGTAGGTGGTGAAGCGCTTGTCGCAAGTGCTGCATTGACGCCGGCGCCGGACGAAGTCGCCGTCTTCCGAAATGCGGGTCTCGACGACCTGCGTCTCGAGGTGACCGCAGAAAGGGCACTTCATGCGGCCACCGCGCTCGGTGAAGAGCCCTGAAAAAGCGTATCGAGCGCGAAGGCCGGCATGGTCTTAGCGGTAGACCGGGAAGCGGCTGGTCAGCGCGTGCACCTTGGCGCGGACCGCGTCGATGTTGGCTGCGTCCCGCGGGTTCTCGAGCACGTCCGCGATGAGGTTGGCCGTGGCGCGGGCCTCTTCGTCCTTGAAGCCGCGCGTGGTCATGGCGGGCGTGCCGATGCGCACGCCGCTGGTGACCATGGGCTTCTCGGGGTCGTTCGGGATCGCGTTCTTGTTGATGGTCATGTGGGCGCTGCCCAGCACGGCCTCGGCTTCCTTGCCGGTGATGCCCTTGGCGCGCAGGTCGACCAGCATCACGTGGCTTTCGGTGCGGCCGCTCACGATGCGCAGGCCGCGCTGAGTCAGCGTCTCCGCAACGATCTGGGCGTTCTTGACCACCTGTTGCTGGTAGAGCTTGAATTCCGGCGAGAGCGCCTCCTTGAAGGCGACCGCCTTGGCGGCGATGACATGCATCAGCGGACCGCCCTGGAGCCCCGGGAAGATCGCGCTGTTGATCGCCTTCTCATGCTGTGACTTCATCAGGATGATGCCCCCGCGAGGGCCGCGCAGGCTCTTGTGCGTGGTGGAGGTGACCACGTCGGCATGCGGCACCGGGTTGGGATACACGCCCGCGGCCACGAGACCGGCGTAGTGGGCGATGTCGACCATGAAGATCGCCCCGACGTCCTTCGCGACCTTGGCGAAGCGTTCGAAGTCGATGCGCAGGGAATAGGCCGAGGCGCCCGCGATGATCAGCTTGGGCATCGATTCGTGCGCCTTGCGTTCCATGGCGTCGTAGTCGATCTCTTCCTTGTCGTTCAGGCCGTAGCTCACCACGTTGAACCACTTGCCGCTCATGTTGAGCGGCATGCCGTGGGTCAGGTGGCCGCCTTCGGCGAGGCTCATGCCCATGATGGTGTCGCCGGGCTTCAGGAAGGCCAGCATCACGGCCTCGTTGGCGGAAGCGCCGCAATGGGCCTGCACGTTGGCCGCATCGGCGCCGAAGAGTTGCTTGACGCGGTCGATGGCCAGTTGTTCCGCCACGTCGACATGCTCGCAACCGCCGTAGTAGCGCTTGCCGGGATAGCCTTCGGCGTACTTGTTGGTGAGCTGCGAGCCTTGCGCGGCCATGACGGCCGGCGAAGCGTAGTTTTCGCTCGCGATGAGCTCGATGTGGTGTTCCTGGCGGGCGTTCTCGGCCTGGATGGCGGCGAAGATTTCAGGATCGGTCTGTTCGACCAGGATGTTGCGGTGGTACATGGCAGTCCTTCAAGACGATGGTCCTTGTTCTTCAACCAAACAAGGGCTGCCCAGGCGAACGGCGGAACACCTGCTCAAGACCGCAGGCGGCACGCTTCCCAGTGGTAGTCCACGTCAGCGCAATGCACCTGAAAAGGGTTGCGCCTATCGCCAGTCGCGTGCTGGCTGAGTGTAGCCGACGGCGCTTGCCATTGTCGGCAACAAGCCTAGGAAGCCGAGAGCTGCGCCACCTGTTGCGGGTCGGCTTCGGGCTGCTGCTTGGCCGGGCCCGCGACCGGCAGGGGATTCGATCGCACGGCGGGCGCGTTGACGGAGGGCGCACGGCCGCCGATCACCTGGCGCAGGCGCTCGTGCTCGGCAAGCACCTTGGAGGCATAGCCGCCGTCGTCGCTCAGGTTGGCCGCGCCGACGTAGTAGCGCAGGCCGCCCTCGAGGGATCCAGCCTTGGCGATGCATTCCTGCAGCACCTTGACGCCGACGCGCATGTTGGTCACCGGGTCGAAGGCGGTGAGGGTTCCGCCTGCGGGTTCGTACTTTTCGCCATGAACCCGGGTCATGACTTGCATCAGGCCCTGCGCGCCGACCTGGCTCTGGGCGAAGGGGTTGAAACTGGACTCGACCGCCATGATCGCGAGGATCAGCGTCGGATCGAGCTTGGTGCGCTTGCCAAGGTCGAAGGCTTCGGCAACCAGGACGCTCAGCGGTTCGACCGCGACGCGATATTTCTTGCTGAGCCAATACGCGACCGCGGCCTGCGGCTTTGGCAGTTCGTGCGGGCTGGCGGCCGTGGTGCGATCGATCGCCGTGGGCTCAAGGTCGGTGACGGCGACCGTCACTTCCGGCGGCGGCGGCTTGCGGGATTGCAGCCAGCCCATGAGCTGTTCCTCGCCCGATTGGCGGAGGTCCGGCCGGGCGAGCAACGCCAGCGCGGCGAACACGATCGCCAGTCCGACCAACGCAAACCCGTTGTGGGTGATTTCAAAAAAGCCGTCGACCACGTCGGACACGAAGGTCCGTAGCCCTCGGGCTGTGGCATCGAACGCCTGTTTCATCGCTCTTCCTTTCTATGCGGAGCCTGTGCGCATCGCCACGGGGGGCGACGCTGAAAGGCAGGCGCTTGGATTGGTACGAATCAGGCCCGCGCAAGAAGGGGAGAGGGCGCGGCCGCCTGATCAAGCCGGTGGAATTCGGCAGCGGATCTGAGAGTCCGGCCACGTCTTGTGGCCCGGAGAAGCTGGCATTCTAGGAGTGGCTAAATACACGGTCAAGAATAACGATTAGGTTTGTTATTCTATTTTGGATGTAATAGATGTGTGAAATAGTTCGCGCATCGGTGTGACGTCATCCATTGAAAACCTCATTTGCAATCCTTCTGTCACGCGCCTAGGCTGAGGGGGCCTGAGCATCAGGCGTTTCACCAAGGTCCAGTGGCCAGAGGAGCAATCCGAAGGTTCAGCGGCCGAGGCCCATCGGTGGCAATCTCTTGCTGCCAGCATGACCGGAACGATTGAACTTCCGGTCGAGCGAAAAGATGGCATGGGCGTTGCGTCCGCCATCGAGCCCGGAGACAAGACAATTCGTCGCGTCTTCGGGCTTTCTTGCTTCTGGGAAGGCCCCATTGTTTGGGGCACACTCCCCCTCGATGAATGCTGCTTCGCTGAAACAGAACAAATGGGTGCGACGCGGTGTTGTCGCGGTGCTGGTCCTGCTGATCGTCTGGGTCGTTGCCTGGCTGGCGGTGCCCCCGATCGCCAAGAGCCAGATCCAGAAGATCGCCAGCGAGAAGCTCGGCCGCCAAGTCACTGTCGGCAAGATTGATTTCAAGCCCTGGACGCTCGAACTCGCGGTGAACGACCTGCGCATCGCTACGGCGGATGGCAGCCAGCCGCAAGTGGTGGTCCGGAGGATCTACGCCGATGCCGAGCTTCAGTCGATCCTGCGCCTGGCCCCGGTGATCGATGCCATTTCCATCGATTCGCCCGCGATCAAGCTGACGCACCTGGCCGATGGCAAGTACGACATCGACGACATCCTCGCCAAGCTGGCGCCCAAGCCGGATGCGCCCAAGAGCGAGCCTCCACGGTTCGCCATCTACAACATCGCGATTTCCGGCGGCTCGGTCAACTTCGAAGACCAGACGGTCAAGCGCACCCACGAACTTCGCGACTTCGTGCTCAACGTGCCTTTCATCAGCAATCTGGCATCCCAGCGCGAGGTCAAGACCGAGCCGAAGCTGGCCTTCGTGCTCAACGGCAGCAAGTTCGATTCGGCGGCAGCCACCACGCCATTTGCCGAGAACCGCAAGACCGACGCCCAACTGAGCTTTACCGACCTCGACCTGGTGCCGTACCTGGGCTACATCCCGGGTGGGCTGCCGGTCGCGTTGAAATCGGGCAAGCTCGATGCCGACCTCAAGATCGATTTCGAACAGACCGCGACGACCGGCCTGAAGATCACCGGCACCATCGGCGCGCGCGACATCAAGGTGGTCGATGCCAAGTCGCATGACCTGCTCGGCTTCGATTCGCTCAAGATCGCATTGGCCGACGTGAGGCCCCTGGAGCGGTTCGTGCACCTGAGCGAGGTGGCCTTGGCGGGCCCGGATCTGGTCGTGGCGCGCGACGCGGGCGGTCAACTCAATCTGCTGGCCACCGACCGGGCGACCGGCGCGCATGAAAAGGCGGCGACCCTTCCAGCGCCCGATGCCGACGGCGCCACAAAGCCGGCCGAGCCGCAACCCTTGCGCATCCAGGTCGACAAGGTGGCCCTGACCGGCGGCACGGTCGGCTGGCGCGACCAGACCACGCAGCCGGCGGCGGCAGTCGACGTGAAAGACCTCGCCGTCGAGGTGCGCGCGGTGACCTGGCCAATGGACAAGCCCGCGCAGTTCAACGGCTCGACCTCGGTCGGCGGGGCCGCCATCAAGTTCAGCGGCGAGGGGACCGACAAAGCGGCACAGGTGGAAACCGAAGTCAATGCACTGCCCTTGTCGCTGGCTGCGCCGTACCTGGCGCAAAGTCTCGAACCGACCCTTGACGGCAAGTTGAGCGGAAAGATCGACGTCGCCTGGACCAAGCCCGATCTCAAGTTCAAGGCACGGAGCGTCGTGGCCGACGGCCTGGCCCTCACGCAGGCCAAGACGGCGCTGGCGAGCGTCGGCCGTTTCGAGATCGTCGACGCCGAAGCGGACATGACCCGCCACACGCTGGCCATTGCCTCCTTTACTGCGACGAACCCGAAGGTCCGCATCGAGCGCGACAACGAAAAGCGCTGGATGTTCGAGCGCTGGTTGAAAGCGCCTCCCGGAGGCAGCCAGAGCGGCACGGCGGACGCCAAGGTCGCTGCGCCCAAGGACCCCGATGCCAAGGAGGCCGCGCCCCCGGGTGCCAATACAAAGCCGTGGGAACTTTCCATCGGCACGGTGGCGGTCGACAACGGTGCCCTTTCCTATGAGGACAACGCGAGCACCACGCCGGTGGCCTTCGAACTCAGCGCGCTGAATGTCAAGGCGCAGAAGATCACGCCGAACACGGCCACGGTGTCTCCACTCAAGCTGTCGGGGCGCATCGCTGCCGGCCGCGCGGAGGCGGGGCGGTTCGAGTACGACGGCAACGTGGTGCTCAAGCCGATTTCGGCGGAGGGCAAGCTGGTGGTCGCGTCCATCCCGGCCCATGCCTTCAAGGCCTACTACGCGGACGCGCTCAACATCGACATTCGCCGCGCCTTCGCGAGTTACCGCGGCACGGTCAAGTTCGCGACCCTGCCTGCGGGCATCAGCGTGCGGCTGGCCGGCGACACCGCGGTGGACGATTTCCGCGCTAACAGCGTCGTGCTGACCCAGGCGCCCGGCCTGTCGCGGAACAACCAGTTGCTGAGCTGGAAGACGCTGGGCCTGCGAGGACTCCAAGTGAAACTCGAGCCGGGCGCCCCGTTGGCAGTGGATGTGCGCGAAACCGCGCTGACCGACTTCTATGCCCGCATCATCATCGATCCCACCGGCCGGCTGAATCTTCTCTATCTGGCCAAGAAGCCAGGCCAGGAAGCGGCGCCAGCGTCGGCCGACGCGGCGGCAACCGAAGTCACCGCGAAGCGCAGCCTTGGCGGAACGAACACGACCACGAGCAGCCGTCGGCCGGCGACCGGGGCGCGAGGCGCGCCGCCGCCGTCTGCCGAACTCATGGTCGGTGGCGCGGCCGAGCCCACCAAGGCCGCACCGGTGGCAGCCGCCGCCCCGACCGAATCTTCGGGCCCGGCGCCGATCATCAATTTCGGCCCGATGAGCTTGGTGAACGGAAAGATCGATTTCTCCGACCTGTTCATCAAGCCCAACTACTCGGCCGACCTCACCGAACTCACCGGAAAGCTCAGTGCCTTCTCGTCGAAGCCACAGGGCGACAAGCCCGCACTGGCGGACCTCGAATTGCGCGGCAAGGCGCAACAGACGGCATCGCTCGAGATCACCGGCAAGCTGAATCCGTTGGTGAAGCCGCTCGAACTGGACATCACGGCCAAGATGCGCGAGCTGGATCTCCCGCCGCTTTCGCCCTATTCGGTGCGATTCGCCGGCCACGGCATCGAGCGCGGCAAGCTGAGCATGGACGTCAATTACAAGATCGCCCCGGACGGCACGCTGACGGCATCCAACAAGGTGATCCTCAACCAGTTGCAGTTCGGCGAGCAGGTCGAGGGCGCGCCGGCCAGCCTGCCCGTGCGGCTTGCCGTGGCGCTGCTGGCCGATCGCAATGGCGTGATCGACATCGACCTGCCGCTCAGGGGGTCGATCAACGATCCGCAGTTCAGCATCGGGCCATTGATCCTGAAGGCCATCGTCAACCTGATCGCCAAGGCGGCGACGGCGCCGTTTGCCCTGCTCACCGGCGGCTTTGGCGGTAGCAGCGAGTCGAGCACGATCGCCTTTGCCCCGGGCAGCGTGGCGCTGTCGGCGGAGGCCAAGGAAAACCTCGACAAGGTCGCGAAGGCGCTCAACGACCGGCCGGCCCTGAAGATGACGGTGGTGGGGATGTCCAGCCTCGACAAGGAGCGCGAGGCGTATCAACGCCAGCAACTCCGGCGGCTTGCGCAGGGCGAGAAGCGCAGGGCCTCGGTCCGCGCTGGCCAGGACGCCTCCGAATTGCCCCCGCTCACCGACGCCGAATATCCGGCTCTGCTTGCGGCGGTGTACAAGCGCTCGGAGGTGACCAAGCCCCGCAATATGGTCGGCTTGGCCAAGGACTTGCCGACCAATGAAATGGAGGACCTGCTGCTCGCCAGCATTCCCGTCGACGAGGAGTCGATGCGACAACTGGCGGTGGATCGCGGCGCCGCGGTGCGCGATTACCTGCTGGAGCAGAAGGTCCCGAGCGAGCGCCTTTTCCTTGGTGCGGTGCGTACCAAGGCCGAAGGCGACAACTGGAAACCAGGTGCCGAACTGAAACTGGCCACCCGCTGAACCGGGCAGGCCGCAAGTCGGTGAAAATGGAGCGTGCGCCGGCAATTGCCGGCGCCTTCGCTTTTTCTCTACAGATAACGACATTCGCGCAGTGACCTCAACTTCCACCAAGCCTCACGACATCCAGTCCCTCGACACGTTGACCGGCGGCGCGTTCACTGCGCCGACGTCCGGCGAGCGCGCCCAGCGCATCCGCGACTGGCTCGCGAGCAACCCGGCGATCGAGCAGGTGCAGAACGTGTTCAAGGAAATGAGCGGACGTGACAAGGGGGCCGCGCGCCCGCTGCGCGAAAAGCTCGACGAACAGCGACGCGCCAAGGACCAGGAGGCCATCGCCGTCGAATGGGCGCACAAGGCGGAGGCCTTGCTGGCGCAGCCCAAGCTCAACATCGCCGACGCGCTCGCCTGGCAGCGCGACGCGGCCAAGGCCGGGGCGCCGCTGTCGCGCGAGCCGCTGGCGGGGTTCAAGACCCGGCTGGCAGAGCGGGTGAAGGGCATCGAGGACTTGCAGCACCGCGCGCAGGTCCATCGCGAAGCCGCCGTGCTGCTGGCGCAGCGCTTCGAGGTGCTGTCGACCAAGAGCTGGCGCGACGCGCAGGCCGCGGAGGAATCGCTGCGCGCCGACGTCGCGCACTGGCAGCAGCAGGCCGCCGAGATTGCCTCGGACGGCAATTGGAGCAGCCTTGACGCGCGCTTCGCGCCGCAGCTCGAATCCTCCAAGGCGCAACTGCTGGTGGTGTCCGATGCATTCCACGCCGCGCTCGCCCAGGCGCAGGCCGCTGCCGCAGACGCTGCGGCGCCGTTGCCGCCCGTGCCCGTTTGGGCCGACGAATTGCGCGTGGCGCGAGGAGGTGCGCCCGAAGCCGCGCCCGCGCCTGCACAGAAGCCAGCCGCACCCAAGGTCGACCCTGAAAAGCGCGCCGCCGCGCAGGACGCCGTGCAGGCCGCGCTCGCCAAGCTCGAACAGGAAACCGCCGAAGGGCACGGCAAGGCCAGCGCCGGCGCTGCTGCCGCCTTGCGCACCGTGCTCAAGGAGCACGGCAGGCTGGTCGATGCCGCCCTCGAAGCGCGTGTGCACGCCGCCCTCGTGGCCGCCGGCGAACTCGAAGGCTGGCAGCGCTGGAGTGCCGACAAGGTTCGCGAAGAACTCGTCGCCAAGGCCGAAGCCCTGCTGAAGCGTCCCGAGGGCCAGGCCCTGGGCGGCCGCAAGATGCAGGAAACCCTGCGCACCTTGCGCGAGCAGTGGAAACAGTCTGACCAGGGCGGCGTGCCCAACCACGCGCTCTGGAAGCGCTTCGACGAAGCCTGCAATGAAGCCCACAAGGTCGTCGAGGCCTGGCTGGAAAAGGTCCGTGCGGACGCGGCCGAGCACCGGGCCCAGCGCCTTGCCCTGATCGAAGAGGTGAAGGCCTGGGCCGCCGAGCACGCGCAGGGGTCCGACCTGAAGGCGCACAACCGCGCGCTGCATCAGTTCGCCGATCGCTGGCGCGACGCCGGGCACGTCGGCGAGAAAGTGTTTGCCGAGCTCCAGACGCAGTGGAATGAAGTCTTCGGCGCGGCGCGCGCGCCCTTCGAGGCCGCGCAGAAGGCCAGCGTGGAGCGACGTCAGGCCATGATCGCCGAGGCGACGGAACTCGGCGCCGCCCCGATGCTGCGCATCGACGCCGTCAAGGCGCTGCAGCAGCGCTGGCAGGCGGAGGCACAGTCCGTGCCGCTCGATCGCCGCCACGAACAGAAGATGTGGGACGCCTTCCGCGCACCGATCGACGAGGCCTTCAACCGCAAGAGTGCCGAGCGCGAAAAGGCATCGGCCGCAATGAGCGAGCACGACCGTCACGTGTTGAATGCATCGAAGGCACTCGAGGCCGCCAACAGCACGGGCGATGTGCAGAAGATCCGCGCCGCGATGGCCCAGTTGGAAGGCGCGCTGCGTGGCGAGGCGCCGCCGCCTGCCCCCAAGACCGCGTCCGCGGAGCCGGCGCAGGCGGTGCAAGCCGACGGTCCCGCCGTAGGTGCGACCGAAGTGGTGGCCCCCGGGCAGGCAGCGGCCGAATTCAGCGAGAGCGCCGGGCAATCGCCTGCGCCCGAAGATGCCGAGGTGATGCCGGCCGCCGTGCCGCCCGGGGCCGCCGCGTCCGATGCCAGTCTGGTCGCGCCTGCGGATGGCGCCGACCCGTCGGCGCGCTCCGATGTCGAGGCGGTCGAAGAGGCCAGCCCTGCGCCCGCCGCTCCGCCCAAGCCAGCGCCGAAGCCGGTGATCGCCGTGCGTGGCGACGACCGGCCCGGCAACAAGAAGGCCGAAGCGGTACCTGCCGGGCGAGGCGGAAAGTTCGGGGATCGTCGCGACAGCCGCGGTGCCCCCGGCGGCCCGGGAGGCCGCCCCGGCGACCGGACGCCGCGTCCTGGCGAGCGCGGAGATCGCGGTACACCGGCCGGTGGCCGCTTCGGCGATCGCCCGCCGCGCTTCGAAGACCGCGGACCTCGTCTTGGCGATGCCGCCTTCCGAGCACAACGCGAAGCGCTCGAACGTGCCGACCTTGCGCTGCGCAAGCTCGCGGCGCAGGCCCATGGCGAAGCGCTGACGCAGGTGCTTGGCGCGTGGGAGAAGCGGGACGCGGCGCAGCTGCCGAGCGTCCAGGAACTGGGCCGCGCGGTTTCTCCGGCTGTTCGTACCAGCTGGTCGCAAGCGCTGGGTTCCGCGCCATCAGCGCAGGCCGACGATGCGGCCGAAGCATTGCTGCGTCTGGAAATGGCGGCAGAGGTGCCGACGCCCGCCGAGCAACTGGAAGCGCGTCGCGCGTTGCAGCTCAAGCTGCTGACGCGGCGCGGCGATCCGGCGCCTGCCCAGACCTGGGGCCAGGACGCGGGCAAGGTGCTCGCGGCGCCGCACGATGCGGCTTCGGCGCGTCGTCTGCAGAACGCACTCAAGGCGCTGCTGCGCAAGTGATCCTCGCCTGGCCTGCCTTTCGGGGCTGGCCAGCGATCACGCCTCGGCAGCTGGCGTGAAGAACTCGTCGAACATCGCCACCATCTCCGGGAAGTCGGCTTCCAGGCTGGCGCGATTCACGAAGTAGGCCTCGCAGGCGACTGCGAAGAATTCGCCGGTCGACTGCGCACCGTAGGCATCGAGCCACGGCGGTTCGCCCCCGAAACGTTCGGCCAATATGGTCTGCTCGCGAAAAGCATCGTAGGCCGGCTGCAGCACGGCGAACCATGCTGCGCGCGCCTCCCGCGAATTCGATGTCCCCCGGAAGCCGGGCGGCAGGGGCGGACAACCATCGACGGCCCCGCCGCCGCGCATGTCGATCTTGTGGGCGAATTCATGGATCACGACGTTGTAGCCTTCGGCGCGCGTGACGCTGCTTGCGAGCACGTCCTGCCAGCTCAACATCACCGGCCCGCGCTCCATGGCTTCGCCGGCCACGACCTCTTCGTATTCATGGACCACCCCAGTGGTGTCGGTCGTCTTGCGAAGCGCCACGGCCTCGGAGGGATGCACCACGATTCCGACGAAATCGTCGTACCAGCCGAGCCCGCCTTTCAGATGCAGGACCGGGAGCACCGCTTGCGCTGCCACGGCCAGCGCGACTTCGTCGGTGATGACGAAGTCATGCGCGCCATGAAAGCGCTTGTCCCGGAGGAATTCGGCGGCCAACGCCCGCAGGCGCTCCACATCGGCCGCCGGGCGTTCGCCGAGAAAGCGGTAGCGCGCGAGGGTTGCCTGCCAGGCGGCGTCGGGAATTTGGGGTGGCGCGCGCAGGCTGCGCAGCCAGGAGAACATCAGCGCAGGTCGACGCGCTTCGCGCCGGCACTCGAAAGGCACAGCAACTGCGCGCGTGCCGGATGGGCCACGACGTCCCAGTCGCTCAGGACGATGCGTTCGAGTCCGTCACCGAGCGCGTGCGTGGCGGGCTTGTGGGTATGGCCGTGCACGAGCGTGGTCGCGCCGGCCTGGCGCAGCCAGTCGCGGGCGGCCCCCGCATCGACATCGGCCCAGACCATGCCGGGGCTCTGCTTGCGGTCTTCGCTCTGCGCGCGAACCGAGCGCGCCAGGGTGCGGCGCTCTTCCATCGGACGGGCGAGCACCGCTTCCTTCCAGGCCGGCGTGCGCACCTGGGCGCGGAATCGCAGGTACTCCGTGTCTTCGAGACAGAGGGCGTCCCCGTGGCTGAGCAGCCAGCGCTTGTCGTGCAGGACCAGTACGGTGGGATCGTCGAGGAGCGTCAAACCGGACTGGGCTGCGAAGGCCTCACCGACCAGGAAGTCGCGGTTGCCGTGCATGAAGAAGATCGGGCGTCGCGCCGCCGCGATCCGCAAGATCTCCGCGCACTGGGCCTCGAAGCCGGGCAGGGTGGCGGCATCGTCGCCGATCCAGACCTCGAACAGGTCGCCGAGGATGAAGATCGCATCGGCCGGCGTCGTTTCGAGATAGCCCTGCCAGGCACCGAAGGTCGCCGGCTCCGACGCCTGCAGATGAAGGTCGGAGATGAGGTCGACCGTCCGCCAGCCTGCAGGAGCGACGATCTCGGCGAACGCCACGATGCGCGGGCTCAGCTCTTGACGACGGCCTTCTCGATCACGACGTCCTCGAGCGGCACGTCGTCATGGAAGCCCTTGCGACCGGTCTTCACGGCCTTGATCTTGTCGACCACTTCCTTGCCGTCGACGACCTTGCCGAACACGGCGTAGCCCCAGCCCTGCGCCGAAGGCGCCGTGTGGTTCAGGAAGCCGTTGTCGGCCACGTTGATGAAGAACTGCGCGGTGGCCGAGTGGGGCGCGCTCGTGCGTGCCATGGCCACGGTGTAGTTGTCGTTCTTGAGGCCGTTGTTCGCTTCGTTCTGGATCTCTGCGCCGGTCGGCTTCTGCGACATGCCGGGTTCAAATCCGCCGCCTTGCACCATGAAGCCGGGGATGACGCGGTGGAACACGGTGTTGTCGTAGTGGCCCTTGGTCACGTACTCGATGAAGTTGGCGACCGACTTGGGCGCCTTGTCCTGGTCGAGTTCGAGCGTGATGACGCCCTGGCCCTTGATGTGCAGTTCGACTTGCGGGTTGCTCATGAGGATTCCTTTGAATTAGTTCGCCACGGTGGCGGACAGGATGGTGATGGTTTCGAGCGGCACGTCCTGCATGCCGCCCTTGTTGCCCGTGCGCGCAGCACGGATTTTGTCGACGACCTCGGTGCCGGAGACGACCTTGCCGAACACGGTGTAGCCGTAGCCGTCCGGGTTGGGCGCGTCGAGCCGTCCGTTGTCGACGACGTTGATGAAGAACTGCGATGTGGCCGAGTTCGGATCGGAAGTGCGGGCCATGGCCACCGTGTACTTCGCGTTCTTGAGGCCGTTCTTCGCCTCCAGCGGGATCGGCGCGCGCGTCGGCTTCTGCTTCATGTCGGGCGTGAAGCCGCCGCCCTGGATCATGAAGCCGTCGATGACGCGGTGGAACACCGTGCCGTCGTAGTGCTTGTCCTTGACGTACTGCAGGAAGTTGTCGACTGTCTTCGGCGCCTTGTCGGGCGCGAGTTCGATCACGATGTCGCCGGCCGAGGTGGCGAGCTTCACGCGGGGCGCGGTCTGGGCCCAACTGGCGGTTGCCGCAATGGCCAGCGCGGAGGCCAGGACCAGCGCCGTACGGCGCGAAAAGGCTTGAAGTGTCACAGGAAGATCGCTTTCGACAAGGGATGCGCCGCAGCGCGGTCTGCACGTGCTTTACTGTCGCACGGGCTTGCGATTGGCAGGCGCCGCCGGCGGTAGCGCGTTGGACGTCGGCGTGCTGAACACCTGGCGGATCAGCGCGAGCTTGGGCGGCACGGTCGCATTGCCGGTCTCGAGCTGCTGCGCCTTGGTGTAGGACTGGGCGGCCAGGCGCGCATAGATGTCGCCGAGGTTCTCGTGCGCGGTGGCGTAGTCGGGGTTGAGCTTGATCGCCATCTCGAGTGCGGCGCGGGCCTTGTCGAACTGGCTTTGCGCCGCGTAGAGTGCTGCGAGGTTGTTGTAGGGCTCGGGCAGTTCCGGGAAATCCTGCGTCAGCTGCGTGAAGACCGCAATGGCCTCGGTCTGCTTGCCTTGCTCGGTCAGGATGACGCCGCGCAGGAAGCGCATCTGGGGATCGCGCGGCTTGCCTGCGATGTAGGCATCGGCCTTGGCGAGTGCCTCGTCGGCCTTGCCTTGGCGCAGCAGCGCGTTGACGTCGGAATAGTCGTCCGCATGTGCCGCGCCGATCGTGAGAGCCAGGAGCAGGGCCGGGAAAATACGGAGAATCGATGAGATGGAGAAAGCGGCGTGCTGCATGAAGCCTCGAAAGGAAGAGAGGGCGCGGGCCTTCGTAAACACGCGGAAAATATCCGTCGGTGGCCGTTTATACTGCGAAGGATTGTAGCCGAGGGGCCACGTCCAGCCTCCCGTCGCCACACCACTTCCACCCCTGAAAAACCCGCTGTCCTTCGCCCGTTTTCGCACGCGCGCGAACCGACGTTTTCCGAGCCCCATGAGTCTTCGCATCTACAACACGCTCTCGCGTGAACTGGAGGAATTCAGCCCTCTGCAACCCGGCAGGGTGCGCATGTACGTGTGCGGAATGACGGTGTACGACTACTGCCACCTGGGTCACGCCCGCTCGATGATCGCGTTCGACGTGGTCCAGCGCTGGCTCAAGACATCCGGGCTTGCGGTCGACTACGTCCGCAACATCACCGACATCGACGACAAGATCATCCGCCGCGCCGTCGAGAACAACGAGAGCATCCGTGCGCTCACCGACCGGATGATCGCCGCCTTGCACGAAGATGCCGACGCCCTCGGGATCGAGCGGCCTACCCACGAGCCGCGCGCGACGGAGTTCATTCCGCAGATGCTGTCGATGATCGCCACGCTGGAGCAGAAGGGGCTCGCCTACCGCTCGCCGAACGGCGACGTGAACTATGCGGTGCGCAAGTTTCCCGGCTACGGCAAGTTGAGCGGCAAGACGCTCGACGAGCTTCACGCCGGCGAGCGCGTCGCGGTGCTCGACGGCAAGGACGATCCTCTCGACCCGGTGCTCTGGAAGAGTGCCAAGCCCACCGAGCCGGAGGAGGTCAAGTGGGCCAGCGAATTCGGACCCGGGCGACCCGGCTGGCACATCGAGTGCTCGGCCATGGCGTGCGATCTCCTGGGCGAGACCCTCGACATCCACGGCGGCGGCGCCGACCTGCAGTTTCCGCATCACGAGAACGAGATTGCGCAAAGTGAAGGCGCCAACGGCAAGCCGCTGGCGCGCATGTGGATGCACAACGGCTTCATCAACATCGACGACGAGAAGATGTCCAAGAGCCTGGGCAACTTCTTCCTGATCCGCGATGTGCTGAAGAAATACGACGCCGAGACCGTCCGGTTCTTCGTCGTGCGCGCCCACTACCGCAGCCCGCTCAACTACAGCGACGTGCACCTCGACGATGCGCGCAATTCGCTCAAGCGCCTGTACACCGCGCTGCACCTGGCGGCGCCGGCGCAGGTGGCAATCGACTGGCGCAATTCGTACGCCGCGCGCTTCAAGGCGGCCATGGACGAGGACTTCGGCACGCCCGAAGCCGTGGCGGTGCTGTTCGACCTTGCCGGCGAGGTCAATCGCACGAAATCGTCCGAGTCGGCCGGCCTGCTGAAGGCCCTGGGCGCCTGCGTCGGCCTCCTTCAAGCCGACCCTCAGGGTTTCCTGCAGGCGGGAACGACGCTGGACGAGGCCACCATCCAGGCCATGATCCAGCAGCGCGCCGACGCGAAGGCGGCAAAGAACTTCGCAGAAGCCGACCGCATCCGTAACGAGTTGCTGACGCAAGGCATCGTGCTGAAGGACTCGCCCACCGGCACGACATGGACGTCGGCCAAGTGAACGCGGCGAGAACGACAGGCGTGGCCAAGGAACCGATCGTCCAGGTCTTCACGCCGGACTACTGGGAAGAAGCCTGCAAGCACCTTGCCAAGAAGGATCGCGTCATGAAGCGGCTCATTCCCCGCTTTGGCGACGCCTGCCTCGAATCGCGCGGCGATGCGTTCACCACGCTCGCCCGCAGCATCGTCGGCCAGCAGATCTCGGTGAAGGCGGCACAGTCCGTCTGGGATCGCTTTGCCGAACTGCCGCGCAAGATGACGCCGGCCAGCGTGCTGAAGCTCAAGGTCGACGACATGCGCGCAGCAGGGCTTTCGGCGCGCAAGGTCGAGTATCTCGTCGACCTGGCCCTTCATTTCGATTCGGGCGCGGTGCACGTCAATGCGTGGGAAAACATGTCCGACGAGATGATCATCGCGGAGCTTGTCGCGATCCGGGGCATCGGCCGCTGGACCGCCGAGATGTTCCTGATTTTTCATCTCATGCGGCCCAATGTGCTGCCCCTGGACGACCTTGGGCTCATCAATGGCATCAGCCAGAACTATTTTTCGGGCGACCCGGTGAGCCGCAGCGACGCGCGCGAGGTGGCGGTTGCCTGGGCCCCTTACTGCAGCGTCGCGACTTGGTATATTTGGCGATCGCTCGACCCGCTACCGGTCGCATACTGAATAACAGGAGAAGACGTTGGCGAAACGAACCTTCCTCGACTTCGAGCAGCCCGTCGCTGAACTCGAAAGCAAGATTGAAGAGCTGCGCTATGTCCAGACCGAATCCGCGGTCGACATTTCGGAAGAAATCGATCAGCTCGGCAAGAAAAGCCTGCAGCTCACCAAGGACATCTACAGCGACCTGACGCCCTGGCAGATCACCAAGATCGCCCGTCATCCCGAGCGCCCCTACACGCTTGACTACGTCAACGAGATCTTCACGGACTTCGTCGAACTCCACGGCGATCGTCACTTTGCGGATGACCTGTCCATCGTTGGCGGCCTCGCGCGCTTCAACGGCACGCCCTGCATGGTGCTCGGCCACCAGAAGGGCCGCGACACCAAGGAGCGCACCGCACGCAACTTCGGCATGAGCAAGCCCGAGGGCTACCGCAAGGCGCTGCGGCTGATGAAGACGGCCGAGAAGTTCAAGCTGCCGGTGTTCACCTTCGTCGACACGCCCGGCGCCTATCCGGGCATTGACGCCGAGGAGCGCGGCCAGTCCGAGGCCATCGGCCGCAACATCTTCGAAATGGCGCAGCTCGAGGTGCCGATCATCGTCACCATCATCGGCGAGGGCGGCTCCGGCGGCGCGCTGGCGATTTCGGTGGGCGACCAGGTGCTGATGCTGCAGTACTCGGTCTACTCCGTGATCAGCCCGGAAGGGTGCGCTTCGATCCTCTGGAAGACCAGCGACAAGGCACAGGAAGCCGCGGATGCGCTCGGCATCACCGCGCACCGCCTCAAGGCGCTGGGCCTGGTCGACAAGATCGTCAACGAGCCCGTCGGCGGATCGCACCGCGACCACCGGCAAATGGCCGCGTTCCTCAAGCGCGCGTTGAACGATGCTTTCCGCCAGGTAGGCGACCTGCCGGTGAAGGAACTGCTCAACCGCCGCTACGAGCGTCTGCAAAGCTACGGCCGCTTCGCCGACACCAAGGCCGACAACGGCAAGTGAACGCCGGGCGGGCCGTGGCCTGCCTCGCGTTGTGTCTCCCGATGGAAAATCCTGTCGCCCATGCACTGGCATCCTGGGCGGCTCCGTTGCCGCTGGGCGTCGCGTACAGCGGCGGCGCGGACTCCACCGCTCTCCTGCACGCAGCCGCGCACCGCTGGCCGGGGCAGGTGCATGCGCTTCATGTGCATCACGGCCTCCAGCGTGCCGCGGATAACTTCGAGGCGCACTGCGCGGCCACCTGCGCGCTGCTGGAGGTTCCGCTGCATGTGGGGCGTGTCGATGCCCGCCATGCGCCCGGCGAAAGTCCCGAGGATGCCGCGCGTCGTGCGCGCTATGTGACGCTGGCGGAACTGGCCCGTGCGCACGGCCTGCAGCACATCGTGCTGGCGCAGCACGCCGATGACCAGGTCGAGACGATGCTCATCGCACTCAGCCGCGGTGCCGGTCTCGATGGATTGGCCGGCATGCCGAGGCAGATGCGCCGCCACGGCATCGACTTCCATCGGCCGATGCTCGACGCTCATGCGGCCGCGCTGCGCGAGTGGATCGCCGACAGTCGCACGCCCCACATCGACGATCCGAGCAACGCCGACCCGCGCTACACGCGCAATCGCATTCGCGAGCAGGTTCTGCCGGCCCTGGCGGCGGCCTTGCCGCAATTCCGCGAGACATTTGCGCGTTCGGCACGCAATGCGGCGAAGGCATCGGCCTTGCTCTCCGACCTGGGCGCCAGGGACATGGTCGAAGCGGGCTCTCCGCCCGCCCTGTCGGTGTTGCGCGCGTTGCCCCGAGAACGGTTGGCCAATGCACTGCGCCACTGGCTGAAGCGCGATCACGGCGCGGTGCCCAGCGAGGCGCAGCTCGATCAGCTCCTCGACCAGATCGCCGCATGCGCGACACGGGGCCACCGCATCAGCCTGAAGATCGCCGCGGGCAGGGTGGAGCGGGAGGGTGACACGCTGCGTTGGTACAATGCTTCGCCCTTGCCGTAGCCCGCAGACTTTGCGCTGATGTGGCGTCGACGGGCGCACGAACGCCGCTGCCGGCTGGTACTGCGGCGTACGAACTCTTCTCTTTGACTTCACCCATGGCATTGATCGTTCACAAATACGGCGGCACGTCGATGGGCTCGACCGAGCGCATCCGAAATGTCGCCAAGCGCGTTGCCAAGTGGGCGCGCGCAGGCCACCAGATGGTGGTGGTTCCAAGTGCCATGAGCGGCGAGACCAATCGCCTGCTCGGCCTCGCCAAGGAACTCGCTCCGAACAAACCCGGCGACGACCACAACCGCGAACTCGACATGCTGGCATCCACCGGCGAACAGGCGTCGTCGGCCCTGCTGGCGATTGCGCTGCAGGCCGAGGGCCTCCAGGCCGTCAGCTACGCCGGTTGGCAAGTCCAGGTGAAAACCGACAGCGCCTTCACGAAGGCTCGCATCGAGAGCATCGACGACGAGCGCGTCCGCGCCGACCTCGACGCCGGCAAGGTGGTGGTCATCACCGGCTTCCAGGGCGTGGACGACAGCGGCAACATCACCACGCTGGGGCGCGGCGGCAGCGACACCTCCGCGGTCGCCGTCGCGGCGGCGATGAAGGCCAGCGAGTGCCTGATCTACACCGACGTCGACGGTGTCTACACCACCGACCCGCGCGTCGAGCCCGACGCCCGCCGCCTGGCCACCGTGAGCTTCGAGGAAATGCTCGAAATGGCGAGCCTGGGCTCCAAGGTGCTGCAGATTCGCTCGGTCGAGTTTGCCGGCAAGTACAAGGTGCCCCTGCGCGTGCTGTCGAGCTTCACGCCCTGGGACATCGACATCAACGAAGAAGCCAAGTCCGGCACGCTGATCACTTTCGAGGAAGACGAAAACATGGAACAAGCCGTCGTATCCGGCATTGCGTTCAATCGCGACGAAGCCAAGATTTCCGTGCTCGGCGTGCCCGACAAGCCGGGCATCGCCTACCACATCCTCGGCGCCATCGCCGACGCGAACATCGAGGTCGATGTGATCATCCAGAACCTGAGCAAGGACGGCCGGACCGACTTCAGCTTCACGGTCCACCGCAACGACTACGCGAAGGCGGTCGACCTGCTCAAGGCCAAGGTGCTGCCCACGCTGGGCGAAGCCGACATCGTGGGCGACACCAAGATCTGCAAGGTCAGCATCGTCGGCATCGGCATGCGCAGCCACGTCGGCGTGGCGAGCAAGATGTTCCGCGTGTTGAGCGAGGAGGGCATCAACATCCAGATGATCTCCACCAGCGAGATCAAGACCTCGGTGGTGATCGACGAGAAGTACATGGAGCTCGCCGTGCGCGCGCTGCACAAAGCTTTCGATCTGGATCAACCTGCCGCCTGAAGGTGGCATAATCGACGGCTCAGGAACTGTGACCGAGTGGCCGAAGGTGCTCCCCTGCTAAGGGAGTATGGGGTGTAGAGCCTCATCGAGGGTTCGAATCCCTCCGGTTCCGCCAATACCGGTTCTGGCAAGCCAGAATCTGAAAAGCCCGATAGATCATTGATCTTTCGGGCTTTTTGTTTGGTCGCTGGGGGTCGCTCAGCGGCGATGGCGGTCGGTCAGATCCCTGCACTGGTCGATAACGGTGATCGATTCCTCGATCCGCTGTGCGATCTCCTCGTGAAGAAACCTGGGTGGCCGGCTGATCGCGACCATCATCAGGATCCCTGCGCCCACGGCCGAAAACAGTCCTGCAAAAAGCTCAAGCTGGGTGAATACGTTCATGGCAACAGTCTCCCCGTCCTGACTCTCGGCTTCAATACGCCGTTTGGAGCGGGTGCCCGTCGGACGTCGCCTACGGAGCGCGATTTTTCAGAGAAGCTGCGACAGGAGCACGGCTGCGCCGCCGAGCGAAATCGCGTAGCCGACCATTCGTTGGAACTGCTTCATTTCTGGACTCCATGTGAGAAGCCTCCATGGTGCCACCCACGGGTCTGCCGCGCGCATCGGCATTTCAATGGCGGCGATGGCTGTTCCCTATTCGACGACAAGCCCCTTCAACGCCGGATCGGAAGGCGGTACCTCCAGCTTCATCTCCTTCAGCGTCTTGACGAGCAGGCGGGCGATCATGAAATTGCGGTGGCGCTTGCTGTCCGCCGGCACCACGTACCAGGGGGCGTAGGGCGTCGACGTCGCCGTGAGGGCGTTGTCATAGGCCCGTTCATACGCGTCCCATTTCTTGCGAACGGCAAGATCATCCATGGAGAACTTCCAGTGCTTGCCCGGGTCGTCGATCCGCGCCTGCAGGCGTTCCCGCTGCTCGTCCTTGCTGATGTGCAGCATGCACTTGATGATGACCGTCCCCGTCTCCGTCAGCAGCCGCTCGAAGTCGTTGATCTGGGCATAGCGGCGCCGGGTCTCGGCCTTGTCGATCCAGCCTTCGACCACCGGCACCAGCACGTCTTCATAGTGGCTTCGGTTCCACACCATGATCTCGCCCGTGCGCGGCACTACTGCGTGGCAGCGCCAGAGGTAGTCGTGCGCGCGCTCCTCGTCGCTGGGCGCCTTGAAAGCGGTCACCCGAACGCCGAGCGGCGATGTCCGCGAGAACACCCATCGGATGGTGCCGTCCTTGCCGCTGGTGTCGAGGCCCTGCAGCACCAGCAGCAGCTTGCGTCGACCCTCGGCGTGCAGGAGGTTCTGGAGTTCGTCAAGTTCGATGGCCAGCGCATCGAGCCGTTCCGGCTGGGCGGACTCGGGGCCCTCCAGGAAGGGCGTTTCCGCCGGGTCGACCTTCGAGAGCCTGAATTTGCTGCCGACGCGGTATTTCTTGAAACTGGCCATGGGAGGAGGTTCCTATTGGTCGTCGGGATCGAGCGAAGCGCTCCAGCGGTTGTCCCAATCGCCGCGGCGCACGCCATCGAGGTCGCGCCGGTCGCGCTTGGTGGGGCGCCCCTGCTCGATGCTCAACGCAGGCTCGCTGCCAAGGCGGCGTTGCTCGCGCGCTGCGGCTTGCGCGGCGAGGCTTTCGGGCGTCTCTTCGTAAAGCTGCTGCGCGACGGGTGCCGGGCCGCGCTGTCCGCTGATGCCTCGGACGAGCACCACGCGCGTGATCCCACCGAGCCGTATTGACACCGTGTCTCCCGCCTTGACTTCGCGCGAGGCCTTGGCGACGTCGCCGTTGACCTCCACGCGGTTCTTGCCGATCTCGTCGGCAGCCAGCGACCGCGTCTTGAAGAAGCGTGCGGCCCAGAGCCATTTGTCGATACGAAGACGATCCATGTTTCAGCGATTGTCGCGCGCCAGAGGGAGCTTGACGACAGCCTCGAGCCCGACGATCTGTCCGCCGGATACCCGGTTGTCGAGGGCGATGCTTCCGCCCAGCGCCAGCACGATCTCGTGGCAGATGGCGAGACCCAGTCCCGAGCCGCTCGTGACGTCCCCGGCCGCGAAGGGCGCGAACAGCCGTTGCCGCAGTTCGTCGGAAATGCCACGGCCATCGTCGCTGACGGTGAGCAGGGCCTCGTCGCCATTCGCCTGCACGCGCACCACCAGCGCCGCGCCGTGCGGGCTGTGCTTGATGGCGTTGTGCAGAAGGTTGCGCGTGAGTTCCTGCAGCATCCACCGATGCGCTCGGACCCGCACCGGCGCCGGGGCGGTGGAGAGTTCGAAGTCAAGCGCCTTGTCCGCCACGAGCGGCGAGAGGTCGAGCGCGATGTCGCGCACCGTCTCGCCGAGGTCGAGCGTCGCGGATTCGGGCTGCTGGCGCAGCTGCTCGACCTTCGCAAGGGAAAGCATCTGGTTCGCCAGCGTGGTGGCTCGGTCGACGGTCTCGTTGATCTCGCCGAGCGCCTGTCCGGCCGGCACGTCGCCGCGGCGCGCGGACTGCACCTGGGCCTTGAGCACCGCCAGCGGCGTTCGGAGCTGGTGGGCGCTGTCCCGCACGAAGCGCTTCTGGTGGTCAAGAAGCCGGCGCAGGCGGCCCATGACCTGCGTCGTGGCGTCGATCAGCGGCCGGAGCTCCCTCGGTGCATCGGGTGCTTCGATCGGCGAGAGATCGTCCGCGGCACGGGACGCGATCGCTTCGCCCAATTCGCGCACGGGCCGGGTCGCGCGCTGCACGACGAGCACCGTGACGCCCGCGATCACCGCCAGCAGCACGAGCTGCCGCCACAGCGTATCGACGAGCAGCTTGCGCGCCAGTGTCTCGCGCAGCTCCAGGGTCTCCGCGACCTGCACCACGGCCATGCCGCGGCCGCGTGCGCTGGCGACGGGCTGCAGCAGCACGGCGACGCGAACGGGCATGCCGCGGAACTCGGCATCGTAGAAATCCACCAGCGCGGCATAGGGCGGCCGGTCGGGAAGTTTCCCGTGCCAGAAGGGCAATTCGACGAAGCCCGAAATCATCTGGCCGTCGAGCGCGGACACGCGGTAGTACATGCGGCTCTGGTTGTCGGCCTCGAAGGCCTCCAACGCGGAGTAGGGCACGATCGCGCGCAGCGAAGCCGCTTCGTCGTAGCCCTCCACGTCGAGCTGCTCTCCGATGGTCTTCGCCGAGGCGAGCAATGTGCGGTCATAGGCGGTAGTCGCGGCCGCGAGGCTCTGGCGGTAGACGCTCACGCTGTTGATCACGATGAACAACGCCACCGGCGCGAGGATGCCGAGCAGCAGCCTCGCGCGCAGCGAAGAGACGTGCCTCATGCGTCTTCGCGCAGGAGGTAGCCCAGCCCGCGCAGGGTCATCAGCGTGACGCCGGTGCCCGCGAGCTTTTTTCGAAGCCGGTAGACCACGACCTCGACGGCTTCGTACTGCACGTCCATCTCGCTCGGGAAGACCAGTTCGAACAGGCGTTCCTTGGAGACCGCGTGGCCCGGCTTGACCATCAGCGCCTTCAGCAGCGCCAGCTCCCGCGGCGTCAGTTCGAGCACCTGGGCACGATGGTAGATGGCGCCGCTGTCCGGTTCGTAGCGAAGGCCGCCAACTTCCTGCGGCCGTGGCGACGCATCGGTGCCGGCGTTCTGGTGGCGCCGGTTCAGCGCGCGGATGCGGGCCTCGAGTTCGTCCAGGTCGAAAGGCTTGGGCAGGTAGTCGTCGGCACCGGCATTGAGCCCGACGATGCGGTCGCCCACCGTGCCGCGCGCGGTCAACAGCAACACCGGCGTGCGCAGTCCGGCGGCGCGCGCCTGGGCCAGCACCTGCAGGCCGTCCAGGTTGGGAAGGCTGAGGTCGAGGGCCACCACGTCCGGTTCGAGCTCCCGCCATTGCGCGAGGGCCAGACCACCGTCCCCGCAGATGCGCACGTCGATCTGGCGGCGCCCGAGCGTGCGCTGCAAGGTCGTCTGCATGGACGGATCGTCTTCAACTAGCAGCAGCTTCATTCCGCGATTTTCGGTGTTTACCCCAGTGCGGCGGACAGCCAACTGACAGCAGGGCGGCGCATCATAGCGGCGTTCAGGTTCTACTCAGCTTCCATTCGAAGGAGACATGCATGCGTCGCGATACCTTTCTGAAGTCTTTAGCCGCCTTGGCCGCCACCGGAGCCCTGCCGTTGTCGGCCTGGGCCGCAGCCAACGTCAAGATGATGATCCCCGCCAATCCCGGGGGCGGCTGGGACACGACTGGCCGCGCGCTGGGCAAGGCCCTGACGGACAGCAAGCTCGCCGATACGGTGACGTATGACAACAAGGGCGGCGCCGCCGGCGCGCTGGGCCTGGCCCAGTTCGTCAACGGTTCGAAGGGTGACCCGAACGCCATGATGATCATGGGCGCCGTCATGCTCGGCGGCATCATCACCGGCAAGCCGCCGGTCAACCTTTCGCAGGCCACGCCGATCGCCCGCCTCACCAGCGAATACAACGTGTTCGTCCTGCCGGCCAATTCGCCGCTGAAGTCCATGAAGGACGTGGTCGACCAGCTCAAGAAGGATCCGGGCAGCGTCAAGTGGGGCGGCGGTTCGCGCGGTTCCACCGAGCACATCGCCGCGGCCATGATCGCGCAGAAGGTCGGCGTCGACCCGTCCAAGATCAACTACGTGGCCTTCCGTGGGGGCGGCGAGGCCACGGCGGCCATCCTGGGCGGCAACGTTACGGTGGGCGGCAGCGGCTTCAGCGAATTCGCCGAGTACATCAATGCCGGCAAGATGAAGGCGATTGCGGTCACTTCCGCGCAGCGTCTGCCGGGCATCAACGTGCCGACGCTCAAGGAGCAGGGCATCGACGTCGAGATCGGCAACTGGCGCGGCGTCTACGGCGCGCCCGGCATCACGCCGGACCAGCGCAAGGCGCTGACCGACATGGTGCTGGCCGCCATGAAGACCCCCAGCTGGGCCGAAGCCGTGAAGAAGAACGACTGGACGCCGGCCGTGCTGTCCGGCGATGCGTTCGCGAAGTTCGTCGACGACGAGTTCGCGAGCCTGCGCGCGACGATGGTCAAGTCGGGCATGGTCTGACCCGGTTCGCCTTGCCGTCTTCCTGACCGGCGCGAAACCGCCGAACCGGCCGCGCCGGTTCGGCGGCGCGGCCGGCAGGGTGCTCCAGTTCTTCGACTCCGAGACAAAAAATGACAACTCCATCCACCTCGGTCTCGCCACCAGCGGCGCCATGGCCGCAAACCCTCGTCGGTGCCGGCGTGCTCCTGACCGGGCTCGCGCTCGCGTTCGGCGCGATCGGCATCTCTTCCGAGGCCGGCTACGGCGGCGTCGGCCCCAATTTCCTTCCCTGGCTGGTCTCGATCGCGCTGACGGTGTGCGGCGCCTGGATCATCTGGGAGGCGCGCACCGGCGGCTTCCGCGACATGGACGAGCCCTCCGGCGCCGTCCATCCCTACTGGGCCGGATTCGTGTGGGTGTCGGCGGGGCTGCTGCTCAACGCCGCGCTCATCACCTCGATCGGCTTCATCCTCAGTTGCACGCTGTGCTACCTGTTGGCGGTGCAAGGATTGCGTCGCGCAAGCGGGCAGGGCGGCGTCAATTCTCCGCGCACCTGGCTGATCGACATCGTGACGGGTCTGCTCATTTCGGCTCCGGTCTTCTGGATGTTCACTCAATTCCTGGCGATCAACCTGCCAGGCCTCACCGGCACGGGGTGGCTCTAGCATGGATATCTTCAACGCACTGATGCACGGGTTCGCGCTCGCGATCACACCCGTGAACCTTCTCTGGTGCCTGGTGGGCTGCGCCCTCGGCACGGCCGTCGGCGTGCTGCCCGGCATCGGCCCGGCGGTGGCTGTGGCGATGCTGCTGCCGATCACCGGCAAGGTCGACGTCACGGCCTCGATGATCTTCTTCTCGGGGATCTACTACGGCGCCATGTACGGCGGCTCGACCACCTCCATCCTGCTGAACACGCCGGGCGAAACCGCCAGCATGGTCACGGCGATGGAAGGCAACAAGATGGCGAAGAGCGGCCGCGCTGGCGCTGCGCTGGCGACCGCCGCGATCGGCTCCTTCGTGGCCGGCACCATCGCCACCGTGATCGTCACGCTGTTCGCGCCCTTCGTCGCCGACTTCGCGGTCAAGCTCGGTCCGCCCGAGTATTTCCTGCTGATGCTGCTGGCCTTCACCACCGTGAGCGCGGTGCTCGGCAAGAGCACGCTGCGCGGCATGACGGCGCTGTTCATCGGGCTGGCCGCCGGCTGCATCGGTCTCGACCAGATCTCGGGCCAGGGGCGCTATACCGGCGGCATTCCAGAACTGCTCGACGGCATCGAGATCGTGCTGGTGGCGGTCGGTCTCTTCGCGGTGGCCGAAGTGCTCTATGCGGTGCTCTACGAAGGCAAGGTCGTCGAGGACCAGAACAGGCTGAGCCGCGTACACATGAGCGCCCGCGACTGGAAGCGTTCCGTCCCGGCGTGGCTGCGCGGCACGGCCATCGGGACCCCGTTCGGCTGCATCCCGGCCGGCGGCACCGAAATCCCGACCTTCCTGAGCTATGCGACTGAAAAGAAGCTGGCCAAGGATGCGGACGCCAAGGCCGAGTTCGGCACCACCGGTGCGATCGAAGGCGTGGCGGGCCCCGAGGCGGCCAACAACGCGACCGTGACGGCGGCGCTGATTCCGCTGCTCACGCTGGGCATTCCCACGTCGAACACCACGGCCATCCTGCTCGGCGCCTTCCAGAACTACGGCATCCAGCCCGGGCCCCAGCTCTTCACGACCTCGGCGGCGCTGGTGTGGGCGCTGATCGCGTCGCTCTACATCGGCAACGTGATGCTGCTGGTGCTGAACCTGCCGATGGTCGGACTGTGGGTCAAGCTGCTCAAGATCCCGAAGCCGCAGCTCTATGCGGGCATCCTGATCTTCGCGACGGTCGGTGCCTACGGCATGCGGCAGAGCGCTTTCGACCTCGTGCTGCTCTACGCGATCGGCGTGCTGGGCGTGATCATGCGGCGCTTCGACTTCCCGACGGCGCCGGTGGTGGTCGGCATGATCTTGGGGCCGCTCGCCGAGGCGCAACTGCGCAACGCGATGTCGATCGGCGAGGGCAGCGCGGCGGTGTTCTTCCAGCGTCCGATGTCGATCGTGCTGATCGTCATCATCCTGGGCGTGATGATCCTGCCGCGCCTTGCCAAGCGCATGTCGAAAAAGTAGCTCGCCCCCAGGCTGCGCGCACTTCATGTCGCTTCGCCTACCCCCTGCCGGGGGCAACACCGGCGGACCGGCCGAGCCGGATCCGCGGTGTTTCTGGCATCGCGCCTGCCCGCTCCGGCGTTTGCCGTGATCAGTTGGCGGTGGAGCCCGATCCGAAACTGGCTGTCGTCGAGGACGGGGTCATGCCCTTGATGCGCTGGATCTCGGTCACGAATTCGGGACCGTTGCGCATGCTCTGATAGGACGAGAACTGGCGGGCATAGCTCGCGCTCGTCGGGTCGAAGCTGTCGCGGTTGGCGACCTGGGCCATGCCGGACTTGTTCCACAGGCTCAGGTCGGCGGCGACTTCGGCGCGGCTCAGGGCGCCGATGATCGAGTCAGGGGGGCCGACGCGGTATTCCGCCGCGACCGCGTTCATCTCCATGCGATTCGCCGCCAGGTCGGCCGACACCTGGGCGCGGCTGAGTTGGCCGGTCATCGGAATGGGCGCGCCGACCCATAGTTCGGCCGGCACCGTCTGCGCGGATACAGCCCCAGCCAGCGCAAGGGCGGAGACGCCGAGAAGTAGCTTTGCATTCATGATGAAATCTCCTTGAGGCTTGATGTGTGGCCGCGGACAGCAGCGGTCGCCACGGTGAGCCACTGTGGGCGCCTGCTGCGTTTAACGCTGTGCGTTTGCGCACACTTTTTTTCAACCAGTCCGGACTTGGATGCGAGGTCGAAGCGATGGCGGTCCAGCGATCCAGCATGGCGCTCCAGCACGTCGCGTTGTTGGAAGGCTTGTCGCAGCAGCGGCTGGACTGGCTCGCCCAGCGTTGCAACTGGCAGAGCGTCGAAAGTGGCACCCCGGTGTTGTTGCGCTCGGAAGACACGAGCGACGTGTATTTCCTGGTGTCGGGCCAGTTGCGCGTGACGACCTACTCCGCGAACGGCCGGCAAATCACGTTCCGCGATCTGCACGACGGCGAGTACTTCGGCGACATCTCCGCCATCGACGGCAAGCCGCGTTCCGCCGATGGCGTGACGCTCAAGCCGACGGTTGTCGCCAGCCTGGACCGCTCGGGCTTCCTCGAACTGCTGCGCCTGGAGCCCGTCGTCGCCGAACGGGTGATGCGCAACCTGGCTGCGCTGGTGCGACAACTGTCGGACCGCGTCATCGACCTGAGCACGCTGGGCGTACAGAACCGGGTGCATGCCGAGCTGCTCCGCCTGGCGCGAGGCACGGGAATCGTGGGCAACCGGGCGAGGCTGGATCCCGCGCCGACCCACGCCGAGTTGGCCAGCCAGATCAGCACCAATCGCGAGCAGGTCACGCGCGAACTCAATGCGCTGCGGCGCGATGGCGTGCTGGCCAAGGATGGCAAGGCGCTGGTCGTTGCCGATGTGCAACGGCTCGTCGCCCTGGTGAGCGACGTACGGGGCGCGCCCTGAGGTGGCTACTGCGCCGGCTGCACGACCGTGGAGCGGCGGTCGTTCGACCGGACCGTCTCGCTGCCGGCCGGTGCCTGGGTCCCTTGCGGCGTCACGACGGTGGAACGGCGATCCCCCGACCGGGCCGTTTCCGTGCCTGAAGGCGCGGAAGCGCCTTGCGGCGTGACGACAGTGGAGCGTCGGTCGGTGGAGCGCTTCGTGACCTTGCGGGGCGGAGCGCCCCGGGCGCGGTCGAGTTCGGCGCCTGCTTCGCGCACACAGGCGTCGCGGGCCGGCGCAGCCAGGGAGCCGTCGTTGCACTTGGCGATCTGCTGGTCATGGCGCTGCTGCGCCTTCGAGAGGTCCGCCGCGGTCGGCGCTGCCCCCGCGGCGAGCGCGGTGGCGAGAAGGGCGCCTGACATCGCGACACGCGCGTGGATTCGGATCATGGTGGGCCTCCGTCGAAGGACGATGGCGGCTAGTCTAACTTGCAACAATTTGCGACGGACACCTCATTGCGTCGGCGCGGGATGCTCCTCGGCGGGCGTGGCGGCGGCCGGCCCGGGACCGTGCCCGCCGAACTTGCCGCGAATCCGTCGCGTCGTGCGCCGGATCCAGTGCTCGATGTCGTCGATGTACGTGAACACGGCCGGGACCACCAACAGGCTCAGCACGGTCGAAGTGATGAGGCCGCCGATGACCGCCATCGCCATGGGCGCTCGGAAGCTCGAATCCGCCGTGCCGAGGCCCAGTGCAATGGGCGCCATGCCTGCGCCCATGGCGAGCGTGGTCATGATGATGGGCCGTGCGCGCTTGTGGCAGGCGTCGCGCAGCGCATCCCACCGGCTCATGCCGTGATCGCGGCGGGCGACGATGGCGTACTCCACCAGCAGGATCGAGTTCTTGGTCGCGATGCCCATCAGCATGATCAGCCCGATGAGCGAAGGCATCGACAGCGCCTTCTGGCCAATCAGCAGCCCGACGAAGGCGCCGCCCAGCGCCAGCGGCAAGGCACACAGGATCGTGATCGGGTGCAGGAAGTCCTTGAACAGCAGCACCAGCACGATGTAGATGCACAGCACCCCGGTCAGCATCGCGAGGCCGAAGCTCGCGAACAGTTCGGTCATGACTTCGGCATCCCCGACCTCGGCCACGCGCACGCCGGGCGGCAGGCTGCGGATCGACGGCAGCTTCATCACCGCGTCCTTGGCGTCGCCCAGGCCCACGCCCGAGAGTTCGATCTCGAAGTTGACGTTGCGCGAGCGGTCGTAGCGGTCGATCACAGCCGGGCCGCCTTCGACCGTGAGCGCGGCCACCTGTCCCAGCATCACCGGTCCGCGTGCGCCGGGCACGGCGAGGCGTTCGAGCAGGGCGAGGTTCTGTCGTGCCGAATCCTGGAGCTTCACCACGATCGGCACCTGCCGCTGTGCCAGGTTGAGCTTGGGCAGGTTCTGGTCGTAGTCGCCGAGGGTGGCGACGCGCAGCGTGTCGGCGATGGCCGAACTGGTCACGCCCAGGTCCGCGGCACGCGCGAAGTCGGGGCGCACCGCAATCTCCGGACGGATGAGGCTCGCGGTCGACGTGATGTTGCCGAGGCCGGGGATCGTGCGCAGGTCGCGCTCCACGGCGCGGGCGGCGGTCGTCAGCGACGCCGGGTCGTCGCCGCTCAAGGCCAGGATGTACTTTTCGCCCGAGCCGCCCAGGCCGACGGTGCTGCGCACGCCGGGCAGCGATTCGAGGGCGGCGCGGATGTGGTTCTCGATGACCTGCTTGCGCGGCCGGTCGCTGCGCGGGTCGAGCTGGATGGTGAGGGTCGCCTTGCGCGTCTCCGGCGTGCCGAAGTTCGCGAAGGGGTCGCCGCCCGCGCTGCCGCCGCCTGCGGTGGTGTAGACGCTGCGGACGTGCTCGATCGCCATCACGCGGCGTCGTGTTTCCTCCGCCGCCGCCATCGTCTGGGCCAGCGTCGCGCCCGGCGCCAGCGAGAGATAGACCTGCGTCTGCGAGTTGTCGTCGGGCGGGATGAAGCCCGTCTTGAGCAGCGGGATCATCGCCACCGAGCCGAAGAAGAAGAGGGTGGCCAGCACCATGGTCGTAAAGCGGTGCTTCAGGCACCACTCGGCCATGCGCATGTAGATCCTGAGCCAGCGCGACTCCTTCTCGGTGCCGACGATGGGCTTCAGGATGTAGGCGGCCATCATCGGCGTCAGCATCCGTGCGACGACCAGCGATGCGAACACCGCGAGCGAGGCCGTCCAGCCGAACTGCTTGAAGAACTTGCCCGCCACGCCGCTCATGAAGGCGGTCGGCAGGAAAACGGCGATCAGCGTGAAGGTGGTGGCGATCACCGCCAGCCCGATCTCGTCGGCCGCCTCCATCGCGGCCTGGTAGGGCGTCTTGCCCATGCGCAGGTGGCGCACGATGTTCTCGACCTCCACGATCGCGTCGTCCACCAGGATCCCGACCACCAGCGACAGCGCGAGCAGCGAGACCACGTTGACCGAGAAGCCCAGCAGGTGCATGCCGATGAACGCAGGAATCACCGACATCGGCAGCGCCACCGCCGAAACAAAAGTCGCGCGCCAGTCGCGCAGGAACAGCCACACCACGATCACAGCAAGGATGGCACCTTCGTACAGCAGGTGCAGCGAGCCTTCGTACTCTTCCCGCACCGGGTCGACGAAGTTGAAGGCCTCCGTCAGCTGGATGTCCGGCCGTTGAACGCGCAGGTCGGCGAGCGCCTTCTGCACCGCGGCGCCGACTTCGACCTCGCTCGCGCCGCGGCTGCGGGCGACCTCGAAGCCCACCACCGGCTTGCCGTCGAGCAGCGCGGCCGCGCGGGGCTCGGCGATGGTGTCGTTGATGCGCGCGACCTGGTCGAGCCGGACGCGGCGGCCGTCCGACAGGTAGATCTGCATGTCGGCGAGTTCGTCGGCGGACTTCACCGTGGCGAGCGTGCGCACGGGCTGTTCGCTGCCGCCCAGGTCGGTGCGGCCGCCCGCGCTCTCGGTCTGCACCTGGCGCAACTGGCGCGAGATGTCGGCGGCCGTGGCGCCCAGCGCCTGCAGCTTCTCGGGGTCCAGGTCCACGTGCACTTGCCGCGTGACGCCGCCCACGCGGTTCACCGCGCCGACACCGCTGATCGCCAGCAGCTTCTTCGAAATGTCGTTGTCGACGAACCACGACAGCGCCTCGTCGTCCATGCGCGAGGACGCGATCGTGAAGGCCAGCACCGGCTGCGCTGCGAAGTCCAGCTTGGTGACCACCGGGTCGCGCACGTCGGCCGGCAGGTCGGCGCGAACGCGCTGGACGGCGGAGCGCACGTCGTCGACCGCTTCCTGCACCGGCTTTTCGAGCCGGAACTCGACGATCAGCGTGGCGGCGCCGTCCTGCACCTTGGTCGTGATGTGCTTGAGGCCCTGGATGGTCGCGATCGAGTTCTCGAGCTTGCGCGCGACATCGGTTTCCAGTTGCGACGGTGCGGCGCCCGGCAGCGCGGCCGACACCGTGACGGTCGGCAGGTCGATGTCGGGAAAGTTCTGCACCTTCATTGCGTTGAAGGACAGCAGCCCACCGAAGGTGAGCAGCACGAACAGCATCACCGCCGGAATCGGATTGCGGATGGACCAGGCCGATACGTTCATGGCGGTGCTCCTTACTTCGCGACTTCGACGGGCTGTTTCGCGGGTGGTTCCACCACGCGGACGAGATCGCCGTCGTTGAGGAAGCCGGCGCCCTGGACCACCACGCGCGCGTCCGCCGGCAGCGGCGTCGTGATCTCGACCCGGTCGCCCACGCGCCGGCCGGTCTCGACCTTCAACTGCGCGACGCGGTTGTCCGGCTGCAGCAGGAGCAGATGGTTGAAGCCGTCGCGCGGCACGATCGACGCCTGCGGCACCGTGACCGCGCTGGTGCGGCCGAGCTGGAAGTCGCCGCGCGCGAACATGCCGGCCTTGATGCCGGTGTTCTGCAGCACGTTCGGAATGTCCACGTAGACCAGCGCGGCGCGCGTCTGCGGATCGACGGTCGGCGCGACGCTGCGCACCTTGCCGCTGACCTGCGCACCGCTGGCGCTGACGACGATCGCCGGCGTGCCGACCGCGATGCGGGCGAGTTCGGACGAGGTGACTTCGGCGCGCCATTCGAGCCGCCCCTGGCGGATCAGGCGGAACAGCTCGGTGCCGGCGTTGACCACGCTCCCGACTGTCGCGGTGCGCGAGGAGATCACGCCGTCATCCGGCGCCAGCACCTGCGTGTTGCGGCCGCGCACCTGCTGCGCGGCGAGCACGGCCTCGGCCGCCTCGACCCTCGCCTTGGCGGTCTGTTCGGCGGTCTGGTACTGGTTGATCTGCTGCTGGCTCATCGCGCCCGTGGCCTGCAGCGTGCGTGCGCGCGCCGCTGTGCCCGTGGCATCGGCAGCGGTTGCGCGCGCCTCGGCGAGCGAGGCCCGCGCCTGGGCGACGTCCGCCTGCACGGAGTCGCCAGTGAAGGTCGCGAGCACCTGTCCCTTCTTGACCACGTCGCCGACGTTCACGCGCACTTCGGCGAGCTTCAGTCCGCTGGATTCGGAGCCGACGCTCGCTTCCTGCCAGGCGGCCACGTTGCCGTTGGCCGCAAGCGTGACGCTGAGCTCGCTGGTCTCCGGCTTGGCGACCGTGACGGTCAGGGTCGGCCGCGCCGTGGCCGCTTCCTTCGGCTTGGCGGCGCCCTCGGGCTGCTTGCCGCGCGAGAGCCAGAAGGCCGCGCCTGCAAGCACCAGCACGACGGCCAGCACGACGACGATGAGGGTGGAACGCTTCATTCTTTTCATGGGGACGGGGTAGCAGTTGTCGTCGTAGCGACGGATTCGGGCCGCGACCAGCCGCCGCCCATGGCGCGGTAGAGCGACACCCAGGCTTCGGCGCGCTCGCGCTGCAGCGCGACGCGGGCGGTCTGCGAAACGAACAGGGTGCGCCGCGCATCCTCCAGGTCGAACAGGCTCGCCAGGCCGATGCCGTAGCGCTGCTGGGTGGCGTCGAAGGAGGTCTGGTAGTCGGTTACCGCGGTGTCGGCATCGCTCGCGCGTTCGTCGGTGCTCTGCAGATTGATCAGCGCCTCCTCGACCTCGCGCACGGCTTGCCGCACGCGCGACCGGTAGATGGAGACCGACTCGTCGTAGCGCGCCTTCGCGGCTTCGGAATTGGCCGCCAGCGTGCCGCCGTCGAAGATCGGCACGGTGAGCGCGAGGGGGCCGAGCGTCCAGGTGTCGAGCGTTTCGCGGAATCCGCCCGCGCGCACCTGCACCGTGGCAATGGAGCCCTGCAGCGCCAGGCGCGGAAAACGCTGAGCCAGCGCCGCACCGGCATCGGCGCTGGCCGCCGCCACCGCCAACTCCGCGGCAAAGATGTCGGGCCGCTGCGCCAGTGCTTCGGCGGGGACGCTGTGAACGGCCTGCACGGCCGGCAAGGTGACGTCGATGGGCGCGGCATCCAGCTTGGCATCGAGGATGGGCGATTCGATCGCGGTCAGCGCCGACAGCGCCTGTCGCTGCACGGCGCACAGCGCGCGCTGCTGCGTCAGTCGTCCCGATGCCTCGGCGGCGCTCGCGCGTGCCAGCGCCGCGTCGGCCGGCGCGGTGAAGCCGGCGCGTGCCGAGAGTTCGGTCAGCCGTGCGGTTTCGGCGCGCGACTGGGCGTCGGAGGTCGACACCACGAGCTGCCGTCGGCATGCGCGCTCCGCAAGGTAGGCGTTAGCGGTCTCGGCCGCGACCGACACGCGCGCGTCATGCCATTGCGCGTCCGAGCCGACGAAGCGTGCCTGGGCGGCGTCCCGGCTGGCACGCAGGCCGCCGAAGAGGTCGATCTCCCAGCTCGATTGCAAGCCGGCCTGGCCCGTGGTGAGGATCGGCAGGCTGGTGGGTACGCCGTCGGTCGCGCCGCCTGTAGTACCCGTGGTGAAACCCGAACTCGGCGAATTGCCGCGGCTGGCCGACAGTGTCCCGTTGAGGTTGGGGATCAGCGCCGCGCCCGCCGCGACACGCGTGGCGCGGGCTTCGGTGATGCGTGCGCCGGCGCTGGCCACCGTCGGGCTGGCGGCCTCGGCCGCGAAGATCAGTTCGACCAGCAGCGGGTCGTTGAGCTGACGCCACCATTCGGCCAGCGTCGGCAGCGAACCGCCATGCGGCAGCGGGGCGGTAGAGGCGGGCAGGGGCGTGTTCCATTTCGCGGGCAACGGGGCCGTCACCTGCTCGGGCGGGCGGGGGACCGCGCAGGCCGAAAGAAGCAATGACGCGACGACGCAAAGCGCGGGGAGCCGGGTGTTCCTCATGAGTTCGGGATTTCCGCAAAAAGGGCGTGATTCAGGCGAGCGGTGGATCGCCATGTCGCCATCGAATGGCCGTAGGCCGTGCAAGGCGCGCAGCATAACAAGGCAGCCTGTCACCCCCTGTCGGAACTTGCCGCGTTTTTGGAGGGCCGGCGCGCGCTACGATCCCGCCCATGTCTCCCGCCGCCGCCGCTCCACCCGCATTACCGCTCGATGCCGAGGGCATCCTCGCGCTCGCCGCGCGCTCGATGTTCCATCTGTTCTCCAGCATCAGCCAGGGCATGTTCCTGGTCGATCGCAGCGGCCGCATCGTCTGGGTCAACGAGGGGTACCGCCGCTTCCTGCCGGCGCTCGGCTTCTCGTCGATCGACCAGTTCCTCGGCCACCGGGTGGAGGACGTGATCCCCAACACCCTGATGCGCCGGGTGCTGGAAACCGGGGAGCCGATCCTGATCGACCTGCTGACCAACAAGGCCGGCACCTTCGTCGTGAGCCGCATCCCCTTGCGCGAGGAGCGCGAGGGTGATTCGGGCGCCGTGCCCGGCGACGTGATCGGCGCGATCGGCATCGTGCTGTTCGACCACCCCGAAACCACCTTGCAGCCGCTCATCAGCAAGTTCGCGCTGCTGCAGCGCGACCTCGACGACGCGCGGCGAGAACTCGCGAGCCAGCGCAACAACCCGCTGTACCAGCAGTCGGCCGACGGCCAGCGGCGTTCCAAGTACACCTTCGCCAGCTTCATCGGCAGCAGCCCGGCGGCCGTCGAGGTCAAGCGCCATGCGCGGCGCGCCGCGCAATCGTCCAGCCCGGTTCTGCTTCTCGGCGAGACCGGCACCGGCAAGGAACTGCTGGCGCACGCGATCCACGCCGCCTCCGCGCGGGCGGCCGGCCTCTTCGTCAGCGTGAACATCGCCGCCGTCCCCGACACCCTACTCGAAGCGGAGTTCTTCGGCGTTGCACCCGGGGCCTTCACCGGCGCCGACCGCAAGGCCCGCGAAGGCAAGTTCAAGCTTGCCGACGGCGGCACGCTCTTCCTCGACGAAATCGGCGACATGCCGCTCGGCCTTCAGGCCAAGCTCCTCCGTGCGCTGCAGGAAGGCGAGATCGAGCCGCTCGGCTCCAACAAGCTCGTGCCCTTCGATGCCCGCGTGATCGCCGCCACCTCCCGCGACCTCGCCGCGCTGGTCCGCGAAGGCCGCTTCCGCGAAGACCTGTATTACCGGCTCAACGTCCTCCCGGTGCGCGTGCCGCCCTTGCGCGAACGCCGCGCCGACATCCCCGCCCTGGTCGAGGTGCTAGGCGAAGACATGGCCCTGCGCAGCGGCGAGGCCCCGCCCGAACTCACGCCCGACGCTCTGGCGCTCCTGGCGGCGCAACACTGGCGCGGCAACATCCGCGAACTGCGCAACGTCCTGGAGCAGGTCACGATGCGCAGCGACTCCCAGCGCATCGACGCCACCCAACTCGAACGCATCCTCCGCGAAGCCGGCCAGGAAAAGATCGCGACCCCCAGCAAGCTGCCCGCCCCCGCCGCCAACGACGCCGACGACAGCGCCGCCCTCCTGCGCCCCCTAGCCCAACAAGTCGCAGAACTCGAGCGCCGCGCCATCGCCGCCGCAATGGCCGCCACCGGCGGCAACAAGCTCGCGACCTCACGCCTGCTAGGCATCTCCCGCGCCACCCTCTACGAACGTCTGGAAAACCCTGAACAAAGATAGTGCAAATGTCCAAGTTCTAGACATGCCGCTTGTCTTGATCTCAGACAGATCGCCCGTTGCCAGAAACCCCGCGGAACCGGCTCCGCCGGGCCGCAGGGGTTGCCCCCGGTAGGGGGTGGGCGGCTACACGAAGTGAGCCAACCTGGGGGCGAGCAACAGGTAGGGGGTGGAGAGCGACACGAAGTGCGCGAGCCTGCGGGCGAGTCAGGCTGGCACAAAGTGTGCAATATTCAGCCATCATCATCAGGAGACAAAGAATGCAACGTCGCCACCTCGTCGCCTTGGCAAGCCTCGCCATTGCCGGCGCATCGGCCTTGACGGCTCCCGCCTGGGCGCAGTCCAACGAGATCAAGATCGCCCACATCTACAGCAAGACCGGCCCGCTCGAAGCCTACGGCAAGCAGACGCAGACCGGCCTCATGATGGGCCTGGACTACGCGACCGGCGGCACGATGACCGTCAACGGCAAGAAGATAGTCGTGATCGAGAAGGACGACCAGGGCAAGCCCGACCTCGGCAAGTCGCTGCTGGCGGCCGCCTATGCCGACGACAAGGCCGCGCTCGCGATCGGCCCGACCTCCTCGGGCGTGGCCCTGGCGATGCTGCCGGTGGCCGAGGAATACAAGAAGATCCTGCTGGTCGAGCCCGCCGTGGCCGACTCGATCACCGGCGACAAGTGGAACAAGTACATCTTCCGCACCGGCCGCAACAGTTCGCAGGACGCGATCTCGAACGCCGTGGCGATCGACAAGCCCGGCGTCACGGTCGCCACGCTGGCGCAGGACAACGCCTTCGGCCGCGACGGCGTGAAGGCCTTCAAGGACGCGCTCAAGAAGGCCAAGCTCGCCCACGAGGAATACCTGCCGCCGGCCACCACCGACTTCACCGCCGGCGCGCAGCGCCTGATCGACAAGCTCAAGGACCAGCCGGGCCGCAAGATCATCTGGATCGTGTGGGCGGGCGCGGGCAACCCGTTCAAGATCGTCGACCTCGACCTGAAGCGTTACAACATCGAGATCGCGACCGGCGGCAACATCCTGCCTGCCATGGCCGCCTACAAGTCGCTGCCGGGCATGGAAGGCGCGGCCTACTACTACTTCGGCATCCCGAAGAACCCGGTGAACGACGCGATGGTGTCGATGCACTACAAGGAATTCAAGTCGCCGCCGGACTTCTTCACGGCCGGTGGCTTCTCGGCGGCGATGGCGGTGGTGACCGCGCTCAAGAAGACGGGCGGCGACACCAGCACCAACAAGCTCATCACGGCCATGGAAGGCATGAGCTTCGACACGCCCAAGGGCAAGATGACCTTCCGCAAGGAAGACCACCAGGCCATGCAGAGCATGTACCACTTCAAGATCAAGGTGGACCCGGCCTTCGCGTGGGGTGTGCCTGAGCTGGTCCACGAGATCAAGCCTGAAGAGATGGACATTCCCATCAGAAATAAACGCTGACCCCCAGGCTCGCGCACTTCGTGTCGCTCTCCACCCCCTCTTCGGGGGGCAATCCCGGCGGACCGGCGGAGCCGGTTCCGCGGGATTTCTGGCTCTTGGCGTAGCGCGCATCTTTTTGTTCCCCGTCTGTGCCCCTCGTGAGAGGGGGTGGCTCTGTGCACCCTGAAAACCGAAGGAGACAAGCATGAAGCGCAATTGGATGATGAAGATGAGCATGGTCGCGGCCTTCGCCGCGTTGGTGGGGCACGCTGCCACGGCGGCGGTGCCGTTGCCGGCGCTGGGGGCGAATGCGGCGGAGGTCAGCGTGTCGGGGCTGTCGTCGGGGGGCTTCATGGCGGTGCAGTTGCATGTCGCCTATTCGGGGACGTTCAAGCGCGGGGCCGGCGTGGTCGCCGGGGGGCCGTATTACTGCGCGGAGGGGTCCATCGTCAATGCGACGGGGCGGTGCATGTCGCACAGCAGCAGCATTCCGGTGTCGTCGCTGGTCACCACCACCAATAGCTGGGCGTCTAGCGGCGCCATCGATCCGGTCTCGAACCTGTCGGGCTCGAAGGTGTATCTCTATTCGGGTACTTCGGACAACACGGTGACGCAGGCCGTGATGAACGACCTGAAGACCTACTACCAGAGCTTCGTCCCGGCGGCGAATACCTTCTACAAGAACAACATCGGCTCCGGCCACGCGATGATCACCGACGACTACGGCAGCAGCTGCGGCACGACGGCATCGCCCTACATCAACAACTGCGGCTTCGACCTGGCGGGCGAGATCCTGCAGTACCTGTACGGCCCGCTGAACGCGCGCAACAACGGCACGCTGTCGGGCACGTTCACCGAGTTCAACCAGGGCACTTTCATCAGCGGCCACGGCATGGCCGCGACGGGCTGGATCTACGTGCCGCAAAGCTGCGCCACCACCTCGTGCCGGACGCACGTGGTTCTGCATGGCTGCAAGCAGAACTACAACGACATCGGCGACCAGTACGTGCGCAAGACGGGCTACAACCGCTGGGCCGATACCAACGACATCATCCTGATCTACCCGCAGACCAGCACGGCCGCGACCAACAGCTGCTGGGACTGGTGGGGCTACGACAACGCGAACTACGCTAAGAAGTCGGGCCCGCAGATGGCCGCCATCAAGGCCATGGTGGACCGGGTGACCAGCGGGGCGGGCGGCGGCGGTGGCGGATCGTCACTTCCCGCGCCTGTCGGCGTGGGCACGTCCGGCGCCACCAGCAGCAGCATGGTGATCGGGTGGAGCGGCGTGTCGGGTGCGACGGGCTACAACGTCTATCGCAGCGGCAGCAAGGTCAACGGCTCGGCGGTTTCCGGCACCAACTACACCGATACCGGCCTCGCCGCATCGACGACCTACAGCTGGAGCGTGACGGCGCTGGATGCGAACAACGTGGAAAGCGCCATGTCCGCCTCGGCCTCGGGCACCACGCTGGCCGGCAGCGGCGGCGGGACGCCGACCTGCTACACGGCCAGCAACTACGCGCACACCACCGCGGGCCGCGCGACGCAAAGCGGCGGCTACACCTACGCCAAGGGCTCCAACCAGAACATGGGCCTGTGGAACACCTTCGTCACCACCACGCTGAAACAGACCAGCCCCAACTACTACGTGATCGGCACATGTTGAATGCTTGAGACCCGAGACCTGACCATCCGCTTCGGCGGCCACGTGGCGGTGAATGCCGTCAGTTGCGCTTTCGCACCCGGCACGCTCACGGCGATCGTCGGCCCGAACGGCGCCGGCAAGACGACCTACTTCAACCTGATCTCGGGGCAGCTCAAGGCGACCGCGGGCACCGTGTCGCTCGACGGGCAACTGCTGTCGGGCCTGCCGGCCTCCGCGCGCACGCGAGCCGGCCTCGGGCGCGCATTCCAGTTGACGAATCTCTTTCCCAATCTGTCGGTGCTGGAGAACGTGCGGCTGGCGGTGCAGGCCACGCGCGAAGGGCCGCATCGGCGCGGGCTCAACCTGTGGAGCATCTGGAGCGATCACCGCGCGTTGACGGAGCGGGCCGACCAGATCCTCGCGGACGTCGCGTTGAAGGCGAAGGAGCACGCCACGGTCGCGAGCCTGCCGCACGGCGACCAGCGCAAGCTCGAAGTCGCGCTGCTGATGGCGCTCGAGCCCAAGGTGTTCATGTTCGACGAACCTACGGCCGGCATGAACGCGGCCGAGGCGCCGGTGATCCTCGACCTGATCCGTGCGCTGAAGAAGGACAAGACCAAGACGATCCTGCTCGTCGAGCACAAGATGGACGTGGTGCGCGAACTCGCCGACCGCATCATCGTGCTGCACAACGGCCAGCTCGTGGCGGATGGCGAACCGGCGGAGGTGATCGCCTCCCCGGTCGTGCAGGAGGCCTACCTCGGCATCGCGAAGGAGGCCGCATGAGCCACCTGCTGCAACTCGAAGGCGTGCACACGCACATCGGCGCGTACCACATCCTGCATGGCGTGGACCTCGTCGTGCCGCGCGGCCAGCTCACCATGCTGCTCGGCCGCAACGGCGCGGGCAAGACCACGACGCTGCGGACCATCATGGGCCTGTGGCATGCCTCGCAGGGCCGCGTGCGCTTTGGCGACCGCGAGATCACCGCGATGCACACGCCGCAGATCGCCGAACTCGGCATCGCCTACGTGCCGGAGAACATGGGCATCTTCTCGGACCTCACCGTGAAGGAAAACATGCTGCTGGCCGCGCGTGGCGCGAAGAACGCCGACCAGATGGACGACAAGCGCCTCAAGTGGATCTTCAAGCTCTTTCCCGCGGTCGAGAAGTTCTGGAACCATCCGGCGGGCAAGCTGTCGGGCGGCCAGAAGCAGATGCTCGCCGTGTCGCGCGCGATCGTCGAGCCGCGCGAGCTGCTCATCATCGACGAGCCGAGCAAGGGCCTCGCGCCCGCCATCATCAACAACATGATCGACGCCTTCAGCGAGCTCAAGCACAGCGGCGTCACGATCCTGCTGGTCGAGCAGAACATCAACTTCGCGCAACGCCTGGGCGACACGGTGGCCGTGATGGACAACGGCCGCGTGGTGCACAGCGGAACGATGGCCGCGTTCTCGGCGGACGAGCAGTTGCAGCAGTCGCTGCTGGGGTTGGCGCTATGAGCGCCGCGCCGGGCCGCCCCAAGCAAGCTCGCGCCCCCTCGGGGGGCAGCGCAGCACTCGAAGTGACAAGCGTGGGGGTTCTATGAGATTGGACTTTGATTGGAAGCCCTTGGCACTGGTGCCGGCGCTCGCGTTGATCGCGCTGCCGCTGACCGGCTCCTTCTCCACCTGGCTGACGCTCACCGTCGCAGGCCTCGCGATGGGCATGATCATCTTCATCATTGCCTCCGGCCTCACGCTGGTCTTCGGCCTGATGGACGTGCTGAACTTCGGCCATGGCGTGTTCATCGCCTTCGGCGCCTTCGTCGCCAGCAGCGTGCTCGGCGGCATGGCCGACTGGACCGGCTCGCAGGAACTCTGGCGCAACCTCGTGGCCGTGTTCCCGGCGATGCTGGTCGCGATGGCTGCGGCGGGTGCGGTGGGACTGGCTTTCGAGCGCTTCATCGTGCGGCCGGTCTACGGCCAGCACCTGAAGCAGATCCTCATCACGATGGGCGGGATGATCATCGGCGAGGAACTCATCAAGGTGATCTGGGGCCCCGGACAAGTCCCGCTGCCACTGCCCGATGCGTTGCGCGGCTCCCTGCTCATCGGCGATGCGGCGATCAGCAAGTACCGCATCCTGGCGGTCGTGATCGGCGTGTTCGTGTTCGGCCTGCTGGCATGGACGCTGGGCCGCACGAAGATCGGCCTGCTGATCCGCGCCGGCGTGCAGGACCGCGAGATGGTCGAGTCGCTGGGCTATCGCATCGGGCGGCTGTTCGTCGGCGTCTTCGTGGTCGGCAGCGCACTCGCGGGCCTGGGCGGTGTGATGTGGGGGCTGTTCCAGCAGAACCTGATCCCGCAGATGGGCGCGCAGGTCAATGTGCTGATCTTCATCGTCATCATCATCGGTGGACTGGGATCGACGGCGGGGGCGCTGATCGGCGCACTGCTGGTGGGACTGATGACCAACTACATCGGCTTCCTGGTCCCCACGCTCACGCAGTTCGCGAGCATCTTCCTCATGGTTGCGGTATTGCTGTGGCGCCCGCAGGGCGTCTACCCAGTCGCGAACCGCTGAAAGAACGACATGCTGTCCCGTCTACTCTCCAACGACATGCCGCGCAGCCGCCTGCTCGCGGTGCTGCTCGCCGCGCTGGTGCTCGGCCTGGCTTTCGCGCCATTCATCTTTCCGGGCGTGAAGGCGCTCAGCGTCGCGGCCAAGGTGCTGGTGTTCATCGTGCTCGTCGCGAGTTTCGACCTGCTGCTGGGCTACACCGGCATCGTGAGCTTCGCGCAGACGATGTTCTTCGGCATCGGCGCCTACGGCATCGCGATCTCGGCCACGCGTCTCGGCCCAGGGTGGGGCGCGGTGCTGCTGGGGCTCGGCGCGGCGCTCGTGATCTCGCTGGTGCTGTCGCTCGCAATCGGCCTGTTCTCGCTGCGGGTGCGCGCGATCTTCTTCGCGATGATCACGCTCGCCGTGGCCTCCGCGTTCCAGACGCTGGCCTCGCAGATGTCGGACTTCACCGGCGGCGAGGACGGCCTGACCTTCAAGCTGCCGGAACTGATCTCGCCGAGCTTCGAGTTCGCCGAGGAGCCTTTCCTCGGCGTCTCGCTCGATGGAAGATTGCTCTGCTACTACATGCTGTTCGTGGTCGCGGTGGTGCTGGTGCTCGCGCTGCTGCGCATCGTGAATTCGCCCTTCGGACGCGTGCTGCAGGCCATCCGCGAGAACGAGTTCCGGGCCGAGGCGATCGGTTATCGCGTGGTGGTGTATCGCACCACCGCTTCGGTGCTTTCGGCGCTGTTCGCGACGCTGGCGGGCGCAATGCTGGCGATCTGGCTGCGCTACAACGGGCCCGATACCTCGCTGAGCTTCGAGATCATGATCGACGTGCTGCTGATCGTCGTGATTGGCGGCATGGGAACGATCTACGGCGCGGTGATCGGCGCGGTGATCTTCGTGGTGGCGCAGAGCTACCTGCAGGATCTGCTGCGACTCGGCAGCGAGGCCGCGAGCGGCGTGGGCTGGCTCGCCGCCTTGCTGTCGCCGGACCGGTGGCTGCTGTGGCTGGGCGTGCTGTTCGTGCTCTCGGTCTATTACTTCCCGACCGGCATCGTCGGCCGTCTTCGTGCGAGGGCTTCGCGGTGAACACTCCGACTTCGAACTACACACGGCTGGCGGGGCACGAGATCCACTGGATGGACTGGGGGCCGCGCGAAGGCCCGGTGGTGGTCGCATGGCACGGGCTGGCGCGCACCTGCCGCGACATGGACGAACTGGCGACGCATTTTGCGGAGCGCGGCTTTCGCGTGATCTGCCCCGACACCATCGGCCGCGGTCTGAGCCAGTGGAGCAGGGCGCCCGACGACGAATACCAGTTGTCTTTCTATGCGCGCGTCGCGGCCGCGCTGTTCGATGAGTTGAAGCTGGAACGGGTGCATTGGGTCGGTACGTCGATGGGCGGTGCGATCGGCCTCGTCTGTGCGGGGGGGCTGGTCGAGCCCACGACAAAGGCTCGCATCGCGAGCCTCGTGCTCAACGACAACGCACCGCAGATCGCGGATGCGGCCGTCGAGCGCATCCGCTCCTATGCGGGCCAGCCGCCGGCCTTCGACACGGTCGTTGAGCTCGAAGCCTTCTTCCGCACCGTCTACAAGCCCTATGGCTGGCTCAGCGACGCCCAGTGGCGGCGGCTGACGGAGACGTCGACGCGGCGTCTCCCCGACGGCCGCGTGACGCCGCACTACGACCCGGCGATGGTGCGGCAGTTCATCGCGCATCCCGACGACTACCTGCTGTGGTCGCACTACGACGCGATCGACGTGCCCCTGTTATGCCTGCGCGGCGTGGAATCCGACCTCGTGCTGCCGGAAACGCTGGAAGAGATGCGAGGTCGCGGCCCCGGTGCGAAGGGCCGGCTCCAGATCATCGAGGTGCCGGGCTGCGGCCATGCGCCGGCCCTCAATGTGCCTGCCCACCTGGACCCGATCGAGGCCTTTGTTCGCGCCGCCGGCACGTGATCGATGACGGCACGACAATCGGGCCGCCCATTCAACACGGAGTCAGACAACATGGCGCTTTCGTTTTACGACATCTCGGTCCCGGTGTTCACCCGCGGACTCGGCCAGCTTTCGCATGTGCTCGACAAGGGCCTTGCCCATGCGCAGTCGGCCGGCATCGATCCTTCCCAACTCGTCAACGCGCGGCTGGCACCCGACATGTTCACCCTCGCGGGTCAGGTGCAGAGCGCGAGCGACGCGTCCAAGCTCGGCACGGCGCGCATCGCCGGCGTCACGGCGCCCAGCTTTCCGGACACGGAGACGACCTATGCGGAACTCCAGGCACGCGTCACCAAGACGATCGACTATCTGAACAGCATCGATCGCGCGCTGATCGACGGTGCCGAGGCGCGCGAGGTCACGATGAAGGTGCGCGGCGCGGAACTGAAGTTCACGGCCGAGCGCTATCTGCTGCAGTTCGCGCTGCCCAATTTCTACTTCCACATCACCACGGCCTACGACGTGCTGCGGCACAGTGGCGTGCCGCTCAGCAAGCTGGACTATCTCGGGCGGTTCTGAGCGCGCTGCGCCGCCTCATTCCGGCCGGGTGGGCCAGCCGCCGAGATGGCGTTCCGCGATGCCGGCCAGCGCGGTGATCCAAGGGCCGCTGTCGTTGAGGCAGGGGATGTAGTGGAACGCCTTGCCGCCTGCACCGAGAAAGGCGTCGCGGCCTTCCATCGCGATCTCTTCGAGTGTCTCCAGGCAATCGGCCGGAAAGCCCGGACACATCACGTCGACCCGTTCGACACCCGAGGCGCCGAGTTCACGCAGCGTCGGCTCGGTGTAGGGCTCCAGCCACTTCGCACGGCCAAAGCGTGACTGGAAGGTCACGCGGTACTGCGAGGGCGTGAGTTGCAAGCTGTCGGCCAGCAAACGCGCCGTCACGAGGCACTGCGCCTGGTACGGATCGCCGAGCCGGATGTTGCGTTCCGGAATCCCGTGGAAGCTCATCACCAGCTGGTCGCCTCGGCCGTTCTGCTGCCAGTGGCGCGAAACACTGCGTGTCAGCGCATCGATGTAGAGCGGATCGTCGTGGTAGTCGTTGACGAAGCGGAACTCCGGCACGCGGCGCACGCACGCGCTCCAGGCATTCACGGCGTCGATCACGCTCGCCGTGGTGGTCGCAGAGTACTGCGGATAGGCCTGCAGCACGAGCACGCGCGTGACGCCTTCCGCCTTCAGTTCGTCGAGTCGCGACGCGATCGACGGCTGGCCATAGCGCATCGCATCGCGCACCGTCACGCGGTGGCCTCGCTCGCCGAGCCAGCCGGTGAGCAGCGTGGCCTGCTTCTTCGTCCACACCTTGAGCGGCGAGCCTTCCGGCGTCCAGACGCTGGCGTACTTGGCCGCCGATTTGGCGGGCCGCGTGCGCAGGATGATGCCGTGCAGGATCAGCGCCCACACCGCGCGCGGAATTTCGACCACGCGCGGGTCGCCGAGAAAGTCGGCGAGGTAGGGGCGCACGGCGGTCGCCGTCGGCTCGTCGGGCGATCCCAGGTTGCACCAGAGCACGGCGGTGCGGCCCCGGGCGTGGTCGCCGGCAGGCGGTTCAGGTCGAAAAGGCATGCGATATTCTCTGTCATGCCCTCCGCGACCTCCGAATCCCTGACCCTCGACGTCAAGCGCATCGCCGCCATCTCACTCGATCTCGATGACACCCTTTGGCCGATCTGGCCGACCATCGAGCGTGCCGAAAGCGTGCTGCACGAATGGCTTTTGCGCGAGGCGCCGAAGACCGCGAGCCTGCTGTTGACGCCCGGCGTGCTGCGCGAGTTGCGCGAAGCCACAGAGAAGGAGCGCTCCGACCTCGCGCATGATCTCAGCGCGCTGCGCCGCGAATCGATCCGTGCCGCGCTGCGCCGATCGGGCGAAGATCCGTCGCTGGCCGATCCGGCCTTCGACGCCTTCTTTGCCGAGCGCCAGCGCGTGACGCTCTACGACGATGCCCTGCCGGCGCTCAAGTGGCTCAGCGAGCGTTATCCGCTGGTGGCGATTTCCAACGGCAACGCGGACATCCACCTGACGGGCGTGGGGCGCTGGTTCCGCACGGCCTTCAATGCGCGCGAGTTCGGCAGCGGCAAGCCGCATGCGCCGATCTTCCGCGCCGCGGCGGCGTCGGTCGGGCTGCTGCCGAAGGATGTGCTCCACGTCGGCGATGACGCAGAACTGGATGTGGTCGGTGCCCTCGATGCGGGCATGCAGGCGGCCTGGCTGGTTCGCGAGGAGCGTCCCTGGGAGCACCGCGCGCGACCGCAACTCATCGTGCCGAACCTGCACGCACTCTGCGTTGCGCTGGGCGCCGCCTGACCCGGTCGTTCAGCGCGAGCCCATGATGGCGCGTGCCACGCCATCGCTCACGGTCGACTGGATGTTGAAGTTCCTGAGCATCCCCGCCGCATTGCTGGTTGCATTGATGACGGTCTGGTTCACGATGTGCTGGTTGTCCAGCGTGTTCTGGATCACCGTGCCGTAGTTGGCGCCGCCCTGTTGCGGCTGGACGGTGTTGCCAGGCCCGTTCTGCACCAGGTTCAGGGTCGACAGCTGCTTGTTGAGTTGCGCTGCCTGCACGGGCGTGAGGTTGTTGACCTGGCCGAAGTCCAGCGTGGTCTGCGTCACCAGGCTGCCGTTGATGTAGACGGCCCGCGTGATCCCGAAGCTCACGAGCAGGCCGTTGCCCGGATCGAATCCGCCGCGTTGCCGATCCAGCGTCTGGTTGCTCACCGCCATCCACACCTCCTCCCGGCGCGCTACGCGGTCCGGTTCGTCGCTAGACGCCTGCGAAAGGGCGCTCCCCGCCAGCGCGCAGAGCCAGAGGCCCAGCCCGATGCGCGCGAACGAGAAGCCGGCGGCATGCATCAGAAGTCTCCCGGGCCGAGCTTGGGCATGGTGATGTCGCTCAGGCTCGACCGCCCGATGCCACGCCCCAGCGGTGCACGAGGTGACACGCGCCAATCGGCCGCCACGTTGAAGTGCGCCTTGTCCATGTGGCTGTGGATGACGAAGAGCAGTCCGTTCTTCCAGCTGTCGTCGAATGCCTTGCGCGACATCGCGCGGGTGCCCTGTGCCGGATCGCCGATGAGCACGCGATCGTCCTCCACGCCCTTCACCACGACGAAGTGGTGATAGCCGTTCGAGTTGATCAGGACGATGGCGGGGATGCGCGCCTCGTTGAGTTTTTCCAGCGGCTGCTCGAAGCCGTCGGCATCGAATCCGTGCGCCTGGAGATAGCGCTTCATGTCGAGCAGCGAGAAGCCTTCCTTGTGGATCTTGGCCTGGTCGCCGTTCTCGTACATCTCCTTGAACACCGATTCCTCGGTGACCGGGTAGTCGTAGTGGTGCGTCAGCAGCGTGGCGACGGCGGCCGAGCCGCAGCTGAAGTCGTACTTCTGGATCAGCGTGCGCGCCGTGCGCGCCTGCTTCAGGCTGGTGACGGGGATGCGCACGTCCACGCCGCCCAGGCCGGGCATGTAGGCCTGCTGCGCAGGCGTCGCGATGGCCGCAGTCAGCAGCGAGAGGGAGAGCAGCATGCCGCGCATGGCGCTCTCCTCAGTTCATCTGCAGATGAAGGATCACCGCGTTCTGTATCAGTACATTCGCGCCGGTGTTCTGGATTACGACCGGCAGCCCGTTCATGTTGGCGAACGAGCCCGTACTGATGGTGTTGTCGCCTGTATTGACACGGCTGGCCGAGTTGTTGGCCGTGGTGCCATTCAGGGTCATGTCGTTGTTGACCTGCTCGCTTCCTCCGCGATACCTGGCGAGCGTTGCAGAGTCGACCGGCACGGCCGAGAAGGCCACGCGATCGCTCCCGGCCGATGCCTCGCTGGTCGCCGGAGCTCCCTCCGCCCCGGCGACAGCCGGCAACAGCATCCCCAGGGCCGTGCATGCGGACCCGATGAGGGTGATGAATTTCATGGCGTCTCCCTTCAGCCTCATGTCAGGGCGAGCCGACGGTCGCCGTGCGGCCTGAACGGATCAGGCTGCACGACGTTCGCCGGTCTTCGCGATCGATCAGCGACCCACGGACAGGTTGGCCTGGACGTTCACGCTCTGCTGAACCATCGCGGCGATACCGCTGTTCTGGTTCGCGACCATGATGCCCGCGGCGGTCTGGCCGACGCTCGTCATCGTGTTGGACATGTTGAACGTGCCGGCGTTGACCGTGACCGTGCCGCCTGCGCCGCCAGTGCCGCCGTTGCCGACGCCACCCGTTCCGCCGTTGCCCGTGTTGGTTCCGCCCGCGCCGCCCGCGCCGCCAGTGCCGCTACCGCCTGCGCCGCCGGCGCCCGCGGTGTTGTTGCCGTTGCTGGCGCTGCCATTGGTGGCGCTGCCGTTCGTGCTCGAACCGCCCGCGCCGCCCGTGCCCGCGCCGCCGGTCTGCGTGCCCGTCGCCGTGCTGGTGGCCGCGCCGCCGCCGCCGCCCGAACCGCCCGCGCCGCCGGCACCCGTGGCGCCGCTCGCGCCGCCTGCGCCTGCCGTGCTGGTCGATGTGCCGGTTCCGCCCGCACCGCTCGCGCCGCCCGCGCCTGCCGTGCCGCTGGCACCGCCTGCGCCGCCTGCACCGCCGGCTGCGCCAGCGCCGCCTGCGCCACCCGCTGCGCCGGCCAGGCCGCCGTCACCGCCTGCGCCGCCGCCACCGCCATAGCCGCCCGAGCCTGCCGAGGTATTGCCGGAGCTTCCGCCACCGCCGCCACCGCCGCTTCTGCCGCCGAGCGCAGCGGACAGGCTACCGGTGCTTCCGCCACGGCCGCTGTCGCCGCTCGAACCGCCGCGTCCGCCATCGCCACCGCTCGACGAGGCGCGTCCGCTGCTGGTCAGGCCTGCGGCGATACCGCCGAGGCCGTTGCCGCCGTCACCCGCTTCGGAACCACCATTCGTGGCGCTGCCATGCGTGATGGCGCCGTTGGATGCGCTGCCACCCACCGCACCGACCGCACCGGTGCCCGTGGCGCCGTTGCCGCCCGTGCCGGAGGCCGTGCCGCCCCTGCCGGTGCCACCGCGGCCACCGTAGCCTGCGCCACCTGCGGCAGAGCCGTTGTTGGTCGCGTAATTTCCGATGTTCGACACCGTATTGCCGGAGACATAGCCATCCAGCTTGCTGACGGCCGTGGCCTTCGCCGTGTTGAATGCGTTGGTGAAGGTGCCGGTGGATCCGTTGTTGATTGCAGCGGAACGCGCCGCACTGGCTTCTGCATCGCCCGATTCCCTGTTGGTACTCGTGCTGTTGCTCGTGCTGTTGCGCGTGCTGGTGTCCGTGCGCGTACTGGTACTCGTGCTTGTCTCGGTGTTGGTGTTGCTGCCGGTCACCGTACGCTGACGTGCAGCCTGGTCCGTGTCATTCGCGAACACCGAACCGCTGAACCCGAAGGCAAGCGCAATGGCCGAAGCCAGAAGTGTCTTTTTCATGAACCCTCCAAAAAGTTGAACAAGCTTGGTAGTGACGTGCGTCGCCGCAAATCAGGGGCGCCAGTGCAACTTCGGTGCCACCAACTTACCGCTTGTTTCCTGCATGGCCTTCTCCATTGGGCAGGCGTTCCACATGACAGTTGCGTGAACGCGTGGCTTCGTTTTTTTCGAGGCGCGGGAGAGGTAAACCAGGCTCGCAGTGTCACAGTTGCTTGACGCCGGACCCGGCCTGCAACCCTCGACTCAGAGGGGACGCGAGCAGCGTCTTGACACCCTGCGACGGCGCCTGGGATGCGCGGCTTGTCACAGCCGAGTGACAGTCGATCCGGTCGGAAGTAAGGCGTTGCACGTAGACCGAACGGCATAGCGTTGAGGCCCGGCCTTGCCTCGTATGGCGCGCCTGCGTCGACAGGTGTCGGAACCAAAGTGCCACAGCCTTGAGACACCTGTCAGATGTGGACTATCGACTTACCTTTAATTGCAACTTCTGGCTTGGCACTGTTACAGGAATGAGATTAGTCTGACGCCGAAACCTCGCACGCAGAATCATAAAGAGGGGGCAAAGATGGAGACCTTTCGTCCGCACAGGGCGCTCGTGCTGCTTGCCTGTTCATCCATGGCATGGTCAGGCGCCGTTGCGCAAACGCAGGGCCAGGGCACGGCGGCGCGGAACACCGCCAAGCGCATCGAGGCCCTTCAGCAGCAGGTGACCGATCAGGGGAAGGAGATCGAGGCACTCCGCAAGATGGCCAGCGAGCAGGACGCGCGCTTTCGCGAACTGCAGGAGCGCCTGGTGAGCCAGGAAGCGCGAGAACTGCCGGCACCCGGCAGCAAGCCGCAACCCGTCATGCCCGGCATGCCCGGCAAGATCCCGACCGAGACCGCCGAGGCTGGCGATGCGACGACACCGGTGCGCGTGGGCGTAGCACCTGTCGCCGAGACCCAGTCGCCGCCGGTGGCGCAGATCTTCAGCGAGCCCGGGATCCTCACGCCGCAGGGCAAGTTCGTCCTGGAGCCTTCGATCCAGTACGGCTATTCGTCCAGCAACCGGGTCGCGCTGGTGGGCTACACGGTGATCCCCGCCATCCTGATCGGACTCGTCGACGTTCGCGAATTCAAGAACAACACCTTCATCAGCGCACTGACGGGCCGGTGGGGCGCGACCAATCGACTGGAGGTCGAACTGAAGGTGCCTTACGTCAACCGTTCGGACTCGACCATCAGCCGCGAGATCTTCACCGGCAGCGCCTTCGACAATGTCTTCGATACGCACGGCAAGGGCATCGGCGACGTGGAGGTCGCGCTGCGCTACCAGCTTGCCGACGGCCGGGACAACAACAAGCCCTACGTGGTCGGCGCGCTGCGCTTCAAGGCGCGCAACGGCAAGGATCCCTTCGAGGTCACGACCGACTGCGTGACGCGCTGCATCGGCAATGCCACCGGCACGGGTCTGCCACTCGAACTCCCGGTGGGTTCGGGCTTCTATTCGATCCAGCCCAGCCTGACCTTCCTGTTGCCGTCCGATCCCGCGGTGTTCTTCGGTGGCCTGAGCTACACCTACTCCGTGGCTCGCAACGACGTCAGCCGCACGGTGGTGGGCGGCCAGACGGAGTTCCTCGGTGACATCAAGGCAGGCGACGTCTTCGGCATGAATCTCGGCATGGGCCTGTCCATCAACGAGCGCTCGTCCTTCAGTCTCGGCATGGAGCTGTACTCCGTCGGCCGCACCAAGCAGAACGGCCAATACGTGATCGGCTCCGTCCGCACCCAACTGGCCTCGCTGCTGCTGGGTTATTCCTACCGGTACAGCGAAAAGACTCTGCTGAATGTCAGCGTCGGCGCAGGGCTGACCCGCGACACGCCCGACCTCCAACTGACAGTCAGGGTGCCGTTCACCTTCTAGTCCGGCTATGCGCGGCAACATCCTTTGCGTGACGCTGGGCGGAAACGCGGGCCAGGTCGCCGGCCCGCTGATCGCGCGCGGATGGGAGGTCGCACAGGCATCTGACCTGGTGGGCGCCGGCCGGCTCCAGGCGCACCGGAATTTCAACGTGAGCATGCTGGTCGTCGGCGCAGCGCTGACCGCCTCTGAAGCGGCGGTGGAGGCCTGCGTCGCGAGTTCGGGCGGCTCGGAGTGGGTGTGTGTCTGTGATCCGCGCGCGCTGGAGTCCCCGGATTTTCGCGAACTGATCCTGGGCTGCTTCTTCGACCACCAGACCCTGCCTTTCGACGTGCACGAACTGGAGTTGATGCTCGACCGGGCCAGCCAGCGCGCTGTGCTCCGTCATCTGCACGACGCCTCCCATCGCCATGCGGTGGACGCGCTGGGCATGGTGGGGCAGGGTCCGGCCATCACGCGATTGCGCCAGCAGATTCGCAAGGTGGCGGTCACGGAGGCGCCGGTGCTGATCGGCGGCGAAAGCGGCAGCGGCAAGGAACTGGCGGCACGGGCCATCCACCAATGCTCGAATCGCTCGGCGGGCCCCTTTGTCGCGGTCAATTGCGGCGCGATCTCTCCATCGCTGATCCAGTCCGAACTGTTCGGGCACGAGCGCGGCGCGTTCACCGGCGCGTCGTCGGAGCGACGCGGCCTGATCGAGGCGGCCAACGGCGGGACGATCTTCCTGGACGAGATCGGCGACCTGCCGGTGGAACTGCAGACCAACCTGCTGCGCTTCCTGCAGGAGAAGACGATCAGCCGAGTAGGCGCGGTGCGCAATCTCCATGTCGACGTGCGCGTGGTGGCGGCATCGCACGTGGACCTGGCCGAGGCCGTGGCAGTCGGCCAGTTCCGGGACGACCTGTTCTATCGGCTGAACGTGCTGTCGATCGACGTCGCGCCCTTGCGGCGGCGCATGGAGGACGTGCCGATCCTGGCCGAATACTTCTTCCAGCGCTGCGTGGCCAAGAGCCGCACCCGCGTGCGTGGCTTCAGCCGGCAGGCGGTCGCGGCGATGCTCGCGCATGGGTGGCCGGGCAATGTGCGCGAGCTGTTCAATCGCGTGCAGCGCGCGGTCGTCATGACCGATCGGCGGCTCATCGGACCGACCGACCTCGGTCTCGCGATGGTGGACAACCCCGTCGGCATGGGGCTCGATGCCGCGCGCACGCTGGCGGAGCGGGATGTGATCTGCCTGACGCTGACGCGGGTCGGACGGAACATCACGCACGCTGCGCGTGAACTCGGCGTGTCGCGCATGACCCTGTACCGGCTGATGGACAAGCACAGCATCGCGCTGGACTCGGAATCGCGGCCGCACCAGCCCGCACCGTGGCCGCCTGCGGACCCGCAGATCCGCCCGGTGCCTGCGAGCGTCGCCAATCCACTGGATGCGATCCTGAAGTCTGCTGGCAACGGTTTCCGCGCCGACTGGGCGGGTGCCGGCAAGCCTGCCGGTCGGGCTTAGAGCGCGCCGGCAGCAGCGATGGCGCTGCGCACCGCCCCTTCCAGTGTGCCGGGATAGTCGCCCTCGACATAGTCGCCGCAGGCGAGGAGGTTCGCCGCGATCCGCATCGGCGGCCGGACCAGGCCAGGGATGCAGGCGAAGGTGGCACGCCGCTCGACCACCGTCAGCACCGGCTGCAGATCGATCAGGCCAAGTTGCTCGCGGGCCTGCACCAGCACTTGCTGCTGCAGCGTTTCGCGCTCGCCGTTGCTGGCGCTGATCACGAAGGCCAGCAGGCCCCTCGGGCCGCCGAGCTGCCCGCGGTCGAAGGCGAACTGCGCGGGCGCGTCGGGCTCGCTGCGCAATGCGACGAACGGCGCCTGCAGCGCGACGTTGCCATGAAGATAGATCGTGGCGATGGCCTCGTGCGGCAGCGCGTCGGCGATGGCGGACCATGGCGATGCGAGGTCGGCGGTGAGCCGGGCGGCTTCCCAGGGCGAGCAGGCAAGCACCACGCGATCGAAAGGCTCGTCATCGACGCGCCAGCCCTCGGCATCGTGTGAGAGGGCCCGGACGCGTTGGCCGAGCACCGTCCGCGCGCCTTGTTGTCGCAGCCAGCGGTCGGCGGCGTCGGGGAACAACGCGCCGAGGTCGGTGCGCGGCAGGAGCAGTTGCGATCCGCCCGGCGTGTAGAACAAGGCTTCGGCCAGGACGCGCAGGAACACCTTGCCGCTGGCCTGCTCGGCGGGCGTGTTGAGCGCCGAGACGCACAGTGGGTCGGTCAGCTCCGTGCGCACGCGGGGCGTGAGGGTGGCGCACAGGCTGGCCACGGTCTGATCATCCGGGCACACGAAGCCTTGCCGTTGCCATTGCGTCGACGTCTTCAGCAGGGAGAGCTTGTCCTGCCACGACCATCCGCGCGCAGTCAGCACGCCGGCGACGACGTCGAGCGGCGCGAGGCGCCGGGTCGCGCGATCGAGCCATGGCGGGATGTGCGGCAGCGACAAGCCGCCGCCGTCGGGGAAGCGCAGGATGAGCGGCACCCGTTGCAGCGCTTCGTCGACATTCACACCGACGCGCGCCATCAGTTCGAGCGAGCGCGTATAGGCGCCGATCAGGATGTGCTGGCCGTTGTCCAGCGTCACGTCCTGCCCGTCGGGCAAGGTGGCGGCGAGCGCGCGCGCGCGGCCACCCCAGTTCCGGGCGGCCTCGAAAACAGTGACCGCGTGGCTTCTCTGAGTGGCCTCGACCGCGCAAGCCATCCCAGCCCACCCGCCGCCGATGATTGCGACGCTGCTCAAGTCACAGCTTCCCTAGCGCTTGTACTTTCCAGGCCAGCCAGAGCTTGCGGACCGGGGTCAGGCTCACGCGCTGGTTCAGCACCTGGAAGTCGTCGCGTTCGATTTCGGTGAGCAGCGTGCGGTAGATGCTCGCCATCATCAGGCCGGGCTTCTGCATGCGGCGGTCGGCGGGCGGAAGCAGGGCGAGGGCTTCGTCGTAGGCCTGGTGCGCGCGCACCGCCTGGAACTTCATCAACGCAACGAAGCGCTCCGAGTGCAGGCGGTTCAGGATCTCGTGCGCCTTGACGTCGAACTGTTGCAACTCGTTGACGGGAAGGTAGATGCGTCCGCGCAGCGCGTCCTCGCCGACGTCGCGGATGATGTTGGTCAGTTGAAGCGCCAGGCCCAGCTTGTGCGCGTACTCGGTGGTCTGCGGATCGCTCTGCCCGAAGATGCGCGCCGCGCCTTCGCCCACCACGCCGGCCACCAGGTGGCAGTAGCGCCGCAGGGCGGCGAAGTCGAGGTAGCGCGTCTGGTCGAGGTCCATCTGGCAGCCTTCGATCACTTCGTGCAGCTGTCGCTGCTCGATGCCGTAGGTCGCGGCGTGCGGCATCAGCGCCTGCATCACCGGATGGTGTGGCTGCCCCGCGTAGGACTGCGCGACCTCGGTTCGCCACCAGGCCAGCTTGGTCGCCGCGACGCCGGGGTCGGTCACCTCGTCGACCACGTCGTCGATCTCGCGGCAGAAGGCATAGAAGGCTGTGATCGCGGCGCGGCGCGGCTTGGGAAGGAACAGGAATGCGTAATAGAAACTGCTGCCCGATGCAGCGGCCTTGTCCTGGACGTACTGCTCGGGGGTCATCGTGCGGGCCTCTTCATGCGGGCGATTGTCTCCGCATACGGAAGGCCCGCCATGCGAGCAGCGGCGCATCGGCCTTGCCGATGGCCGGACGGGCCGAGAACGTGTCGCAGCCCATCGCCTCGATCTTGTCGAGGATGCGGCTGCCGCCCTGGATCACGAAGCGCAGCTCCCACCCGGCGCGGCCCGGCAGGCGATGCACGAGCGGGGCGCCTTCATGCATCAGGGTGCGCGCCCACGCGACCTCGCTGGCGACGAGTGAGATGGCTTGCGAGGGTGGGGCTGCTGGCCCGAGCGGCCTGAAGGCGCCGAAGGCTCCGGCGTCCAGCCCGTGCGCCCGGGCGTCCTCGCGTGGCAGGTAGAAGCGGCCGCGCGGAAGATCGACGCTCAGGTCCTGCCAGAAGTTGATGAGTTGCAAGGCGCTGCAGATGGCGTCGCTCTGCTCGAGCGAAGGCGCATCGTCGACGCCATACAGATGCAGGAGCAAGCGGCCGACGGGATTGGCCGAGCGGCTGCAGTAGTCCAGCAGTTCCGCGCGGTCGGCATAGCCCGCGCCGTCGCGTGTCTTCTCGATGTCCTGCATGAAGGCGGAGAGGAGATCGGCCAGCAGGTTCTCGGGTAGCGCGAAGCCGCGCATGGCGTGCGCGAGCGGGCCGAAGACTTCGGGCCAGCGGTCGGAGGGTGCCGCGCCCCGCGCGGCGGCGGCGAGGTCCGCGCGAAAGGCGCGCAGGTCATCGAGCCGTCGGGCCGGGCTGGCCTCGCCTTCGTCGGCGATGTCGTCGGCCGTGCGCGCAAAGGCGTAAATCGCGGCGATGGGCGGCCGCAGCCGCGGCGGGCACAGCCAGGAGGCGACGGGGAAGTTCTCGTAGTGCGTCGGCGTTGCGGCGAGCACGGGGTGGGGGGTGGATGGCACGCGGCGGATTGTGCTTCACGGCTACGATCGGCTCTTCCCCACGGACCCGCCATGACCGCAACGACGCAAAAACTAGCCCCCGCCGACGCTGCGCCTCATCCGCGTGCCGGCCCGGCCGTGATGATCGCGGCGCTCGGCGTGGTCTTCGGCGACATTGGCACGTCGCCGCTCTATGCCTTCAAGGAAACGCTGAATCCGGAACACGGGGTGGTTTTCTCGCCCGAAGTGGTGCTGGGCCTGCTCTCGCTGATTTTCTGGGGGCTGATGTTCGTCGTGACGCTCAAGTACGTGGTCTTCGTGTTGCGCGCGGACCACGACGGCGAAGGCGGCATCCTGGCGCTGCAGGCGCTGGCCCGGAATTCGGTGGCCGGGCCGTCGACGCGGCCCTGGGTCTGGGAACTGATCGGCGCGTTGGGGCTGGTGGGCGCGGCGATGTTCTACGGCGACAGCCTCATCACGCCGGCGATCTCCGTGCTGTCGGCGGTCGAAGGCCTGGAGGTCGAGGCGCCGGGTTTGAGCCATTTCGTGGTCCCCATCACGCTCGTGATCCTGGTCGGCCTGTTCGCGGTGCAGCGCAAGGGCACCGGCGTCGTGGGCAAGGTGTTCGGGCCGGTCATGCTGCTGTGGTTCTTCGCGATCGCGGTGGGCGGCCTGGTGCAGGTCCTGAAGCATCCGGAAGTGCTTGCGGCGCTGGATCCGCGCCATGCGGTCGGCTTCCTGCTCACGCACCGTGCGCAATCGCTCGGCGTGCTGGGCGCGGTTTTCCTGGCGTTCACGGGTGGGGAGGCGCTTTACGCCGACATGGGGCATTTCGGCGCACGGCCGATTCGGCTGGCGTGGATCTTCATCGCCTTGCCAGGGCTCGTGCTCAACTATTTCGGCCAGGGGGCGCTGGTGCTGGCGAATCCGGCGGCCATCGACAACCCGTTCTTCCGCCTCTTCCCGTCATGGGCCGTGCTGGCCATGGTGATTCTCGCGGCCATGGCGACGGTCATTGCATCGCAGGCCGTCATCTCCGGCGCCTTCTCGCTGACGGCGCAGGCGATGCGGATGGGCTACCTGCCGCGGATGCGCGTGATACAGACCTCCGGCGAGGCCATCGGCCAGATCTACGTGCCGGGCGTCAACTGGATGCTGATGGTGGGCGTGCTGCTGCTGGTGATGGGCTTCCGCAGTTCGAGTGCGCTGTCGGCTGCCTACGGGATCGCGGTGTCGATCACGATGGTGACCACGACGCTGCTGGCCGGGATCGTGGCTTTCAAGCTCTGGCGCTGGAGTCGCGTGGCCGTCGTGGTGGGCGTCGTGCTTTTCGCCGTGGTCGACGTCACTTTCGTGGTCGCCAACACCCTGAAGATCGCCGAGGGCGGCTGGCTCACGCTGGCGGTGGCCGTGGTGGTGATGGTGCTCTTCACGACCTGGGCCAAGGGAAGGCGCCTCGGACTGGAGGCCGCGGCGGCGGAAAGCCTTCCGCTGGTGCCCTTCGTCCGATCGCTCGAGGCGCACATGCCGCACAGGGTCAAGGGCACGGCCGTGTTCCTGAATGCCGATGCGGAGTCGGTGCCGCATGCGCTGCTGCACAACCTCAAGCACAACCAGGTGCTGCACGAGCAGGTGATCGTGCTCAAGGTGCAGTCGCGCGACACGCCCCGTGTGGACGCGCGGCTTCGGATCGAAGCCGAGTCGCTCGGGCACGGCGTGTGGGTCGTCATCGCGCGCCACGGCTACATGGAGCGGCCGGATGTGCCCGAGTTCATCCGGATCCTGGCCTACCAGAAGGGGCTCGCCTGCGAATCGATGTCCACGTCCTACTTCGTCTCGCGCGCCTCGGTCGGCGACGAAGCGCTGCCGGGCATGAATCCGCTTCGGCGGGCGCTGTTCGGCTGGCTCCAGCGCAACGCCGGGCGGGCCTCGGACTACTTCGAGTTGCCCGGCAATCGTCTGGTGGAGATGGGCCAACGAAACTAGTGTTTTCGTTGACAGGGATTCGCGTTTACCCTAGATTACTAACCGGCTGGTCATTAATGACCCCGTCCGAATCTTCAAGGGTGCTTCATGACCGCGTCGTCCCTCTCATCGTTCCCTGGCCGCGTTGGGCTGCTCGTCGTCCTTGCCTTGGCCGGACTCACCGGTTGTTCCCGTCCTCCCGCCGCCGAAGAGCCGTTGCGTGCCGTCAAGGTGGTCATGGTGGGGACCAGCGCCTATGACACCGAGCCGGAGTATTCGGGCGAGGTCCGGGCCCGCGTGGAGTCGCGACTCGGGTTTCGGGTCGCCGGCAAGATCACCCGTCGCCAGGCCGAACTCGGCCAGCACGTGCAGGCCGGCCAGGTGCTGGCGCAGCTCGATGCGCAAGACTACAAGCTGGCGGCCGAAGGCGCCCGCGCGCAACACGCCGCGGCGCTGACCAATCGCGATCTGGCGGCGGCGGACCTCAAGCGCTATCGCGAACTGCGCGCGCAGAACTTCATCAGCGGCGCCGACCTGGAACGCCGCGAGACGACCTACAAGGCGGCCCAGGCCCAGCTCGAACAGGCCCAGGCGCAGCTCTCGTCACAGGGAAACCAGGCCAACTACACGACGCTCGTGGCCGATGTGCCGGGCGTCATCACCGCGATCGAGGCCGAGGCGGGCCAGGTGGTCGCCGCCGGAACGCCGGTCGTGCGCATTGCCCAGGACGGCGCGCGCGACGTCGTGTTCGCCGTGCCCGAGGACCGGGCCGCACTGGTCAAGCCGGGCTCCGCCGTCGCGGTGCGCGGCTGGGCCAGCGGCACGGACCTCGACGGCAAGGTGCGCGAGGTCGCGGCCAGCGCGGACGCGGTCACGCGGACCTATACCGTCAAGGTGACGATCGATGCCGCCACGGCGCCGGCGCTGGGGGCCACGGTCTACGCGCGTCCGAAGGCGCTGTCGCGCAACGGCGCGCTGGTGTTGAAGCTGCCGACCAGCGCGTTGCGCCAGGAAGGCCAGGGCACGGCCGTGTGGGTGCTCGACAAGGACACGATGACGGTCCGCTCGCAGGCCGTACAGGTCGCCACCGCCGACGGCAACGACGCGGTCATCGGCAGCGGCGTCTCCCCGGGCATGCTGGTCGTCGCCGCGGGCGTCCACGTGCTGTCGCCGGGCCAGAAGGTGTCGATCTACCAGGAGAAAGGGAAGGGCGCCGCGCCCGGCAGTCCCGCGCAGGCGACGACGCCGGCGCAGCCACCTGTCGCTCCCGTTGCCCAGCGCTGAGGACGCCCGACATGACGTCCCAGACCGACGCGTCCGGAAAGGCCGGATTCAATCTCTCGAAATGGGCGCTGGAGCACACGGCGCTGACCCGCTACCTGATGCTGGTGCTGATGTTGCTGGGCTTCGCGTCCTACTTCCAGCTCGGGCAGGACGAGGACCCGCCGTTCACCTTCCGCGCGATGGTGGTCCGGACCTACTGGCCGGGCGCCACGGCGCAGCAGGTGGCCGAGCAGGTAACCGACAAGCTCGAGCGCACGCTCCAGGAAGCGCCCTACGCCGACAAGATCCGCAGCTATTCCAAGCCGGGCGAGTCGCAGATCATCTTCCAGATCAAGGACTCGTCGAAGGCCGGCGAAGTCGCGAACGTCTGGTACACGGTGCGCAAGAAGATCGCCGACATGCGCGGCACGCTGCCCGCCGGCATCCAGGGGCCCTTCTTCAACGACGACTTCGGCGACGTCTACGGCGTGATCTACGCGCTGGAGAGCGACGGCTTCACCTATGCCGAGCTCAAGACCTTTGCCGACGATGTGCGCCAGCGCCTGCTGCGAGTGCAGGACGTGGCCAAGGTCGAGCAGTTCGGCGTGCAGGACGAGAAGGTCTTCATCGAGGTCTCGCAGAAGCGGCTTGCGCAGCTCGGGCTCGACTTCAACACGGTGCTGTCGCAGCTCGGATCGCAGAACGCGATCGAGAGCGCCGGAACGATCCAGTCGCCGCAGGACGTGGTGCAGGTGCGCGTCGCGGGCCAGTTCACGAGCGTGGAGCAGCTTCGCGCGATGCCGATCCGGGGCAGCTCCGGCAACCACATGCGCCTGGGCGACATCGCAGAGATTCGTCGTGCCTATGTCGATCCGCCGGCGGTCAAGGTGCATCACCAGGGCAAGGAAGTCATCGCGCTTGGTGTGTCGATGGCCAAGGGCGGCGACATCATCGCGCTGGGCAAGTCGCTGCAGAAGGCCACCGCGGAGATCGACAAGCAACTGCCGCTCGGCGTCAAGCTCGTGCAGGTGCAGGACCAGCCGGTCGCGGTGTCGAAATCGGTCAATGAATTCATCCACGTCCTGATCGAGGCGGTGGCGATCGTGCTCGCGGTCAGCTTCGTCGCGCTGGGGCTGCACAAGGGCGGGCGCTTCGGCTGGTACATCGACATTCGCCCGGGGCTTGTGGTGGCGATCACCATTCCGCTGGTGCTGGCCGTGACATTCCTGGCCATGAACTACTTCGGCATCGGCCTGCACAAGATATCGCTGGGCTCGCTGATCATCGCGCTCGGGCTGCTGGTCGACGACGCCATCATCGCCGTGGAGATGATGGTGCGGAAGATGGAGGAGGGCTACGACAAGGTTCGCGCCGCGACCTTCGCCTACGACGTCACCGCCAAGCCGATGCTCACCGGCACGCTGATCACGGCGGCGGGTTTCCTGCCGATCGGCATCGCGAAGTCGGTCACAGGGGAATACACCTTCGCGATCTTCGCGGTCACGGTGATCGCGTTGGTGCTGAGCTGGTTCGTGTCGGTGTACTTCGTGCCCTACCTCGGCACCCTGCTGCTCAAGGTGAAGCCGCACGATCCGGATGCGCCGCCGCACGAGCTGTTCGACACGCCGTTCTACAACGCCTTCCGGCGCACGGTGAACTGGTGCGTCGAGCACCGGTGGATGACGATCGGCGCCACGGTGCTGGTCTTTGCGCTGGGCATCGTCGGCATGGGGAAGGTGCAGCAGCAGTTCTTCCCGGACTCGAGCCGGCCGGAGATCCTCGTCGAACTGTGGTTTCCGGAAGGCACCTCCTTCGCTGCGAACGAAGAAGTGGCCCAGCGGGCCGAGGAACTCCTGCGGCACGAGGCGGGCGTCGAGACCGTGACGACCTGGATCGGCTCGGGCGTGCCCCGCTTCTACCTGCCGCTCGACCAGGTGTTTCCGCAGACCAACGTGTCGCAGATGATCGTGCTGGCCAAGGACCTGAAGTACCGCGAGTCGCTGCGCATCAAGCTGCCGGCCCTGCTGGCGCAGGAATTCCCCGAGGCGCGCGGGCGCGTCAAGTTGCTGCCCAACGGGCCGCCCGTGCCGTACCCGGTGCAGTTCCGCGTGATCGGCACCGATCCCGCAAAGCTTCGCGCGCATGCCGACGAGGTCAAGGCGCTGATGCGAGAGAACACCAACATGCGCGGCGTCAACGACAACTGGAACGAATCGGTCAAGGTGATCCGGCTGGAAGTCGACCAGGACAAGGCGCGCGCCCTCGGCGTCACGAGCCAGGCGATCGCGCAGGCCTCGCGGACCATGTTCAGCGGCACGACTGTCGGCCAGTTCCGCGAGAACGACCTGCTCATCGACGTCACGCTGCGCCAGTCCCCGGACGAGCGCGAGTCGATCTCGGACATCGGCAATGCCTACCTGCCCACGACTTCCGGTCGATCGATTCCGCTGACGCAGATCGCCAAGCCGGTCTTCACCTGGGAGCCGGGCGTCATGTGGCGCGAGAACCGCGACTATGCGATCACGGTGCAGGGCGACATCGTCGAGGGCCTGCAGGGCGCGACGGTGACCAACCAGTTGCTGCCGAAGCTGCGCGAGCTCGAGGCGAAGTGGCATGCGGCCGGTGATGGCGCCTACCGCATCGAGGTGGCCGGCGCGGTGGAAGAGAGCAGCAAGGGGTCGGCCTCCATCGTGGCGGGCGTGCCGATCATGCTGTTCCTGGTGTTCACGCTGCTGATGCTGCAACTGCACAGCTTCAGCCGGTCGCTGCTTGTCTTTATCACGGGCCCGCTGGGCATCGTCGGCGTAGCGGGCGCGCTGCTGGCGCTCAACCGTCCGTTCGGATTCGTGGCGCTGCTGGGCGTGATCGCGCTGATGGGGATGATCCAGCGGAACGCGGTGATCCTGATCGACCAGATCGAGACCGACCGCGCCGCGGGCGTGGCGGCATGGGACGCGATCGTCGAATCGGCGGTGCGGCGGTTGAGGCCGATCGTGCTGACGGCGGCGGCGGCGGTGCTGGCGATGATTCCGCTGTCGCGGAGCGTCTTCTGGGGCCCGATGGCGGTGGCGATCATGGGCGGCCTCATCGTGGCGACCGTGCTGACATTGCTTGCGCTGCCGGCCATGTATGCCGCCTGGTTCCGCGTGAAGCGGGACGAGAGAAACCCCGCGGTGGAGGCCGAAGAGGCTCTTGTTCGCGCTTAAAATACGCGGTTGACCGATTTCAGGCGGGGGGCTTCCGGGTCGTCCGCTACCGAATGACCGAAGGCGGCCTGCGGGCCGCCTTCGGTATTCATCACCTGAAAAACTGGAACCGCGCGGGTGGCGAAATTGGTAGACGCACCAGGTTTAGGTCCTGACGCCAGCAATGGCGTGCCGGTTCGAGTCCGGCCCCGCGCACCAGCACACGACCCCTCAAAAGGAAGACACAAATGACCGTGAACGTTGAAACCCTCGAGAAGCTCGAACGCAAGATCACGCTGACCTTGCCGGTCGGCACCATCCAGTCCGAGGTCGATTCGCGCCTCAAGAAACTGGCCCGCACCGTCAAGATGGACGGCTTCCGTCCCGGCAAGGTGCCGATGAACGTCGTGGCCCAGCGCTACGGCTACTCGGTGCACTACGAAGTCATGAACGACAAGGTCGGCGAGGCCTTCTCGCATGCCGCCAACGAAGCCAAGCTGCGCGTGGCCGGACAGCCCCGCATCACCGAAAAGGAAGATTCGCCCGAAGGCGAACTCGCGTTCGACGCGGTTTTCGAGGTGTTCCCGGACGTCAAGATCAATGACCTGTCCGGCGCCGAAGTCGAGAAGCTGAGCGCCGAAGTCGGCGACGACGCGATCGACAAGACGCTCGACATCCTGCGCAAGCAGCGCCGCACCTTCGCGCAACGCGCGCAGGACGCCGTCGTGCAGGACGGTGACCGTGTCACCGTCGACTTCGAAGGCAAGATCGACGGCGAAACCTTCCAGGGCGGCAAGGCCGACGACTTCCAGTTCATCGTCGGCGAAGGCCAGATGCTCAAGGAATTCGAGGACGCCGTGCGCGGCCTGAAGTCGGGCGACAGCCGCACCTTCCCGCTGTCCTTCCCGGCTGACTACCACGGCAAGGACGTGGCCGGCAAGCAGGCGGATTTCATGGTCACCGTCAAGAAGATCGAGGCGTCGAACCTGCCGGAAGTCAACGATCAACTCGCCAAGTCGCTCGGCATCGCCGACGCCACGGTCGAGGGCCTGCGCGCCGACATCAAGCGGAACCTCGAACGCGAAGTCAAGTTCCGCCTCCTGGCCCGCAACAAGAATGCGGTGATGGACGCCCTGATCGCCAACGCCGAACTCGACCTGCCCAAGTCGAGCGTGCAGGCCGAAGTCGACCGCATGATCGAAGGCGCCCGCGCCGAACTCAAGCAGCGCGGCATCAAGGACGCGGACAAGACGCCGATTCCCGACGACGTGTTCCGCCCGCAAGCCGAGCGTCGCGTGCGCCTGGGCCTCGTGGTGGCCGAACTGGTCCGTTCGAACAACCTTCAAGCCAAGCCGGAGCAGATCAAGGCCCACATCGACGAACTCGCCGCCAGCTACGAGAAGCCGGCCGACGTGGTCCGTTGGTACTTCAGCGACAACCGCCGCCTTGCGGAAGTCGAAGCCGTCGTGATCGAGAACAACGTGACCGATTTCGTGCTCGCCAAGGCCAAGGTCAACGACAAGCCGGTGTCCTTCGACGAACTGATGGCCCAGCAGGGCTGATCAGGCGGAGCAGCCTGCAATCCCATGGGGCTTGTGCTTTGTGGCACGAGCCCCATTTCGTTTGGGTACAGTACAACCCCCTCTGGAGAGCAAACATGAGCGCACAGGACATTCAAGGCCTCGGCATGGTTCCGATGGTCATCGAGCAGTCAGGCCGTGGCGAACGGTCCTACGACATCTATTCGCGCCTTCTCAAGGAACGGGTGATCTTCCTGGTCGGCGAAGTCAACGACCAGACCGCCAACCTGGTGGTGGCGCAGCTCTTGTTCCTCGAGAGCGAAAATCCCGACAAGGACATTTCGTTCTACATCAATTCGCCGGGCGGCAGCGTGAGCGCCGGCATGGCGATTTACGACACCATGCAGTTCATCAAGCCCGACGTGTCGACGCTGTGCATCGGTTTCGCGGCCAGCATGGGCGCTTTCCTGCTGGCGGCTGGCGAAAAGGGCAAGCGCTTCTCGCTCCCGAACTCCAAGATCATGATCCACCAGGTGCTGGGCGGCGCCCGCGGCCAGGCCACGGACATCGAGATCCACGCGCGCGACATCCTCAAGACGCGCGAGCAGATGAACCGCATCCTGGCGGAGCGCACCGGCCAGTCATTCGACAAGATTGCCCGCGACACCGAACGGGATTACTTTCTGACAGCGGACGAATCGAAAGAGTACGGTTTGATCGACCAAGTGATCGCGAAGCGCAGTTAAGGCACCCCGGCGCTGAGGCGCCCGAGCAACAACGGCGTTTTCCCACACGGGAAACGCCGTTTTTGTTTCGCTATCATTGTTAAACCCCTGTTACGAGGCATTTGTCCATGGCCGAGAAAAAAGGCTCCTCCAGCGAAAAAACGCTTTACTGCTCGTTCTGCGGGAAGAGTCAGCACGAGGTCAAGAAGCTGATCGCGGGTCCGTCGGTCTTCATCTGCGACGAATGCATCGACCTGTGCAACGAAATCATCCGCGACGAACTGCCCGCAGGCGAGGAATCGCGCGAGGGGCGCAGCGACCTGCCGACGCCGCTGGAGATCAAGGCCAACCTCGACAACTACGTGATCGGGCAGGAGCCCGCCAAGCGGATGCTGTCGGTCGCGGTCTACAACCACTACAAGCGCCTGCGCCACAAGGAAAAGGCGAAGGGCGATGACGTCGAGCTCAGCAAGAGCAACATCCTGCTGATCGGCCCGACCGGTTCGGGCAAGACGCTGCTGGCGCAAACGCTGGCCCGCATGCTCGACGTGCCCTTCGTGATGGCGGACGCCACAACGCTGACCGAAGCCGGCTACGTGGGCGAGGACGTCGAGAACATCATCCAGAAGCTGCTGCAGAGCTGCAACTACGAGGTCGAGCGTGCCCAGCGCGGCATCGTCTACATCGACGAAATCGACAAGATCTCCCGCAAGTCCGACAACCCGTCGATCACCCGCGACGTGTCGGGCGAGGGCGTGCAGCAGGCGCTGCTGAAACTCATTGAAGGCACCATGGCCAGCGTGCCCCCGCAAGGCGGCCGCAAGCATCCCAACCAGGATTTCCTGCAGATCGACACGACCAACATCCTGTTCATCTGCGGCGGTGCGTTCGCGGGCCTCGAGAAGGTCATCGAAAACCGCACCGAAGCGTCGGGCATCGGCTTCGGCGCCTCGGTCAAGAGCAAGAAGCAACGCAGCCTGACCGAAGTGTTCCGCGAGGTTGAACCCGAGGATTTGATCAAGTTCGGCCTGATTCCCGAACTGGTCGGTCGGATGCCGGTCGTGGCCTCGCTTGCCGAACTCAGCGAAGACGCGCTGGTGCAGATCCTGACCGAGCCCAAGAACGCCGTGGTCAAGCAGTTCACCAAGCTACTGCAGATGGAAGGCGTGGACCTCGAAATCCGGCCGGCCGCACTGAAGGCCATTGCCCGCAAGGCGCTCGCCCGCAAGACCGGGGCGCGCGGATTGCGCTCGATCCTGGAGCAGTCGCTCATTGACACGATGTTCGAACTGCCGAACGCCACCAATGTCGACAAGGTCGTGGTCGAAGAATCCACGATCGACGAGAACAAGCCGCCCCTGCTGGTCTACCGCGAAGCCGCAAAGAAGGCCTGAATGCCTACGCAGCCGGCCGCTCCCCTCCAGGCGTCCGGCGTCTTCGACGAAGACCGTGCCCGCGCACTTGAAATGCGCGCGCGGCCGACCATCTTTCCATGATCAAGTAAAGGATTCCCATGTCCGGTCATACCCCCCTGCCTGCCACCGAACTCGACCTGCCGCTGCTGCCGCTGCGCGACGTGGTCGTGTTCCCTCACATGGTCATCCCGCTGTTCGTAGGGCGGCCCAAGAGCATCAAGGCGCTCGAACTCGCCATGGAAGCCGAACGCCGCATCATGCTGGTGGCCCAGAAAGCCGCTGCCAAGGATGAGCCCTCGGTCGAGGACATGTTCGAGGTCGGCTGCATCTCGACGATCCTCCAGATGCTGAAGCTGCCCGATGGCACCGTGAAGGTGCTGGTCGAAGGCCAGCAACGCGCACGCGTCAACCGCATCGACGATGGCGAAACGCATTTTTCCGCGAACGTGACGCCGGTCGAGGTGGCCGACGTCGCTGCGCAGAAGGGCACGGAAATCGAGGCGCTGCGCCGCGCGGTGATGCAGCAGTTCGACCAGTACGTGAAGCTCAACAAGAAGATCCCGCCCGAGATCCTCACCTCCATCTCCAGCATCGATGATCCGGGTCGGCTGGCCGACACCATCGCGGCCCATCTGCCGCTCAAGCTCGACAACAAGCAGGCCGTGCTGGACCTGGACGACATCAAGGCGCGGCTCGAGAACCTCTTTGGCCAGCTCGAGCGCGAGGTCGATATCCTCAACGTCGACAAGAAGATTCGCGGCCGTGTGAAGCGCCAGATGGAAAAGAACCAGCGCGACTTCTACCTGAACGAACAGGTCAAGGCCATCCAGAAGGAATTGGGCGAAGGCGAAGAGGGCGCGGACATCGAGGAGATCGAGAAGAAGATCAAGCTCGCCAAGATGCCCAAGGAAGCGCTCAAGAAGGCCGAGGGCGAGCTCAAGAAGCTCAAGCTGATGTCACCGATGTCGGCCGAGGCAACGGTGGTGCGCAACTACATCGACGTGCTCATCGGCCTGCCGTGGAGCAAGAAGACCAAGATCAAGCACGACCTGGCCCACGCCGAGGAAGTGCTCAACGAGGACCACTACGGCCTCGAGAAGGTCAAGGACCGCATCCTGGAATATCTCGCGGTGCAGCAACGCGTGGACAAGGTCAAGGCGCCGATCCTGTGCCTGGTCGGCCCGCCGGGCGTCGGCAAGACCTCGCTGGGGCAGTCGATCGCCAAGGCGACCGGCCGCAAGTACACGCGCATGGCGCTGGGTGGCATGCGCGACGAGGCCGAGATTCGCGGCCATCGCCGCACCTACATCGGTGCGCTGCCGGGCAAGGTGTTGCAGAGCCTCAACAAAGTGGGAACGCGCAATCCGCTGTTCCTGCTCGACGAGATCGACAAGCTTGGCACCGATTTCCGCGGCGATCCGTCGAGTGCGTTGCTCGAAGTGCTCGACCCCGAGCAGAACCACACCTTCGGGGACCACTACGTCGAGGTCGACTTCGACCTGAGCGACGTGATGTTCGTCGCGACGTCGAACTCGATGAACATCCCGCCGGCGCTGCTGGACCGGATGGAAGTCATTCGTCTTGCGGGCTACACCGAGGACGAGAAGACGCACATCGCCTTGAAGTACCTGCTGCCGAAGCAGATGAAGAACAACGGTGTGAAGGAAGAGGAACTCCTCATCACCGAAGAGGCGGTGCGCGACATCGTGCGCTACTACACCCGGGAAGCCGGCGTGCGCTCGCTCGAGCGCGAACTGTCGAAGATCTGCCGCAAGGTGGTCAAGGGGCTGCTGCTCAAGAAGATGGAGCCGCAGGTCGTCGTCAACGGCGAAAATCTCAACGACTTCCTCGGCGTGCGCAAGTACACCTTCGGTCTGGCGGAGAAGCAGAACCAGGTCGGCCAGGTGGTGGGTCTCGCATGGACGGAAGTCGGTGGCGACCTGCTCACGATCGAGGCCGTCACGATGCCCGGCAAGGGCGTGATCAGCCGCACCGGTTCGCTGGGCGATGTGATGAAGGAGTCGGTCGAAGCGGCGCGCACCGTGGTGCGCAGCCGTGCTCGCCGGCTCGGCATCAAGGACGAGACCTTCGAGAAGCGCGACATCCACATCCACGTGCCTGACGGCGCGACGCCCAAGGATGGGCCCAGCGCAGGCGCTGCGATGACGACGGCTTTCGTGTCGGCGCTCACCGGGATTCCCGTTCGTGCCGATGTCGCGATGACTGGCGAGATCACGCTGCGCGGTGAAGTCACCGCCATCGGTGGCCTGAAGGAAAAGCTGCTGGCCGCATTGCGTGGCGGCATCAAGACCGTGTTGATCCCTGAAGAGAACGCCAAGGACCTGCAGGACATTCCCGAGAACGTGAAGAACGGGCTCGAGATCGTCCCGGTCAAGTGGATCGACAAGGTGCTCGAGATCGCCCTTGAAAAGATGCCGACGCCGTTGTCCGACGAGGAGGTGGCAGCGTCCGCCGCTGCAGTGGCCGAACTGGCCAAGCAGCGTGCTGCGCAACCGGCCGAAGGATCCATCAAGCATTGAGTGCGAGAGTTGCGGGACCTCAAAAAAATGCTATATAATTCGAGGCTCGAAACGCGGGAATAGCTCAGTTGGTAGAGCGCAACCTTGCCAAGGTTGAGGTCGAGAGTTCGAGACTCTTTTCCCGCTCCAGTTTTGAAAAAGGGAAGCTCTGGCTTCCCTTTTTTTCGCGGTTTCTTACGACTTCGAAGGTCTCGAAAAAAGCGTGGCGCGATAGCAAAGCGGTTATGCAACGGATTGCAAATCCGTCTAGCCCGGTTCGACTCCGGGTCGCGCCTCCAAACATCCGGTTCATGCGCCGCGCCAGGGGTTTGTGCATTTGTCTCAGACCAATGCATCCCTCAACGCAGAACCAGGAGTTTTCAACCATGCACAACCTGCTTTTCGCAGAGCTTTGTGACGCCTACCTTCATTTGTTTGCAGGCAAGGACCCAGCGCGCAAAACACAGGTCGCCTACTGGCGCGAGTACCTCGCCGGCAAGGCCGCCAAGGACGTCACCGCAGACGACATTGAGGATGGCCTGATCGCCCTCGCCCAGAGAGGCGCGATGCAAAACTTCAAGGGCCGCGGCGCCATCGCCACTGGCAAACCCCTGTCGGGCGCCTCGATCAACCGCTACCGCTCTTCGGTCTCGGCCGTCTTCACCTGGGCGCGGCGCAACCGCAAGCTCCCGCGCACCGTCCAGCACCCGTGCAAGGATGTGGCCATCAATCCCGAGCCGCCAAAGAAATTCGAGTTCCTGCGCCCCGAGGAGATCGACAAGCTCGTGGCCGTCGCGCGTCTGGAGCTCTGGCGCAAGCTCCCGCTGTTCGTGCTGTTGGCCTACACGTCGGGCTTGCGCGTTGGCAACCTGCGCGAGCTGCGCTGGGGCCAGGTCGACCTCGAGGGCCGGCGCATCTCGATTCCCAACACCAAGAATGGCCGCCCGCACGAAGTCGCATTGACGCAGCGCGTCGTCGCCGAGCTCAAGGCGGTTGGAGGCGAAGCGGGCAGGGCGCCCGGCGTCTACGTCTTTGAGAGCCAGAACCGGCCGGGCCACCCGCACAACTGCACCAGCGCCTTTGCCGCGCTGGCGCGCAAGGCGCTGCCTGGGCGCGACGTGACCATCCACACGCTCAGGCACAGCAGCGCCTCTGCGCTCGCGGCCGCCGGCGCCAGCACGATCCAGTTGATGGTTCACTTGAACCACAGCAGCCCGCGCATGTCCGCGCGCTATTCGCACCTCGACCTGACCAGCCGCACCCAGCTCGTGGACTCGGTCTTCGGCTAAAGCTCCCCCGGCGCGCCAAAGCCCGCCAACCTCCTGCCCGCCCGGTGTCAACGCCGCGCGGGCTTTTTTGCGTGAGCGACCCCCATAGCACGGTCGCGCGCGCAGTTCAATAAAACCGCGTCGGCGCCACGACCATTGAGGCAGCAGTCAAAGTTTTTTTCTGCGAGTCCGCGCAGTGAGAACGTAGTGACCTGACGTGACTCGACGTGACTGGAGTGGACAGCAACCGTGCAACTGTCCTGGCGCCATGCGCCGCAGAAAATTTTCCCTCTTGTAGGAGCCCGTTGTGGCGCGCAACCTTTGCATTGCCGTTGGCGCGGCGCTGTCACTTGTTTCATTTTTCAAGAGGGCTTCACGGCATGAAAAAACCTCCCCTCACCGAGCGCGATCCGCGCTCACGCGAGCAGTACCTGCAGGCGCTTCGCCGTCCGTCGTGGCTCGTCGAAAGCTTCCCGAATCTGTTTCGTTCCGCGAATAGCGCGAACTGGTTCATCAACAGCCGCAAGCAGCAACTGCTCGAGGAAGGCCTCGCGGTAGAGACGCCCAACGGCCTGCTGCTGGATAGCGAGCGCATTGTGGATGCGCTGCCTGAGCTCATTCAGGCGCCTCTCGATCCAGAGGCGCGCCGCACGGGCGAGCGCGCGCCGCGTCGTACGCCCACTGGGCGGCCGGTGGGCCGCCCGCGCAAAGCCGACCAGGCAGCGAGCGCATAAAAAAATCGGCCGGTCGCTTGGGACCGGCCACAGGTTCAATTCAGAAAGGACGGCGCCCATCGTAGGCGCTGAACCTGACATCCGCAACCAAGCAGCCGGCCATGATTGGAGATCGTGTCATGGCAACTGCAGCCCTCTTCCCCTGGTGCCAGCACGCATCACGAAGTTACCGCGTTGGTGCGTATCGGCTTCGCTTCTTCGACCTGGGCCCGTGGCGCGCCTATCAGCACCTGAGTCCGCGGCTGGGCATCCGGCAGTTCGCGACCGCTTGGACGCCGCACGAGCCGACGCCCGACGAGCGGGAAGAGATGGTGCCGGCCATCAGTCGAGCCGCGCACCATGCGCTAAGTCAATTCGACCGGCAGCTGGGCCGCCCGAACTCCGAGCCGATGCTGCTGCTGGGGGACATGTAATGACAGCCCGCACCGCGATGGACGAAGGCCCGCCGCCCGCCGCGACCCTCGGCCTCGCCTGCCGCTTCATGACCGAGTTCCTCGCGGCCGACGACGCGACGCTCGATCGCACATTCGCACCGGTCGGTCTCAATGCCGCCCTGGTGCGTGATCCGGCCACGTGGGCGAACGAGATCCCGCTGATCGAGTTCGCGCCCGAGTTCCGCGACGCCGTGATCCAGGCCGGCAAGCAGATCATGCGAGCGCGCATCGCGGCGATGCCCCCGCTGCCCGAGGAGACGACGCTCAACGGTTACGCCGACACTGCTGCCGAGCGTGGCGTGGTCTTTCCCGAGCAGGGCGCCGACAGCGACGGTGCAGGTGTGCTCGACGCCTTGGACGTCGCTGCCATGCGGTTCGGCCGCGACTTGGATGCCGAGCCCGAGCCGATTCCCGTGTTGGTCGATCCGCTTATCGTTGCGGGCCGTCTCAGTGTGGTGTGTGCCGATGGTGGGGCGCACAAGACCAACCTTTTAATGGCCACTCTCATGCAGCTGGCCAGTGGCGTACCGTTCATTGGCGACATCACCACCGCAGTGCAGTTCCGCGCCGAGGGCGTCGTCTCGCTCATGCTCACCTGCGAGGATGACGAGCTGGACCTGCGGCACCGCCGCCACCGCTGGATAGCCCGTGCGCGCCAACTCAGCGGCATCGGCTGCGACCATGCCGCGCGGTTGCGCGAGTCGATCGACCTGGTGCACATGCAGTCGCTGTCGTCCAGCGTTGTAACGCTCTACCGGCAGAGCGGGCCGACCCGCGCGATGCAGTCGCTTGAGCGACTTTGCCGACGCATCGATAGCCTGCGTGTGCTGGTGCTTGACCCGGCCGGCTCGCTCTTCGATGGCGCGGTGAGCGATGGCACGGAGTTTGGCGGCTTCACCAAGGAACTTCGGGGGCTTGCATCTCGCCTGGGCATCGCCGTCGTGTTGCTGCACCACGTGAGCAAGGCGGCTGCGAACGAGGCTGCGCGAACCGGGACCTTGATGGATCACCACGGAGCGCTCGGCACGGTGATGAGCGCCAACAATGCCCGCGTGGCCGCGGTCATGCAGCGCATGACCGAGAAGATGGCGCCTAACTGGGGTGTCGATCCCAGCGAGGCGAAGCATTTCATCGGCTTGACAGTGCCCAAGGCCAACGGCCTGCAGCCCATGCACGACCCGCAGTGGTTTCGCGTGGTCGATGGCATTCCGCGCGCAGCGCACCTGCGAGCGGCAACCGTGCAATCCAAGGCGGTGGACAAGGCACAGCAGGATATGGCGAAGCGCCGTGCGACCGAAGGCACGCGCGACCGCGCGTTGCGTGAGGCGGTGCTGGCGTGGGCCCAGGACGATTACCAGGTCGACGATCCGCCGCCCTTCACTGGTTTTGTGGCGTACCTGGCGGGCAAGACCGGCGTGGCGCGGGACCCGACGCGCGACTGGGTAGATGCGCGGTTGGGCGACGGTGCGCTGTTCCAGGATGCCGATGTGCGCTCGAGCAATCGCAGCCTAGGCGCCATCCGGCCAGGCGATCTTTCAGCCCTGAACCAGGGGATGGAATGAGCGCCAAGCGTTTCCTATTGGCGGATTCGCGGATGCTATTGGCGTCGCCGCCAATCAATCCGCGAATAGGCCAATGGTTGGCGGGTCTCTATTGGCGGGCGGCCCTATATATAGATAGGGCCGCCGCCGATAGACAACCGACAGGGCACGGCGAACAGGCTGCGCGCTTCTATTGGCGAATCAGCGCACGGTTCGCTGCACCACCGCGCCGGCCGGCAGCCGGCTTTTTCGTGAGGATCATCACCATGATTTCTGCCATTCCCTACCTTGGATTCAGGGCCGCCGAGTTCGCCAGGATGTGGGGCCGCTATCCGTTCGTTGAGGCACCACCGCAAAACCCCGAGGACCCGAGCGACATCGATGACACGTGGAGATTGACCGATGCCATGACGCCCGAGCAGCGCGCTTCGACAGTCGCAGCGCTGCGCGAGCTCGCCGCGAAAGCCGCCGCGCACGCGAGCGAGCTCGAGCGGCGCGGGATTGGGACCTGATCAAGTTGGATCGCGATCGATCGTGGATGTCGATCGCGACGACCCAATTGCCGCAATGGTCTGCAATGCAAATCGAATGGCCCGCCGCACACGAATTGAGACCCATTGAATTAAAATTGAATTGCCTCAATTCGCGGTAACTGAATTGAATTGGCGAATTGAATGAATAGGCAAATTTCAATGGTTGAATTGGACGCTGACGGCCAGGTCGACGACGGCGCCGCCCACGCGGTGCCAGGCTGCACGACGATCTACGCGCCGGCCGGCCAGGCCGGGGAATACGCACCGCTGGCTACGAACCCGTATCGAGGCTGCGGCCATGGGTGTGCGTACTGCTATGTGCCGAACGTGCTGCGGATGAAGCGCCCCGAGTTCGATGCCGGCGCGATCGACAGGCCGGGCTATTTGCAAAAGCTTCGTAATGACGCGAAGCGATATCAAGCCGGGGGCAATCGCGGCCAGGTGATGCTGAGCTTCACCTCAGACCCGTACCACCCGGGCGACACGTCGGCCACGCGAAGTGCGCTCGAGATCTTGCGCGATCACGGCCTGGGCTTCTGCACCTTGAGCAAAGGCGGCACGCGCGCCCTTCGGGATCTCGATCTGTTCCGGCCCGAGCGCGATGCTTATGCGGCCACGCTCACCTCGTTGGACGATGGGTTCTCGTTGAAGTGGGAAAGAGGCGCGGCGCTGCCAGCGGATCGCATCGAGGCGCTGCGTGCGTTTCACGCGGCGGGCGTATACACATGGGTGTCGTTGGAACCGACTCTTGATGTCGACGCATCGCTCGCGATCGTGCGGGCCACGCACGAGGTTGTCGACATGTACCGGGTCGGCCGCGTCAACTACCTGCCCATGACCAGGACGACGGATTGGCGAGACTACACGTTGCGCATGGTCGACCTGATGGCCGAGCTAGGCGCGGCGCACTACTTCAAGAAGGACCTGCAGGGTTACCTGCCCTCAGGCTATCCAAACCCGCTGCGCGTGCCGCAGCATCACTGACCTCGTTGGCTTCGTCAGCATCTGAGAAACGGCGGAGCACCTCGCTGACCTTGCCGGCCACTGGAGCGACCTTGTCGCCCTTCGCGAACGCGACTGCGACGGCGGTAAGCATGAAAATTGAAGCGTTCATCATCACCACCACTCCCGCATCTTTCTCGCACGCTGCCAGTGCTTCCGGTTCCGCGAAGCCAAACATCTCCATGTCGGTGTATGGACCTCCATGCACGAAAGACTAGTAGAGGGCGTAGGCGGGAACGATCGCGGCAAGGAACGGATGCGCAAACCCGACGTCGGGCTGGGCGAAATAGCGCAAGATGGCGCGGTACTTGAACTTGGCGGAGAAGGCTTCCAGTTCCTTTTTCGTCAGCGCCGCACAGTCGGGGTAGAGGCTAGCAACCACATCCCTGAAGTCCGCCGCTACTTTGTTGCCAACGAGGGTCTCCGAAGCGTTCAATGCTGCGCCGTACTCGAACGCTTCGAGCGCCCCGCAGAAGCTGTAGTACTCGGTTCCGACCGCGTCCGTTTTTTCCTTTAGGAGGCGGACCCACAGGTACATGAATTTGAGATAGTGCTCACAAAAGGAACGGTAGAGCACCCGGAAGGCATAAGGGTTGTCGCTGTCGATGACGTCAAACATCGCAGTCTTCAGCGAGTTCGCTTTGACCACGAACATAGCCATTGCTCGCAATGTCTCGGGAAACTTGGATCTCGCCGCCTGTCCGAGGATCTCGCTGCCGTGCTCTTCGACGATGGCGAAGAACTCGTCGTCGGCGTCTCGATAATTCACTATTGGGCTTCCTTGCTCGTACAGGCGATCTTGCCGCCGCGAAGTGTAAGGTCGGAAAATCTGCGGCCATGAGCAGCTCGTCGTCGACCCGCAACCGGCCTCCGCCAGGCTCACGAGCGCGCCCGCGCGAGGAGGCGACCGGCAAGGCAGGCCGGCACCGCGGGGCCGACCTCAAGCAGCTGCAAGCCGGACGCTTTGGCGATGCGGCACGAGCGCTTCAACGAGCGCTGTACCGCGCGCCGCCGCGAAAGCCCTGAGCGCTGCGCTTCGCGCACTGCCGCAGGCAATGCACTTCCGGCAAAGGTTGCCGCAAGTAGTGAGTACCGCGAGACGCTCGAAACGCGTCGGCATTCCGCCGCGCACCGCGCCGCGCTTTGACATTTCGCGCGGCGCGACTAGGCTGTGTGTTGTGCCCTGCGACGGCAGCCCAGGCCCCTCGGTGGTAAGACCGGCAGCACACCCCCAACCGAGGAGCCCCGTCATGTCTTTGCACGTCTGTGCGCCTGCGCGCGCGCCCACCACCGAGCCTGAAACCCTTGGCCAAGTTCTGCGCCGCAAGCTTGAATCGCCAAGCACGCCATCCCAAGAGCCTAGTCTCAGCAGCAATGCCGTGCCTACTTCCACCGGCGACCTGACACGTGTCGCGGCGCTTCCCGCGTTCGCTGGCTTCGGGGCCGAGCAGCGTCTCGAAGAGTGGGCGCCCGTGAAGCGCACGGTATGCGCGTTGTGCGCCCCACCGACCGCGACATCCGCCGTCAACCTTTCGAGTGAGGTGCAGTCATGAACGCTGCGCTCGACGTGCCCCGCGTGATCGATCGCCCCGCCGTGCCATCCGCCCCAGTCGCACGATTGCTGCGCGCCTGCGGAGTCGTGCTCACATCAGCCGCCACCGGTTTGTCGCGTAAGGCTGCATTTCTGGCGAGGCACGATAACGACCGCGATGCTTCTGGCATCTTGAAGGCGGTCGATGTCGTCGCGCGCGGTCAGCAACCGCCCGCGATGGTCAGTGAGCCCGCATGGGCCGGCGCTCTCGTCAATGAGACCGTCGTCGCACTGTTCGACTTGGTCGCCGCACAGGGCAATGCGTTCGCGCAGTTGCCGGTCGTGAAGTTCGAGTTCGCAGGCAGAGGCAAGGTGCGCGTGCCGACGCGGGTGCCTGGTGGCAAGAATCTCAGCGGGGCATTCCGCAAGGAAGGTGCGCCCATCCGGGTTGGCGCATTGAGTTTGAGCAGCGTATCTCTAGAGCCGCACAGCTTGGCGGTCCTCGCGAGCGCAACGACCGAAATGGTCCTAGGCGCAGGGGACGACGTGTTGGCGGAAGTGGTTCGCCGGGGAGCCATCAGCGACACCAGCTACGCGCTCGATTCGTTGGTTTTTGACGCCGTGCCGGGCGATGACGAGCGTCCTCCCGGCCTTGCGTACGGTGCCGATACGGCTGCGTCCAGCGGCACGACGCCAGAGGCCATCGCTTCGGATCTGCGTGGCCGCCTAGACGCGCTGTTGGCTGCGGCCGGCTACGGCAACCCGGCGACGACGCGATGGGTCATGCATAGCGGATCTGCAGCTACGCTCACTCAGCTTTTTCTCGAGATGCAGGTGCACCGAACGTACTTGGGCCTTGAGGTCGTCGCATCTCCCTCCGTACCGCCAGACCGTGTCCTGTTGATCGACTGCGCGGCCACGGCCATTGCCGCGGATCCCCCGCGATTCGACGCTGCGAACTCTGCGGTGTTGCATGAGGAATCCGATTCGAGCGCCGTAGCCGAAGACTTGTCTGGGGCGGTACCGTTGAGGTCGACTTGGCAGACCGCTGTGACGAGTTTCCGCCTGATCTTGCCGACTGACTGGACCAGCGCGCCGGGCGCCGTCGCTGTGTTGTCGAACGTTTCGTGGTGACCGAATGCCGCATCCCTTGCACGGATCGCGCGTTCGAGCCTTCCAACTCGCGCGTGCCGTCATACTGGGTCAGCAGGAGACCGCACGCGCGCTCGCCAAGCGCATTCTGGAGACTGAAGTGCGCGAGGCCGAGTTGCGCACCACAGCGCCGGCCACGCCGGCCGCGAAACCTCAGCAAAGAGGAGCCCTAACATGATCGACTATCCAACGCGCAGCATGTCCGGCGGCCTGCTATTGCCCGGCATTGAGCAGCAGGCGGACCACCTCGTGGTGAAGACGCCCGACGGTGTCACCGTTCGCCTCCAGCGCAACCAGGTGGACATCGCGAATGCGATCGCGGCCGGCAACGTCAAGGTCTACACGCCGAAGCCGAAGCCGACGCCGACGCCGGCTTGTAGCTCCGGCGCCTGCGGGCGGTCTGGCGAGCCGACCGGCCTGACGCTGGCCGGGGTCAACGCGATTGCCGATGGCGTCGCCGCTGCGCTGAGCGAGCGTGACCAAAGCATCGATGTTCTCGAGCAGGCTGCCCGCATCAACAAGCGCGACATGGATCAGCTCATCGCCGCGGTGCATGGCATGCAGCAGCGCGAACTGGCCGCCCTCGGGTTTCCGCAAAGCGCAATGTCCAGCAAGCGTGCTCGCGCGCAACGCGCGATCAAACGGGCCGAGCTCATTTTGTCGCGCTAAGCGCCCAAAGCCGCCACGATGCCTAGCCCGTTGCGGATCGCCCGGCCGCAACGCCTGGCGAAGAGGCCGCTTGTCGCCATCAGGCCTTTGCAAAATGCGTGGCATGCTCGCATCCCTAAATAGGAGGCGGAAGCATGTCAGATGGAATGGCTACGGCGGTAATTGCGGGATGCGTGGCCCTCACGGTCGCATACCTCACGCAGTTCGTCTCGGAGAGCTACAAGCGGCATCGCGAAGGCTCGGCCATCGCGGCAGCGATTGCGGGCGAGCTTGGCTCGTATCAGCCGGCGTGGCCTATGCTCGCCGATATGCTCAGGTCGTGGCTAGATTTGGTTCAAAGGGGCAACAGGGCTGCCATTGCGTTTCGGCCGTTCGAGCGACCGAAGGACATGGTGATTGATGAGGTGATCGACAAGCTTGGGCTGCTAGGCGCAGCGCAGGTGGAAGCAGTGGTGTCGGTCTACTCGAATATTCGGGCTTTCCGGGTCGGCTTAGAACTAATCATGAAAGAGCACGACACCATGACGGACGCGGAGTTGATCGGCCGCTGTCATGCGATGCAGGGGGCGCTCGATCGTGCGGCTCAGATCGGCGAGCCGTTGGTCAAGCGACTGCGCGCACGCGCGGATCAAGCGTTTGCAAAGCCACTGGGTCGGGTCTATTTCGGCGGCGCTATTGCCGTCCTGTGCGCGTTGCTAGTGTGGTTCGGTGCTGCGCTTGCCCATGCGGAAAACCAGCGGTATGCGTTGTCGCTAGGCATGTGCCAGTCGGACCCGCTCAAAATTCTCGGGCGGGAGGAGTGTCTTAAGGCAGTGGAGACGCGCAGCGGATGGTGGTGGCACGTCGGATACGCGCTGCGCTTGAACTGATGCCGCCGGCGCGTCATCGCCCATTCAGCCCGCCGCCTCAGCCCGGTCGAGCTCGCCCCCGGGCCACCACGGCGCGTTCGCCCCTGACCCTTACCCAACCCTCGCTGACCGCAAAAAGGCGCTCAAACGGCCGGCCGCCCGCGTCCTCTCAGAAATCGGCCAACCCTTCGAGGTGCGCACCGCGAGACAAGCCCCGGTCGAGGGCCTCGCGCGTACTCCGCACACGCCCCCCCACCGTGCACGCCACCCCCGCCCCCCTTTCGACGGACGGCTATCCTGAAGTCGTGCTCAACAAAATCATCATCGTGCTGTTCGTCCTGCTCGCGCTGGCGTGGGCGGCGCTCATCTGGATTGCGCCGACCCTTTTCTAGCCGCTTGGCCGCTGCGCTCGCCCCATCAGTCGTCGACGGCCCACTGCTTGAGTTGATCGAGCGTGACGTCCGGATGGTTGGCCATCGAGCCCAAGCGGGTTAGGACGACCAAGCGCAGGAGGATCTCGCGGACGCGCTCGCACTCGATGTCGGCGGGCTGGTCCGCCATGCTGACCAACTCGCCCACGAGGGTCGACGCCAGCCTCGCCGCATCGCTGGCAATGCGCAGGCGCTCGGCCAGGTCCTGCGGCTGCGCTTCGTCGTCTTGCTTGGTGGTCATGTGGATTGCTCCTGCAGCTGAGGAGGGGCAGGCAGTGTGCCCACCTGACCTCGATGGCATCGACGCTTGGCCGTCCGGTTCCAGCCGCTTTCCGGCTGACCACATACCCACCCCTGCCCGCGCCTGAACGCGGCTCCTACGGGCTCACCAAGGCCCTTCCCGAGCGGTTTGCCGCCGCCCGTGCCGACCCTCTAACGCAATTTCCCCGGTTCAACAGACTGGCTATCCAAATAATCGGACTGCAACTGACTGTATATAATTGCGTTGCCCTTGGTGCAGCGCCAGACCGGAAATTGCTCAAAATAGCTTGCAAATCCGTCTAGCCCGGTTCGACTCCGGGTCGCGCCTCCACTTCCTTCGGTACCGAAAATGCAGCCCCGCCAACCAACGTTGACGGGGCTGTTTTTGTTTGGGGTATCGTCAATGCCCGACCGTACGCCCGGATGGTGAAATTGGTAGACACATCGGACTTAAAATCCGCCGCTTCCTGCATAAGGGGCGTACCGGTTCGACCCCGGTTCCGGGCACCACCACACTACAAGGGAGCAAGACATGCCTCGCTATAACGCTCCGTTCGAAATTCACGTGCACGGCGATGTGCCGCTGCGTTCCGATGTCACCTTCGAACAGATCCAGGAAGCGCTCAAGCCGCTCTGGAAATACGCCGGCGCGCGTTCGTTGGCCGACGGCGCGACCAGCGTCTACGAGGAAGAGCCCGGCATCCGCTTCGAGCAGAAGGACCACATGCTCCAGATCTGCTGGACGGTCGCCGGCGACGAAGACTTCCGCCAGGCGCTCGACGAGATGTGCATGGCGCTCAACGAACTCTCCGAGCAGGGCGCAGCCCTCGAAGTCACCTTCTACGACACCGACTTCGACGAGGAGGAGGGCGATCCCGACGAGGAGTCGCGCGACGACTTCCTGATGCTGTTCGTCGGTCCCAATCCCGCGGCCATCATGCAGGTGCAGCGCGACCTGCTGGTCGAGGATGTCGTCAACTTGATGGAACGCCACTTCGACGGCGCCGAACTCGGTGGCGTCGTCGCCGAGATCGACAAGCTGTTCGGCGATCGCTTCGATGCGCTCGTGAATTCGCTCGAGATCGGCAAGCGCCCCCGTGGCGGCACCGGCGGGGCCGGCAGCGGCGGACACGGCGGCGGCCGCCGACCGCGTCACCTGCACTAGCCGCAGCGCGAAATGGAGCGGTCAAGCCGCTCCGCTATGCTCGGCGACGTTCTTTTCGAGGAGACGTCGCTTGCCCTTGTTCCCCCAGTCAGCCCTCCGATCCGGCGTGCGCAAGCGCGAGGTCTTCGGATGGGCCATGTACGACTTCGCCAACTCGGGCTACACCACGGTCGTGATCACCGCGGTGTTCGCGGCGTACTTCGTCGGTGGCATCGCGAAGGGCGCCCCCTGGGGTGCTTTCGCATGGACGGTGGCCTTGAGCATCTCGTATGCAATCGTGATGCTGACCATGCCCGCCATCGGCGCCTGGGCCGACCTGTATGCCGCCAAGAAGCGCGTGTTGATGATCGTCACCGCAGGCTGCGTATTCGGCACGGCGGCGCTGGCGCTCACGCCGCGGCTGGAAGGTACCTATGCCGTCGCGCTGGCGATGGTGCTGGTGATCATCTCCAATACTTTCTATTCCTACGGCGAATCCCTCACCGGCGCCTTCCTGCCTGAACTCGCGACCGCCGAAGGTATGGGAAAGGTCAGCGGCTGGGGATGGGCCTTCGGCTACATCGGCGGCATGCTCGCGCTGGGCCTGTGCCTCGCCTACGTGCTCGCGGCGCAGGCCAAGGGCTTGCCAGCCGCGCATTTCGTGCCGGTCACGATGCTCATCACGGCGGCGCTCTACGGCGTGGCTGCCTGCGTCACCTTTGCGTTGCTCCCCGAACGCGCCGTCCCGCAAGAACGAAACGAACAGCAAAGCGCCTGGCTGCAATTGAGCAGTACCTTCCGCGAGGCGCGCCAGTACGGCGACTTCATGTGGCTGCTGGCCTGCACGGTCTGCTACCAGGGTGGGGTGGCCGTGGCGATCACCCTGGCCGCGATCTATGCCGAGCAGGTGATCGGGTTCGTTCCCAGCGAGACGATGGTGCTCATCTTCGTGCTGAACATCGCGGCCGCGCTGGGCGCATTCGTGTTCGGCTACTGGCAGGACCGGCTCGGCCACAGGCGCTCGCTCGCAGGCACGCTGGTGGCCTGGATCGCGGTCTGTGTCATCGCGGCGTCCGTGACGACGAAGGGCGGCTTCTGGTGGGCTGCGTCGATTGCCGGGTTGGCGATGGGATCCAGCCAGTCGGCCGGCCGGGCGATGACGGGCGTTCTCGCCCCGCCGCGCCAGCTCGCCGAGTTCTTCGGTCTCTGGACCTTCGCCACGCGGCTGGCCAGCATCATCGGTCCGCTGAGCTACGGCGCCATCACCTGGATGACAGGCGGCAACCAGCGCATCGCGATCCTGTCGACCGCAACGCTGTTCATTGCCGGGCTCCTTCTCCTGCTGCCGATCGACATGCGGCGCGGTCGCGAGGTCGCCCTGCGAGCCTGATGCCGGCACCTCGCAAGGTCACTCGGAGGCTACGGCGCTGGAGGTGCGGTAGCCGGACCCGTCATAACGAAGCACGGTCGACTTGAAGGTCGGCTTCAGCTCGTGCGTCAGGCACTCGTCTCCCTGCGGCGCCGACCGGCTCTCCGATCGGGCTTCGCGAAGGATCAGGTCGGCATAACCGCTGTGCACGATGCCCCGCGCAACGGAAAGCGTTCCTCGCACCGTCTCGAAATTGCCCGTGCAATTGGTGTCCCACTCGCCTTGCTCCAGCGTCAGCTGGAGTTCGTCCAGCACCTTCGCCAGTTTCTGGCCTTGCGGGACGTAGAGCGTCAGGGTTTCGTTGGCATAGGGATTGGCGCGCGACAAGCCCTGGCGAAGAACACGCAGCCCGAAGGCCCGCGCGTCGGAAGCCAGCGTGTAGCGTGCCGTGTCGATCTTGATCTCGGCGATTCGCACCGCGTCTTCGGTCAGCGCGGACTCCTCGAACAGCCGGCTGATCACCCGGGCGCGGTCCGTGTTCCCGTTGTCGGCTTGCTGGACCACCAGCACGTCCAAGTCGAACTGCGTCGCGCCCGGCTCGGAGGATTCGCGCGGCATCGGCAGGACGACGATGAAGCGCCCAGGAAAGCCCCGCCAGGGCTCGCACGCGGCGCGCTCGTGGTCGAGCGCACGCTTGGGGTGCAGCTTGGCGTGCATGCGCTCGGCGAGGCCCGTATCGCACGCCGCGTGGCCTGCGATGCAGAAGGCGCCCAGGAGGCACGCGGCAAGGAATCTGCGGGCCATGCGCGGCGTCATGCAGCGGCTGCGACGGCAGCGTGCGCCAGGCTGGCGCGCGCGGCAGGCAAGGCAAGCCAGCGCGAGGCCGCAGCGTCCAGCAGTTCGGGCGCCGCGCTGCCGAGAAGCAGGACGGTGCCGTTGCTTTCCTCGCGGAGTTGGCCCGCTTGGCCGAGCAACCGGCGCGTCTGCTGGGCCACTGGCGCGCCCGTATCGATGAAGCGCACTGCGTCGCCGGTGTGGCGGCGCAGGCCGTCGGCGATGAAGGGATAGTGCGTACAGCCCAGCACCAGCGTGTCGATCTGTCCGGGCTCGCTGCCATAGCTGCCTGCGGCATCCGCGTACTGCCGGCACAGTGCCGCGATCGTTGCAGCATCGGACCGCTCGATGGCACCCGCGAGCCCATCGCACGGGACGATGTGAAAGGTCGCCTGCCCGTCCAACGAGGCACGCAGCGCTTCGAACTTGCGGCTTTCCACGGTGACGCGCGTTGCCATCACGGCGATGTGCCCGGTCCTGCTGTGCGCCACCGCAGGCTTCAGTGCCGGTTCGACACCGACCACCGGCAGCGCCGGATGATCGGCACGAAGCCAGTGGATCGCAGCCGCCGTCGCGGTGTTGCAGGCAACGACCAAGGCCTTGATCCGGTGCGTGTCCAGCAGATAGCGTGCGACCGCGCCGCTGCGCTCGACGACGTACGCATCGCCGCGTTCGCCGTAGGGCGCGTGGGCCGTGTCCGCGAAATAGACGAATCGCTCGTGCGGCAGTTCCTCGCGCAGCGCGTTTAGGACGCTCAGCCCTCCGACGCCGCTGTCGAACACGCCGATCGGCCGATCGGCACTGGAGGGGTTGCCGACCGGCGTCATGCTCAGGCCGGCTGCAGCGCGATGGTCTTGAACTCGCCGCTCGCGATGCGCTTCTGCCATTCCGCCGGGCCCGTGATGTGCGCGCTCGTGCCGCCCGCGTCCACCGCCACCGTCACCGGCATGTCGACCACGTCGAATTCGTAGATCGCCTCCATGCCGAGGTCCGCGAAGCCGACCACCTTCGCGGTCTTGATTGCCTTGCTCACGAGGTAGGCCGCGCCGCCGACCGCCATCAGGTAGGCGCTCTGGTGCTTCTTGATCGCCTCGATCGCGACCGGGCCGCGCTCGGCCTTGCCGATCATCGCGATCAGGCCGGTCTGGGCCAGCATCATCTCGGTGAAGCCGTCCATGCGCGTCGCGGTGGTCGGGCCGGCCGGGCCCACGGCCTCGTCACCGACCGGATCGACCGGGCCGACGTAGTAGATCACCCGGTTGGTGAAGTCCACCGGCAGCTTCTCGCCCTTGGCGAGCATGTCGGCGATGCGCTTGTGGGCCGCGTCGCGACCGGTGAGCATCTTGCCGTTGAGCAGCAGCGTGTCGCCCGGTTTCCAGCTCGCGACCTCGGCGGGCGTGAGCTTGTCGAGGTCGACGCGCTTGCTCTTGTTGTAGTCGGGCGCCCAGTCGATCTTCGGCCACAGGTCCAGCGAGGGCGCTTCGAGGTACACCGGGCCCGAGCCGTCGAGCACGAAGTGCGCGTGGCGCGTCGCGGCGCAGTTCGGGATCATCGCGACCGGCTTGCTGGCCGCATGCGTCGGATACATCTTGATCTTGACGTCGAGCACCGTGGCGAGGCCGCCCAGGCCCTGCGCCCCGATGCCGAGCGCGTTGACTTTCTCGAACAGCTCGATGCGCAGTGCCTCGACCTTGGAGAGTTCAGCGCCCGATGCCTTCTTGGCCTGCAGTTCGTGCATGTCGAGGTCGTCCATCAGGCTTTCCTTGGCGAGCAGGGTGGCCTTTTCGGCCGTGCCGCCGATGCCGATGCCGAGCATGCCCGGCGGGCACCAGCCGGCGCCCATCGTCGGCACGGTCTTGAGCACCCAGTCGACCACGCTGTCGCCCGGGTTCAGCATCACGAGCTTGCTCTTGTTTTCGCTGCCGCCGCCCTTGGCCGCGACGGTCACTTCAACCGTGTTGCCCGGAACGATCTCGGTGAATATCACGGCGGGCGTGTTGTCCTTGGTGTTCTTGCGGTCGAACTGCGGATCCGCGACGACCGATGCGCGCAGGGTGTTGTCGGGATGGTTGTAGCCACGGCGAACGCCTTCGTTGATGGCGTCGTCCAGGCTGCCGGTGAAGCCGCCCCAGCGGACGTCCATGCCGACCTTGAGGAAGACGTTGACGATGCCGGTGTCCTGGCAGATCGGGCGATGCCCGGTGGCGCTCATCTTGCTGTTGGTGAGGATCTGCGCCATCGCGTCCTTCGCCGCCGGGCTCTGCTCGCGCTCGTAGGCCTTGGCCAGGTGGGCGATGTAGTCGGCCGGGTGGTAGTAGCTGATGTATTGCAGCGCGGCGGAGACCGACTCGATCAGGTCGGCTTGCTGGATGGTGGTCATGGCGTTTTTCGTGGGGAGGGTAGCGGACAAACCCCGCAATTATCCCCGGCTGCGGCGGTGCCCGCGCGAGGGCACCATGGATAGGCTTGTGCTATCTTCATTTGTCAATCAAGGATTACGCCCTATGGCGCCGAAGCCTTCGCGGGCTTCCCCATTTCCGCGTGTTCGCCGTCTCGCGCGGCGCGCCGCCGCCACCTTCACCAGCGGAGCTTTCATCATGGCGACAACTTCCAACACCCGCATCGAGCGCGACACCTTCGGCCCCATCGAGGTGCCGGCCGACAAGCTGTGGGGCGCGCAAACGCAGCGTTCGCTGCAGAACTTCGACATCTCCGGCGAGAAGCAGCCGCGCGAGATCATCCGCGCGCTGGCGCAGGTCAAGCGGGCGTCGGCGGTGGTGAACCATGCGCTCGGCCTGCAGGACGAGAAGAAGACCCAGGCCATCGTCGCGGCCGCCGACGAGGTCATCGCCGGCAAGCATGGCGACGAATTCCCCCTGGTCGTCTGGCAGACCGGCTCGGGCACGCAGACCAACATGAACGTCAACGAAGTCCTCGCCAATCGCGCGAGCGAGCTTCTCGGCGGCGACCGTGGCGAAGGGCGGCTCGTGCACCCCAACGACGATGTCAATCGCAGCCAGTCGTCGAACGACGTGTTTCCGACCGCCATGCACGTGGCGGCGGTCGATGCGATCACGCACAAGCTGCTGCCCGCCATTGCCAAATTGCGGACGACGCTCGACAAGAAATCCAGGGACTTCGCCGACATCGTGAAGATCGGTCGCACCCACCTTCAGGATGCGACGCCGCTCACCCTCGGCCAGGAGTTCTCGGGCTACGTGGCGCAGCTCGCGCACGGCGAGGCGCATGTGCGTGCGGCGTTGCCGCACCTGTGCGAACTCGCGCTGGGCGGGACGGCGGTCGGTACCGGCCTCAACGCGCCCAAGGGCTATGCCGAACAGGTGGCCGCCGAACTGTCGAAGCTCACCGGCCTGCCCTTCGTCACGGCCCCGAGCAAGTTCGAGGCGATGGCTTCGATCGACGGCATGGTGCATGCTCACGGCGCACTGAAGACGCTCGCCGCGAGCATGACGAAGATCGCCAACGATGTGCGCTGGCTCGCCAGCGGTCCGCGCAGCGGCATCGGCGAACTGAGCATTCCCGAGAACGAGCCCGGCTCGTCCATCATGCCGGGCAAGGTGAACCCGACGCAGAGCGAGGCCGTCACCATGCTCGCGGCCCAGGTGTTCGGGAACGACGTCGCGATCAACATCGGCGGCGCCTCCGGCAACTTCGAGCTGAACGTGTTCCGGCCGATGGTGGCGCACAACTTCCTGCAGAGTGTGCGCCTGCTGGCCGATGGCATGGTGAGCTTCAACGACCATTGCGCGGTGGGCATCGAGCCGAACCGCGAGCGCATCACCGAACTGGTCCAGCGCTCGTTGATGCTGGTGACGGCGCTCAACACGCACATCGGCTACGACAAGGCCGCCTTCATCGCGAAGAAGGCGCACAAGGAAGGCAGCAGCCTGCGCGATGCGGCCGTCGCTTCAGGGCACCTGACGGCCGAGCAGTTCGATCAGTGGGTGATTCCCGAGAACATGACCGGGCGGTGACCGCTCGCCGCCCCGGCGACCTCAGTGGTCGTCGACGGCGCGGCCCGGCGCCATCAGCCGGTCGGTGACCGCGATCGCCATCGCCGACAGCAGGAAGGTGATGTGGATCGCCGTCTGCGCGATCAGCACGCGATCGGTGTAGTTGTCCGCGTTGATGAAGGTCTTGAGCAGGTGGATCGAGCTGATGCCGATGATGGCCGTCGCGAGCTTGACCTTCAGCACCGAGGCGTTCACGTGGCTCAGCCACTCGGGCTGGTCGCGATGGCCTTCGAGGTTCATGCGGCTCACGAAAGTCTCGTAGCCGCCGACGATCACCATGATCAGCAGGTTCGAGATCATCACCACGTCGATCAGTGCCAGCACCACCAGCATGATGACGGTTTCATTGAGCGAGGCGACCGGCGCCGTGGTCTTGTAGCCGATGCTCGTGATCAGCGCTTCGAGCGCGTCCTTGTTACCGAAGCCGGCTTCGACAAGGTGCAGCAGTTCGACCAGGAAATGCACGACGTACACGGCCTGCGCAACGATCAGGCCCAGGTACAGCGGCAACTGGAGCCAGCGGCTCGCGAAGATCAAATTGGGCAGCGGGCGCAGCGGCGAGGTCTTGCCGGTGGGCGGGAGGAGGGGGTCGGTGTTTGACATCGATCGGCTCGTTGATTGCTGGACCCGCGAACAACGGGAAACGCGCGATTCTAGGGTGCGCATCCCGGCGGTGGCGTCATTGCCCCCTGTCGGTAACATGTCACGTCAGTGATCCGTAAGTGCGGACGCCCACATTACCGCCCGTATGAACGTTGGCATAGGAGACAGAGAATGAGCAGCGCTTCCACGATCGAATCCGTCCTGGTCGAAAACCGCGTGTTTCCGCCTGACGCCCGCGCCAGCCAGGGCGCGCGCATCCCGAGCATGGCGGCGTACGACGCCCTCTGCAAGGAAGCCGCGGACGACTTCGATGGCTTCTGGGCCCGCCAGGCCCGCGCCAACGTGGTGTGGAGCAAGCCCTTCACCCGCACGCTCGACGAATCCAATGTGCCGTTCTACAAGTGGTTCGACGACGGCGAACTCAACGCCTCGGCCAACTGCCTCGACAAGCACATCGGCACCCCGGTCGAGAACAAGACGGCGATCATCTTCGAGGCCGACGACGGCACCGTCACCCAGGTCACCTACAAGGAACTCCTGGCCCGCGTGTCGCAGTTCGCCAATGCGCTCAAGGCGCAAGGCATCAGCAAGGGCGACCGCGTCATCATCTACATGCCGATGACCATCGAAGGCGTCATCGCCATGCAGGCCTGCGCCCGCATCGGCGCGACGCACAGCGTGGTGTTCGGCGGCTTCTCGGCCAAGGCGCTGCAGGAGCGCATCATCGATGCCGGCGCCGTGGCCGTCATCACCGCGAATTTCCAGCTGCGCGGCGGCAAGGAACTGCCGCTCAAGGCCATCGTGGACGACGGCATCGCGCTGGGCGGCTGCGAGTCGATCAAGACCGTGCTGGTCTACCAGCGCACCGCGACGCCCTGCAACATGGTGGCCGGCCGCGACAAGACCTTTGACGAAGCGCTCAAGGGGCAGGGCACCGAGTGCGCGCCCGTGCCGGTCGGCGCAGAGCATCCGCTCTTCATCCTCTACACCTCCGGCTCGACCGGCAAGCCCAAGGGCGTGCAGCATTCGACCGGCGGCTACCTGCTGTGGGCCAAGCTCACGATGGACTGGACCTTCGACATCCGCCCGGAAGACATCTTCTGGTGCACCGCCGACATCGGCTGGATCACCGGCCACACATACGTCGCGTACGGGCCGCTCGCGGCGGGCGCAACCCAGGTGGTGTTTGAAGGCATTCCCACGTTCCCGCACGCCGGTCGCTTCTGGCAGATGATCGAGAAGCACAAGGTCTCGATCTTCTACACGGCGCCGACGGCGATCCGCTCGCTCATCAAGGCGGCGGACAGCGACGAGAAGGTGCATCCGAAGAACTGGGACCTGTCTTCGCTGCGCATCCTGGGCACGGTGGGCGAGCCCATCAATCCCGAGGCCTGGATGTGGTACTACCGGAACGTCGGCCACGAGAAGTGCCCGATCGTCGACACCTTCTGGCAGACCGAGACGGGCGGCCACGTCATCACGCCCTTGCCGGGCGCGACGCCGCTGGTGCCGGGGTCTTGCACGCTGCCGCTGCCGGGCATCATGGCCGCGATCGTCGACGAGACCGGCAAGGACATCCCCCACGGCGCCGGCGGCATGCTGGTCATCAAGCGGCCGTGGCCGTCGATGATCCGCACGATCTGGAACGATCCCGAGCGCTTCAAGAAGAGCTATTTCCCGGAAGAGATGGGCGGCACCATCTACCTCGCCGGCGACGGTGCCGTGCGCAGCGCGGACCGGGCCTATTTCCGCATCACGGGGCGCATCGACGACGTGCTCAATGTGTCGGGCCACCGCCTTGGCACGATGGAGATCGAGTCCGCGCTCGTCGCCAAGACCGACCTGGTGGCCGAAGCCGCGGTCGTCGGCCGGCCGGACGACCTGACAGGGGAGGCGGTCTGCGCCTTCGTCGTCCTGAAGCGCGGCCGTCCGAGCGGCGACGAGGCCAAGCAGATCGCGGCCGAACTCCGGAACTGGGTGGCCAAGGAAATCGGCCCGATCGCCAAGCCCAAGGACATCCGCTTCGGCGAGAACCTGCCGAAGACGCGCAGCGGCAAGATCATGCGGCGCCTGCTGCGCAGCATCGCCAAGGGCGAGGCGATCACGCAGGACACTTCCACGCTCGAGAACCCCGCGATCCTCGAACAACTAGGTCAAGCCTATTGATTCTGGCGTCCGCGACCCTGTCCGACAGGGCGGGTGGCGGCGATGCGTTACAACTGGCCCATTGATCGTAGAGGAGACAACGTCATGGGACTGAGAACCGGTGTGCTGCTGGTCGTTGTGTTGCTGATCGCGGCATTGGCGGCGTTGAACTGGGGGCTGCTCGTCACGCCCACGGCCATGTCGATCGGGGTCATGCAGGTGACTGCGCCTTTCGGGCTGATCATGCTCGGGCTCACGGCGCTGCTGGGCATCTTCTTCGTGGCTTATGTCGTCTACCTCCAGAGCTCCAGCCTGATGGAGACTCGCCGGCACACGAAAGAGATGCAGGCCCAGCGCGAACTGGCCGACAAGGCGGAGGCCTCGCGGTTCACCGAGTTGCGCAACTTCCTGGAGACGCAGGAGAACGTCCACATGGCACGCAATGCCGAGCGCCATGCGGCGCTGCTCGCCAGGGTGGAGCAGCTCGAGACGGCGATCCGGATGCGCTCCGATCAGTCGGACAACACGCTCGCGGCGCACATCGGCCAGCTGGAAGACCGCTTCGACCGCCGCGCGTCCGTGTCGGCGGCCGGCATGCCGCCGGCCGTCTGACCGAGCTTACTGGGCCAGCACCCAGGCGGCGAGCTTCTTCGCGTCGGCCTCGCTGACCTGGTTGTTCGCCGGCATCGGCACCGGACCCCAGACGCCGGAACCGCCCTTCATGATCTTGGTGGCGAGCAGGTCGACGGCACCCTTGTTGTCCTTGTACTTGGCGGCGACGTCCTTGAAGGAGGGGCCGAGCACCTTGCGATCGACCGCGTGGCAACTCATGCAGTTCTTCGAAGTGGCGAGGGCCAGGTCGGCAAGTGCGGGCGCGCTACAGCAGAGGCCGAACAAAGCAATCAGCAGTGCTTTTTTCATGGGGTTCCAACGAGACGGGTGGGGTACAGTCGATCCAACGCGATTGTAGGTAGGGCGGTGCACGCCCTTTTCCACGCGTCCGCGCAAATAACGGAGGAGTCCGAAATGTGGTTTCTGATGCTGGGCCTGCTTGGTGTGGCGCTCAAATTGCTCGAATTCAGCTTTGTCGCCACGATGAGCTGGTGGATCGTGCTGACCCCGTTCGGGCTCGCGATCGCCTGGTGGGCCTGGGCGGATTCCTCCGGCTACACCAAGCGCAAGGCCGTCGAAAGGGAAAACGCCCGCCGGCAAGACCGCATCGATCGCCAGCGCAGCAATCTCGGCATGCTCACCAGCCGGTCGAACCGCCGGAGGCGGTGACCGGCACCGCCCCGGGGCTGGTTGCTCAGAACTTGTCGAGCACTGCGCCCGAGCTGGCGCTCGACGCATTGAACGCGAACTTGGCCTGCACGCCACGTGTGTAGCGCGGTGCCGGCGCCTTCCAGCCTGCGCGGCGCTTCGCGATCTCCGCCTCGGGCACGTTGAGCTCCAGCTTGAGTTCGTGCGCATCGATGGTGATCGAATCGCCTTCGTTGACAAAGGCGATCGTGCCGCCGGCAGCCGCCTCGGGCGCCACGTGGCCGACCACCATGCCCCAGGTCCCGCCGGAGAAGCGCCCGTCGGTGATGAGGCCCACGCTTTCGCCCAGGCCGGCGCCGATCAGCGCGCCCGTGGGCGCCAGCATTTCCGGCATGCCGGGCCCGCCCTTCGGGCCGAGGTAGCGCAGCACCATCACGTCGCCCGCCTTGATCTTGCCGTCGAGGATGGCCTGAAGCGCCGACTGCTCGTCGTCGAACACGCGCGCCGGTCCGGTGATGACCGGGTTCTTGAGACCGGTGATCTTCGCGACTGCGCCTTCGGGCGAGAGATTGCCCTTCAGGATCGCGAGGTGGCCCTCGGCGTACATCGGATTGCCGATCGTGCGGATGACCTCCTGGTCGGCGCGCGGCTGGTCGGGCACGTCCTTCAGCACCTCGGCAATGGTCTGCCCGGTAATCGTGAGGCAGTCCCCATGCAGGAGACCCGCGTTCAGCAGCACCTTCATCACCTGCGGGATGCCGCCCGCCTGGTGGAGATCGACCGCGAGGTACTTGCCGCTCGGCTTGAGGTCGCACAGCACCGGCACCTTCTTGCGCATGCGCTCGAAGTCATCGATGGACCATTCGACGTCCGCGGCATGGGCGATGGCCAGGAAGTGCAGGACCGCGTTGGTCGATCCTCCGGTCGCCATGATCACGGCCACCGCGTTCTCGATCGCCTTCTTGGTCACGATGTCGCGTGGCTTGATGTCCTTCTTGATTGCCTCGATCAGCACCTTGGCCGATTCCCTGGCCGAATTCTCCTTTTCGTCGTGCGGATTGGCCATGGTGGACGAGTAGGGCAACGACATGCCCAGCGCCTCGAAGGCGGAGCTCATCGTGTTCGCCGTGTACATGCCGCCGCAGGAGCCGGTGCCGGGGATGGCGCGCATCTCGATCTGCTTCAGATCCTCGTCGCTCATGTTGCCCGCGGCGTTCTGGCCGACCGCCTCGAACACGCTCACGATGTTCAGGTCCTGGCCCTTGTACCGGCCCGGAAGAATGGTGCCGCCGTACACGTAGATCGCCGGCACGTTGGCGCGCAGCATGCCCATCATGCCGCCCGGCATGTTCTTGTCGCAGCCGCCGACGACCAGCACGCCGTCCATCCACTGGCCGCCGACGCAGGTCTCGATGCAGTCGGAGATCACCTCGCGGCTGACGAGCGAGTACTTCATGCCTTCGGTGCCCATCGCCATGCCGTCCGAGATGGTGGGCGTGCCGAACACCTGGGCATTGCCGCCGGCTTCCTCGATGCCCGCAATGGCCGCATCCGCCAGCTTCTGCAGGCCGGAGTTGCACGGCGTGATGGTGCTGTGGCCATTGGCCACGCCGACCATCGGCTTCTTGAAGTCGGCTTCCTCGTAGCCCATCGCGTAGAACATCGAGCGGTTCGGCGCGCGGCTCTTGCCTTCGACGATGTTGGCGCTGCGGCGGTTGATCTGGATCGTTTTGGTGTCCATCGTGTGTCTCGTGGGTCGGGAATCGGGGACGACAAGTATCGGACGATTGATTGATTGGTTCCAATCCGATTTTTGTGTCTGATTGATATGCTTGACGAATGAAAGAAGCCTGGATCGACCTGAGAGCGTGGCGCCAGTTCGTCGCAGTTGCCGAGGAACTGCACTTCGGCCGCGCCGCGGCGCGCCTTCACATGACCCAACCGCCCGTCACGCAGGCCATCGCGCAGATCGAGAAGACGCTCGGCGTCGTGCTGTTCGACCGCACGCGACGCCGCGTGGCCCTCACGCCCGCCGGCGAGGCCCTGCTGCCCGATGTCCGCGAACTGCTGGCGCGCGCCCAGGCGCTCCCCGCCCGCGCCCGGGCGGCGGCCGCAGGCGAGGTCGGGCGCGTGCGCCTCGCCTTCGTCTCGACCATCGGCTTCGAACGCCTGCCCGCGTGGGTGCGCGAGTTCCGCATCCAGTGCCCGGAAGTCGCCCTCGAACTGGTCGAAGCCACCGGCGACGTCCAGCTCGAAGCCTTCTCGCGCGGCGAGATCGACGCAGGCCTGATGCTGCACTCCCCCGGCTTCGCCCCTCCGGGACTGGAGCGACTGGCGGTTTCCGAAGAGCCGCTGGTGCTGGCCGTCCCGGCGAAGCATCCCTTGGCAAAGGCAAACAAGGTACCCCTCGCGGAAGCACTGTCCGAACCGCTGGTGATCTTCCCCCGCCGCATCGTCCCGTCACTCCACGACACGATCTTCGCCCTCTACCACGCCGCCGGCCGCACCCCCCAGATCGCCCAGGAAGCCATCCAGATGCAGACCATCGTCAACTTGGTCTGGGGCGGCCTCGGCGTCGCCTGGGTCCCCGAAAGCGTCATGCAGTTCCGCCGATCAGGCGTCGTCTACCGCGCCGCCAGCGAATTCGAACCGCCGCCCCGCCGACGAACCGCCGCCCCCTTGCCCCGCTGCGAAACAAGCCTGGTCTGGCCCCCGCAAGTAGACAACCCAGCATTGTCCCGCTTCGTCCAATTCATCAGAGCCTGAATCCCAGCCCGGCGGGTGATGCCAGGAACACCGCGGATCCGGCTCCACCGGTCCGCCGGTGTTGCCCCCTGCAAGGGGGTGGAGAGTGACACGAAGTGCACGAGCCTGGGGGTGTTTTAATCCAGCATGCTCATGTACCCGCAGATCAACCCCGTGGCATTGCAGCTCGGGCCGATCGCCATCCACTGGTATGGCCTGACCTATCTGGCCGCTTTCGCACTCTTCTTTTTCCTTGGTACCCGCCGCCTGCAGCACGAGCCCTTCCGCTCCATTACCGGCCCCGGCGCCTGGACGCGCAAGGACCTCGAAGACATCCTTTTTCTCGGCGTGATGGGCGTCATCGTCGGTGGCCGGTTGGGCTATTGCCTGTTCTACAAGCCGGGCTTCTACCTCACGCACCCGCTCGAGATCTTCTTCGTCTGGCAGGGCGGCATGAGCTTCCATGGCGGGCTGCTGGGCGTGATCGCGTCGATGGTCTGGTTCGCACGCTCGCGTTCGCGGCCGTTCTGGCAGGTGATGGATTTCGTCGCGCCCTGCGTGCCCACGGGGCTGGCGGCGGGCCGCGTCGGCAACTTCATCAACGGCGAGCTCTGGGGCCGCTTCAGCAGTCCCGATCTGCCTTGGGGCATGGTCTTTCCGCAAAGTGGCTCGATGCTGCCGCGCCATCCTTCGCAGGTCTACCAGTTCCTGCTCGAAGGCCTGCTGCTTTTCGTGATCCTGTGGCTCTACGCGCGCAAGGAGCGGCGCGAGCGCCGCGTGTCGGCCGTGTTCCTGATCGGCTATGGAGTGATGCGCTTCATCGCCGAGTACTTTCGCGAACCGGACGACTTCCTCGGATTGCTTGCGCTCAACATGAGCATGGGGCAGTGGCTGTGCGTGCCGATGATCGTCTTCGGCATCTGGCTTTACGCGACGGCCCCAGCCCGCAAGGTGGGCGTGCCAGCGCGGGCCTGAGCCGGCCTGCGGCAGCAGGGTATCTCCGAACGTGGAAATGCCTTGCGTGCCGGCATCCAGTTCCCATAATTACGCGTAATTTCCAGAAATCACACCACCCCTGACTCCTGCCTTTCGCTGCCCATGCGCCTGGTCCACAACTCCCTGCACGATGAAGTGGCCGCGACCTTGCGCGAGGAGATCTTTAACGGCGAGCTGGCGCCAGGCAGTTTCATCGACGAGGCGACCCTCTGCGAACGGCTCGAGATTTCGCGCACGCCCCTGCGCGAAGCGCTCAAGGTGCTCACCGCCGAAGGGCTGGTGCGGCATGAGCCGCGGCGCGGCTGCTTCGTGGCCGAAGTCACCCAGCGCGACCTCGACGACATCTTCCCGGTGATCGCGCTGCTGGAAGGCCGCTGCGCCTGGGAAGCCGCACGCAACGCGAGCGATGCCGATATCGACGCGCTCGAAACGCTGCATGCCCGGCTCGCGAAGAACGCGCGCGCCAAGCGCATCAACGAGTACTACGCGACCAACTTCGCGATCCACGAAGCCATCATCATGCTGGCCGACAACCGTTGGCTCGCGCAGGTGATCGGCGACCTGCGCAAGATCCTGAAGCTCGCGCGCCTGCAGCAACTGCATGCACCCGGTCGCCTCGAACAGAGCCTCTCGGAGCATCTCGCCGTGTTCGCCGCACTCAAGGCGCGCGACAGCGACGGCGCGGAGGCCGCGATGCGCACCCACCTCAACCGACAGCGCGAGGCCCTGCGGGCGGTCGCGCTCCAACAGAAGGCCAGGCTGATTTCATGAACGCGACCGACTGGATCACGCGCAGCGTCTCGCGCCTGCGCCCCGGCAGCGAGCCGAGCACACGAAAGAGCGCATCCACTCCGGGCCCGCGGCCGTTGTCGGAGCGTCTGGAAGCCACCTTGCGCCGCAACGGCGAAGCGCTCGCCCCACGTGCGCTTCGCCGCGCGCTGGTCGAACTGCAGGCGGTGGTCGACCCGAGCGTGAGCGAAGTCGAGGCCGGCCGCCGCGCCCATGCCGTCGTGCAGTGGTACGCCGGTCGCGAACTGGACGAGCGGCGCGACGTCTGGCTGCTCATGAGCGAGCGTTTCGCGCCCGACGTGCAGAAGCTCAGCACCGCTCGCGACCAGCACGAGGCCGCCGTCGGCACGCCCGACGAAGGCCAGGCCGAGGTGCACCTGCGCCGCGCGCTCGCGTCGCCGCGCGCGCGCCTGCTGCAACGCTTCGCCATCGACCCGGCCGGCATGCGCTTCCTGGTCGACCTGCGGGCAGAACTGCTGCCGCACCTCAAGGGCGACCGCCGATTGCTGCCGCTCGACGCCGAACTCGAACACCTCTTCTCGACGTGGTTCGACGTGGCCTTCCTCGAATTGCGCCGCATCAGCTGGGATTCGCCGGCCTCGCTGATCGAGAAGCTGATCCAATACGAGGCCGTGCACGACATCAAGAGCTGGGCCGACGTCAAGAACCGGCTCGACAGCGATCGCCGCTGCTACGGCTTCTTCCATCCCCGCCTGCCGAACACGCCGCTGATCTTCGTCGAGGTGGCGCTGGTCGATCGCGTCAGCGAGGGCATCGTGCCGCTGCTCGACGAGGCCGCGGCGCTGGTCAAGCCGGACAAGGCCACGACCGCGATCTTCTATTCGATCAGCAACACCCAGACCGGCCTGCGCGGCGTGAGCTTCGGCGATTCGCTGATCAAGCGCGTGGTCGAGACGCTGCAGGAGGAACTGCCGCGCCTGAAGACCTTCGCCACGCTGTCGCCGATCCCGGGATTCCGAGCCTGGCTCGGCAAGAACGCCGCCGGCTTGGTGGAGCGGCTGGACGAGAAGCGCGCGACGGAACTGGGCCGGGTGGTCGGGTCGCTGCCGCCGACCGCGGAGCGCTTCCTGGCCGCGGCCGACGAAGCGGGTGCGCTCGACGCGAAGTCGCCCGTGCGCCAGCTCTTGCTGAACTCGGCCGCCGAATACCTTGGCCGCGCCACCGCCGACGGCAAGCCGGTCGACCCCGTCGCGCGCTTCCATCTCGGCAATGGCGCGCGGGTGGAGAGGCTCAACTGGGCCGGCGATCCCTCGCCCAAGGGACTGAAGCAGGCCTATGGCCTGATGGTCAACTATCTCTACGATCTGAAGCGGCTCGACAAGCACCGGGCGCTTCTGGCGCAGGGCAAGGTGGCGGTGTCCGGCGACATCGACGATCTTTTCCTCAAGAGTTGATTGAGGCGGGCCGATTTTTTTCCCAGGGCGCCGACGGTCCGGGCGCATGACTCGACAACAGCAGGAGACAACAAGATGACCCCCAACTTCCAGCGGCGCGACGTGCTGCGCCTTGCCGCGGCCACAGCCGCGGTCCTGTCCGGCGGCGTGCGCGCCCAGGCGGGCTGGCCCACCAAGCCGGTGACGATGATCGTTCCGTTCCCGGCGGGCGGCGGCACCGATGCCTTCGCGCGGCCGCTCTCCGCGCAGTTCACACGCATCACGGGCCAGACGCTGGTGATCGACAACCGCGGCGGCGCCGGCGGCACGCTGGGCGCCAGCATCGCGGCGAAGGCGCAGCCGGACGGCTACACGCTCTTCATGGGCGCCGTGCACCATGCCATCGCGCCGGCGGTCTATCCCAAGCTGGACTACGACATCGTGAAGGACTTCGTCCCCCTGATGCTCCTGGCGGACGTGCCGCAGGTGGTGGTCGTCAATCCGAAGCGCGTGAGCGCGACGACGCTCCAGGACTTCGTCGCCGCCGCCAAGCAGAATCCCGGCAAGCTCAACTACGCCTCCGCCGGTGCGGGCACCTCGCACCACCTCGCTGGCGAACTGTTCAAGCTGCAGACCGGCACCTTCATCACGCACATCCCCTACCGGGGCGCGGGCCCTGCGCTGCAGGACCTGATCGCGGGCAACGTCGACGTGATGTTCGACGGGCTCGGCTCGTCGGCCCAGCACATCAAGGCGGGCCGGATCAGGGCGCTGATGGTCGCTGGCAAGAAGCGCAATCCTGCGTTCCCTGATGTGCCATGCGCGGCCGAGGTGGGGCTGCCCGACTACACGGTGACCACCTGGTACGGGCTCTGGGCGCCCAAGGGCACCCCGGCGGACGTGCAGGCGAAGATCATCGAGGACATGAGGAAAGCGCTGGCGACCGATGAGCTGAAGACGATCTGGGCCGCCAATGGATCGGAGATCCCGAGCCTCGTCGGCCCCGCGTACGGCGCGTTCGTCAACGCGGAGATCAAGCGCTGGGCCGCGGTGGTCAAGGACTCGGGAGCCAAACTGGAATGACGGCGTCGATCCAGTTGCGCAGCGAAGGCCCGATCGCGTTCGTGACGCTCGCGAACGCCGGCCGGCTTAATGCGATGACACGCGCCATGTGGCGCGAACTGCGCGCCGTCTTCGACGGACTGGCGCGGGACACGTCGCTGCGCTGTGTCGTCGTCGCGGGCGAGGGCCGTGCCTTCTGCGCCGGCGGCGACATCTCGGAGTACCCGTCCTTCCGCTTCGACGCGGCGAGCCTGCGCGAATTCCACGAGAACGAAGTGTGGGCCGGGCTGGCCGCCATGCTGGCCTGCGAGCTGCCGCTGGTCGCCTGCATCGAGGGCGCCTGCATGGGCGCCGGCATCGAGATCGCGAGCTGCTGCGACATCCGCCTGGCCGGCGCATCGTCGAAGTTCGGCGCGCCGATCGCGAAGCTGGGCTTTCCGATGGCACCGCGCGAAGCGGCGCTCGTGCACGGCGCCATCGGCGACGCACTCGCGCGCGACATGCTGCTGGCCGCGAGCGTGCATGGCGCCGATCGGCTCCGCGATGCGGGCTTTCTGCTGCACGTGGTGCCCGATGCGGACGTGGCCGCCGAAGCCCTGGCCCACGCCCGGCGCGTTGCGGCGCTGGCCCCCGAGGCGGCCCGGCTCAACAAGCGCACCTTCTCGGCCCTCCGCCGGTCCGCGGGAACCCCCTCGATGGAGGCACTCGTCGCTGCCGCCTACGACTATGCCGATTCGACGGAGCACCGCGAAGGCATCTCGGCCTTCCTCTCCAAGCGCGCGCCCGTCTTCTGAAATCACCATGACCGAATCGAACAACACCAATCTCTTCGCCGCACTGCGCGCGGCATTTCCGTCCGACCTCGACCGGATCGCGGTCGAGACCGACGACGGCCTCCTGTATTCGTGGCGCGACATCGACCGCGCCAGCGCGATGATCGCGAACCTGCTCGATGCGCTGGAGCTCGGCGAAGGCGCGCGCATCGCGGTGCAGGTCGAGAAATCGGTCGAGGCGATGCTGCTTTATCTCGCGACTTTGCGCGCGGGTTATGTCTTCCTGCCGCTGAACACCGCGTACCGCGAGGCAGAGGTCGAATACTTCATCGGCAATGCCGAGCCGGCGGTGATCGTGTGCAGCAGCGCCAACGCGCCATGGGTCGGCCCGATCGCGACGGCGGCGGGCACGCAGCATGTCTTCACGCTCGACGACGACCGCACGGGCAGCCTGCTCGAAGTCGCCGTGCAGTGCAGCGACCGCCACACCGTCGCGCGCAAGGCGGACGATGACCTCGCCGCCATCCTCTACACCAGCGGCACCACCGGCCGGAGCAAGGGCGCGATGCTCACGCATGGCAACCTACGATCGAATGCCGAGGTGCTGAAAGACTACTGGGGTTGGCAAACGGCGGATTCAGGCGAAGAGGGCGGCGATGTCCTCATTCACGCGTTGCCGATCTTTCACGTGCACGGCCTCTTCGTCGCGATCCATGCCGCGCTGATCAGCGGCAGCCGGATGATCTGGCTCAACCGCTTCGACCCGAAGCGCGTGGTGGCGCGCCTGCCTGAAGCCACGGTGTTCATGGGCGTGCCGACGCTCTATGTCCGGATGCTGGCCGAGCGTGGCCTGACGCGCAAGGCGTGCGCCAACATGCGTCTCTTCATCTCCGGATCCGCGCCGCTCCTGATCGAAACCTTCAACGAATGGCGCGAACGCACGGGCCACACCATCCTCGAACGCTACGGCATGAGCGAGACGGTGATGCTGACCTCCAATCCCTACAACCCGGTGTCGGGGGAGCGGCGCGGCGGCACGGTCGGCTTTCCGCTGCCGGGCGTGCAGCTTCGCGTGCGCGACGATGAAGGCGATGCCTGTCCGACCGACGAGATCGGCCACATCGAAGTCGACGGCCCCAACGTCTTCGCCGGCTATTGGCGCATGCCCGAGAAGACCAGGGAGGAGTTCACTGCCGACGGCTTCTTCAAGACCGGGGACGTGGGCAAGATCGACGGGCTGGGCTACGTCACTATCGTCGGCCGCAGCAAGGACCTGATCATCAGCGGCGGCTACAACGTCTATCCGGCCGAGATCGAGGGCTACATCAACGAGATGGCCGGCGTGGCCGAAAGCGCCCTCGTGGGCGTGCCGCATGCCGACTTCGGCGAGGTGGGCGTGGCGATCGTCATCGCCAGGCCGGGCGCCACGGTCGATGGCGAGGGGATCATCGCGGAACTCAAGTCGAAGCTGGCGAACTTCAAGATTCCCAAGCGTTGCTTCGTCGTGGACGAACTCCCGCGCAACGCGATGGGCAAGGTGCAGAAGGCGCTGCTGCGGGAGCAGCACAAGCGCCTGTTCGAGGCCTGAGCCTTACTGCACCAGCAGGACGGAGATGTCTGTCTCCGCAAGCACCTTGGTGGCGACCGAACCCATGAGCGCGCGGCCGAAGATGCCGTGGCCGTGGGTGCCCATCACGATCAGTTCGGCATGGGCCGCCGTCGCGGCCTTGAGGATTTCTTCGGCCGCGTGGCCGTGGCGCTGGTCGATGACGTAATTGGTGATGCCGCTCTTCTCGAGCAGCGCCTTCACCGGCTCGATCACCTTGCCGGTTTCCTCGGCGTAGTAGTCCGTAATCACGCCCTTGCTGAGATGGCGCGCCACATGCCCGGGAACGCCGGCGCACACGTGCACCAGCAGCAACTCGTTGCCGTCCACGAACATGTTCCGGTGCCTGGCCAGGTATTCGATGGCCTTCTGCGTGTGCGAGCTGCCGTCGATGGCGATCAAGATCTTCATGCACTGCCTCTCTGGTTGTTGCGCAATCCGCGGCGAAAACGCCGCGCGCCCTCGTTATATATAAACCGCGATCAGCGCAGCACCAATACCGGCAACTCGGAATGGGTAAGCACATGCTGTGTCTCGCTGCCGAGGAGCAGGCGCTTGATGCCCTTGCGGCCGTGCGAGGCCATCACGATCATGTCGCTCTTGTGCTTCTTCGCGGCGTTGACGATGGCTTCGGCCACGAGGTCGGAGCTGACCGTCACGGTCTTGATCTTCACGCCGCTCGCCTTCGCGCGCTTGGCGACGGCGTCGAGCGTTTCCTGCGCCGCTTCCGCCCACTGCTTCTCGATCCGCCCGATGTCCTCGGGGGTGAAGACGGCCGCGCCGTCGAAGTAGTTCTTGGGGTAACGCGGCACGACCGTCAGCGCGACCAGCTCGGCGCCGTTCTGCGACGCAAGCTCGATGGCGCTCGCGACGGCCTTCTTCGAAAGCGGCGAGCCGTCGGTGGCAACCAGGATGCGCTGGAACATGGGTGTTCTCCTGAAGATGGATGCGCAGACTTTAAGCCCCCGCGGGCCAGAATGACGAAGCCATCGTCATGCGGCGCGACCAATCCCTGAAACCCCGCGGAACCGGCTCTGCCGGGCCGCAGGGGTTGCCCCCGGCGAGGGGGTAGGCGGCCACACGAAGTGGGCAAGCCTGGCGGAGAGCTCCGCCTACCCGTGCAGGCCTTTCCAGAGCATGTAGGCCGCGAGCATATAGAGGATGCTTGCGAAGACCCGCTTGAGCTTGGAGACTGGAAGGCTGTGCGCGGCTTTGGCGCCCAGCGGCGCAATCAGGAAGCTGCAGACCGCGATCACGCCGAGCGCGGGCAGCCAGATATAGCCGAAGGAGCCCTCCGGCAGGCCTTGCACCGACTGGCCACTCCACACATAGCCGACCACGTTGGCGACCGCTATCGGAAAGCCCAGCGCGGCGCTGGTCGCCACGGCGTTGTGGATCGCGACATTGCACCAGGTCATGAAGGGCACGCTGATGAACCCGCCGCCCGCGCCCACCAGTCCGGAGATGAAGCCGATCGCGCCACCCGCGGCGAACTGCCCGGCCGTGCCCGGCATCTGGCGGGTGGGCTTCGGCTTCTTGTCGAGGAACATCTGGGTGGCCGAGAAGCCGACAAACAGCGCGAAGAAGATCGCCAGCGCGGTGCCCTTGAGCAGCGCAAAAACGCCGAGGCTCCCGATCAGGCTGCCGATGACGATGCCCGGCGCCAGCCGGCGCACGATGTCCCAGCGCACGGCACCCCGCTTGTGGTGGGCGCGCACGCTCGAGATCGAGGTGAAGATGATCGTCGCCATCGAGGTCGCGATCGCCATCTTCACTGCCAGGTTGGCCGGCACGCCGCGGTCGCCAAGGATGATCGTGAGGAAGGGCACCATCAGCATGCCGCCGCCGATGCCCAGCAGGCCTGCGAGAAAGCCGGTGCCGACGCCAAGCAAGGCGAGTTCGGCGATCAGGAGGGGTTCGATGGTCATGAAAAAAGCCACGGCCCCGATGAAGGGGCCGTGGCCGTCAGGAATAGGTGTCTGCGAATGTGGGCCGGACTCGCATCCTGAACCGGGGTTCAGGTGGGCGAGGGCAGCAAGGCTTCGGGTTCATCTGACGCGAGATGATCACACCCGCCAAGCGATATACCAAGCCCTGCTCCGTAGAGCATTGGAACAAGGACATATAGAGCCCGACGCGCATCGCAGACAAGGTGGATTTTACGCCCGCGCGCGCATTCAGCGAAGGGTCTTCAGAGTAAATGTCCGTCGCCGGTAAGGGCCTGGTCCAGACGCTTGACAAGTTGCTCGGCACGCAATTCGTCTGCAGTCAGATCCGCGGTTGGAGCGGGGGCCGCCGCCGGCGCGGGCGCCGCCTCGCGCTGCACCAGGTCGAACGCCAGGTTGAGCGATGCGAGCACCGCGATCCGGTCGCGCGCCTTGACCTTGCCGGCGTCGCGGATCTTGCACATCGCGGCATCGACGCGTTCGACGGCTTCGCGCAATTGCGCCTCGCCGCCTTCGGGGCAGCCGAGCAGGTAACTCTGGCCCATGATCTGGACTTCGATTTGTTTCATCAGGTGGAGGATGCGTCTTGGGAGGGATCGGCCGGCAGCTGCTCGAGCAGGGCGTCGAGCCGTGTGCGCGCCGCGGCGAGCCGGGACTTGAGCGCATCGCGTTCGCGCGTGAGCGCGTCCACCTGGTCCTGCAGCAACGCATTGGTGCGCTGTACTTCTTCATGGCGCACGAGCAGGCGTTCGACACGCTCGGCGATCTGTTCAATACGGCTGGATGCAGGCATGGGGGGCGATTGTAGATTCCGGCGGCGGCGGGTTTCCACCTAAAATCCCGCGCGTTGGTGCTCGCGCCGCGGTTCACGCGTCGCAGTTCAACGGGAAGCAGGAGTCGAAGCCCCTCGGGCCGAGCCAGCCTGCGCTGCCCCCGCAACGGTCAAGCAGACGGCGCCCATCGGGCGCCGCCCTCGTCAATCAGCCACTGGGTGCCCTGAAACAGGCACCTGGGAAGGCGACGAGGGTTGCGCTGCCAGCCCGGATACCGGCCAACGAGGCGGCCGCCGCATGCCTGAAAGCCAGCGCGCGGCCATGACGTCCATGCGCCGGCGGGGAAGCCGGTGAAGGACTTTGACCTTTTGTCGTTCCCATGAAAATTCGTGTTTCCTCCACCCGCGCCACCCGGTGCGCCTCGCCGTGGCCGCTTTCGCGTGCGCATGCCGTGTCGCTGTCGGTCGCGCCCTTCCTCGCGGGGCTCGCGCTTCCGGCATCTGCGCAAGACGCGACGCCCGCGCTCCCCGAAACGGTCGTGACAGCGACCCGCACGCCGACACGCATCGACGAACTGGTGTCCGACACCGTCGTCATCGAGCGCGCGCAGATCGAGCAGCTTGCCAATCGCACCTTGCCCGACATCCTGGCCCGTCTCGCGGGCGTGCAGGTGTCGGCCACGGGCGGCCTGGGCAAGCAGAGCAGCGTGTACATCCGCGGCGCCGAGGCGCGCCACACCATCCTGCTGATCGACGGCGTGCGCTACGGGTCGGCCACGCTCGGCACGCCGTCCTGGGACAACATTCCCGTGGAGCTGATCGACCGGATCGAGGTCGTGAAGGGCCCGGCCTCCGCGCTGTACGGTAGCGATGCCGTGGGCGGCGTGGTGCAGATCTTCACTCGCAAAGGCAACCCCGGCGATCCGGCGTTCAGCCCGCGGGCGACGGCGACCCTCGGCAGCGACAGCTACCGGCAGATCACCGGCGGCTTCAGCGGTGCCTCGGGGCCGCTGACCTACTCGCTCGATGTCCAGCGCACGACCGAGAACAGCATTTCGGCGACCAATAGCAAGGTTCCGTTCGGCCAGTTCAACCCCGACCGCGATCCTTTCTCGCAAAGCGCGGCCAACCTGTCGCTGGGCTACCAGCTCAATCCCGACTGGAAGATCGACGGGGGCATGCTGTACGCTGACGGGCTGAACCACTACGACGACGGCCCGGACCGCGACACCCGTGGCACCGTGCGCACCCAGACCACCTACATCGGCGCAAGCGGCAAGGTCATGACCGACTGGACCACCCAACTTCGCTATTCGCGCAGCAAGGACTACAACCGGGCCATCGTCGCGGACCCGTTCAACCTGCCGGGCCTGTTCCAGACCGTGGAAAACGATTACCTCTGGCAGAACAACATCGCCACGCCGATCGGCACGGTGATCGCGGGCCTGGAAAGCCGCGACCAGAAGGTGGACAGCGACACTGCCTACACGGTGACCGATCGCACCATCAACTCCGGCTTCGTCGGCCTCAACGGCTATGCCGGGCCGCACAGCTGGCAGCTCAATGTGCGACACGACAGCAACTCGCAGTTCGGCGACAACAACAACTGGTTCGCGGGCTATGCCTACCGGATCACGCCGAACTGGCGGGTCAATATCTCGCAGGGCACCAGCTTCGTCGCGCCGTCGTTCAACCAGCTCTACTTCCCGAACTTCGGCAATCCTGCGCTGAAGCCGGAAGAGGGCAAGAACACGGACGTGGGCATCACCTGGACCCAGGGCGCGCACACCGTCAAGCTGGTGGGTTACGACAACAAGATCGACGGCTTCATCACGAGCGAGACGCTGCCGCAGAACGTGCCGCGCGCCCGCATCCAGGGCGGGACGCTGAGCTACGACGGCCAGTTCGACAATCTCGGCTTGCACGCGAGCTACGACTCGCTCGATCCGCACAACGAGATCACCGGCAAGCGCCTCGCCCGGCGCGCCCAGGAGCAGGCGACGCTCGGCGTCGACTACGCGACGGGCGCCTGGAAGTTCGGCGGCTCGGCGCTGTACGTGGGCAGCCGGTTCGACGACACCGCGAACACCCGATTCCTCACGAGCTACACCACGGTGGATCTCTACGCCGAATACCGCTTCGCGAAGGATTGGGCCGTGCAGGGCCGCATCGCGAACGTCGGCGACGTGGAATACGAAACGGCCTACGGCTACAACCAGCCCGGCCGCGCCTTCTACCTGACCCTGCGGTGGCAGCCGAAGTGAGCATCGCCCGCCGCGAATTGATCCTCGGCGGTCAGAAGAGCGGCAAATCGCGCCGCGGTGAACAACTCGCCGCGGCGTGGCTTTCGCAGTCACCTGCGCACAGGGCAGTCCTCATCGCGACCGCACGTGCGCACGATGACGAGATGCGTGCGCGCATCGAGCGGCATCGCAGCGACCGCGCGCTGCGGGTGCCTGCGATGGCCACGGTGGAAGAGCCTGTCGCGCTCGCTCAAGCCATCCGCCAGCACGGCGCGGCGGACACGCTGGTGCTGGTCGATTGCCTCACGCTCTGGCTCACGAACCTGCTCATGCCGGTGAACGGCGCAGCGGATGCGATGCCTTCGGTCGAAGCGGCCGCGCGCGAGCTCCTCGACGCCATCAAGGGATCGGCCGGTCCGCTGGTGCTGGTGGGCAACGAGATCGGCCTGGGCGTGATCCCGCTCGGCCGCGAAGTGCGCGCCTTCGTCGACGCACTGGGCCGGCTCAACCAGGAAGCGGCCGCTGCCTGCGACCGTGTCACGATGATGGTGGCAGGCTTGCCCCTGACCCTGAAGGAACCCGAATGAATCGGATTGCAAGGCTCGTCCTTGCCGGAGCCCTGGCCTGGCTGGCCGTGGCGGCGCAGGCGATCGTCGTGACCGACGAGCGCGGCGTTCGCGTGGACCTGCCCACGCCGCCGAAGCGCATCGTCACGCTGCTGCCGTCGCTGACCGAATCCGTCTGCACGCTCGGCGCGTGCGACCGGCTGGTCGGCGTCGATCGTTATTCAAACTGGCCTGATTCGGTGCGTGCGTTGCCGCAGCTCGGCGGCGGCATCGACCCGAACGTCGAGGCCATCGTCGCGCTCAAGCCCGATGTGGTGCTGCTTGCGAAATCGTCGCGCGTCACCGAGCGGCTCGAAGCCCTGGGTCTCAAGGTGCTGGTGCTCGAGCCGAAGAACCATGCCGACGTGCGACGGGTGCTCGATGCGCTCGGCCTGGTGTTGGGCACCGACGATGCGCAACGCGTGTGGCGCGCCATCGACGCCAGTGTCTCGGCGGCGGCGCAATCACTGCCCGCCGGGGTGAAGAACACGCGCGTGTACTTCGAGGTCAACAGCACGCCCTATGCGGCGGGCGAGGTCTCCTTCATTGGCGAGACGCTGACGCGGCTCGGCGTGCGCAACATCGTGCCGGCCTCGCTCGGTCCGTTTCCGAAGCTCAATCCCGAGTTCGTCGTGCGCGCGAATCCCGACCTGATCATGGTCGGCGAGCGCAGCGGGAACGGCTTGGAGCAGCGGCCGGGCTGGGGCGCGATCAAGGCGGTGCGTGATGGCCGCATCTGCCGATTCACGGCCGCGCAATCGGACGTGCTCGTGCGCCCCGGTCCGCGCATGGGCGAGGCGGCGCAGCTGATGGCGAAGTGCCTGCAGGCGGAGGCGAAATGACGGCTGCCATCGCACGAGGACGACACGCGTGAAGAGCCAGCACCGCCGTGCGCTGGCCCTGGGCATCGCGTTGCTGGCACTCGGCGCTGTTCTGCTGGTGCTCGGTGCGGGCGTCGGCAGCACGGGCTTCGAGAGCGTGCTCGCGGCGCGCCACGATCCGGTCGCGCTCCAGATCGTCTGGGACATCCGCCTGCCGCGCACGCTGGGCGCATGGCTCGCCGGCGCGCTGCTCGGGCTGGCAGGCGCGGTGGCGCAGGGACTGTTCCGCAATCCGCTGGCCGATCCCTATCTGCTGGGCAGCGCATCGGGCGCGTCGCTGGGCATGGCGCTCGCATTGATGCTGTTCGGCGCATCGCCTGCCAGCACGCAGTGGGTCGTGCGACTGGGCCTGACCGGCGCGGCGTTCGTCGGCGCGGTGCTGGCCGTGCTGCTTACGCTGACCTTGGCGCGCGGCGTGCAGCAGACGCTTCGGCTGCTGCTGGCCGGCGTGATCGTCGGTGTGGTGCTGGGTGCCGCCAAGGATCTGATCACCATCGCTTCGGCCGACATTCTCCAGGCCATCCAGGGCTTCATGCTCGGAAGCACCGGGCTGGTCGGATGGAGCGCCTGCGCGGTGATGGGCGGACTCGGCGCAATCTGCCTGCTGCTCGGTTGGGCGCTGGCGCCCGTGCTCGATGGCATGGCGCTCGGCGAGGCGACCGCCACCAGCCTGGGTTTGCCGCTGGGTGCGATGCGTGCCGCGCTCGTCGCCGTGCTGGCCCTGGCCACCGGCGCGGCCGTGGCGCAGACGGGGCTGATCGCCTTCGTAGGGCTTGCGGCGCCGCACCTCGTGCGCTCGGTGGTGAAGACGACGCACGCGCGGCTGCTCGTGCTGTCGAGCGCGATGGGTGGGCTCCTGCTGATGGCGGCGGACCTGCTCGCGCGCTGGCTCATCGCGCCGCAGGAACTGCCGGTCGGCGTGCTGACCGCCGTGCTCGGCGGGACCTATCTGCTGTGGCTCATGCATCGACGCAGCGCGCGGGGTGGCCTGTGAATGCATCCGTCGTCGTCGGCGCATCGGCGCTCGAAGCGCGGCGGGTCAGCGCCACCCTCGGCGTGACCGAGGTTCTGCATTTCATCGACCTCGCGCTCGCGGCCGGCCGCTGGACCAGCATCGTCGGGCCCAACGGCGCGGGCAAGTCGACATTGCTCAAGGTGCTCGCGGGTCTGCTGCCGCATGGCGGCGAGGTCCACCTGCTTGGGCAGCCGCTCGGTGCGCTGTCAGGGCGCAAACGTGCGCGCCGCATGTCCTGGCTCGGCCAGGGCGGCGCGGGCGAGGGCAGCGCGGACGACCTGATGGTCTACGACGTCGCGATGCTCGGCCGCCTGCCGCACCAGCGCTGGCTGGCGACGCCGAGCGACGCCGATCGCGCGGCGGTCGAGCGCGCGCTGCGGAGCACCCAGGCGTGGGACTGGCGGGAGCGGCCGCTGGGCCAGCTTTCGGGCGGCGAGCGACAGCGCGTGCTGCTCGCGCGGGCCCTCGCTGTCGAAGCTGAAGTGCTGCTGATGGACGAGCCCCTTGCCAATCTCGACCCGCCCCACCAGGCCGACTGGATGCAGACGGCGCGTGAACTCGTCGCCGAAGGCCGCACGGTGATCAGCGTGCTGCACGAACTCAACGCGGCACTCGCCGCCGATTCCATGGTCGTGATGGCGCGCGGCCAGGTCCTGCATCACGGCGAATGCAATGACACGGCCACCCATCGCGCACTCGAAGCCGTGTTCGACCAGCGGGTCGTCGTGCATCGCGTGGCGGAGCACTGGATGGCCGTACCCAGATAGGGATTCAATTCACGTCACTCATGCAAATCGAAAACCCACCCAGCGAGAAGCCGTACGAGAAGCCCGAGGGCGAACGGCGCGGCATCGTCATCGTCAACACCGGCGACGGCAAGGGCAAGAGCACGGCGGCCTTCGGGCTGGCACTGCGCGCGCACGGTCGCGGCAAGGCCGTGAAGATCTACCAGTTCATGAAGGTGCCGACGGCCCGCTTCGGCGAGCACCGGATGTTCGAACAGATCGGCATCCCGATCGAGGGGCTGGGCGACGGCTTCAGCTGGAAAAGCCAGGATCTGGAGCATTCCGCCCAACTGGCGCGCGATGGCTGGGAGAAGGCCAGGGCGGCGATCTTGTCGGGCGGGTATTTCCTGGTCGTGCTGGACGAGATCACCTATCCGCTCATCTATGGCTGGTTGCCGCTCGAAGGCGTGTTGGAGACGCTTCGCGCACGGCCTAAGGAAGTGCACGTTGTGTTGACGGGGCGCCGCTGCCCGCAGGAAATCATCGACCTGGCCGACACGGTGACCGAGATGCAGATGGTCAAGCACGCCTTCAAGGCGGGGGTCCCTGCGCAACGGGGCATCGAGGATTGATGCCACCCCCAGGCTTGCTCGCTTCGCGTAGCCGCCCACCCCCTTGCGGGGGGCGACGCCGGCGGCCCGGCAAAGCCGGATCCGTGGCGTCTTGCAAATTGGCCGGGCGAGTGGCCGGCCGGGCCTCCGCTGCGTAACCACGTGATCAGCCTCTTCGATCGCGCATTGCTCCCCCCCCTCTGGGGGAGGGCTGGGGTGGGGGCCCGACAGCCGTGGTTTCGTTCGCAGCCCTCTGTCTCGCCCTCGCCATCGACCGATGGCTAGGCGAACCGCCGGCAAGGTGCCACCCGGTAGTCTGGATGGGCCACTACCTCGGAGCGGCAGGAAACCGCATCGCACCGCCAGCCGGCCCGGCACCATTGCACGACCCGGCGCGCCTCGCCGCAGGCGCCATCGCCTGGTGCTTCGGCGCGATCGTCGTCCTGCTGGCGGCCTGCATGGTGACGGCACTCGCAACCCGACTGACACCATGGCTCGCCGCGCTCCTCACCGGCTTCGCCCTCAAACCGCTCCTGGCCTGGCGCATGCTTCGTGACGAAGTCATCGCCGTCGAAGCCGCACTGGACCAGTCGCTCGACGCCGGCCGTGCCCAGCTTGCACGCCTCGTGTCCCGCGACGTCACCGCACTGAGCTCGGACGAGGTGCGCGAAAGCGCCATCGAATCGCTCGCCGAGAACCTCAACGACTCGCTGGTCGCGCCGATCTTCTGGTTCGTGCTGTTCGGACTCCCGGGCGCTGCGGTCTATCGCTTCGCCAACACGGCCGATGCGATGTGGGGCTATCGCGGCGAACGTGGAGGCCGGCATTGGGAATGGGCCGGCAAATGGGCCGCCCGGGCGGATGATGTGCTGTCCTGGCTGCCGGCCCGCCTCACCGCGCTGCTTCTCCTGTGCGCCGCCCTTCCTGCCGGCACGAGAACGGGCGTCGGAGCGCTTCGCGTCGAAGCAAGAAAACCCCCATCCCCCAACAGTGGCTGGCCGATGGGCGCGATGGCGTTGATACTCGGGGTCAGGCTCGCGAAGCCCGGCGTCTATGCATTGAACGACCCGGGGCGCGAGCCGTCCGGAGCCGACACGCTGCGCGCCGTGGCGCTGGGAAACCGGGTGGTCGCGATGACCGCCTTGTGCGCGGCACTTGCCATGGGCTCACTTGCGGCGATGGGTTGAACATGACGTCCTTCGACATCTTCGAGTCCCTGCACGGTGGGCCTGACGCCCAGGGCGTGGCGCCGCACGATTTCTCCACCAATGCCAATGCCTGCGGGCCTTGCCCGGGGACGCGGCTGGCGCTCCAGCGCGTGGACCCCGCCCGCTATCCGGACCCGGTCTACACCGCGCTGTGCGAACGGCTTGCGCACTTTCACCAGGTCGATGTCGAGCGAATCGTGATCGCCGCCAGCGCCAGCGAATTCATCGCCCGCATGACCGCCGCCGTGGCGCAGGGTGACAGCCGCCGCGTCTGGGTGCCGCCGCATTGCTACGGCGACTATCTGCGCGCCGCGAGCGCGTGGCGCTTCGAGCCGGTCCCGGAGGCGGGCGATGCCGATCTTGTCTGGTGCAGCGATCCGTCCAGTCCGCTCGGCCAGCCGAGCGCGGAGCTCACCAACATCCTGCCGTCGAGCGACGAAGCCACTTGCGTGCTCGACCTCGCCTACGAGCCGCTGCGCTTGCACGGTGCGCTCGCCTTGACCCGGGACCAGATCGACCGCGTCTGGCAGCTCTGGACGCCCAACAAGGCGCTCGGCCTCACGGGCATCCGCGCCGCCTACGCCATCGCACCGGTCGAGGCGGGCGACATGACCGCTCGACTCGAACGCCTCGCGCCATCCTGGCCGCTGGGTGCGTACGGCGTGGCGCTGCTCGAATCCTGGACGGGCGAAAGTTCGCAACGGTGGCTCGCCAAGAGCCGGGTCACGCTCAAGGCCTGGAAGGCCGAGCAGCGCGCGCTTTGCGAATCGCTCGGCTGGACCTGCGAGCCCAGCGTCGCCAACTACTTCTGTGCGAAGCCGGACCTGCCGTATGCAGGCGAACGCGTCGCCGAACTGAGGGCCGCGGGCATCAAGCTGCGCGACACGGCCTCTTTTGGCATTCCCGGCCACGTGCGGCTGGGGGTGCTGTCGCCCGGCAGCCAGGCCGCATTGCAACGCGCCTGGATCGCAACGCAACCCTGAAAAGCGCCTACCAGCCGGACTGCTGCTGGCGCCCGCCCTTGATGTTCCCGGCGACGCCGCCGGCAACGGCGCCGATCGCGGCACCCGTCCAGGCATCGCCGCCCGCGATCGCCGCGATCCCGGCGCCGCCAAGTGCGCCCAGGCCGGCCCCGCTCATCGTTCCCTGTTGCTGCGGCGTCATGTTCGTGCAGGCGGTCAGAAGTGCCATCGATGCAACAGCGGTCCAGCATGCAAGTCGTTTCATGGTCGGCTCCCTCACTTCTTTTGCAGGCCGGGAACGGCCATTTCGAACCAGATGATGTCGAGCACCGGCCGCTTGAGCTTGGTCGGATTCGCCGCATACCAGTTGTCGACCTTCACCCGCACGCTGTCCAGTGTCTCGCCCTGCATGCCCTTGGAAAGGCGCGGAATGAAACTCTGGGCGTCCGCAGGCGGATTGGCGCCGTGGTAGGCGGTCTGCACCTGGACCATGTTGGCGAGGCCGACGAGGTAGGCCTTCTTGACCGCCTCGTTCGACTGGGTCCATTGCTCGCCCGTGACCATCTGGACCTCGGCCGCCCGCACCGGGGCGGCGGCCATTGCCAATGCCATGCACGTGGCGGCGGCGGCCGTTCGCAACTGCAGTTTCATGTTCATCGCACCCTCCGAGCGAATTGGATGCGTTGCATATTGCGCTTGGATTCGGACCGATGTCAAACGGCCCCGTGGCGCGATCTGTGGATGACTTTTCTTCAGATCCGCTGTAGCTGCGGATGCTTCGCGAACAGATCGGCAGCCCAGTCCACGAAGGCGCGCACCTTGGCGCTCAGGTGACGGTTGGGCGGGTAGACCACATGCACGGGCAACGGCGGCCGCGTCCAGTCCGAAAGGATTTCGATGAGCTCGCCGCTGGCGATGTAGGGCTCCGCCATATAGGTGATCACCTGCGAAAGTCCGAAGCCGCCCAGCACCGCCGTCATGTGGGCGTTGCTGTCGTTGACGGCCACGCGATAGGGGCCGGCGATCTCGAACTGTTCTTCGCCGCGGTGGAATTCGTGCGGGTACACGCGGCGCGTACTGCCGGAAAAGAAACTCACCACCAGGTGCCGTTTCTCGATGTCCGTCGGATGCTGCGGCGCACCATAGCGCTTGAGGTAGGCCGGGGAGGCCACGGTCATCCAGGGCAGGTTGCCGATGCGGCGCGCCACCAGCGACTGGTCGGCCAGTTCGCCGCCGCGGATCACGCAGTCGACGTTGTCGGTGATCAGGTCGACCGTGCGGTCGCTCACGCCGACGTCGACCTGGATGTCGGGATAACGGTCGCAGAAGGTCGCGAGCGCAGGAAGGATGACCAGCCTCGCCATCGACGACCCCACGTCGATGCGCAGGCGCCCGGTGGGATTGGCCTGCGCATTCGTCATGCTGGCCTCGATGTCGTCGAAATCGTTGAGCAGGCGCGCCGTCCGCTCGAAATATGCGGCGCCGTCTGGCGTGACGGTGACCCGGCGTGTGGTCCGGTTGAGCAACTTGACGTGCAATCGGGACTCCAGCGCCTGAATTTGCTTGGTGACCGTGCCCTTGGGCAGGCCGAGCGAATCCGCGGCGCGGGTGAAGGTGCCTGCTTCGACGACGCGGACGAAGATCCGCATGGCCTGGATCTGATCCATCTATGCTCCTGGGGGTGGCTTGGGGCCGGGCGGGAGCGGAATTCTCACATGGGCCCGCAGGGCGATTGTTAGCCGATTGGAAACAGAGTGAGGTCCGACGTCCTGTTTGAAGCATATCAAGGCCGTCTTATATTCAACCCATCGTTCAAACCGAGGTCGTCCATGTCCACCCGTCCCGCCCTGACTGCCGAAGCCCCCGCGGCTCCCGCACGGGGAGCCGAATCCGACATCCGCATCGAACTGCCGGACCGCGAGCCCGTGCGGGCACGCCTGTATGGCGAGCGCATCCGGGGCACCACATCGCCGCTGGTGCTGCATTTCCATGGTGGCACCTTCGTTTGCGGCGACCTGGACAACGGCCGCAATGTGGGCCGCCTTTTGGCCGGTGCGGGCGCGGTGGTCGTCTCGCTGGACTACCCGCTGGCGCCCAAGGCGCCGTTCCCGGAGCCCATCGAAGTCGGTTTCGCGGCGCTCGAATGGGTCTACAAGCAGCGCATGAAGTTGGCCGGGCGGGGTGCGCAGTTGTTCCTGGCGGGCGAGGAGGCCGGCGGCAACCTCGCCGCGGCGGTGGCGCTGATGGCGCGTGACAGGGCGCATCCGCCGCTGGCCGGGCAGATCCTGCTGTCGCCGATGCTCGATCCGTGCGCGGGCACGCTGTCGCTGCGGCAGGCCAAGGGCGACGCGGTGCAGTGCAAGTGGGCGTCGGGCTGGCAGGAGTACCTGAGCCGGCCGATGAATGCCACGCACCCGTACGCAGTGCCCGGCGGATCGTTGCGGCTGGCCGAACTGGCAAGGACGCTGGTGCTGGTCGGCAAGGACGATCCGATGCGCGACGAGGCGATGAACTTCGCCAAACGGCTGAGTGACGCTGGCATCCCGGTCACCAGCAGCGTATTGCCCGGCGCTTCGAACTGGCCCGAAGCGCTCTACCGGCCGGACGATTCTGGCTGTGCGGCCTGCGAGGCGGTCGTACAGAAGCACTTCCGCGAGTTCTTCAGCGCGGCACCGCCGCCTCACTGAGCGGCGTAGCACGGCGCCCCGTGCACTGAAGGATCCCGTCGCGCGGGATCACCCCGAAGCCGAGGTGAGTGCACCTCGATCCGCAAGGCGGCATGACCGCCGTGCGGGGGATGGCTTCGTCCGCGCGACCCACGATCCCCGGTGACCTGGCGACGGGCTCCCACCGATTTCCGTTTTCCCCGCTGTCCTGCGCTATCCGCGCGGGAGGGCGGTTTGCATCCCAAGAGTCACCAAAAGGACCTTCATCATGTCGAACTCCCAAACCTCCTCGAAGGCCCGCCGCGGCCTCTGGCCCGCGGTGACCGGTGTCACCGCGATCGTGGCGATCGCGTCTGCCGCGCTCGGCTTCCACAGTCTCAATGCCGAGGCCAACAATGCCCAGGCGGTGTCGGCACCGCGCGCCACGCCAGTCTCGGTGGCCATGGTGGCCTCAACCGAAGTCAACACCTGGGACGAGTTCTCGGGCCGTCTCGAAGCAGTCGAGCGGGTCGACGTGCGATCGCGTGTCGCCGGCGCGGTGCAGTCCGTGCACTTCCGCGAAGGCACGCTGGTGAAGCAGGGCGAATTGCTGATCACCATCGACCCCGCCCCCTATGCGGCGGAGGTCGAGCGTGCCGAGGCGCAGGTCGCGTCGGCGCAGGCCAGGGTGTCGTTCACCCGCAGCGAGCAGGAACGTGCACGCCGCCTCTGGGACGAAAAGGCCATCGCGCAACGCGAACTGGACGAGCGCACCAACGCCGGCCGCGAAGCCGAAGCCAACTTGCGCGCGGCACAGGCGTCGCTGCAGAGCGCACGCCTGAACCTGGGCTACACGCAAGTGCGGGCGCCGGTCGCGGGCCGCATCGGCAAGCTGGAAGTGACGGTGGGCAACCTCGTCGCGGCCGGACCTGGCGCACCGGTGCTGACGACGCTGGTGTCGGTCAGCCCGATCTACGCGAGCTTCGACGCGGACGAGCAGATCGTCGTGCGTGCGCTGAAAGACCTGCCCGGCGGCGCCAGCGCACGCACCCGCATCGAAGGCATTCCGGTCCAGATGGGCACCGCCGGCATCGAAGGCACACCCTACGAAGGCCGGCTGCAACTGATCGACAACCAGGTCGACGCCAGGAGCGGCACCGTTCGCGTCCGCGCCGCCTTCGACAACAAGGATGGCGCGCTGATCCCCGGCCAGTTCGCCCGCATCCGCATGGGCCAGGCGCACAGCGATTCCGCCTTGCTGGTCAATGAACGCGCGGTGGGTACCGACCAGAACAAGAAGTTCGTGATGGTGGTCGGCGAGGACAACAAGGCCGAGTACCGCGAGGTCACGCTCGGCGCACCGGTCAACGGCCTGCGCGTCGTGACCAAGGGCCTCAAGGCCGGGGAGCGCGTGGTGGTCAATGGGCTGCAGCACATCCGCCCGGGAGCGCTCGTCGAGCCGCAGACCGTGACCATGGACGCCAAGGCCGAGGTTCCACAGCAGCCCCAGCGCGTGGCTGCCGCGAAGTCCTGATCGCAGGGCTTTCGGAGAAACATCATGAATCTGTCCAAGTTCTTCATCGACCGGCCGATCTTTGCCGGCGTGCTCTCGCTCCTGATGCTGATCGCGGGGCTGATCGCGCTGCGCGGGCTGCCGATTTCCGAGTATCCCGAGGTGGTGCCGCCCTCGGTCGTGGTGCGGGCCAACTACCCCGGTGCCAACCCCAAGGTGATCGCCGAGACGGTGGCCACGCCGCTGGAGGAATCGATCAACGGCGTCGAAGGCATGCTCTACATGGGCAGCCAGGCGACTACCGACGGCCTGATGACGCTGACCGTGACCTTCAAGCTCGGCACGGACCCCGACAAGGCGCAGCAGCTCGTGCAGAACCGCGTCTCGCAAGCCGAGCCGCGACTGCCCGAGGAAGTGCGCCGACTCGGCATCACGACCATCAAGAGCTCGCCCGACCTCACGATGGTGGTGCACCTGTTGTCGCCCAACGGCCGCTACGACATGACCTACCTGCGCAACTACGCGGTGCTCAACGTCAAGGATCGCCTGGCGCGCGTGCAGGGCGTGGGCGACGTGCAGTTGTTCGGTTCGGGTGACTACTCGATGCGTGTCTGGCTCGATCCGCAGAAGGTCGCGCAGCGCGGCCTTTCCGCGAGCGACGTGGTCCGCGCGATCCGCGAACAGAACGTGCAGGCCGCGGCCGGCGTAGTCGGTGCTTCGCCCGGCCTGCAGGGCGTGGACATGCAGATCTCGATCAACGCGCAGGGCCGCCTGCAGACCGAGGAAGAGTTCGGCGACATCATCGTGAAGACCGGCGGCGACGGTGCCGTGACGCGGCTGCGCGACGTGGCGCGCCTCGAACTCGGCGCATCGACCTATGCGCTGCGTTCGCTGCTCGACAACAAGGACGCGGTGGCGGTTCCGATCTTTGCCGCGCCGGGTTCCAACGCGCTTCAGATTTCGAGCGACGTGCGCGCCACCATGGCCGAGCTGAAGAAGAACATGCCCGACGGCGTGGACTACAGCATCGTCTACGACCCGACGCAGTTCGTGCGCGCCTCGATCGAATCCGTCGTGCACACGCTGCTGGAAGCGATCGCGCTCGTCGTGCTGGTCGTGATCCTGTTCCTGCAGACCTGGCGCGCATCGATCATCCCGCTGCTCGCGGTCCCGATCTCGGTGATCGGCACCTTCGCCGTGATGCATCTGTTCGGCTTCTCGATCAACGCGCTGAGCCTCTTCGGGCTGGTGCTGGCCATCGGCATCGTGGTGGACGACGCGATCGTGGTGGTCGAGAACGTGGAGCGCAACATCGAGGCGGGACTCAGTCCGCGCCAGGCCACGTACCGCGCGATGCGCGAGGTGTCGGGGCCCATCATCGCGATCGCGCTGGTGCTGGTGGCGGTGTTCGTGCCGCTGGCCTTCATCAGCGGTCTCACGGGCCAGTTCTACAAGCAGTTCGCACTGACGATCGCGATCTCGACCGTGATCTCGGCGGTCAATTCGCTGACCTTGTCGCCGGCGCTCGCGGCACTGCTGCTGCGCGGCCATGACGCGCCCAAGGACGCGCTGACGCGCGGCATGGACCGCGTGCTCGGCCGCTTCTTCCGCGGCTTCAACCGCGTCTTCCATCGCGGCGCAGAGGGCTACAGCTCGGGCGTGAAGGGCGCCATCTCGCGCAAGGCACTGATGATGGTGATCTACCTCGCGCTGGTGGCCGTGACCTTCGGTCTATTCAAGGCGGTGCCGGGCGGCTTCGTGCCGGCGCAGGACAAGCAGTACCTCATCGGCTTCGCACAACTGCCCGACGGTGCCACCCTCGACCGCACGGAAGAAGTGACGCGCCGTATGAACGACATCGTCATGAAGCAGCCGGGCGTGGAACACGCCATCACCTTCCCGGGCCTGTCGATCAACGGCTTCACCAACAGCTCCAACTCGGGCATCGTCTTCGTCGGGCTGAAGGACTTCGACCAGCGCAAGGCGAAGGAACTGAGCGCGGGTGCCATTGCCGGGCAACTCAACGCGCAGTTCGCCCAGATCCAGGACGCCTACATCGCGATCTTCCCGCCGCCGCCGGTCCAAGGGCTCGGTACGACGGGCGGCTTCAAGCTGCAGATTGAGGATCGCGGTTCGCTCGGCTATGCGGAGATGGACAAGGCGGTGAAGGCCTTCATGGCGAAGGCCCGCCAGACGCCGGAGCTTGCGGGCATGTTCACGAGCTGGCAGGTCAACGTGCCGCAGCTCTACGCCGACATCGACCGCACCAAGGCGCGCCAGCTCGGCGTACCGGTGACCGAGGTGTTCGACACCATGCAGATCTACCTGGGCAGCCTGTACGCGAACGACTTCAACCGCTTCGGCCGCACCTACAGCGTGCGCGTGCAGGCGGATGCGCCGTACCGCGCCCGCGCCGAGGACGTGGGCCTGCTCAAGGTGCGTTCGAACACCGGCGAGATGGTGCCCCTGTCGGCGCTGATGAACATCCAGCCCAGCTATGGGCCGGAACGCGCGCTGCGCTACAACGGCTTCCTCTCGGCCGACATCAACGGCGGCCCGGCACCCGGCTACTCGTCGGGCCAGGCGCAGGACGCGATCGAGCGCATCGCGGCCGAGACGCTGCCGCAGGGCATCAGCTTCGAATGGACGGAGCTGACCTACCAGGAGATCCTGGCCGGGAACTCGGCGCTGTGGGTGTTCCCGCTCGCCATCCTGCTGGTGTTCCTGGTGCTGGCCGCGCAGTACGAGAGCCTGACCTTGCCGGTCGCGATCATCCTGATCGTGCCGATGGGGTTGCTCGCCGCGATGACGGGTGTCTGGTTGTCCAATGGCGACAACAACATCTTCACGCAGATCGGGCTGATGGTGCTGGTGGGGCTGTCCGCGAAGAACGCGATTCTGATCGTCGAGTTCGCCCGCGAGCTGGAGTTTGCCGGGCGAACGCCGATCCAGGCCGCGATCGAGGCGAGCCGGCTGCGGCTGCGCCCGATCCTGATGACCTCGATGGCCTTCGTGATGGGTGTGCTGCCGCTGGTGCTTTCGTCGGGCGCGGGTGCCGAGATGCGCAAGGCCATGGGCATCGCGGTGTTCTCCGGAATGATCGGCGTGACGGCCTTCGGCCTGTTCCTGACGCCGGTGTTCTACGTGCTGCTGCGCCGCCTGACCGGCAATCGTCCGCTGAAGCTGCATGGCGAGGTGCCGCACGGCGATGCGTTCGTCTCCGCGGACCAGCCCGTGGCGGCCGAGCATCCGGTCGCCGGTGGTGGCGGCCCGCTGCGGCCGTCGCCGGCAGCGCCGCTCAAGGCCATCGACTAAGGGGCTTCGGCCCGCTTCCAGTACCTCAAGAAAGTTGATCATGAATCAGACATCCCCATCCCGAGGCCTTCCATGGCGTGCGGCGCTGGCGCCGCTGCTCGCCGCGCTGGTGCTCGCGGGATGCGCGACGGCGCCGGCGGAGCTTCCGGCCTTCACGCCGCCTGCGCAGTTCAAGGAGCAGGCCGTCGCCGCGCCGGAAGGCACGTGGACGCGTGCGCAGCCCGCGGAAGCCCAGCCGCGCGGCGAATGGTGGCGCGCGTTCAACGATCCGGTGCTCGACAAGCTCATCGCCAGCGCCGACGCCCGCAATACCGACATCGCCGCGGCTGCCGCCCGGCTGGGCGAGGCGCGCGCACTGGCGCGCAATGCCGATGCCGATCGCGCACCGCAGCTCAACGCGGTGGCCGGCGGCGTGCGCAGCGCGGGCCTGGACCGCAACCTGACGCCCAGGCCGTCCTCGCTGTTCACGGCGGGGCTGGAGGTCTCCTACGAGGCGGACCTCTTCGGAAAGCTGTCGCGCGCCAGCGATGCGGCCCGGCTCGATGCCGATTCGCGCGAAGGCCTGCTGCAGAGCACACGCCTGCTGGTCGAGGCCGAGGTGGCGCAGACCTACCTGGCCTTGCGTGCCCTCGATGCCGAACGTGCGCTGGTGAGGGATACGGTCGAGGCCTATCGCGATACCCTCAAGCTCACGCAGAGCCGCGAGCGCGCAGGGGATGTGGCGGAACTCGACGTGGTGCGCGTGGAGACCGAGGTCGCGTCGACCGAATCCGACGCCATGACGCTCGACCGCCGTCGCGCCGAACTGGAACACGCGCTGGCGGTGCTGGCCGGCGACGTCGCTACCGAGTTCGCCGTGAACACGGCCGACTGGTCGACCGCGTTGCCCACGATTCCGCCGGGCGTGCCGGCCACGGTGCTCACGCGCCGGCCGGACATCTCCGCCGCGCAGAAGGCGGTGCTGGCGGCGCAGGCGCGCGTCGGCGTCGCGCAAGCCGCATGGTTTCCCGACCTTTCGCTGACCGCGGGCGGTGGCTACGCGAGTTCGGACTTCAGCGACCTCGTGAAGTGGTCGGCGCGGTCATGGGGCATCGGTGCGCTGCTTTCTTTGCCGCTCTTCGACGGCGGGCGGCGCGAGGCGGGTGTGCAGAACGCTTCCGCGCAACTCGACGGTGCCTTGGCGAACTACCGGTCGCAGGTGCTCGTCGCCTTCAAGGAGGTCGAGGACCAGCTCTCTTCGCTTCGCATCCTCGACCAGCAGTCGGGCGTGCAGGCGAAGGCGGTCACGTCGGCGACCCGGGCGACCACCTTGTCCAACTCGCGTTATCGCAACGGGCTGGTGAGCCAGCTGGACCTGCTCGACGCGCGTCGTCAGGAGCTCCAGAACAGGCGGCAGGCGCTGCAGGTGAAGTCGGCCCAGTACCAGGCGACGGTCGGGTTGATCCGCGCGATCGGCGGAAGCTGGGAGACTGCGCCCGTTGCGGAAGACGCGACGGGCAAGGCGAAGGTCGCGGCGACCCGGCTTCGCACCCTCGAATGAGCTTGCGCGGCTAGAAGCCGGTGTCGAGCCGCACCGAGTTCGAGTCCATCAACCGGCGAAGCGCATTCGCGCCCATCACCAGCGCGCTGGAATAACTGGACTGCGCCACCGAGGCGGTATGGATTCGTTGGTAATGGATCGCTTCGACGGCGTCGCTGCTGGCCGCTTCGAGGAGGACCCAGAAGAATTGATTCGGTGCGCGCTCCTCCACGGTGAGGGCGATGTCTCGTAAGGCTGGCATTCGCCGGGGCTCCCTTTTCTGAACAAGTCTTGAAGCTACGGGCGAAACGAATGAATAGTTTTGACCTCATTTCAAGGCCGTGGACAGAAGCGTGACCAAGTTCACGTAAAGGACAATCGGACCCATGAGTCCGAATGTGGTACGCGCCCGCTGCGTGATGGTCCTCGGCACCACCAGTGGTGCCGGCAAGAGCTGGCTGGCCACCGCGCTCTGCCGCTGGTATGCGCGGCAGGGGTTGCGGGTGGCGCCGTTCAAGGCGCAGAACATGAGCAACAACGCGCGCGTCGTCGTCGGCGGCGAGATCGGCAGCGCGCAGTATTTCCAGGCGCTGGCGGCCCGGGCCACTCCCGACGTGCGCATGAACCCGTTGCTCCTCAAGCCCGAGCGCGACACCCACAGCCAGGTGATCCTGATGGGGCAGGTGAGCACCGAGGTGTCGGCGCTTCCCTGGCGCGGGCGCAGCGAGCGTGTGTGGCCGCAGATCGCGCAGGCGCTGGACCAGCTTCGCGCGGAGAACGACGTGGTCGTGATCGAAGGCGCCGGTTCGCCGGCCGAGATCAACCTCATGGCGAGCGACATCGTGAACCTCCGTGTCGCCCGGCATGCGGAGGCCCGTTGCCTGCTGGTGACCGACATCGATCGCGGCGGCGCCTTCGCGCATCTCTACGGCACCTGGGCGTTGCTGCCGGAGGCCGACCGCGAAATGCTTGCGGGCTTCGTGCTCAACAAGTTCCGTGGCGACGCGTCACTGCTCGCGCCCGGGCCGCAGCAGTTGCAGGCCTTGACCGGCGTGCCGACCGTCGCGACGCTGCCCATGTGGTGGCGGCATGGCTTGCCCGAAGAAGACGGCGTTTTCGACGATCGGAGCGCATCGAGCGGCGAGGTCACGCGGACCGTTGCCGTCGTCGCCTACCCGCGCATCAGCAATCTCGACGAATTCCAGCCGCTGAAGAACATCGACGGTGTGCGCCTGCGATGGGCGCGCAGCCCGGCCGACGTGGCGGGCGCGGACTGGATCATCCTGCCGGGCTCCAAGCACACCAGCAGCGACCTCGCCTGGATGCGGGCGCAAGGGCTGGACCGCGCGGTGGCCGCGCATGCGTCGCGCGGCGGCATGGTGCTCGGCGTCTGCGGCGGCCTGCAGATGCTGGGCGAGGCGCTGATCGATCCGCACGGCGTCGACGGCAACGGGCCCGGGCTGGGGCTGCTCCCGCTGGTCACCGTGTTCGCGCCGGACAAGACCTTGCGGCAGCGCGAGGCGACCTTTTCGACGCTCACGGGGCCGTGGGCGGCGCTGTCCGGCGTCAGCGTGCAAGGCTACGAGATCCATCATGGCCGGACCGCAGAGCATGCGGCGATGGCAGCGGCCGGCGATCGCGCCCTGGCGGTGATGCCCGATGAACTGGCATGGCAGAACGTGGCGGGCAATGTCCTGGGGCTCTATCTGCATGGCCTCTTCGAGGACGCTTCGGCGTTGCACGCGCTCTTCGGCGTCGCGGCGCGCACACTGGACATGGTGTTCGACGGCCTCGCCGACCACATCGATTCCCACTTTGAACCGGGCGTGCTGCGCGCGCTGATCGAATGACATTTGAAATTCCCTCCGTTCCTGATCTCGACGATGCCGCGCTTTCCGCGCGCCTTCAGCAATTGCTCGACGGCAAGACGAAGCCGGTGGGCGCACTGGGGCGTCTGGAGGCGCTGGCGCTGCGGCTGGGTGTGGTGCTCGGCACCGAGTCACCCTCGCTCGTGGCGCCGCAGATGATCGTCTGCGCCGGCGACCATGGCCTGGCAGCACGTGGCGTGTCGGCCTACCCGAGCGACGTGACCTGGCAGATGGTCGAGAACTTCCTCGCCGGTGGTGCGGCGGTGAGTGTGCTCGCGCGCCAGCACGACTTGTCGCTGACGGTGGTCGACTGCGGTGTGCGGCACGACTTCGCTCCGCGCGACGGGCTCCTGATTCGCAAGGTGGCGGCCGGCACGGCGGACGCATCCGTCGGTCCGGCCATGAGCCCCGCCCAATGCGAGACCGCCATTGCAAACGGCATGGCGCTCTTGCGCGACCTGCCTGGCAACGCCGTTCTCCTGGGCGAGATGGGCATCGGCAATTCGTCGGCTGCGGCGATGCTGCTGGCCCGTCTCACAAGCCAGGACATCGACGCATGCACGGGCGCAGGCACGGGGCTCGACGCCGCGGGCCGCGCCCACAAGCGCAAGGTGCTGAGGGAAGTGCTCGAACGGCATGCCGACGCCACTGCGCCGCTCGACGCGCTGGCCGCCTTCGGGGGCTTCGAGATCGCGACGCTGGTCGGCGTGGTGCTGCAGGCGGCCCACGAACGGCGGGTGATCGTCCTCGATGGCTTCATCGCCAGCGCGGCGGTGCTCGTCGCTCAGGCGCTGCGGCCGCACGTCGTGCAGCGCTGCGTGGCCTCGCACGAATCCGTCGAGCCCGGGCATCGCCTGTTGCTGAACTGGCTCGGACTCCAGCCGCTGCTGCAACTCGACCTTCGGCTTGGCGAGGGTTCCGGTGCCGCGCTCGCCTGGCCGCTGCTCGAATCGGCCTGCCGCATCCTTCGCGAAATGGCGAGCTTCGAGTCGGCCGGCGTGTCGAAGCAGGACAAGACATGAATGGCGTGCGCCATTTCCTGCTGGCGCTGCAATTCTTCACGCGTGTTCCGGTCACGGGACCGCTGGCGGGCTGGGTCGGGTTCAGTCCGGCCATGCTGCGGGCGAGCGCGGCGCATTTTCCGGGTGTGGGTTGGCTGGTAGGCGCGGCCGGGGCCGGGGTGCTCTGGCTTGCGCAGGCCGGGCTTCCAGGGCTCGCCGGTGCACTGGTGGCGGCCCTGCTCTCGACCATCGCGACCGTGCTGATGACAGGCGCTTTCCATGAAGACGGACTGGCCGACGTGGCGGATGGCTTGGGCGGATCGGCCGACCGCTCGCGCGCGCTGGAGATCATGAAGGACTCCCGCATCGGTGCCTTCGGCGCGATTGCACTGGTGCTCGCATTGGGCTTGAAGGTCGCGTTGCTGGCGATGTTGGCGGGGCAGGGCGCTCTGATGGCAGTTATGGCGCTCGTGAGTGCCCATGTTCTTTCGCGGCTCGCACCGCTGTTCCTAATCCGCTGGCTGCCCTATGTCGGCGACGAGAGCGCCGCGAGCAAGTCCAAGCCGCTGGCCGACGCGATCGGCAACGGCGCATTGATGGTCGGTGTCGCATGGTCGATTCCTGCCATGGTGTTGCTCGTGGGAACGCAAGGTGTGTTCCATGGACTGGTGGCCCTCGGCCTTTGCATGCTGGCCGCGTGGACCATGGCGCGGCTGTTCATGCGCAGGCTCCAGGGCTTTACCGGCGACTGCCTGGGCGCGACGCAGCAGGTCTGCGAGCTGGCGATCTACCTGGCGCTGGCGTGGCGCGCATGAAGCTCCATCTCGTTCGCCATGCGCAGACCACCGCGCCGGAAGGCCAGTGCTACGGCCGCACCGATGTGGCCGTGCTTCCCGAGTTGACGCTGGCCGCGGCCGAGCGCGTCGCGCCCTTGCTGCCTGCGGACATCGAGATGCGCAGTTCGCCGCTGATGCGCTGTGACGACCTTGCGCGCGCCATCCTGGCGCTTCGATCCGATCTTCGGGTGCGCACGGACCCGCGCATCGCCGAAATGGACATGGGCGCCTGGGAGGGTGGCGCATGGACCGCGATCGATCGCGCCGAGTTCGAGCACTGGACGCGCAATTTCGCCGACACACGCGCAGGCGGCAACGGCGACAGCACGCGACAGTTCATGCAGCGCGTCGGCGAGGCCTACGACGAGTGGCTGGCGCGTGGACACGACGCGATCTGGGTCACGCATGCCGGGGTGATCCGTGCGGTCTCGCTGCTGCATGGCGGATTGCGCTGCGTGGAACGCGCCGACCAGTGGCCTGCGCACCCGATCGCCTACGGTGCGTGCGTGACGATCGAAGCCTGAGCGACGCTCAGGGCGCCGGCGTCTTGGGCTTGAAGTCGCAATAGGGCGCCACCGCGCATTGGTAGCACAGCGGCTTGCGCGCGATGCAGACATAGCGTCCGTGCAGGATCAGCCAATGGTGCGCATGCAGCCGGTACGCCGCGGGCACGCGCTTTTCCAGCTTGAGTTCGACCTCCAGCGGCGTCTTGCCCGGCGCCAGCCCCGTGCGGTTGCTGACGCGAAAGATGTGCGTGTCGACCGCCATCGTGGCTTCGCCGAAGGCGACGTTCAGCACCACGTTCGCGGTCTTGCGGCCGACACCGGGCAGCGCTTCGAGCTCTGCGCGGGTCTTCGGCACTTCGCCGCCGTGCTGCTCGACCAGCATGCGGCAGGCCTCGATCAGGTGCTTTGCCTTGCTGCGGTACAGGCCGATCGTCTTGATGTAGCTCTCCAGCCCCTGGACGCCGAGGTCCAGGATCGCCTGTGGCGTGTTCGCGACCGGGAAGAGCTTGCGCGTCGCCTTGTTCACGCCGACGTCGGTGGCTTGCGCCGACAGCAGCACGGCCGCGAGAAGTTCGAAGGGCGTGCTGTATTCGAGTTCGGTTTCCGGTGTCGGATTGGCGGCCTGGAGCGTCGCGAAGAAGGATTCGATCTCGGCTTTTTTCATCGTGGCCGCGAGTTTAGGCCGCTGCCGCCGTTGCGCCATGTGCGCGCAGCTTTCGCACCGCTTCCTCGACCGACATGAACACGTGGTCGGGCCCGATCGTCTCGATCATGCCGGTGCGGTGCGCCTGTTCGAGCGCCCGGCTGGCGGACAGCCGCGCGACGGCCACCACGATGCCGGCGCCTTGCCACTCGGAGATGGCGCGCCGCAGGACTTGCGAGCCGGTGTAGTCGATGTCGATCATTCCGTTGGCCTCGATGACCAGCAGCTTCACCGGCCGACGCTGGCGCGCCAGGGCGGATCGGATCTCGGCGCAGATGCGCTCGCAGTTGGTGAAGTTGAGCGGCGCGCCCGGTGCGAACACGAGCACGCCATCCTCGTGCTCGAAAGGCGCATCCGGTGCCGGCGGCCACCACACGGTGCTGCCCGGCACGCGCGCGAGTTCGACGCAAAAGGGCTTCGCCACGATGTACAGGCTGTGCACGAAGGACATCACGATGGCCAGCAGCATGCCGGTCTCGATCGGCAGCGCGATGACGAGCGCGGCGCTCGCCGCCACCAGCAGGATTTCGAGCCCGCCGCGGCGGTAGATCTCGCGCATCTCCTTGATGCGGAAGATGCGCCAGGCGATGTACAGCAGCACGCCGGCCAGGGCTGCATGGGGTACATAGGCCGTCAGGCCCGACGCGGCATTCACCAGCGCGATGACCAGCGCGACGGCCGCGAGCGCCGCGACCTGGCTTTGCCCTCCGGACTCGCGCACGATCGCCGTCCGTGGCGGGCTCGCGTTGACCGGGAAGGAGCCGATCAGCGCCGCCGCGATGCTGCCGGCACCGACCGCGCCGAAATCGCGACCGACATCCTCGACCTTGCCTTCGTCCGACGGAAAGGTGCTTGCCACCGCCGCCGTCTGCATGACGCAAACCATAGCGACCACCAGCGCCAACTGCACCATGCGGCCGAACTCCTCCACGCCGGGCATGACCGGCAGGGTGAGGTGCGGCAGCGTCACCGAGAGGGGGCCCAGCAGGCTGACGCCGCGCGACTCGAGATGGAAGAGCGCCGTGGCTGCGCCCGCCCCGACCAGGCCAAGCAGGGCCCCAGGGATCCGCGGGCTGACGCGCGAGGCGGCCAGGGTAATGCCCAGGACGCCAGCGCCCAGTGCAAGCGAAAACGGGTTGGCGTGCGGCACCTCGCCGATGACGTGCGCGAGACGGACGAGCAGATGGCCTTTCTCGTCGGGGACGCCCAAGAACGTGGGCAGTTCGCCCACCACGATGTGGACAGCGATGCCCGCCAGGAAGCCCGTGGTGACCGGCACCGACAGCAGCGTTGCGAGCCATCCCGCGCGCAGCAGCCCTATCGCAATCAGCACCGCGCCGACCAGCAGCGCGAAGAGCGGCGCCAGTTCCGCATGGCCATGTCCGCTGGCCACCGCGATCGATGCCAGCCCGCCGGCAAAGATCGGTGCAATGGTCGAATCCGCACCGACCGACATGAAGCGATTGGCGCCGAAGACAGCGAAGGCGATGGAGCCGGCAGCGAAGGCGTAGATGCCCGTCTCCGGAGGCATCCCCGCCAGCCGCGCTGTCGCGAGCTGCCCCGGAATGGCGATGGCCGCCAGCATCAGCCCGGCGATGAAATCGCGCGACAGCCACTCGATCCGATAGCCCCGGAGCGAAGCAAAGATCCGGCCCTGCATGGTGAAGCCCCATCGGAAGACTTGAAGCGGCGCAGTATAGACAGCGCACTTCGAGGTCCGGTGCCCCCTGTGGGCTTCAATCCGGCTTGATCGTCTCGATCACCTCTCGCGTCAGGTGCGCGACCGTCTCCATGTCGTCGCGCGGCGTCCAGGCGGGGCCGAAGCGCGCGATGACGACGTTCTTCGAAGGGACGATCACGAGGTACTGGCCATTGCTCCCGCGGGCCATGAACGCATCCGCCGGCATTCCATGCAGCACGCGGTAGTGAGCCCCCGCGCCGGCGCCACGATTGGTCCAGAAGCCAGCTCCGTAGCCGAAGTCTTCGGAACCTTGTGTCGGTTCGGCCGAATACGCGACCCAGCCCGCCGGGAGGATGCGCTGCCCGTTGATCTGACCGTCATTCAGGTACAGCAGCGCGAAGCGTGCCCAGTCGCGCGCCGGCGCCCACATGTGACTTGCCCCGATCGGCGTCCCGGCCGGGTCGAATTCGAGAGTCACGCCACGCATTCCGAGCTTGTCGAACAACTCGCGGTGCGCGAAGGCCTGGGTCGCCGCGGGCGTGCCGCCAGTTTGTTCGCGCACGATGCGCGACAGCAACTGGGTGTTCGCGTTGGTGTAGTTCCACGTCGAGCCAGGAGGGTGCGCCAGTGGGGCGCGCTCGGCCACCACCGCAGAGTCCGGGTCGACGAAGATCATCTGCGCCGAGGGGTCGAAGGCGGACCACACGCTCGACGTGAGCGACTGCCCCATGTCGAGGCCACTGGTCATCCGCAGGAGCTGGTCGATCGTGATGGCGTGGCGCGGGTCTGCCGGATCCGCCCAGGCGCGGACTGGCGCGGGTGCGTGAACGTCGAGCTTGCCTTGTCGGACCAGGATGCCGACCAGGGCGTTTGTGACCGACTTGGTGGCCGACCACCCGGCCAGCGGCGTTTCGACGCCGACGTCGGAGGCGTAGCGCTCCGCGACGATCCGGTTCTTGTGGAGCACCACCACGGCCTGGGTGTAGCGGTGCGGTGCCTGCGCCGTCTCTTGGAATGCGTGGTCGAGCGCGGCAATCAGCGCAGGGTCGGTGGGATGGACCGGCTCGGGGCCGGCGATGTCCCCGAGCAACGCGGGTGTCGTGGGCGGTATTACCCGTGCTCCCGCGTTGTCGTCCGGGACGCCGTCGGTCGCATTGACGCACCCGAACGGCGGCCGGTAGACCGCGCGGCTTTCGACGAGCCCGGCGAAGGTCGCCCGCACTTCGCGCCGCTCGCGGTCGATGGCGTGGCTCATCAGCAGCGCCGCGGGGCCCGAGAGCGGTTCGATCGCCTCGCGGTAGTAGCTTTGAGGCTCCCTGCCGGCGACGAACACCGCCGAACAGAGCTGGTGGCTGACATAGCCCGTCGTCACGGCCGCCGCCCTGCCTGGCGAAACATGACCGCAGGCAGTCAGCAGGAACGTGGACAGGACCGGGGCGGCGATGAGGAGGCGTTGCATGTTCAGGGCAGTCGGCGGCCGGGATTGGCTCGTCCACTGTCCGCGCTGTCGCGCCGCGCTTCTCGCTGGATTCTGTGTTCGGCTAGCCGATTTCGGATTCGGCCAGTCCCGGAGCCGGCGTGGCAAACGTCACCGCGCAGCCTCTGCGCCGGAATTCGCTGGGCGTCAGGCCGGTGTTGCTCTTGAAAGCGCGGTTGAAGGGGCCGAGCGACTGGAACCCGGCATCCATCGCGATGGTGAGGATGGGCGTGTCCGCCTGCTCCGGGTCCGCGAGCCAGCGACGCGCGTCGGCCAGGCGGTAGGTGTTCAGGAAGGCGGTGAAATTGCGGTGGCCGAGGCCCTGGTTGATCAGGCGCCTCAACTTGTGCTCGGGCATGCCCATTCGCTCGGCGAGCACGCCGATCGTGAGGTTCGACTCGCGGTAGACGCGGTCCACCGTCATCAGCGCTTCGAGCGCGGCGACCTGCTTCGGATCCGGCGCCGGGACAGCATCCGGGGCGGGCGAGGGCATGGAGGAGGCCGCGGGCGCAGTCAGGTCGCCCTCGGCTGGATCGTTGCCCGATACCGCGACCCCGAACAATGTTCCGTGACCGGCGCGCAGCAGCCGCCATGCAACGAACAAGGTCAGGCCGGCAGTACCGGCGGCGTTGGCCGTGCTTTCGACCACCCCCTTCAACGTCAGGCCCGTCAGCAGCGCCACCATCAGTTGCGCGACCGTGTAGAGCGCCGTCGCCGCGACGATCAGCGAGCGCAACTGGCGCCTTCCCTCGATCAGATCCTCGCGCCAGTTGGCAACCGATTGCGCGATGGCCAGGAGTGCCCAGGCGACGGGCATGACGCCCAGCGCAAGGCCAGCGGCGGGTTCCCATGGTGCGTTCGTGCTTTTCTGTCCCATGCAGTGCAGCACGCCGATGCTTGCCATGGCCGCCCAGACCACCGCGTGCCATCCGCGCAGCCGGAAAGCGTCGTCGAACAGCGCGCAAGTGAACAGCCAGAACACGAACATGCCGCCCGACGCCATCGCGACGACGACCATGGAACCGACGTCGGGTTCAGCCGCGAAGCCGGGCGCGGAAGCCAGCGTCGCGGCCGCGACAGAGACGGCGAATGCCGAGCCGAGCCGCGCCGCAATGGACCGTGGGTGGTCGCGCCAGAGGGCGATCGCAACCAGGACCAGCACGCCGGCCGCGCCGCCGCGCAGCATGAGGTTGAGGATCATCGACGAGGTCACGTCAGGTCGGGAGCGGCTGCGCTGCCAGTGGCGCTACTGGCCTTGGCGCCGCCGATCCGCGCGCTTCAGATCGAGGTATTCGGCCTCGCCGATGTCGTGCAATTGGCGAGGATACTTTTGCACGCTTACATACCAGAGGGCCAGGCGCTTGTCGAAATCGCCCGGCGCCGCCAGGTAGGCGTCCAGCGCCAGGAAGTAACGCATGGCGTTGCGTTCCATCAGGCCCCGCATGCCGCCGATGAGTTCGGGCTCGCCGTTCGCCTGCTTTCCGACAACCGTGAAGCCCACCTTGCCGCGTCCCAGGGTGGCCAGGTAGCTTTGAGTCGCCATGCGGGTCGCGGAACCCTGGTCATAGGCATAGCTGAAATGGACGAAGGACTTGCCTGTTCCCACCGGTATGGCTTCGAGCGCAATGCGATAGTTGCGCGTGCCGAAGGGACCCTTGCCGGAGGTCAGTTTCGCGGAAAAGTGGTCCGACGTCGCGCTGACGACCTGGAAGTAGAAGGTCAGTTCGAACGCATCCTTGACGGGAATGTCATAGCGACGCACGACGCTCAGTGTCAGCGTCTGCCTGGCCGTGTCGACGCTGCATGCCCGGTTGTTGAGATGGAGCATCAGCATTTCGCACCACTGCTTCGGCTGGCTCAGAGAGGCATTGACCTTGTCCAGCGGCTGGTCCAGAACACCGTACACCTCGCCCTTGAGACTGTTCTCGGTTTCGGCGGCGTTCAGGACCATCGGTCGCCCGAATGGACCCTTTGCCAATTGGGGACCCAGCTTTTCGTAGGTGGCTCGCAAGCTCGCCGCGCCGGCCTGCGCAGCGGCCTTGGGCGCCCATGCCATCCCGGTGGCTGCGACGGCCACTGTCAGGGCAAGTAGAAGCTTTCGCAGGGCCAGGGCGGATTCTCCAGGCAGCCAGCGCCGGAACGACGCTGCGAGTCGGGACCATACACCGTGGGCGCATGTTCGGGAATCGACGTCGCTGCGACAATGGCGGCTGCAACTCTCCGACAGAAGGTTCTCATGCAATTCGCCTCCCGCCTCGACAACGTCGAAACCTCCGCCATCCGCGAACTCTTCAAGCTGCTCGGCACGCCCGGCATCATCAGCTTTGCGGGTGGCTTTCCGGACAGCGCGATGTTCGACGTCGAAGGGCTGAAGGAAGCGAGCGCCAAGGCGCTGGCGGAGGAGCCCGGCGGCGCCCTGCAGTACGGCGCGACCGAAGGCTACGAGCCGCTGCGCACGCAACTCAGCGCCTTCATGAAGACGAAGGGCGTCGATGTCGACCCGAGCGGCCTCATCGTCACCACCGGGAGCCAGCAGGCGCTCGACCTGCTCGGCAAGACGCTCATTTCTCCAGGCGACAAGGTCATCGTGGAAGGCCCGACCTTCCTCGCCACCATCCAGTGCTTCCGACTCTACGGCGCGCAACTGATCAGCGCGCCGATCGATGCGGACGGCGTTCGCACCGACGAACTCGAAAAGCTCATTGCCGAGCACAAGCCGAAGTTCGTCTACCTCATCCCGACCTTCGGCAACCCCAGCGGCGCAATGCTGAGTCTGGAGCGCCGCAAGAAGGTGCTCGAGCTGGCGGTGAAGTACCAGACGCTGATCGTCGAGGACGACCCCTACGGCGACCTCTACTTCGACAAGGCGCCTCCGCCCTCGATCCTGTCGCTCACGAAGGAAGTGCCCGGCAGCCGCGAACTCGTCGCGCATGGCGGCAGCCTGAGCAAGGTGCTGAGTCCCGGCCTGCGCATCGGCTGGATGATCGGCCCGGCCGAACTGCTCGCAAAGGCGACCATGTGCAAGCAGTTCAGCGACGCGCACACCAGCACCTTCGCGCAGGCGACGGCCGCGCAGTACCTCAAGAGCGGCCGGATGCCCGCCACGCTGGCCAACGTACGCAAGGTCTACGGTGAACGCGCGAAGGCGATGGGCGCCGCATTGCAGAAGGAACTCGGCGATGCGATCACTTTCACGCAGCCGGGTGGTGGCCTGTTCTTCTGGGCGCGCCTCACGGGTGCCAACGGCAAGATCGCCGACGCCAATGTGTTCGCCAAGCGCGCGATCGAGAAGCTCGTGGCCTTCGTGCCCGGCGCGCCATTCTTCGCCGAGAAGCCGGATGTCGCGACGCTGCGCCTGAGCTTCGCCACGGCCAACGTCGAGAAGATCCAGGAAGGCATCGCGCGCCTCGGCGCGGCACTCTGAGCGTCTGCGTCAGACGATGCGGCTGGCGTGCCCCACCCAGTACGCATCGCGCAATGTGCGCTTGTAGAGCTTGCCGGTGGGCAGCCGCGGCAGCTGGTCGGTGAAGTCCACCGTCTTCGGGCACTTCATGTGCGCGAGGTGCGAACGGCAGAACTCGATCAGCTCCGCCGCGAATTCGGGTGTGTGGGCAACGCCCGGCAGCGTCTGCACCACCGCCTTGACTTCTTCGCCCAGGTCCTTGTTCGGCACGCCGAACACCGCCGCATCGGCCACCTTGGGGTGGGTGATCAGCAGGTTCTCGCACTCCTGCGGATAGATGTTGACGCCGCCCGAGATGATCATGAAGGTCGAGCGGTCGGTCAGATGCAGGAAGCCGTCTTCGTCGAGATAGCCCATGTCGCCGACCGTGCTCATCGTGCCGTCCGGCGAGCGCGTGAGCGCCGTTCGCTCCGGATCGTTGAAGTAGACGAAGGGCGTCGCGGTCTTGAACCAGATCTCGCCTGACTGGCCCTTGGGCACCGGTTGCATCTGCTCGTCGAAGATGTGGATGTCGCCCAGGAGCACCTTGCCCACGGTGCCACGATGGGCCAGCCATTCGTGGCTGTCGCAGGCGGTGAAGCCGAGGCCCTCGGTGGCGCCGTAGTACTCGTGGATGATGGGCCCCCACCACGCGATCATGTCCGCCTTCACCTGCGCAGGGCAGGGCGCCGCGGCGTGGATGGCGATCTTCAGCGTCGACAGGTCGGCCTTGGCCCGTTCCTCCGGCGGCAGCTTGAGCATGCGCGAGAACATGGTCGGAACGAGTTGCGTGTGGGTGATGCGGTGCTTCGCGATCAGCGCCAGGTACTGCTGCGGATCGAAGTGCTCCATGACGATCACCGTGCCGCCGTTGCGGATCGCCAGCGACACGTTGGCGAGCGGCGCGGAGTGGTACAGCGGCGCGGGCGAGAGATAGATCATTCCTTCCTCGCACTGCCACAACTTGTTCAGGAAGTGGAAGAGCGGCAGCGGCTGGCTCGGCGGGTTTTCCGGCAGCGGCCGCAGCACGCCCTTGGGCCGGCCAGTGGTGCCGGAGGAATAGAGCATCGCAGTGCCCAGCCATTCGTTCTCGATGGGCGTGTCGGGCATGCCCGACAGGGCCTCGTCGAGGTCGACCAGGCGGGCCGCGCCAGCCTGGCCCGCCAGGCCGGCACCGCCGCCCGCCACGAGGCACAGATTGACCTTCGGGCATTCGACCAGCGCCTGCCGCGCCACGGCGAGCTTTTCGGCCGAAGTGATCAGCACGGCCGATTCGCTGTTGTTGACGACGTAGGCCATCTCAGCGGGCGACAGGTAGGCGTTGATGCATGTGTAGTAGAGCCCGGATCGCTCGCCCGCCATGCAGGATTCGAGGTAGTAGCGGTTGTTCTCCATGAACACCGCATAGTGGTCCAGCCGCATCAGGCCCTGCGCGCGCAACAGGTGCGCGAGGCGGTTGCTGCGCGCGTCCAGTTCCCCGTAGGTCAGCGACTCGCCGCTGTTGGCCATGATGAAAGCGGGGCGGTCGGCGTGCGCGTGCGCGTACTTGCCTGGGTACATGGGCGATCTCCGTGGACTCTGGACGGTGCCGATTGTCCAGAAGGGATGGCTGCGCGCGATAGGGGCTTGCCCCGGCCCGGCCTCCGTCAGCCGAGCGCGCGCCCGAAGTCCTCGATCAGTTCGTCCGCCGATTCCAGCCCGATGGAGACACGCACCAGCCCGTCCGCGATGCCCATCTGGGCGCGGACCACCGGGCCCGCTTCCCAGAAGATCGTGGGCGCTACCGGGATGACCAGCGTGCGGTTGTCTCCAAGGCCGGTGGCCTTGATCGGCAATTGCAGGCGGTTGAGCATTGCGTTGACGCTCGCGCTGTCGCTCAGTTCGAAAGCCAGCAGCCACGAGCCCGCCTTGAAGTGCCGCACGGCGAGCGCGTGCTGCGGGTGGCTTTCGAGCATCGGGTAGTGAACCGCCGACACCGAGGCATGGCCTTGCAGGAAGCGGGCAAGCGACAAGGCCGTGGCACTGGTCTGCGCCACGCGCAGTCCAAGCGTCTCGGCGCCGAGGCTGATGCGGTGGGCCTGTTCCGGCGACAGGGTCGCGCCCATGTCGCGCAGCCCCTTCTTTCGCAACTGCTGCAGGCCTTGCTGGCGCGCGTCGACGCCGCGATAGCTCGGCGAGATGTTCGGATAGGCCTGCCAGTCGAACAGCCCGGTGTCGGTCACGGCACCGCCGAGCGCTGCCCCGTGGCCGGCAATCGTCTTGGTGAGCGAGTTGACCACCAGCCCCGCGCCGACCGTTCTTGGGCGGAAGAGGGCGGGCGAGGTGATGGTGTTGTCGACCACATAGAGCAGCCCGCGTTCGCGGCACAACGCGCCGATGGCTTCGAGATCAGGGATCTGGGTGCCGGGATTCGCGACGGTTTCCACGAACACCATGCGCGTGTTCGGGCGAAGGGCGGCGCGCACGGTGTCCACCGAGCCCGCGTCGACCTTGCTGACCTCGACACCGAATTCGCCGAGCGTACCGAAGAGGCTGTTGGTATTCCCGAAGACGAACTGGCTCGACACGAGATGGTCGCCGCCGCGCAGAAGCGTGAGAAAGATCGCGCTCAGCGCAGCCATGCCGGTGCAGAAGCAGACAGTGCCGATGCCTTGTTCGAGCTGGCTGATCTTCGCTTCGAGCGCCGCGGTCGTCGGTGTGCCTTGGCGCGCATAGCTGAAGCTGTTCTTGAGCGTGCCCTGGAACACGCCGATCAGGTCTTCCACCCGGTCGTAACCGTACTGCACCGAGGTGTGGATCGGCTTGTGGATGCTTCCATGCTCGACGCCGAAGCGCCGGTCGCCGTGCACCGTGTCCGATGCCAGCGGCAGACCCTTGTCCTTGTCCTTGTCGGCGTCGCCCATGGTGTTCACCTCAGCACTTCGAGCAGGCGATCGAGGCCGCCTTCATTGATGGCGACCATGGCCTGTTCGCGCACTTTCGGCTTGGCGTGAAAGGCCACGGAAAGACCCGCCTCGCCCATCATCGGCAAGTCGTTCGCGCCGTCGCCGACGGCAATGCTCTCGCCCGGCGAGACGCCGAGCAGCGAAGCGACTTCCAGCAGCGTGCGGCGCTTTTCCGCGCCGTCGCAGATATCGCCCCAGGACTGCTGAACGACTCGGCCCGTGAGTTTCCCGTCGGCTTCGTCCAGCAGGTTGGAGCGGGCGAAGTCGATGCCGAGCCGGTCTTTGACCCGGTTGGCGAAGAAGGTAAATCCGCCGGACACCAGCAGCACTTTCATGCCGGCAGCCTTGCAGGTCGCGACCAGTTGCTCCGCACCGGGGTTAAGCCGCAGGCGCTCGTCGTACACCTTCTGCAGCGCGTCGACGGGCACGCCCTGCAGCAATGCGACGCGACGGCGCAGGCTCTCCTTGAAATCCTTGATCTCGCCACGCATCGTCGCTTCGGTGATGGCAGCCACCTCGGCCTTCTTGCCCACCGCATCGGCGATTTCGTCGATGCATTCGATGTTGATCAGCGTCGAGTCCATGTCGAACGCGATCAGCTTGAAATCGGCGAGCGCGAGCGGCGGCGTGAACCGCTGGACGATCAGGCCGGGAGCGATTTCCTTGGCGGTCATACCGGTGTGGCTTCCTGTACTTTGGGCTGGCCCAGGCTGCGCAGGATGTCGCGCACCATCTGCGCGCGTTCCCTGGGCTCTTTCAGCTCGCGTTCAATGCGAAGCTTCTCGTTGCCTGCCAGCTTGATGTGCTTGTTCTTCTGGATCAGGTGGATGATGTTCATCGAATCGACCGGCGGGTCCTTCTTGAAGGTGATGTGGATGACACCCGGCGCCGCATCGACCTTGACCACGCCGTAGGGCCGTGCGAGCACGCGCAGCCTGTGCACGTCGATGAGCGTCTGCGCCTGCGGCGGCAGCTTGCCGAACCGATCGACGATTTCTTCGAGCAGCGTGTCGATCTGCTCGGGCGTCCTGGCCGTCGCGAGTTTCTTGTAGAACGACAGCCGCAGGTGCACGTCGCCGCAATAGTCGTCGGGCAGCAGGGCGGGCGCGTGCAGGTTGATCTCGGTCGTCACGCTCAGCGGCGCCAGCAGGTCGGGCTCCTGGCCGGCCTTCAGCGAGCGCACGGCCTCGGCCAGCATTTCGTTGTAGAGCTGGAAGCCGATCTCCATCATGTTGCCGCTCTGGTTCTCGCCCAGCACTTCGCCGGCGCCGCGGATCTCCAGGTCGTGCATCGCGAGGTAGAAGCCGGAGCCGAGTTCTTCCATCTGCTGGATGGCGTCGAGCCGTTGCGCGGCGTGCTTGGTCAGACCGTCGACGTCGGGCACCATCAGGTAGGCGTAAGCCTGGTGGTGGCTGCGGCCCACGCGGCCGCGCAACTGGTGCAATTGCGCGAGGCCGAACTTGTCGGCGCGGCTCATCACGATGGTGTTGGCGGTCGGCACGTCGATGCCGGTCTCGATGATGGTCGAGCACAGCAGCATGTTGTAGCGCTGGGCGACGAAGTCGCGCATCACGCGCTCCAGTTCGCGCTCGGGCATCTGGCCGTGCGCGACCGCGATGCGCGCCTCGGGCAGGATTTCCTCGAGCTTCTGGCGCCGGTTCTCGATCGTTTCGACTTCGTTGTGCAGGAAGTAGACCTGCCCGCCGCGCTTAAGCTCGCGCAGTACGGCCTCGCGGATCACCCCGGTACCTTCGTTGCGGACGAAGGTCTTGATGGCCAGCCGCCGCTGCGGCGCGGTGGCGATCACGCTCAGGTCGCGCAGGCCTTCGAGCGCCATGCCCAGTGTGCGGGGGATCGGCGTGGCGGTGAGCGTCAGCACGTCGACCTCGGCGCGCATCGCCTTCATGGCTTCCTTGTGGCGCACGCCGAAACGATGTTCCTCATCGATGATGAGCAGGCCCAGGTTCTTGAACTTGACCGACTGCGAGAGCAGCTTGTGCGTGCCGACCACGATGTCCACCGTGCCGTCGGCCAGCCCCTTGGCGGCGGTGTTGATTTCCTTAGTGGACCGGAAGCGGCTCATCTCTGCGACCTTGACCGGCCACTTGGCGAAGCGGTCGACCAGCGTCTGGTAGTGCTGTTCGGCCAGCAGCGTGGTCGGGGCCAGGAAGGCGACCTGCTTGCCCCCCGTCACCGCGATGAAGGCGGCGCGCAATGCGACTTCGGTCTTGCCGAAGCCGACGTCGCCGCAGACCAGGCGGTCCATCGGCTGCGGCGAGATCATGTCCTGGATGACGGCGTGGATCGCGGCCTTTTGGTCGGCCGTCTCGTCGAAGCCGAAGTCGTTGGCGAACACTTCGTAGTCCGCGGCCGAGAAGCGGAAGGCGTGGCCTTCACGCGCCGCGCGGCGCGCATAGATGTTGAGCAACTCGGCGGCGGAATCGCGCACCTGCTCGGCCGCCTTGCGCTTGGCCTTTTCCCACTGGCCGGAGCCCAGCTTGTGCAGCGGCGCCTCGTCGGCGCTGACGCCGGTGTAGCGGCTGATCAGGTGCAGTTGCGAAACGGGCACGTAGAGCGTGGCCTTGTCGGCGTACTCCAAGTGCAGCATCTCCTGCATCAGCGGCTTGCCGTCGGCATCGGCGCCTTGGCCGAGGTCCATGTTGACCAACCCGCGGTAGCGCCCGATGCCGTGCGCGGAATGCACCACCGGGTCGCCGATGGCGAGTTCGCTCAGATCCTTGATCAGCGCCTCGACGTCGCTGACCTGTTCCTGCCGCTTGTTCCGGCGGCGGCTGGACGGCGCGGTGGCGAAGAGCTCGGTCTCGGTGACGAAATCGATGCCCTGTTCGCGCCAGGCGAAGCCGGCGACCAGCGCGGCGGTCGCGATGCCGATCTTTTCGTCCGGCGAGGACTCGAACTCGGCGAGCGAGTCGAAGGCGGGCGGGTTCACGCCGCTGGCGCGCAGGAAGTCGAGCAGGCTTTCGCGCCGGCCGTCGCTCTCGGCAATCACCAGCACGCGGTGCGGCGTAGTGCGGATGTGCTCCTTGAGCTTGACCAGCGGATCGTCGGCGCCGCGAACGACGGCGAAGGCGGGCAGGGCGTCGAACTCCGCATAGGGCGCATCGGCGGCTGCGTCGCCCCGGATGGCCAGTTGGGCATGCGGCTTGGCGCGCTGGTAGAACTGCTCGGCGTTCAGGAAGAGCTCCTCGGGAGGCAGCGCCGGTCGCTCGGGATCGTCGCGTACCAAACGGTAGCGCTCGCCCGTGTCCTGCCAGAAGTGCTGGAATGCGGGTTCGAGTTCACCGTGCATCACGACCGTGGTGTCGGCACCCAGGTAGTCGAACACCGTCGCCGTTTCCTCGAAGAAGAGCGGCAGGTAGTACTCGATGCCGGCCGTGGCGACGCCGTTGCCCATGTCCTTGTAGATGCGGCTGCGCGTCGGGTCGCCTTCGAGCAGTTCGCGCCAGCGGCTGCGGAAGCGTGCGCGGGCGTCGTCGTCCATCGGGAACTCGCGGCCCGGCAGCAGGCGCACTTCGGGGACCGGATAGAGGCTGCGCTGCGTGTCGGGATCGAAGGTGCGGATGGAGTCGATCTCGTCGTCGAAAAGGTCGACGCGGAAGGGCACGGCCGATCCCATCGGGAAGAGGTCGATGAGGCTGCCGCGGACCGCGTACTCGCCCGGACTCACGACCTGCGTCACGTGGCTGTAGCCGGCCAGCGTGAGCTGGGCCTTGAGCTTCGACTCCTGCAGCTTCTGACCGCTCTTGAAATGAAAGGTGTAGCCGGCGAGGAAGGCCGGCGGCGCGAGCCGGTAGAGCGCGGTGGTGGCAGGCACCAGCACCACGTCGGCCTCTTTCTGGCTGATGCGCCAGAGCGTGGCGAGCCGCTCGCTGATCAGGTCCTGGTGGGGCGAGAAGCTGTCGTAGGGCAGCGTCTCCCAGTCTGGGAAAAGGGCGCAGCGCAGGTCGGGCGCGAAGAAGGCGATTTCGTCGATCAGCCGCTGCGCGTCGTTCGCGTCGGCGGTGAAGACGGCGGTCGCACGGCCGGCCGCTTTCTCGCGCTCGGCCAACTGGGCCAGCAACAGCGCGTCGGCCGACAGGGGCGGGCGCGGCAGCGTGAAACGCTTGCCGGCTGTGAGATGGGGGAGGTCCATGTATTGCCTGGGAAATGCAGAACACCCCGCGCCGGCGGGCGAGGGGTGTGAAGAGCGATTCTAGAATGGCTGCCCCTTTGTCGCTGGCCGCCGTAGCACCATGTCCGCTTCCCGTCTTTTCGTGTTGATCCCCTGTGGCGGTTCGGGCATTCGCGCCGGCGGCGTGGGGCCCAAGCAATACCAGCGCATCGCAGGGCGTCCGATGGTCGAGCACACGCTCGAAGCCTTCCGCTCGCTTGGCGGACGGTTCGAGGGGATCGCGCTCGTCGTTTCACCGGACGACGCGGACGTGGGGATCGTGCTTCCGCGCTTTCCGGGTGCGGGCGAGCACTTGTTCCGGGTCGGCGGTCCGACGCGGGCCGCCACCGTGCGCAATGGCCTGCGCGCCTTGCGCGACGCCGGCGCGGGGCCTCACGACTGGGTGCTGGTGCACGATGCCGCGCGCTGCCTGGTCACGCCCACGCAGATCGAGGCACTGATCGCCGCCTGCGAGCACGACCCCATCGGCGGGCTGCTGGCCCATCGGCTGGCGGACACGCTCAAGGTGGCATCCCCCGAGGGTCGCGTCGTCAGCACGGCGACCCGCGCCGACAAGTGGCTGGCGCAGACACCGCAGATGTTCCGCATCGGCATGCTCCTCGATGCCCTGGGGCGCGCCGGTGATGCCGTGACCGACGAAGCCAGCGCGATCGAGGGGATCGGCCTCGCGCCGCTGCTGGTGCCGGGCAGCGCGCAGAATTTCAAGCTGACCTTCCCGGAGGATTTCGCGCTGGCGGAAGCGCTCCTGCGCACCCGGCGTACCGAACCATGACTGCTTTCAATCTGCGCGTCGGCGAGGGCTGGGACGTCCACCAACTAGTGGCGGGCCGAAAGCTGGTCCTCGGCGGCGTCGAGGTGCCCCACAGCACCGGGCTGCTCGGCCACTCAGATGCCGATGTCCTGCTGCATGCCATCACCGATGCCTTGCTGGGCGCCGCCGGGCTGGGCGACATCGGACGGCATTTCCCGGACACGGACGCGCAGTTCCGCGGCGCCGATTCGTCCGTCCTGCTCGCCGAGGCTGCGCGCCGCGTGCGGGCGGAGGGCTGGCAGATCGGCAACATCGACAGCACGGTGATCGCGCAGGCGCCCAAGCTCGCGCCGCACATTCCGGCCATGTGCGAGCGGATCGCTTCAGCGCTGGGCGTTAGCGTCGATCAGGTCAATGTGAAGGCGAAGACGGCCGAGAAGCTCGGGCCGGTCGGCGAGGGGCGGGCGATGGAAGCCCGCGCGATCGCGCTTTTGCACCGCTGAGCGGCTACTTTTCCTTCTCTTTCGGCGCCGCCTTGTCCTTGGAAGGCGAGGCATCGGGCCTGGCCGATGCGGCGCGTGGCATGCGGATGTGCGCCGCCAGCCCCCGTCCCGGCGTGCTGGTGAGGGCGAAGGTGCCCCCCATGCGCTCGATGTTCTTGGTCACGATCGACAACCCCAAGCCCGCGCCCGCGGCGGAAGTGCGCGCAACGTCGCCGCGGAAGAAGGGCTTGCTCAACTGCGACAGCAGGGCAGGCGCGACGCCGGCGCCATGGTCGCGCACCTTGATGAGCACGGCGTCGTTGTGCGCCTGCGCCTGGATCGTGATGTCCGCGACGCCCGTGGACGGCGTCTTACCGTAGCGCCGCGCGTTCTCGACCAGGTTGGAGATCACCCGCTGCAGCTCGACGTCGTCCGCCATCACGCGCAGGTCGGGCGGCACGTCGACCGTGATCTTGATGTCCTCGTGATCCTGCACCGCGTAGGTACAGGCGTCGATCACGTCGCGCAGCAGCACCGGCTTGAAGTCGACATGGTCGGGCCGGGCGTAGTCGAGGAATTTGTCGATGATCGCGTCGAGCTGCGCGATGTCCGCCGCCATGTGGTCGCGGGCATCCTCGTCGGCCACGCTCATTTCGGTTTCGAGGCGCAGCCGGGCAAGCGGCGTGCGCAGGTCGTGCGAGATGCCCGCCAGCATGACGGCCCGGTCCTGCTCGATCTTGGCCAGCTGGTCGGCCATGCGGTTGAAGCCGACGTTGACTGCCCGGATCTCGTTGGTGCGGGCGCGCTCATCGAGCCGGTGCGCCTCGTATTCGCCCTCGCGCACCTGCAAGGTGGCCTGGGACAACTGCTTCAGCGGACGGTTGATCAGGCGCGTGATCAGCGCCGCACCGGCCAGCGAAAGCGCCATGGTCGTCGCCAGCCAGATCAGCCAGGTGCGGCGATCGAGGCGGCTGAAACGCGTGGGGTCGACCAGCAGCCAGTAGGTGTCGCTTTCAATCGTGAAGCCGATCCAGAGGCCGGGCTCGTCGTTGACGCGACTGGCCACGGTCGTGCCTTCGCCGAGGCGGGCGATCAGCTCCTCGGTGACCCGCTGATCGAGCGCGCCGCTGGTATAGGGCAGGAAGCGGTCGCCCGGCTCCCGTGGCAGGATGCGCACGCCTTCCTGGTCGGCCAGCGTCTTGATCAGCGAGACACGCGTGATGGCGTCCGAATACACGAGCGCTGCACGCGTCAGGTTCACCAGCGAGGCGATCTGGTGGGCGGTCTGGATCGCGCGCGGCTCGTACTCGAGCGCGCGGAAAGTCTGCAGCCAGGCGACCGTACAGCCGACCAGCAAGAGCACCAGCAGGAAGAAAGTCCGCCAGAAGAGACTCAGGCCCAGCTGGATCCTGGACCGGCGCCGCCGGGAACCGATGCCTTCCAGCGGGCTGGGCAGGGTCGCCTGGGAGCTGTCCTCGGCGAGCGGGCTCGGCTGAGTCGTCTTCGGGCCGATCGAGGCGGCCACGGGTCAGCGCTTCAGGTAGTGCCGTCCGGCACGAACACGTAGCCGACGCCCCAGACCGTCTGGATGTAGCGCGGGGCGGCGGCATCCGATTCAACCAGTTTGCGCAGCCGCGAGATCTGCACGTCCAGGCTGCGGTCGAAAGGCTCGAATTCGCGGCCACGCGCGAGCTGGGCCAGCTTTTCGCGCGACAGCGGCTGTCTGGGATGGCGTACCAGCGCCTTCAGCATCGCAAACTCGCCAGTGGTCAGCGAGAGCTCCTCGCCGTCCTTCTTGAGCGTGCGCGAGCCGAGGTCGAAGCTGAACGGGCCGAAGTTGACGGTTTCGTTGTCGGTCGACGGGGCGCCCGGGGCCTCCAGGGGCGGACGGCGGCGCAGCACGGCATGGACCCGCGCCAGCAGTTCGCGCGGGTTGAACGGCTTGCCCAGGTAGTCGTCGGCGCCCACTTCGAGACCGACGATGCGGTCCACGTCCTCGCCCTTGGCGGTCAGCATGATGATGGGCGTGCGGTCGTTGGCGGCACGCAGGCGCCGGCAGACGGAGAGGCCGTCCTCGCCGGGCATCATCAGGTCGAGCACGATCAGGTCGACCGTGTCGCGAAGCAGGATGCGGTTGAGGGCCTTGCCGTCCTCCGCCACGATGACCTCGAATCCTTCCTGGGTCAGGTAGCGGCGCAGCAGGTCGCGGATGCGTGCGTCGTCGTCGACGATCACGATCTTGTCTGTGCGAGCGGGAGCTTGATTCATTTCTACAACGCCGAATTTGTAACAACGCCAATTCTGAGGGTGTTGAAGCCCCATTGAGGTGCTTTACACAGAGGTTTGACACAAAGTTACAAAACTTGCGGGAGCTAGCCGTCCAGTCGTTTGCGCCTTGTCAAGCGATGGCACAGTCGCCTCTGCTGTCTCACGCACCCTATGAAAATCAACTATTTGACTCTTCCTTTGCTGATCGCAAGCTGCCTTCTGCCGGCGCTTGCCGCGCCGCCCGGTTTCATGGTGGTGGCCGACCAGCGCCGCGCCGACGTGCGTGACGCGGTGGAAGCCCATCGCGCCGCCACCCGGGACGAGGTACGGCGCGAAGAGGCCGCCGCCGGCCGCCGCCTGACACCTGCGGAGTTGGCCGAATTAAGGCAGCAGGTGCGCCAGAACTGGTCGCCTCGCCACGACGTCATCCAGTCGGCAGAATCGCAGCCGGCCGAGCGGGTGGTCCCGGTGCCTGGCGTCAAAGGCGCCTCGCTGACCGCGCCGAGCAGCCAGCGCCCCTGAGTGGCGCCCCGAGCGGGCGCTTCTCTTTCTTTCTAGTCGACCTGAGGATTTCCTGCCTTGAATAAAGCCAAATGGATTGCGGCCTGTGCCGCATGGATGACCGCGGGTGTCGTATCCGCCCAGACCGTGACCTTGCCCCAGCCGCAGAACGTGCTTCAGCTTTCGGCCAATTCGACGGTGGAGGTCCTGCAGGACCAGTTGAGCATGACGCTCTCGACCTCGCGCGACGCCGCGGACGCGGCAACCGTGCAGACACAGCTCAAGACAGCGCTCGACGCCGCCCTGACGGAAGCCCGGAAGAATGCACAGCCCGGCCAGATGGACGTGCGCACCGGCAACTTCCACTTGTCGCCCCGGCGCAACCGGGACGGCACCCTGACCGGATGGCAGGGGACCGCCGACCTCGTGCTCGAAGGCCGCGATTTCCCGCGCATCGCGCAAACGGCCGGCCGGATCTCCACGATGACCATCCGGAACATCGGCTTCAGCCTGAGCCGCGAGCAGCAGGCCACGGCGGAGACCGAGGCCCAGGGCCTGGCGATCGACAACTTCAAGCAGCGTGCGGACGAACTCGCCAAGCGGTTCGGCTTCAGCGGCTACACGCTGCGCGAAGTGTCGGTCAACGCGAATGTGGGCGCACCCTTCCAGCCGCGGATGATGGCGATGGAAGCGAAGGCCGCATCCGACAGCCCGGTGCCGGTCGAAGCCGGCAAGGCGTCGGTGATGGTCAACGTCTCCGGATCGGTGCAGCTCAAGTAAGCCGGGCGGGGCTACTGGGCGGTCCAGCCGCCGTCGACCTGCCATGCCACGCCGCGGACCTGGTCCGCGGCGGGAGAGCACAGGAACACCGCGAGGCCGCCGAGCTGTTCCACCGTCGTGAACTGGAGCGAGGGCTGCTTCTCGCCAAGCAGATCTTTCTGGGCCTGCGCGAGAGAAATGCCTTCTCGCTCGGAGCGGGCGTCGATCTGCTTCTGCACCAGGGGCGTCAGCACCCAACCGGGGCAGATCGCGTTGCTCGTGATCCCGGTGGTCGCGGTTTCGAGCGCCAGCGCCTTGGTGAAGCCGACGATGCCGTGCTTGGCCGCGACATACGCGGACTTCTGCGCCGACGCCACGAGTCCGTGCGCTGAGGCGATATTGATGACGCGCCCCCAGTTGGCTTCGCGCATCGCCGGAATGGCGAGCCGCGCCGTATGGAACGCGCTGCTGAGGTTGATGGCGATCACCGCGTCCCAGCGCTCCACCGGGAAGTCCTCGACGTTCGCGACGTGCTGGATGCCGGCGTTGTTCACGAGCACGTCGACGCGCCCGAAGCGCGAGGCCGCGAACTTCATCATGTCCTCGATCTCCGCCGGCTTGCTCATGTCGGCGCCGTGGTAATCCACCGCGACATCGAACGCCGTAACTTCGGCCTTCGCGCCCTCCACATCGCCGAAACCATTAAGAACGATGCTTGCGCCTTGTTGTGCGAGCGCCTTCGCGATACCCAGCCCGATCCCGCTGGTGGACCCCGTGACAAGCGCGGTTTTGCCTTTGAGCATGATGACAGTCTCCGAATGAATTAGGATGCAACGAGAGAATTATCTTCATCGAGACCGCGCTTTTTCCATGACCGAGCTTGCCTTTCAGAACGCCCCTCGCGAGGCATGCAAACAGTCAGGGTGGCGGTCTTCCATCCGGCGTCCGATCCAGTGAAGCGCGAACAGACCAACCTGCACGTGCCTTCCTCGTCGGAACCGCTCGTGGTCGACTATCCCTTGTCGGCGGCGACAGCCGAGCGCACGCCTGTCATGGAGAACATGCTCGCGCGCGCACGCGCCTTCGCCGAGCCGCTGATTGCCGACGAAGTGCTCGACACGGGCGAGAACACGCTCGCGCATGCCGACGCGGTTGCCGCGATCGTCGCCTCCATGGGCGGCTCGGAGGCGATGCAGGCCGCCAGCTATCTCGTCTATTCGTGCCAGCACCTGAACCGGCCGCTGGAAGTGATCGCCAAGGTGTTCGGCGACAACTTCGCTGCGCTGGCGGTCGAGACCACCAAGCTGGTGCATGTGCAGAAGCAGGCACGCTCGGCGACTGCGCATACGCAATTGGCGGACGGTGCCGGCACGCAGACCGAGAACGTGCGCAAGATGCTGCTCGCGTTCTCGCGCGACCTGCGCGTTGTGATGCTGCGGCTGGCTTCGCGGCTGCAGACGCTGCGCCATGCGGCAGCGAGCAAGCGGCCGGTGCCCGAGAACGTCGCGCGTGAGTCGCTGCAGGTGTTCGCGCCGCTCGCGAACCGCTTGGGCATCTGGCAGGTCAAGTGGGAGATCGAGGACCTCTCGTTCCGCTTCCTCGAGCCGGAGACCTACAAGCTCATCGCACGTCTCCTCGACGAGAAACGCATCGAGCGCGAAGGTTATGTCGAGCAACTGCGCGCGCGCCTCGAGCGCGAGCTTGCGGGCGAAGGCATCAAGGCCACGGTACAAGGACGGCCGAAGAACATCTACAGCATCGTCAAGAAGATGCGGGGCAAGTCGCTCGACTTCGCGCAGGTGTTCGACATCATGGCGTTGCGGGTGGTGGTAGCCGACGTCAAGGACTGCTATGCGGCGCTTGCGTGGGTGCATTCGCATTTCCAGCCGATCGACGAGGAGTTCGACGACTACATCGCCCGGCCAAAGCCCAACGGCTACCAGTCGCTCCACACGGTGGTGCGCGAAGTGGTCGCCGGGCACGCCGGCAAGCCGATCGAGATCCAGATCCGCACCGAGGAAATGCACGACCACGCCGAGCATGGCGTGGCCGCCCATTGGGCCTACAAGGAAGCGGGCCACAAGGGCTACGCAGGCGTGTGGGCGACGGGCGAGTACGACGCCAAGATCGCGGTGCTGCGTCAACTGTTGGCGTGGGAACGTGACCTGTCGGGCGGCCAGCAGGGGCAGGGACTTTTCGATGACCGCATCTATGTGCTGACGCCGGACGCGGCGATCGTCGAACTGCCCCAAGGCGCCACAGCGGTGGACTTCGCCTACACGGTGCACACCAGCCTCGGCCACCGTTGCCGCGGCGCACGGGTCGACGGTGCGATGGTGCCGCTCAACACGCCGCTGCAGAACGGGCAGACCGTCGAAATCATCGCTGCCAAGGAAGGCGGCCCCTCGCGCGACTGGCTCAATGCGGAACTGGGCTACCTCGCCAGCCACCGGGCGCGCGCCAAGGTGCGGGCCTGGTTCAACGCCCAGATCACGCACGAGACGGTGGCGCGCGGCCGCGAGGCAGTCGAGAAGCTGCTTCAGCGCGAGGGCAAGACGGCGCTGAAACTCGAAGACCTCGCGTCCAAGCTCGGCTTCAAGTCGGCGGACAACCTGTTCGAAGTGGTGGGCAAGGACGAGTTCTCGCTGCGGAACATCGAGATGCTGCTGCGCCCGCCCGAGCCAGTGCCCGGGCCGGACGACGGCGTCATCATCAAGAAGGCACGCGGCAGCGAGCAGTCGGGGCGGGGCGGTGTATTGGTGGTGGGCGTCTCCTCGCTGATGACGCAACTCGCCAAGTGTTGCAAGCCTGCGCCACCGGACGCCATTCGCGGATTCGTGACCAAGGGCCACGGCGTGAGCATCCATCGCTCGGACTGCAGCAACTTCCGCATGATGGCGAGCCGCGACGCCGAGCGCGTCATCGATGTCGAGTGGGGCTCGCAGAAGGGCGAGACCGGCTCGGTCTATGCGGTTGACGTCGCCGTCGAGGCGGCGGACAGGCAGGGGCTGCTGCGCGACATCTCCGACGTGTTCGCGCGCGAGAAGATGAATGTGATCGGCGTCCAGACGCAGTCGGTGAAGGGCACCGCGTGGATGACTTTTACCGTCGAGATCGCCGACGCAACGCGCCTCAAGCAGGTGCTCGCAGTGGTCGCAGCGGTGACCGGTGTGCGTTCTGCGCGACGTCGCTGAAAAGCGGTCTCGCAGCCTGCTACAATAGCTGCTTCTCGGACACATCCTTAGGCGCGTAGCTCAGCTGGTTAGAGCACCACCTTGACATGGTGGGGGTCGTTGGTTCGAGTCCAATCGCGCCTACCAATTTTCCTGATCCAGCGTCCGCTTAACCACCGGACCCCCGTCGGATCAGTATCTCCCCAAAGCCTCAGTTTTGCGTCATAGCTCCCCCGCTGGAACTATGGCATTCGGCGACTGGCAAGTCGGCCTCCACTTGTGGTACCTTGACCACTCGTCAAGCCCATCATCTGTCTCAGGGAACCGATGAACACTCCTGCAGCCGAGATCGATCCGACGCTGGAAGAACTTCGCATCGCAGCGCTGGTGCGACAGGCGCCCCTCGAATTCGCGCGCGTGGTCTACGGGCTCAACGACCGCGCGAATGGCCGGGCCGGGACCATGGCGGCCGAAGACGTGGCGCGCGCCGAACGCCAGGGTTCTCCCGTCACCCGCGAACGTGCCGAGCAAAGGGCGCGGGCCTACCTGCCGCTGGCGGGGCAGGAGCACTGCCCCCGCTGCTGGGTCTTCAACGGGATCAAGAGCCCCCTGCAATATCGGGAAGCGACCGGCGAACGCCCCGAAACCGGCGCGTGCAAGGTCTGCGGCGCCGAGTACGCGACATCGCTGGACTGAGGCGCTCCGGCGGTCAGGGTAAACCTTGGCGCGGTGTAACAAAACCGCTCCCTAGAATTGCTCGCGCGTCATGGTGTGAAACCTCAAGGAGTCCCTAGTGCAGAGCAAGAAGTCCGGCGAGAAGCCGGTCCAGCGGGTGATCAAGAAGTATCCGAACCGAAGGCTCTACGACACGGAAACCTCCAGCTACATCACCCTTGCCGAGGTGAAGCAACTCGTCATGAACAAGGCGTCGTTCGTCGTCCGGGATGCCAAGAGCGGCGACGACCTGACGCGCAGCATCCTGCTCCAGGTCATCCTCGAAGAGGAAGCCGGAGGGGCGCCGATGTTCACGGAACAGGTTCTGGCCAGCATCATCCGCTTCTACGGCCAGACGATGCAGAGCTACATGGGCCCCTATCTCGAGAAGAACATCCAGGCGATGGCCGAGGTGCAGGCGCAGCTCGCCGAAAAGGCGGAAGGCATCACGCCGGAGATGTGGTCGAAGTTCATGACCATGCAGTCCCCGATGCTTCAAGGGTTGATGGGCAACTACGTCGAGCAGTCCAAGAACGTCTTCCTGCAGATGCAGGAGCAGATGCAGAAGAATACCGAGCAGGTTCTGGGTGCTTTCGGTATCAAGCGTCCCTGAAATGAGGCCTGGTGGCCGATAGCTGGGACAATAGGGGGATATGAGCGAAGTTGCCTCCCCTGAACGAATTGCCACGCCGGCAGCCCCCAAAGTCGGCTTTGTGAGCCTGGGCTGTCCCAAGGCTTTGACCGATTCCGAACTGATCCTGACCCAGCTGAGCGCCGAGGGCTACGAAACCTCGAAGACTTTCGAGGGCGCCGATCTCGTGATCGTGAACACCTGCGGCTTCATCGACGATGCCGTCAAGGAAAGCCTCGACACGATCGGAGAAGCCCTTGCGGGCAACGGGCGCGTGATCGTGACCGGATGCCTCGGAGCCAAGACGGGCGACGAAGGCGGTAACCTGGTCCGGCAGATGCACCCCAGCGTGCTCGCCGTCACCGGGCCGCACGCGACCCAGGAAGTCATGGATGCGGTCCACGCAAATCTCCCCAAGCCGCACGATCCCTTCATCGACCTGGTGCCCCAGGCCTTCGGTATCGCCGGCCTGAAGCTCACGCCGCGTCACTACGCTTACCTGAAGATCAGCGAGGGCTGCAATCACCGCTGCACCTTCTGCATCATCCCGTCGATGCGCGGTGACCTCGTGTCGCGCCCGGTCGGCGACGTGCTGTCGGAAGCCAAGGCGCTGTTCGAAGGCGGGGTGAAGGAACTCCTGGTCATCAGCCAGGACACCTCAGCCTATGGGGTCGACGTGAAGTACCGCACCGGATTCTGGGACGGCAAACCCGTCAAGACCCGCATGCTCGAACTCGTGCGCACGCTGGGCGAAATCGCCGAGCCGTACGGCGCGTGGGTGCGCCTGCACTACGTGTACCCCTATCCGAGCGTGGACGAAGTCATTCCGTTGATGGCGAGCGGCCAGGTGCTGCCTTATCTCGATGTGCCGCTGCAGCACAGCCATCCCGATGTGCTCCGGCGCATGAAGCGTCCAGCCAGCGGCGAGAAGAACCTGGAGCGCATTGCGCGCTGGAGAGAGGTGTGCCCTGAACTGGTGATTCGCAGCACTTTCATTGCTGGCTTCCCCGGTGAGACCGAAGAGGAATTCGAACATCTCCTGGCGTTCATCCGCGAGGCGGAAATCGACCGCGCAGGCTGCTTCGCCTACAGCCCGGTGCAGGGCGCTGCCGCGAACGACATTCCCGGCATGCTGCCGGAGGCCGAGCGCGAAGCACGGCGTGCGCGCTTCATGGAGGTAGCGGAAGCCGTGTCAATCGCCAAGCTGCGCCAGCGCATTGGCGCGACGATGCAGGTGCTGGTGGATTCGGCGCCGGGCATGGGGCGCAAGGGTGGTGTCGGCCGGACTTATGCCGACGCGCCGGAGATCGACGGAATCGTCCGTCTGCTGCCGCCGGAGAAAATCAGCAAGACGCTGAAGGTCGGTGAGTTCACGCGCGCTCGCATCGTCGGTGCGGAGGGGCACGACCTGATCGCGTTGCCCGTTTGATGCCGCAGGCAAATCAGACGGCCAAGAAAAAAGCCACCGGAGACCGGTGGCTTGAATCTGGAGACCCTGAACGGGTGTATTTAAACTTGGTGCCCAGAAGAGGACTCGAACCTCCACGATGTTACTCGCTAGTACCTGAAACTAGTGCGTCTACCAATTCCGCCATCTGGGCCCACATACCTGCCGAAGCAGTTATGTTTTGAATTTCAGGAAAGAAAGAGATCATATCATCAAAAATATAGGACATCCCAGCGGCCTGCTGGATGAAGTTGAAGGCACGGTCCAAGGACATCGCGACGGGCACGGTTTCGTGCAGCGCGACGACGGCGAAGCCGACATCTATCTGCCCCCGAACGAGATGCGCGCGGTGTTGCACAAGGACCGCGTCAAGGCGCGTGTGGTGCGGCAGGACCGTCGCGGTCGCCCTGAGGGCCGAGTGGTCGAGATCGTCGAACGGCCCGAGCAGCCGATCATCGGCCGGCTCCTTCATGAAGGCGGCGTATGGCTGGTGGCACCCGAGGACAAGCGCTACGGCCAAGATGTTCTGATACCCAAGGGCGCGACCGGCACCGCCAAGGTCGGCCAGGTCGTCGTCGTGCAACTGACCGAGCCGCCTGCGTTGTTCGGCCAGCCGGTGGGACGTGTGAAGGAAGTGCTCGGCGAGATCGACGATCCGGGCATGGAGATCGAGATCGCGGTACGCAAATATGGGGTCCCGCACGAGTTCTCCGAAGCGTGCCTCGCCGAGGCGAAAGCGTTGCCCGACAAGGTTCGCCCCGCCGACAAGAAGGGCCGCATCGACCTCACGGACATCCCGCTGGTCACCATCGACGGCGAGGACGCGCGCGACTTTGACGATGCCGTGTACTGCGAGCCCGCGAAGGTGGGCCGTGGCAAGGGCTGGCGCCTGCTGGTCGCGATCGCCGACGTCAGCGCGTACGTGCAGACGGGTTCGGCCATCGACATCGACGCCTACGATCGCGCAACCAGCGTGTACTTCCCGCGGCGCGTGATCCCGATGCTGCCCGAGAAGCTGTCGAACGGCCTGTGCTCGCTCAACCCCGAAGTCGAACGCCTGTGCATGGTGTGCGACATGCTGGTGGCGGCCGACGGCGAAATCTACGCATACCAGTTCTATCCGGCGGTCATGTGGAGCCATGCGCGCTTCACGTACACCGAAGTGGCGGCCATTCTCGGCAACACGCGCGGCCCGGAAGCGCAAAAGCGCAAGGACCGCGTCAAGGACTTGCTGAACCTCGCCGACGTCTATCGCGCGCTGCTCAAGCAGCGTTCGAAGCGTGGCGCAGTTGACTTCGAGACCACGGAGACGCAGATCATCTGCGACGACGCGGGCCGCATCGAGAAGATCGTGCCGCGCACTCGCAACGAGGCGCACCGCCTGATTGAGGAAGCGATGCTCGCGGCCAACGTCTGCAGCGCGGACTTCATCGCCGAGGGCAAGCATCCCGGCCTGTATCGCGTGCACGAAGGCCCGACCCCCGAGAAGAAGGAGATCCTCAGGGGCTACCTGAAGGCGATGGGCGTCGGCCTGTCGATCACGGACGATCCGAAGCCGGGCGAGTTCCAGGCCATCGCCGATGCGACGAAGGAGCGTCCCGACGCGCAGCAGATCCACACCATGCTGCTGCGCTCGATGCAACAGGCGATCTACACGCCAATCAACAGCGGCCACTTCGGCCTGGCCTACGAGGCCTACACGCACTTCACGAGTCCGATCCGACGCTATCCCGACCTGCTGGTGCATCGCGTGATCAAGGCCATCCTGGGCCGGACCAAGTACCAGCTGCCGATGCTCCCGACACCCGGCGAGGCGCACGCCAAGCTGGCGAAGCGGTTGGCGTCCCGCGTGAAGTCGCCAACGTCCAAGCCGCAGAAGGCGACCGTCGCGCCGAGCAAGGAAGTCCTGGCGTGGGAAGCCGCCGGCCTGCATTGCAGCGCCAACGAGCGGCGCGCCGACGAGGCCAGCCGCGATGTCGAGGCATGGCTCAAGTGCAAGTACATGCGCGAGCATCTCGGCGAGGAATACGGCGGCGTCGTTACCGCGGCAACCACCTTCGGGATCTTCGTCACCCTCGACGCGATGTACGTCGAAGGCCTGGTCCACATCACCGAACTCGGCGGCGAGTATTTCAAGTTCGACGAGCAGCGCCAGGAACTGCGTGGAGAGCGCACCGGCATTCGCTACGCCATCGGAACACGGGTGCGGGTGCAGGTGAGCCGCGTCGACCTGGATGGCCGCAAGATCGACTTCCGGCTCGTGCGCGAAGGCGAGGAATTGAGCGCCCGTGCCATGAAGGACAAGGGCGTCGCACCGACGGGCGTTCCTGCCAAGGCATCGGCCAAGCGCAGTGCGCGAAACAAGCCGGAGGCTGCGGTCGAGCGGGGCGACCGTGCCGCTGCGGGGGCGCCACAATCGGCGATGCAGGCCTTCAGGACTGCCGTCAAGAAGGCCGCCAACAAGATGAAAGGGCGCAAGCCGCGCCGTTGAAAAAGGAGATTCGAATGAGCGTTGAGAAGAAAACCCGCATCGCGATCGTCACGGGCGCAGGCTCCGGCATTGGCCGTTCCGCCGCGCTGGCGCTGCTTGGCGATGGCTGGAGCGTGGTGCTGGCCGGGCGTCGATTGGAGCCGCTGGAGCAGGTGGCCGAGGAATCGGGCGCTGGGTCGCGCGTCTTCGCAGTGCCCACCGATGTCGCGAATCCGGCGTCGGTACAGGCGCTTTTCGCCGCGGCGGTCGAGCGCTTCGGTCGCGTGGACCTGCTCTTCAACAACGCGGGTGTCGGAAATCCGCCCGGTCCGTTCGAAGAATGGACGCCCGAGCAGTGGCGCGGCGTCGTCGACATCAACCTGAGCGGCATGTTCTATTGCATTCAGCAAGCGTTCCGTACGATGAAGGCCCAGACGCCGCAGGGCGGCCGCATCATCAACAACGGATCGATTTCCGCCACTGCACCGCGGCCGAACTCGATCGCTTACACGGCGACGAAACACGCGGTCGAAGGGCTCACCAAGACAGCGTCGCTCGACGGACGCAAGTACGACATCGCGGTGGGCCAGATCGACGTCGGCAATGCGCTGACCGAACTCGCCGCGCGCATGGCGAAGGGCGTACCGCAGGCCAACGGGGAGATCGCGATCGAGCCCGTGATGGATGTGTCCATCGTCGGCCAATCCGTTCTCTACATGGCCAGCCTGCCGCTGGAAGCCAATGTGCTTTTCCACACGGTGATGGCGACGAAGATGCCCTTCGTCGGGCGCGGCTAGCGCTCGATCAGTACGGCGACGCAGGCAGCCCACGCGCCAGCGCGCCAGCCGTGAGGGGGATGTGGGTCGGCCACCGATCGGCGAGGTCTCCGTGCCGCCAGACGGCTTCGGAGGCGGCGGCCAGGGCGGGGCTGCCTGCAGCGAGTGCAGCGCCGACCATCCCGGCGAGGACGTCGCCGGTGCCTGCGGTGGCCAGTCGGGCATTGCCGCTGGTATTGATGACCGGGGTTTCGCCCGGCTCGGAAATGACTGTGCCCGAGCCCTTCAGGACGACGACAGCGCCGAAGCGCTCTGCGAGCTTCTTTGCGGCGCCGAGTCGGTCGCACTGGATGTCGCGTGCGGTCGTTCCCAGCAGACGGGCCGCTTCCAGAGGATGCGGAGTAAGCACTGTGAGGCGGCTCGACTGTGCACGCTTCGTCAGCAAGCCTTGCAGCGCGACGTCGTTGGCGATGGCGTTGAGCGCGTCCGCGTCGAGCACCAGTTCGCGGGCGGTTTCGAGCACTTTCGGCAGGAGCTCATGCACGGCCGAACCACCGCCGCAGCCGCATACGACCGTCATTGCGCCGAGGCCCAGGGCCTCCGGGCGACGGAACATCAGCTCCGGCTGCACCAGGTCGAGGGGGGTGATGGTTGCATCGAGCGGTGCAATGAACACGCGCCCGGCACCAGCGCCAAGGGCGGCCGAGGCGGCGAGCAGGGCGGCGCCTGCCATGCCCGGCGCGCCGCCAATCACGGCAACGTCTCCGTAGGTCCCCTTGTGCGAAGCCTGCCGACGAGCGGCGGCCGGCGCAGCGCCCTGCAGCCGAGCCGACGGCCGCTCGGCGCTCGAAACGACGCTCAGGTCGTCGAACCAGACCTCGCCCGCAACATCCCTACCCTGTGCCGTGAAAAGGCCTGGCTTGAGGGTGAGCAGGGTAAGGGTCAGGCGGCGAGTGATGCCACTGTCCGCCGGGGTCGCCCCGAGATAGTCTGAAGACAGGGTGCCGGTATCGACATTCAGACCCGACGGCATATCGACGCTCAGGACGGGTGAACGGCCGGCGTGCATGCGCCGCAGCCATTCGATCATCTGGCCGTCGGGTGGCCGTGCGGCGCCAAGACCGAGCAAGGCATCGATGGCGAGGTCGGCGTGCTCCGGCGGCACATCGGAGAACCGCACGCCCGCGTCTCGCGCGCGCTGCAGCGACAAGCGTGCATCAGCAGGCAGGCGACTTTCGTCCCCGATGCGGGTGACGACCGGGGCAAAGCCCCTCTGCTGCAGTTGGGCCGCCGCTTCGAAGCCATCGCCACCATTGTTTCCGGGGCCGCAGGCCACCCAGATCGTGCGGGCATGCGGGGCCGTGGCCATCGCCAGCCTCGCCACCGCGAGGCCCGCGCGCTGCATGAGGGCGTGAGGTGCCAGGGCATCCGATGCCGCTTGCTCCATCCGGCGCGTGGCCGCGATGTCGTAGAGAGCGGCGGCAGTGTTGGATGTGATGCGTTGCATGGAAGTGGACTCCAGGTCGTCAGTGTTGCAGCAATCGCTCGACGCCCAATCCCTCGAGATCAACGCCAGCATCGCGCCCGGCGACGAGATCTGCCAGTACGCGGGCACTTCCGCAAGACAGCGCCCATCCGCTGGAACCGTGCCCGAGATTCAGCCAGACACCCGGAACGCCGCTCGGACCGATGATCGGCGGGCCATCGGGCATCATTGGACGGGCCCCTTTCCACTGCTGGACGCCCGACTGCAACGTGACTGCGCCGGGGAACCAGTCCTGCAGCACCTTGTACAGGGTCTGGAGCGAGGCGCGGTTCGTCGTTCCGGGCGAGCCGCCCAGTTCGGCGCTGCCCGCCACTCGAACGCGCAACCCCAGCCGGGAGATTGCAACCTTGTATCGCTCATCCATGACCGCGCTGCGCGGCGCGTTGAGGGGCTCGCGGATGCTTGCGCTGATCGAGTGGCCGTAGACCGGTGCCAGCGGAATGCGCAGCCCCAGGGGTTCGATGAACCGGGCGGAATCGACCCCCGCGCACACAATGACCGCATCGAAGCGGTGGCCCTCGGAACCCCTAGCCAGCGACAGCTCGGTGGGCGCTGCGCGGCGCAACGGCGCCAGGTCGCAGTTGAAGTGGAACTGTGCGCCCAGGGCTTCAGCCTCCCATTTGAGCAACAGGGCGAACTGCCTGCAATTCGCTACTTCGTCGTCCGGCAGATGGATGGCGCCAGCGAGGGGTGTATCCGCATTGAGCGCGGGCTCGATCTTCCGGGCTTCATCGGCGTCGACCTCCCGGAAAACGCTTCCCGCTGCACGCAGCAGGTCGAGCCCGGCCTGTACCAGCTTCTTCTCACGCTTGGATCGCAGCAGGACGAGGTAGCCGTCGCTGCGCTCGTATTCCAACTCGCAGGCCTCGGTGATCGCATGAAGGCGGGCGCGGCTGTAGAAGGCGAGCCGCTGCATGCGCGCGCGGTTGGCAAGATAGGTTTCGAGCTTGCAGGCCCGTTGCCAGTTGGCCATCCAGCGGACGTCGCGCACGGATAGCGGCCAGCGAAGCTTGATGGCGCCATGCGTCGACAGCAGCGAACGCAGGACCTTGCCCCGCATGCCCGGGCCGGCCCAGGGGGTGACGTAGCCGGGGGCGACCACGCCGGCGTTGGCAAAACTCGATTCCTCGGCGGCGGCGCCACGGCGCTCAAAAACAACCACCTCATGGCCATCCGAGGCCAACTCCCATGCAGTGGTGACGCCGATAATTCCGGCGCCCACGATCGCTATTTTCATTCGGTACTTTGCTAGAAATTTGTTCGTCGGCGCGTACGAGGCGCCCAGCAGACGCTATCGGACCCGCAATGCCCGCTCGGCCTGAAGCGCGACAGCCAGTACCGCGTCGTCGTGCAGGGCGGCATGCCAGAGCATGAGGCCGACGGGGAGCTCGCCCTCCGCATGGCAGGGAATGGATATGGCGCACCCGTCGAGCATGTTGATCACGGACGGATTGCGCAACAGCAATGCGTTGACGCGGAAGAATTCCGCGTCGCGCTGTTCGCCCGGCGCAACGCTCGCGATCGGGGGCGCGGTGATCGGCACGGTCGGCGACAGGACGGCGTCGAACGGCGCGAGCGAGCGCTCCATGCGGGCGATCCAACTCCGACGGGCGTTGCCGAGTTCGATGTACTCGTGCGCCTTCATCGACGCGCCCTTGAGGATTCGCTGCGCCACGCGTGGGTCGTAGCCGGCGCCGCTTCGCTCCATCAGCAATCGGTGCCAGGCATAGGCCTCGGCGGCCGAGAAGCCACCGGTCGAGTTGATCGATGCCAGGTCGGCAAGCTCGGGAAGGCCGACTTCCTCGATGTGCGCACCGGCATCCCGCAGGGTCTTCAAGGTGCGGTCGAATGCCGCTGCGACGACCGGATCGAGGCCCTCCAGGAACAGATCCTTGACCACGGCAAGGCGATACGCGGCCAGGGGTGCAGTCCCGGCCGTGACACGCCGGGCGGCAAGAACTTCGTGCGCCGTGATCGCGTCGCGTACCGAGCGCGTCATGGCGCAGACGGTGTCGAGGGTGGTCGACAGCGGCAAGGCGCCTTCCGTGGGAACCAGCCGCGCGGTGTTCTTGAATCCGACGATGCCGTTCAGCGCCGCCGGTATCCGGATCGAGCCGCCGGTGTCGGAGCCAAGCCCGATGAAAGATGCGCCGGTGGCGACCGACACGGCGGCGCCCGAAGACGATCCTCCGGGAATCCGCGGCGTGATCGGGTCGCTCGGGTTCGCTGGCGTTCCGTGGTGAGGATTCACGCCCACACCCGAAAAGGCGAACTCCGTCATGTTGGTGCGGCCGAGCAACGCGCCGCCCGCCGCACGCAGGCGCGCGACAGCCACTGCGTCGGCCCTGGCCGCGGGGGCATGAGCCAGCACGACGGAGCCTGCCGGCGTCGGCTGCCCGGCGATATCGAAAAGGTCCTTGGCGGTGAAGGCCAGGCCGGCGAAAGGCTGCCCGGGCTCCGCTGCGGCAGCGGCGCGGCGACCCTCATTGAACAGCTTGCGCGTGAAGACGTGGTCACAGGCGGTCGAGTCGGCCGCTGCGACGGAATGCTCCATTTCGGTGCGCGCATCGGAGGTGCCCGCCAAGAGGGAAAGGCGGGTGGCGTGCAGGTCTGGGCGCATGGTCTCAGTGGGTGGGAATGTGAGAGAAGAGAGGGTGGTGCGTGCTATACTCTTTGGGTTTCGCCTCGGGCACTTTCCCGCTGCGAGACGCATCCGCAAACCAGCCCATTCAAGGTGTTGCGAGCCCTCATTCCCGCGAAGGAAGGCAAGCAAAACGGGCTGGATTTTAGACCCAACCTTTGGAGTTATCTCTATGTCGACCACCATGCGCGAAATGCTGGAAGCCGGTGTCCACTTCGGTCACCAAACCCGCTTCTGGAACCCCAAGATGGCCCCGTACATCTTCGGTCATCGCAACAAGATTCACATCATCAACCTGGAAAAGTCGCTTCCGATGTTCCAGGACGCGATGAAGTACGCCAAGCAGCTCACCGCCAATCGCGGCACGATCCTGATGGTCGGCACCAAGCGCCAGGCCCGCGAAATCGTGGCGACCGAGGCCCGCCGTGCCGGCGTTCCCTTCGTCGACACCCGCTGGCTCGGCGGCATGCTGACCAACTTCAAGACCGTCAAGACTTCCATCAAGCGCCTGAAGGACATGAAGGCCCAGCAGGAAGCCGGTCTCGACAGCCTGAGCAAGAAAGAGCAACTCACGTTCACGCGCGAAATCGAGAAGCTCGAAAAGGACATCGGCGGCATCCAGGACATGACCGCTTTGCCCGACGCCATCTTCGTGATCGACGTGGGCTTCCACAAGATCGCCGTTGCCGAAGCCAAGAAGCTGGGCATTCCGCTGATCGGCGTGGTTGACTCCAACCACTCGCCCGAAGGCATCGACTACGTGATCCCCGGCAACGACGACTCGTCAAAGGCTGTCACGCTGTACGCCCGCGGTATCGCCGACGCGATCATCGAAGGTCGCTCCAGCGCAGTGAGCGACGTGGTAAAGGCCGTGTCCGAAGGCAATTCCGATGAGTTCGTCGAGGTCGAAGAGGGCGCTTCCGCCTGATTCGTGCTCCAACGAGCCTGAAGAAGGGGCTTTGTTGCCCCTTTTTTTTAATCTGATTTTCGTGGCGCCCGGTGCGGGGCGCCGCAACTGACAAACCGAACGGAGAACATACATGGCAACAATCACCGCAAGCATGGTCGGCGAACTGCGCGCAAAGACCGACGCCCCGATGATGGAATGCAAGAAGGCTCTGACCGAGGCCGACGGCAACATGGACAAGGCTGAAGAGTTGCTGCGCATCAAGCTGGGCAACAAGGCTGGCAAGGCTTCCGGTCGAATCACGGCGGAAGGTGTTGTCACGGCCTTCGTCGAAGGCGACGCCGGCGCGATGATCGAAATCAACTGCGAAACCGACTTCGTCACCAAGAACGACAGTTTCCTCGCGATGGCGAACGCCGCCGCCATGCTGGTTGCCAAGCACAATCCCGCAGACCTCGCCGCACTCGGCGCCCTGGCCTATGAGCAGGACGGTTTCGGCCCCACGCTCGAGGACGTGCGCAAGGGGCTGGTCGGCAAGATCGGCGAGAACATGAGCTTTCGCCGCTTCAAGCGCTTCGCCGGCAATGGCAAGCTGGCGTCGTACCTGCACGGCACCCGCATCGGCGTGATGGTCGAGTTCGAGGGCGACGACACGTCGGCCAAGGATGTCGCCATGCACATCGCCGCGATGAAGCCGGTCGCGATCTCGAGCGCGGACGTGCCCGCGGACCTGATCGAAAAGGAGCGCGCAGTCGCTGCCGGCAAGGCCGAGGAAGACCGCAAGACCGCGGAAGCCGAGGGCAAGAAGCCCCAACCGGCCGACATCGTTGCCAAGCGCATCGAAGGCGGCGTGCAGAAGTACCTCAAGGAGGTCTCCCTGCACAACCAGGCTTTCGTGAAGAACGACAAGCAGACCGTGGAGCAGATGCTCAAGGCAGCCAACACGTCCATCAAGGGCTTCACGCTCTACGTGGTCGGCGAAGGCATCGAGAAGAAGGTCGACGACTTCGCCGCCGAAGTGGCAGCGCAAGTCGCTGCCGCCAAGGCCGCGGCGTAAGTCACGCCGCCCGGAGCGGCGGTGCATGGTGCGCTGCCGCTTCCTTACTGTCACGTTTTACACTCGCCCCGCCAACCTCCAAAGGAACGATCCATGCCTGAAGCCCGCCCAGCCCACAAGCGAATCTTGTTGAAGCTGTCGGGCGAGGCATTGATGGGCGACGATGCGTTCGGCATCAATCGCGCGACCATCGTCCGCATGGTCGGCGAGGTGGCCGAGGTCGTGAACATGGGCGTCGAGGTGGCCGTCGTGATCGGCGGCGGCAACATCTTTCGCGGCGTCGCGGGAGGCTCCGTCGGCATGGATCGCGCCACGGCCGACTACATGGGCATGCTGGCGACCGTCATGAATGCGCTCGCCTTGGCCGACGCCATGAACAAGCAGGGACTGATCGCTCGCGTGATGTCGGCCATCGCCATCGAGCAGGTGGTTGAACCCTACGTGCGACCCAAGGCTCTGCAGTACCTGGAAGAAGGCAAGGTCGTGATTTTCGCTGCCGGCACCGGAAATCCGTTCTTCACCACCGACACCGCCGCCGCCCTGCGCGGTGCAGAGATTGGCGCCGAACTGGTGCTCAAGGCGACAAAGGTCGACGGTGTCTACACTGCGGATCCCAAGAAGGATCTGAGCGCGACCCGTTACGCCAGGTTGAGCTTCGATGAAGCCATTGCGCAGAATCTCGGCATCATGGACGCCACAGCCTTCGCGCTGTGCCGCGACCAGAACCTGCCGATCAAGGTGTTCTCGATCTTCAAGAATGGCGCACTCAAGCGCGTCGTGATGGGCGAGGACGAAGGCACACTGGTTCATGCCTGAACAGATCATCGTCCGGGGATCCAAGGAATCGTAAAGATGACCACCATTGCAGACATCCGCAACGCAACCGACGCGAAGATGAACCAGTCGCTCGCTGCGTTCCAGAACAACCTCACCAAGATCCGCACAGGTCGCGCGAATACGGCGCTGCTTGATTCGATTCACGTCGACTACTACGGCTCCGCAGTGCCCCTGTCCCAGGTCGCCAATGTGTCGCTGCTCGACTCGCGCACCATCAGCGTCCAGCCCTGGGAAAAGGGCATGGGCGCCAAGATCGAGAAGGCAATTCGCGAGAGCGACCTCGGTTTGAACCCTGCTTCGATGGGTGACCTGATCCGCGTGCCCCTGCCGCCCATGAGCGAGGAGCGCCGTAAGGAAATGACGAAGCTGGTTCGCAACGAAGGCGAGAGCGCGAAGATCGCAACCCGCAATCTGCGTCGCGACGCCAATGACGCCATCAAGAAGCTGGTCAAGGACAAGCTTGCCTCGGAGGACGACCAGAAGCGGGCCGAGGGCGAGATCCAGAAGGTGACCGATCGCCACATCGCCGAGATCGACCGGCTCGTGGCGGCCAAGGAAGCCGAGATACTGGCGGTCTGACGTGAAATCCGCGCGTGCCGTCCCTCACCACATTGCGATCGTCATGGATGGCAATGGGCGCTGGGCTACGCGCCGATTCCTGCCTCGCGTCGCGGGGCATAAGCAGGGCGTCGAGTCCCTGAGGCGATGCGTCAAGGCCTGCGTGGCCCGTGGGGTCGGCGTCCTGACGGTCTTCGCCTTCTCTTCGGAGAACTGGAATCGCCCCGTCGAGGAGGTGTCCGGGCTGATGGACCTGATGGTCGGAGCGCTGGGACGGGAAGTGCCCAAGCTGAGTCAGGACGGCGTGCGGTTGCACTTCGTCGGCGAGCGCGGCGGGCTGTCCGAAAAGATCACGGCAGGGCTTCTCCAGGCGGAAGCTGCGACGGCACACAACAAGCGGCTTGTGCTGAACGTGTGCTTCAACTATGGCGGGCGGTGGGATATCGCCAGAGCCGCAGCCGAGCTCGTCGCGCGAGGTGAGCCACTGACCGAAGCCAACCTCGACGCCGCTATGGCCCTGTCGCACGTTCCCGATCCCGACTTGTTCATCCGCACCGGCGGCGAGCAGCGCCTTTCGAATTTCCTTCTCTGGCAGAGCGCCTACGCCGAGTTGTTTTTCAGCGATCGGCTGTGGCCCGAGTTCGACGAGACCGCGCTGGACGAGGCGATTGCCGCATTCCAACTTCGCGAACGCCGGTACGGCCAGACTTCCGCGCAGGTCGGCGCGAACGCGCAGCCCGATCAGCAAGTCGCCTGAGCGCATGCTCAAACAACGCATCATCACTGCGATCGTCCTTCTGGCGATCCTGCTGCCCGCGCTCTTCTATCCTTCGTACGTCCCCTTTGCCTGGGTCATGTTGGCGCTGATTGGCGCCGCCGCCTGGGAATGGGGCCGGCTCAATGACTACGGTCCGCGCCTCTCGCTCTTTCTCGGCGCCGAGATGGTGCTCCTTTGTGGGCTGTCGTGGTGGCTGGGCCTGCTCCAGGTGCCGCTCCTGGCGGTCTGGATCGTAGCGAGCGCCGCGTGGGTTCTTGGGGGCGCCGCGCTGCTCCGCGTCGCCGTGCCAGGCTGGCCGCGCGTTCCCAAGGGCCTGCGGCTGGTCGGCGGCTTGCTGGCGCTGTGGGTGGCCTGGCTGGCGGCGGTGCAGGCGCGCATGGTGGGCATCAACTTCCTTCTGTCGATCCTTGTGCTCGTGTGGGTTGCCGACGTGTTCGCGTATTTCAGCGGCCGGGCACTCGGTCTCAAATTCACTCGTAGCAAACTTGCGCCAACCATCAGTCCCGGCAAGAGTTGGGAAGGCGTTTGGGGCGGGATGGCAGGCGTGGTCGTCCTGTCGATCGCCTGGGTCTGGTCCGATTCCGCGGCGAAAGCTTCTGTCGCCAGTCTCTACACGCGTCTGGTTGAGCGGGGGTGGTGGCTGTTGCTGATCGGTGTGGTGTTCCTGGCAGCCATGAGCGTGGTGGGCGATCTGGTCGAGTCCCTCATCAAACGCAGCGCGGGCGCCAAGGACAGCAGCGGCCTGCTGCCCGGTCATGGTGGCGTGCTCGACCGGATCGACGCACTCCTTCCCACGCTGCCCATTGCAATGATGTTGGCTTTCCTGTGAACGCAACCAAACAACGCATCACGGTGCTCGGCTCGACGGGGTCCGTCGGCATGAGCACGCTGGACGTGATTGCACGACATCCCGATCGCTTCGAGGTCTTTGCCTTGTCGGCAGCGACGAAGGTCGACGACATGCTGGCCCAGTGCGCTCGCTTCTCGCCGAAATTCGCAGTCATGGCCAGCGTTCCACACGCCGGCCTGCTGGCTGAGAAGCTGAAGCAGAGCGGTCTTTCGACCCGCGTTCTGAGCGGTGAAGGTGCCATCGAAAGCATCGCATCGCACGAGGAAACCGACGCGGTGATGGCCGCCATCGTCGGCGCGGCCGGACTCGGTCCTTGCCTTGCCGCAGCCCGCGCGGGCAAGCGGCTGCTCCTCGCGAACAAGGAAGCGCTTGTCGTTGGCGGCGAACTGTTCATGCGCACTGTGCGCGAAGGCGGAGCGACGCTCCTCCCCATCGATAGCGAACACTCGGCGATTTTCCAGTCCTTGCCGGAGGACCCTGCGACCTGGCCGCGGCGCATCGACAAGATTATCCTGACCGCTTCCGGCGGACCGTTTCGCACCCGCGCGCCAGAGACCCTGTCGACGGTGACGCCCGAGCAGGCCTGTGCCCACCCCAACTGGGTCATGGGCCGCAAGATCTCGGTCGATTCCGCGACGATGATGAACAAGGCGCTCGAAGTGATCGAGGCCCGGCATCTTTTCGGCGTCCAGCCGGAGCAGATCGAGGTCGTGATCCACCCGCAAAGCGTCGTGCATTCGATGGTGCAGTTCACCGACGCTTCGGTGATCGCGCAGCTCGGCACGCCTGACATGAGGGTCCCCATCGCGGTCGGGCTTGCATGGCCCGAGCGAATCGATAGCGGAGCCGGCCGGCTCGACTTCCGCCAGATGGCCGCCTTGACTTTCGATGCGCCGGATGCGGCACTCTTTCCGGGACTTGGTTTGGCCTGGCATACATTGCGCGCGGCGCCGGGGACCACGGCGGTCTTGAACGCCGCCAACGAAGTCGCCGTGGGCGCCTTCCTCGATCGTCGCCTGCGATTCGACCGCATCCATGCGGTCAACATGGAAACTTTGGAGAGAGTGCATCCCTCCAATCCCGCATCGCTAGCGGACCTTCTTGCCCTGGACGCGAGCGCCCGTGCAGCCGCCAATGCGGCGGCGCTTCGCTTCGCAGCCTGACACGCCCAACCTCCGGGAATCCCGATGCTTACAGTCGTTGCCTTCATCGCTGCGCTCGGCCTGCTGATTGCTGTGCATGAATACGGCCACTATCGGGTCGCCGTGGCGTGCGGGGTTAAGGTCCTGCGCTTCTCGGTCGGATTCGGCAAGACGCTCTATCGGTGGCAACCGAAGCGCCAGCATCCGGGGCAGAGCACGGAGTTCGTTATCGGCGCGTTCCCGCTTGGTGGCTACGTGAAGATGCTCGACGAGCGCGAGGGGCCCGTCGCACCTGAAGAGCGCCACCGCGCGTTTAATACTCAGTCGCTGCGTTCACGCGCGGCCATTGTTGCGGCAGGCCCGATCGCGAACCTGCTGCTCGCCGTGCTGCTGTACACCGTCGTCAACTGGATTGGTGTCCAGGAGCCCGTCGCGAAACTCGCACGACCGGTGGCGGCTTCGCTTGCGGAGCGTGCGGGCCTGCACGGCGGCGAACACATCACCCGCGCGGGTTTCGGTGGCGAACTCGAGCCGGTGGAGTCTTTCGAAGACCTTCGCTGGCGCATGACGCGCGGCGCCCTGGACGGACGCGACCTCACGCTGGAGGTCGCGGGCGAGGGTGGTCGGCCCGCACGGGCGATCGTGCTGCCGCTGAGCCAGATCGAGGCCAAGGATGCCGATGCGCAGATGTTCCGCAAGATTGGCCTCATCACGCCGCTGACGCGACCCGAGATCGGTGAGGTGATAGCCCAGGGTGCGGCGGAGCGTTCCGGGCTTCGAGCCGGCGACCTCGTGCGCGCGGTCGGCGGCACGCCCATCGTCGACGGCCAGCAACTGCGCGAAGTCATCCGCGCCTCGGTCGATGGCGCGCAGCCGCGCGTGCAGCCCTGGCAGGTCGAGCGGGGTGGCCGGATGATCGGCGTCGACGTTGCGCCGGACGTTCGCGACGAGGGTGGCGTCAAGGTGGGCCGCATTGGCGCCTACGTGGGCGCGCCGCCGGAGATGGTCCTCGTCCGGCAAGGACCGGTGGAGGGTGTCTGGCGCGGGGTGGTCCGGACCTGGGAAGTGTCGGCGCTCACCGTTCGCATGATGGGCAAGATGCTGATCGGTGAAGCCTCGCTCAAGAACCTGAGCGGCCCCCTGACGATTGCCGACTATGCAGGCAAGTCCGCCAGCATGGGAATCACGCAATACCTGGTGTTCCTGGCTCTCATCAGCGTGAGCCTCGGGGTACTGAACCTCATGCCGCTCCCGGTCCTCGATGGAGGACACCTGATGTATTATCTTTGGGAGGGCCTGACCGGCAAGAGCGTCTCCGATGCTTGGATGGAAAGGCTTCAGCGCGGCGGTGTCGCGTTGTTGCTGGTCATGATGTCGATCGCACTCTTCAACGACGTCACGCGGCTCTTTGGTTAACTTTCTGCCGGCCCCTTCTGCGCTGGCTCAATTCACAGATGAACATAACAATCAGTCGCTTTCGCCTGCGTAGCGTCGCCGCGGTAGTGGTGAGTGCGCTTGCCGCCACCGCAGCCTGGGCCGTCGAGCCCTTCACGGTGCGTGACATCCGGGTCGAAGGACTTCAACGCGTGGAGCCAGGAACGATCTTCGCGTCGCTGCCTTTCCGTGTTGGCGACACCTATAGCGACGAGCGCGGATCGGCGGCGATCCGGGCACTGTTCGATCTGGGACTCTTCAAGGACGTTCGCATCGACGTCAACGGCAATGTGCTGGTGGTGATCGTCGAGGAGCGGCCGACCATCGCCGACGTCGATTTCGTCGGCACCAAGGAATTCGAAAAGGCGGCCTTGCAGAAGGCCCTGCGCGAAGTCGGCCTCTCCGATGGCCGTCCATACGACAAAGCCCTGGCCGACCGCGCGGAGCAGGAACTCAAGCGGCAGTACGTCAGCCGCAGCTTGTACAACGCGCAAGTCGTGACGACGGTGACGCCCATCGAGCGCAATCGCGTCAACCTGACGTTCACCGTGACCGAAGGCGAACCCGCCCGCATTCGCGAGGTTCATATCGCCGGCAACAAGGACTTCAGCGAGTCCACGCTGCTGAGCCTCTTCGATCAGGACAGCGGCGGCTGGCTCTCCTGGTACACCAAGTCCAACCAGTACTCGCGCAGCAAGCTCAATGCCGACCTGGAGACCCTGCGTTCGTACTATCTGACGCGCGGCTACCTCGAGTTTCACATCGACTCGACCCAGGTCGCCATCTCTCCGGACCGGCAAGACCTGGCAGTGACCGTGAACATCACGGAAGGCGAGAAGTTCGTCGTGTCGGGCGTCAAGCTCAACGGCAACTTCCTCGGGCGCGAGGACGAATTCAAGTCGCTCGTGACGATCAGGCCCGGTGAGCCCTACAACGGTGAGCAGGTCACGGAGACGATCAAGGCCTTTACCGACTACTTCGGCTCCTTCGGCTTCGCCTTCGCGCGCGTGCAGGCCGAGCCGGAAATCGACCGCACCAACAACCGCGTTGCGCTGACCATCAATGCGGATCCGGGCCGACGCGTCTACGTGCGGCGCATCTCCGTCGGCGGGAACAACCGCACGCGCGACGAAGTGATCCGGCGCGAGTTCCGTCAGTACGAGGCTTCCTGGTACGACGGCGACAAGATCAAGCTTTCTCGCGATCGGGTCGACCGGCTGGGTTTCTTCACTGATGTGAGCGTCGACACGCAAGAGGTGCCTGGTACGCCCGACCAGGTCGACCTGGCGATCGCCGTGACGGAAAAGCCGACCGGGTCGCTGCAACTGGGCGCCGGCTTCTCCAGCGCCGAGAAGGTGAGCCTCACGTTCGGCATCTCGCAGGAAAACGTGTTCGGCTCCGGCAACTACCTGGGTGTTCAGGTGAACACCAGCAAGTACAACCGCACGCTGTCGTTGACCACCACGGATCCCTACTTCACCAAAGAGGGCATCTCGCGCAGTTTCAGCCTGTACAGCACGACCACCCGGCCGTACTACACCGTCGACGGCGACTACAGGTTGACGAACGACGGCGGGATCATTCGATTCGGCGTGCCGTTCAGCGAAGTCGACACCGTCTTCTTCGGCGCTGGACTCGAACGCTACAGTTTCAACCCCGGTAGCACCGCGGCGTCGGCGACGCCGCAGTCTTACCGGAATTACTTCGGATGCGTGACCGGACCTGACGGCATCCTTATTCTTGCCTGTACGAACGATACGGTCACGGGCGTCCCACTCACCATCGGTTGGGCGCGCGACGATCGCGATAGCGCGCTGGTTCCGACAAAGGGACGCTTGCAACGCGCCAACCTGGAAGTCGGGGTCGGCGGGGACATGCAGTACTACAAGGGCAGCTACCAGTACCAGCAGTTCTATCCCATCAACAAGCAGTACACCTTCGCGATCAACGGCGAAGTGGGCTATGCCAAGGCTTTCGGCGACAAGCCTTACCCGATCTTCAAGAACTTCTATGCGGGCGGCCTGGGCACTGTTCGGGGCTTCGAGCAGAACTCGCTCGGTCCGCGAGATCTTCCGCTGGCTGGCCAGACCGAGGGCGCCGCCATCGGTGGCACCAAGAAGGCGATCATCAACGCCGAACTCAGCACGCCCTTCCCGGGCGCAGGCAACGACCGCACGCTCCGCATGTACGGATTCCTCGATGCCGGTAACGTCTGGGGCGACCGCAGCCTGTATCCGTATTTCAACAACGCGCAATGGGATTCGATCACCAAGATCCGCGCTTCCGTCGGCATCGGTATCAGCTGGATTTCGCCGCTGGGCCCGCTTCGCATTGCCTATGCGTTCCCGGTCGTGTACGAGAAAGGCGAGGGAAGTGCCCTCTTTCCGGAGACCTATATCCCGAAGGATAGAATTCAGCGCGTGCAATTCCAGATCGGAACCTCTTTCTAATGACCCCATTGCTCCGCATCGCCGGTGCGCTATTGATTCCCGCGTTCATGGCCGCGGGCGCGCCGGCCCATGCGCAAGAGACCTTCCGCATCGGCTTCGTCAACCCGGACCGGGTGTTGCGCGAGGCCCTGCCCGCAAAGGCCGCGCAAGCCAAGCTGGAGGCCGAATTCCTCAAGCGCGAGAAGGATCTGACCGCCCAGGGCGAGGCCTTGAAGGCGGCTTCCGAGAAGTTCGAGCGCGAGGCGTCGACGCTGACCGAAACCCAGCGGATCGCGCGCCAGCGTGCTCTTGTCGACCAGGACCGTGATTTCCAGCGCCGCCGCCGGGAGTTCCAGGAAGACCTGAACGCGCGCAAGAACGAAGAACTCCAGCAGGTCTACGAGCGTGCCAACCGCGTGGTCAAGCAAGTGGCCGAGGCAGAAAAGTACGACGCCATCCTGCAGGAGGCGATCTACATCAACCCCAAGCACGACATCACCGAGAAGGTGATCAAGGCGCTGAACGCGTCGACTGCTAACGGCGGCAAGTAGCGCCGCAAATCCGGCGTGGCACTGCGGCTAGGCGCAATCATCGAAGCCCTTGGGGGCGAGCTTCAGGGCGATGCCGCGCTGTCGATCGAGCGCCTTGCGCCGCTTTCGACGGCGCAGCCCGACGCCATCGGCTTCCTGAGCAATCCGAAATACCGCAAGGAGCTCGCTGACTCGCGAGCCGGGTGCGTCATCGTCTCGCCCGCCATGCGGGAGGCTGCGGCCGAACGCGGCGCGTTCATCGTCGCGCCCGACCCCTACTTGTACTTTGCCCGCCTGACCCAGCTCTGGAAGAAGGCACATGCAAGACCCGAGACCGCACGGATCCACCCAAGCGCGGTGATCGATCCCGACGCCTCCATCGACCCCACCGCCCGCATCGGGGCCCTCTGCGTCATCGAGCGGGGCGCGCGGATCGGCGCCGATACCGTCCTGAAATCCAGCGTCACGGTCAGCGAAGACTGCGTCATCGGCGCGCGATGCCTGTTGCATCCGGGCGTGGTGATCGGCGCCGACGGGTTCGGCCTCGCACCCCATGAAGGCGCATGGGTCAAGATCGAGCAACTCGGCGCCGTGCGCATCGGTGACGACGTCGAGATCGGCGCCAACACCTGTATCGATCGCGGCGCCCTCGAAGACACCGTGATCGAGGACGGCGTCAAGCTCGACAACCTGATCCAGATCGGCCACAACGTTCGGATCGGGAAGCACACCGCGATGGCGGGCTGCGCGGCGGTGGCAGGAAGCGCCACGATCGGCGCGCATTGCACCTTCGGCGGACGCGCCGGCGTCCTGGGCCACCTGACGATCGCGGACCACGTCCACATCTCGTCCATGTCCCTGGTGACGCGCTCCATCCATAAGCCGGGTCAGTACACCGGTGTGTTTCCCATCGACGACAATGCCGCCTGGGAAAAGAATGCAGCCACGCTCAAGCAACTGCACGGTCTTCGCGAGCGCCTGAAGGCGCTGGAAAAAATGACGATGCAGGACAAGAAATCATGACGCTCGATATCCATCAAATCCTCAAGCTGCTGCCCCACCGTTACCCGTTCCTTCTGGTGGACCGAGTGCTCGAGATGGAAAAGGGCAAGCGCATCACCGCGCTCAAGAACGTGACCATGAACGAGCCGTTCTTCAATGGACACTTCCCGCATCGTCCGGTCATGCCGGGCGTATTGATGCTCGAGGCGATGGCACAGGCTGCCGCACTGCTGTCCTTCCATTCGCTCGACATCGTCCCGGACGACAACACGGTCTACTACTTCGCAGCCATTGATGGCGCGCGGTTCAAGCGCCCGGTGGAACCCGGCGACCAACTGACGCTCGAGGTCGAAATCGAGCGCATGAAGGCGGGTATTTCCAAGTTCAAGGGGCGCGCGCTGGTCGGTACCGAACTGGCCTGCGAAGCCACGTTGATGTGCGCCATGCGCCAGATCAACTGAACCTCCGCTGGCATGACCCTGATTCATCCGACGGCCATCGTCGACCCCCTGGCACAGCTCGACTTGACGGTGAGCGTCGGTCCCTACGCCGTGATCGGCCCCCACGTGCGTGTCGGCGCCGGCACCACGATCGGTGCGCACTGCGTGATCGAGGGCAGGACCACGATCGGCCGTGACAACCGGATCTTCCAGTTCGCGTCGCTGGGCGCCGTACCGCAGGACAAGAAATACGCCGGCGAGCCGACCGAACTGGTGATCGGCGACCGCAACACGATCCGCGAGTTCTGCACTTTCAACCTCGGCGTGCCGGGCGCTGGCGGCGTCACGCGCGTGGGCAATGACAACTGGATCATGGCCTACACGCACATCGCGCACGACTGCCGCGTCGATGACCACACCACGCTGGCCAACAACACCACGCTGGCCGGTCACGTGCATCTGGCCGACTGGGTGACGGTGGGCGGCCTGACCGGCATCCACCAGTTCGTGTCTGTTGGCGCCCATGCCATGCTCGGTTTCGCCAGTGCGGTCACGCAGGACGTGCCGCCTTTCATGCTGGTCGACGGCAATCCGCTCGCCGTGCGTGGATTCAACGTGGTCGGTTTGCGTCGTCGCGACTACTCGCCGGCGCGCATCGCGACGGTGAAGCAAATGCACAAGCTCCTGTATCGCCAGGGCAAGACGCTCGAAGAGGCGCGCATCGCGATCGAGGCGCTCGCAACCGAGGTGCCGGAATCCGCGCCCGACGTGGCGTTGATGAGTGAATTCCTCGCTGGCGCCACGCGCGGCATCGCGCGCTGAGCCGTCCCATGTCTGAAGCGCAGCGGCAGTTTTCGCTGGTCGCCGGTGAGGCCTCGGGTGACCTGCTTGCGGGCTTGATGCTTGATGGATTGCACGCGCGGTGGCCTTCGATGAAGGCCGTCGGCATCGGAGGGCCGCAGATGCTCTCGCGCGGCTTCGAAAGCTGGTGGCCCCAGGAAAAGCTCGCCGTGCGGGGCTACGTCGAGGTGCTGCGCCACTATGCGGAAATCGCGGGCATCCGGCGCCAACTCAAGGCGCGGCTTCTTCGCGAGTCGCCCGACATCTTCATCGGCGTCGACGCGCCGGATTTCAACCTCGACCTCGAAGCGGGCCTGCGAAGCCGCGGCATGAAGACGGCCCACTTCGTCTGCCCATCGATCTGGGCGTGGCGCCCGGAGCGTGTCGAAAAACTGCGTGCGGCGGCAGATCATGTGCTCTGCATCTTCCCGTTCGAGCCCGAATTGCTGGCCAAGCACGGCATCGCCGCCACCTACGTCGGGCATCCGCTCGCCAAGGTGATCCCAATGGAACCTGACCGGGCGGCCGCACGCGCGGCCCTGGGTCTGGACGGCGACGCCACGGTCGTGGCCTTGCTGCCCGGCAGCAGGCGCTCGGAGGTCCGGCACATCGCTCCGAGGTTCTTCGAGGCGGCTGCACTCATGCAGAAGGCGCAACCGGGGCTGCAATTCATTTCACCGGTTCTGCCGAACCTGCGGGCGGACGTGGAGCAAGCGCTGCAGGCAGCCGGGATGGCCGGAAGGGTGACGCTGCTCGACGGTCGCTCGCACGACGCACTGGCTGCGTGCGATGTCACCCTGATCGCCAGTGGCACCGCCACGCTGGAAGCGGCGCTCTTCAAGCGGCCGATGGTCATTTCGTACCACATGAATTCCCTGACCTGGAACCTGGTGATGCGCCACAAGCAACTCCAGCCGTGGGTCGGCCTGCCCAATATCCTCACCGGTGAATTCGTGGTGCCCGAGGTGCTTCAGGAGGCCGCGACGCCGCAGGCGCTGGCCGACGCCACCCTGGCGTGGCTCGCGGCACCCGACAAGGTTCACGCCTTGCAACAACGTTTTTGCGCGCTGCATGCCGAATTGCTGCGCGATACGCCGACACTGTGCGCCGATGCGATCCAGAAAGTTCTTGAAGGCTGAACAGGCCACCCTGGTATGGGATGCCCCAGGCCTGATCGCCGGCGTCGACGAGGCCGGCCGGGGTCCGCTGGCCGGGCCGGTCGTCGCTGCGGCGGTCATCCTCGATGACCAGCGGCCCATCCGAGGCCTTGCTGATTCGAAGACCCTGACTGCACTGCAGCGCGAGCGCCTCAACGACCAGATCCTGGCCAAGGCCCTGTGCTGCTCCGTCGCGCAGGCGAGCGTCGAGGAAATCGACACGCACAACATCCTCCAGGCCACCATGATCGCCATGCGGCGGGCGGTCGAAGGGCTGCGACTGAAGCCGGTCAAGGTGCTGGTGGACGGCAATCGCCTGCCGACGCTCGATGTGCTGGCGGAGGCGATCGTGAAGGGCGACGCCCGCGTCAAGGCGATCTCCGCAGCCTCGATCCTGGCGAAAGTGCATCGGGACAGGCTCTGTGAGCAGTTGCACGAAGAGTTTCCGCATTACGGCTTTGCCGGTCACAAGGGCTACGGGACGCCCGAACACCTGGAAGCGCTCCTGCGCCATGGCGCTTGCGTGCACCATCGCAAGACCTTCAGCCCGGTTGCGGCCGCGCTCTCGCGGGCAACGCGCCACGCGGAGCCAGCCATGGTGTCGGAGGCGATGATCATTCAGACGACCTCCGTCGAGATGCGGATTTCGCCGTGACTTCCGGCGACGTCACGCACGTCACCTCGCGAGACAACCCGCTCCTGAAGGAACTGCGCAAGCTGGCCCACGACCCGGGCGGCTACCGCAAGGCGGGCCGTATCTGGCTCGAAGGCGACCACCTTTGCCGCGCCGCGCGCGAACGTGGCGTGCGCCCGGCCGTCGCCGTGTTTGCCGAGTCGCTCTGGCCTTCGGCCCGGCACGAATGGGCGAACGCGGCCGCCAAGACGGTGGTGCTGTCGGACGATTTGCTGGCCGGTGTCAGTGGACTGGAGTCGCCGGCCCCGATGGGTTTCGTGCTGGACCTGCCGGCGCGTCCTGCCATCGAGGCGGCCGCGCCGACCGTGGTGCTCGACCGTCTCCAGGATGCGGGCAATGTCGGTTCGATTCTGCGCAGTGCCGCGGCATTCGGCTTCACTCAAGTCGTCGCACTCAAGGGCACGGCCGCGCTCTGGGCGCCCAAGGTGCTGCGGGCCGGTATGGGCGCTCATTTCGGGCTTCGGCTGATCGAAGGCGTCGATCTGGATGCCCTCGATGCGCTGACCGTGCCCATGATCGCCACCAGTTCGCACCGCGGCGACTGGCTCCATCGCGCCAGCCTGCCTTCCCCCTGTGCCTGGCTGATGGGACACGAAGGGCAGGGCGTTTCCGCCGAACTGGAAGGGCGCGCGGCCCGGCATGTTCGCATCGCCCAGCCGGGCGGCGAGGAGTCGCTCAACGTGGCAGCGGCAGCGGCGATTTGCTTGCATGCAAGCGCCGCAGCGGCGAGTTCGTGAACTACTGCCGGCTATAATCAAGGGCTTTCCCGCTCTCACCCCCGCCCTCAGCGCACGCAAGCCAACTCCTCGACGAAAGTCGCAACCCAAAGTCAGATCTTGGGTTCGCTTTGGGCGTCATCCATCCGGAGATCCCAGTGCTTTTGTCTCTCAAGGGAAAATTCCCGCCCGCCATCCTGGCGCTTGCAGACGGCACGGTCTTTCTCGGCAACTCGATCGGCGCCACCGGCGTCACGACTGGCGAAGTGGTGTTCAACACCGCCATGACCGGTTACCAGGAAATCCTGACCGACCCGAGCTATTGCCAGCAGATCGTGACGCTTACGTATCCGCACATCGGCAACTACGGCGTCAACGAGGAAGACATCGAGGCCGACAAGATCCATGCCGCGGGCCTGATCATCAAGGACCTGCCCCTGGTCGCGTCCAACTTCCGCAAGACCGCCACGCTCAACGAGTATCTCGTGCGTGGCAACACGGTCGCCATCGCCAACATCGACACCCGCAAGCTCACGCGCCATCTGCGCACGCATGGTGCCCAGAACGGTTGCATCTTCGGGCTGGCGGAAGGTGAAGCCGTCACCCAGGCGCTGATCGACAAGGCCGTCGCCGCCGCCAAGGCTGCGCCCAGCATGGCCGGCCTCGACCTGGCCAAGGTCGTCTCGGTCAAGGAAACCTACGAATGGACGCAGACCGAGTGGAAGCTCGGATCCGGCTACGGCGTCCAGATCACGCCCAAGTTCCACGTCGTGGCCTTCGACTACGGCGTCAAGAAGAACATCCTGCGCATGATCGCCCAGCGCGGCGCGCGCATCACGGTCGTGCCGGCCCAGACGCCTGCGGCGGACGTGCTCAAGCTGCGACCGGACGGCATCTTCCTCGCCAACGGCCCGGGCGACCCGGAGCCTTGCGACTATGCGATCGAGTCCACGCGCCAGTTGATCGAGACCGGCATTCCGGTCTTCGGCATCTGCCTGGGGCACCAGATCATGGCGCTCGCTTCGGGCGCGAAAACCTTCAAGATGAAGTTCGGCCACCACGGTGCGAACCATCCCGTGAAGGACCTCGACAACGGCCGCGTGAGCATCACCAGCCAGAACCACGGCTTTGCTGTGGACGAAAAGACCTTGCCCGCCAACCTGCGGCCTACGCACATCAGCCTGTTCGACAACACGCTGCAGGGCCTGGCGCGCACCGACAAGCCGGCCTTCTGCTTCCAGGGCCACCCGGAAGCATCGCCCGGCCCGCACGACATCGGCTACCTGTTCGACCGCTTCACGGCACTCATGCAAAGTCACAAGGAAGGACAGAAGAATGCCTAAGCGCACAGACCTCAAGAGCATCCTCATCATCGGCGCCGGCCCGATCATCATTGGCCAGGCCTGCGAGTTCGACTACTCCGGCGTGCAAGCCTGCAAGGCGCTGCGCGAGGAGGGCTACAAGGTCATCCTGATCAACAGCAATCCCGCGACGATCATGACGGACCCAGCCACGGCGGACGTCATCTACATCGAGCCGATCACCTGGCCGACAGTCGAGAAGATCATCGCCAAGGAGCGTCCGGATGCGATCCTGCCCACCATGGGCGGCCAGACCGCGCTCAACTGCGCCCTCGACCTCTGGCGCAATGGCGTGCTCGACAAGTACAAGGTCGAGCTGATCGGCGCCACGCCCGAAGCCATCGACAAGGCCGAGGACCGCCTGAAGTTCAAGGACGCGATGACGAAGATCGGCCTGGGCTCCGCGCGCTCCGGCATCGCCCATTCGCTGGACGAGGCCTGGGCAGTGCAGAAGACCGTCGGCTTCCCGGTGGTAATTCGCCCGAGCTTCACGCTCGGCGGCACCGGTGGCGGCATCGCCTACAACCCCGAAGAGTTCGAGACCATCTGCAAGCGCGGCCTGGAAGCCTCGCCCACCAACGAGCTGTTGATCGAAGAGTCCTTGCTCGGCTGGAAAGAGTACGAGATGGAAGTCGTGCGCGACAAGGCCGACAACTGCATCATCGTCTGCTCGATCGAGAACCTCGACCCGATGGGCGTGCACACCGGCGATTCGATCACCGTCGCACCGGCGCAGACGCTGTCGGACAAGGAATACCAGATCCTGCGCAACGCCTCGTTGGCCGTGCTGCGCGAGATCGGCGTCGACACCGGTGGATCGAACGTCCAGTTCTCGATCAATCCGAAGGACGGCCGCATGGTCGTCATCGAGATGAATCCGCGGGTCTCGCGTTCGTCCGCGCTGGCGTCCAAGGCGACCGGCTTCCCCATCGCCAAGGTCGCGGCCAAGCTGGCCGTCGGCTACACGCTCGACGAGCTGCGCAACGAGATCACCGGCGGTGCCACGCCCGCGAGCTTCGAGCCCAGCATCGACTACGTGGTCACCAAGATCCCGCGCTTTGCCTTCGAGAAGTTCCCGCAGGCCGATTCGCGCCTGACGACGCAGATGAAGTCGGTCGGCGAGGTGATGGCCATGGGCCGCACCTTCCAGGAATCGTTCCAGAAGGCGCTGCGCGGGCTGGAAGTGGGCGTCGACGGTCTCAACGAAAAGACGCAGGACCGCGAAGTCCTCGAAAAGGAACTCGGCGAGCCGGGCCCGGACCGCATCTGGTACGTCGGCGATGCCTTCGCGATGGGGCTGAGCGTGGACGAAGTCTTTGCGCTGACCAAGATCGACCCGTGGTTCCTCGTGCAGATCGAGGAGATCGTGAAGATCGAGCTCGAACTCGAAACCAAGTCCCTCGACGACATCGACCGCGACACGCTCCTCGCGCTGAAGAAGAAGGGCTTCTCCGACCGCCGCCTCGCGCGCCAGCTGAAGACCACCGACACCGCGATCCGCGAGAAGCGCCGCGCACTGGGCGTTCGCCCGGTCTACAAGCGCGTCGACACTTGCGCGGCCGAGTTCGCCACCAACACCGCCTACATGTACTCGACCTACGAGGACGAGTGCGAGGCCGAGCCGACCAGCAAGAAGAAGATCATGGTGCTCGGCGGCGGCCCCAACCGCATCGGCCAGGGCATCGAGTTCGACTACTGCTGCGTGCATGCCGCGCTCGCGATGCGCGAGGACGGCTACGAGACCATCATGGTCAACTGCAATCCCGAGACCGTCTCGACCGACTACGACACCAGCGATCGCCTGTATTTCGAGCCGCTGACGCTCGAAGACGTGCTGGAGATCGTCGACAAGGAAAAGCCGACCGGCGTGATCGTGCAGTACGGCGGCCAGACGCCGCTCAAGCTCGCGCTCGACCTGGAGGCCAACGGCGTGCCGATCATCGGTACCAGCCCCGACATGATCGACGCCGCCGAAGACCGCGAACGCTTCCAGAAGCTGCTGCATGAGCTGAAGCTGCGCCAGCCGCCAAACGCGACCGCGCGCACCGAGCCCGAGGCGCTCGAGAAGGCGGCCGAACTGGGTTATCCGCTGGTGGTTCGTCCGAGCTACGTGCTGGGCGGACGCGCGATGGAAATCGTGCACGAGCAGCGCGACCTGGAACGCTACATGCGCGAGGCCGTCAAGGTCAGCAACGATTCGCCGGTGCTGCTGGACCGCTTCCTGAACGATGCCGTCGAGTGCGACGTCGATTGCCTGCGCGACGCCGAAGGCAACACACTCATCGGCGGCGTGATGGAGCACATCGAGCAGGCCGGCGTGCATTCCGGCGACTCGGCATGCTCGCTGCCGCCGTACAGCCTGAAGGCCGAGACGATCGCCGAACTCAAGCGCCAGAGCGCCGCGATGGCCAAGGCGCTCAACGTGGTCGGGCTCATGAACGTGCAGTTTGCGATCCAGGAAAAGGACGGCCACGACGTCATCTACGTGCTCGAAGTGAATCCGCGCGCCTCGCGCACGGTGCCCTACGTGAGCAAGGCGACGGGCATCCAGCTCGCGAAGGTGGCCGCGCGCTGCATGGCTGGCCAGTCCCTGGTGTCCCAGGGCGTCACAAAGGAAGTCACGCCGCCGTACTTCAGCGTCAAGGAAGCCGTGTTCCCGTTCGTCAAGTTCCCGGGCGTCGACACCATCCTCGGTCCGGAGATGAAGTCGACCGGCGAGGTAATGGGCGTGGGCAAGACCTTCGGCGAAGCCTTCGTGAAGTCGCAACTGGGCGCGGGCACGCACCTGCCGAAGTCCGGCCGCGTCTTCGTCTCGGTAAAGAACAACGACAAGCCGCGTGCGGTGGAAGTGGCGCGTGGCCTCGCCGCGCTGGGCTTCGAGCTGATCGCGACCAAGGGCACTGCAGCGGCGATCCAGGCCGCGGGGATCGCTTGCGCCGTGGTCAACAAGGTGACTGAAGGCCGTCCGCACATCGTCGACATGATCAAGAACAACGAGATTGCGCTGGTCATCAACACGGTGGAAGAGCGTCGCAATGCGATCGCCGATTCGCGCCAGATCCGGACCTCGGCGCTGCTGGCGCGGGTGACGACCTTCACCACGATCTTCGGCGCCGAGGCGGCGGTCGAGGGGATGCGGTACATGAAGGACCTGGACGTGATCTCCATCCAGGAAATGCACGCGCAGCTCGCACTCGGGTAACGTCGAGAGATGGAATCGCAGCTCGTCGAACTCGACCTGGCCGACTGGAACGGCGCCGTGCCGAACGAGGCATGGATCGCCGCGCTCGAGGCCGGCAAGGTGCTGTACTTTCCGCGCCTTGGATTCGAGTTGCTGCCCGAAGAGCGGGCGTTGCTGTCGCCGGCGGTCCTGTCGCCGGACGTGCGCAACATCAGCCTGGACGCGAACGGACGCATCAAGGGCGTGGCGGGGGACGAGGACCGGCAGCGCGCGGTTGCCGACATGGTCGGCCGCTTCCGCACGCAGGCGACGCAGCTGATCCAAGGGCTGCTGCCGCATTACACGCCAGCGCTGCGGCTCGCGCCGACCAGCTACCGGCCGGCGCAGGTCGAAACCCGCGTCCAGTCATGGCGGGCCGACGACCGACGGTTGCATGTGGATGCTTTTCCGTCGAGGCCCAACTACGGCGAGCGGATCCTGCGCGTGTTCACCAACGCCAATCCGGAGGGCGCGCCACGGGTCTGGCGCGTCGGCGAGCCTTTCGAGACAGTCGCGAAGCGCTTTCTACCGCGCGCCAAGCCCTATTCGCGCTGGCAGGCGCGCATGCTGCGGGCGCTCAGGGTCACCAAGTCGCTGCGCAGCGAGTACGACCACCTCATGCTGCAACTGCACGACGGCATGAAATCCGACCTGGACTACCAGAAGAATGCCGACCAGCAGACTGTGCCGTTCCCGGCCGGATCGGTGTGGGTCTGCTTTTCCGACCAGACCTCGCACGCCGTCATGTCCGGGCAGTACATGCTGGAGCAGACCCTCCATCTGCCCGCCGCGAGGCAATACAATCCCGATTCGAGCCCGCTCGCCATCCTGAGCCGGCTGACCGGACGCAATCTCGTCTGACCTTTCTCTCCCATCGACCGCCGAACGGCAGCGTTCGGCGGTTTCGCTTTCTGGAGCAACCAACGTGGCCACCATACCCATCACCAAGCGTGGCGCAGAAAAGCTGCGCGAAGAACTGCAACGACTCAAGACGGTCGACCGCCCCTGGGTCATCAACTCGATCGCCGAAGCGCGCGCACAGGGCGACTTGAGCGAGAACGCCGAATACGAAGCCGCCAAGGATCGCCAGGGCTTCATCGAAGGTCGCATCCAGGACATCGAGGGCAAGCTCTCCGCGGCCCAGATCATCGATCCCACTGCGCTCGACGCCGGCGGCAAGGTGGTGTTCGGCTCCACGGTCGAACTCGAGGACGAGAAGACGGGCGAAGCCGTCAAGTACCAGATCGTGGGCGAAGACGAGGCCGACCTGAAGCTGGGCCTCATCAACGTCTCCAGCCCTATCGCGCGCGCCCTGATCGGCAAGGAAGAGGGCGACACCGCCGAGGTTCAGGCGCCGGGCGGCGTCAAGCGCTACGAGATCGTCGCGGTCAGCTATCTCTGATCCTGCGGACACCATGAAGGACCGCATCGCGCTGCTGCTCGCCGCCTTCTGGTGGGGCAGCCTGACGACGATCGGATTCCTCGTGGTCCCGATGCTCTTTGCCCGGCTCGGCAACCCCGCCGTTGCCGGCAACTTCGCAGGGCAGTTGTTCGCTGCGCAGACGTGGGTGGCTCTGGGGTGCGGCCTGGTGCTGCTGGTTCACTTTCGCGCCAAAGGCGGCGACAGGGTGGATGGCCCGGCGCGGACGGCCATTTTCCTGATCATCACGGCGCTGCTGCTGGCGCTGCTCCAGCAATATGCCGTCTCGCCCCGCATCCTGGCGCGCGAGAATCTCAGGCTCTGGCACTCGCTGGGGAGCGCCATGTACTTCGGCCAGTGGGTGTGTGCAGGCGTCCTGCTCTGGCGCATGGGACGCCGCACCGGCTGATCAAGCCTTCCAGAACTGAGTGATCCAGCGCGCCGGCCGGATGAACCGGAAGCGTCGGTTGCGCCGTCCCGCCAGCGCATCGGGCGGATTGCACTCCCCGTGGAAGACCATGATCCTGGCGCCCTCGGGCACGAAGGGCTCGCGCCAGTAATTGGTCGGCCAGGTCGGAATGCCGTGGTACTTGAAGCTCGGGCACCATGCCTCGGGCCAGTAGGCCAGCGTTCCCTTGCGATACATGAAGTCCGACAGGTAGGTCTGCTCGTTGCGGAACTCGGCCTGCACTGCGTCCATGTTCTGGCGGAAATGGGCCAGCACGTCGGGGTGCGCGCCCAGTTCGAAGCGGTAGACCGATGAGTTGCCGGTGATCCGCCGCCGGCGCCACGGACGCTCGTAGTCGTGGATGATCAGGAACTCGCCGGGATACTCGAAGAATTCGTCCAGGCTGCCCACGACGACGACGTCGAGATCGACGAAAAGCGCCGTGCCGCGCAGGCCATGGAGGTCCTGCTCGAAAGTGGTCAGTTTCTTCCATGCGCGGTCGACCTGTCCCGGCGCCAGTTCGAGGTCCAGCGGCGGAATCGGGTAGCACTCGACTTCGCTGCGGATGCCCTTGCTGTCATCGGTCAGGCAGACGAACTTGAAGTCGCCGCTAAGGTGGCGGCGCACCATGGCGTAGAGCCGATTGACATAGTCGGGCCCGTACTTCGTGCCCCATTTCATGCACAGGATGTGCCGCTGCGGACCCGCAGCCGTCTCGCTCCGCATCCTCAATCCGCCTGGCGTCGCTTCTTGACTGACAGCGGCTTCCGGGCCTTGGCGCGCTTGATCGTTCCGCCGGGTGTCAGGCGCTGGTTGCCGAGGACCCGCAGGGTCTTGATCTCGGGCCGTTGCCCGGCACGCTTGCTGTACTTGATGACTTTGACGTCGCGCGGACCGGGCATGCGGTCCTCGTCGATTTCCCGTTCCTTCTCCGGAATCGGCCGCCAGAGGACGAGCAGCTTGCCGATGTGCTGGATCGGCGCGGCGTCCAGTTCGTCGGCGAGGGCCTGGAGCATGGCTTCGCGGGCAGGGCGGTCGTCGGAGAACACACGTACCTTGATCAGGCCATGGGCCTTGAGCGCGGCGTCGGCTTCTTTCTTGACGGCCGGCGTCAGCCCGTCGCCGCCGATCATGACGATCGGGTCCAGATGGTGCGCTTCGGAGCGGTGCACCTTGCGCTGCGCAGGGGTAAGTTGAATGGCGGGCATCCCCGTATTATCGAGCGTCAATGAATCCGAAACCGAAAAGCAAGAAGGTCAACAAGGCGTGGCTGCACGATCACATCAATGATCCGTACGTCAAGCTGGCCACGCGGGAGGGCTATCGGGCGCGGGCCGCCTACAAACTCAAGGAGATCGACGAGACGCTGGGCCTGATCAAGCCGGGTCAGTTGGTAGTTGACCTCGGCTCGACCCCCGGCGCCTGGAGCCAGTACGTCCGGCGCCGGATGTCGCCCGGTGGCGCGGCCTCGGGCGAATTGGCCGGCACCATCATCGCGCTGGACATCCTGCCCATGGAGCCCATCGAGGGGGTGACCTTCCTGCAGGGCGACTTCCGCGAAGCCGATGTGCTGGAACGGCTGTCCACGGTGATGGATGGGCGGCTGGCCGACGTCGTGGTGTCGGACATGGCCCCAAACCTGTCCGGCATTGCCTCCGCCGACGCGGCGCGAATCTCGCACCTGATCGAGCTTGCGATCGACTTCGCGCACCACCACATGAAGCCCGAAGGCGCGCTGGTCGCCAAGCTGTTTCACGGCAGCGGCTATAGCGAGCTGACCAAGCTTTTCAAGGACAATTTTCGCGTCGTCAAGCCCATCAAACCGAAGGCTTCGCGCGACAAATCCTCGGAAACGTTTATGGTGGGCATCGGCCTGAAGGCTGCCGATACGAATTGATACTCGGCCGGGGCGCCCCGCGCCCGCGGCTAAGACCGCTCGCCTCCTATGGCTGCTATAGGGAAATTAGCCTGTTTCGCGGGTTGAAAAGCCTAAAATAGCCGCAAATTGCGTGCCTCAGCGCGTTTTTGTTTTTCATACCACGCGCTTTCGACTGGAGCTTCGTTTGAACAATCAGTGGTTTTCCAAAGTTGCCGTCTGGCTCGTCATTGCGATGGTGTTGTTCACTGTGTTCAAGCAGTTCGACACCCGCGGCGTCGCTGGCGCAGGCAACATCGGCTATTCCGACTTCCTCGAAGAAGTACGCAACAACCGCATCAGGAGCGCCACGATCCAGGAAGGCCAGGGCGGCAGCGAGATCGTCGCGATCACCAACGACGACCGCAAGATTCGCACGACGGCAACCTATCTCGACCGTGGCCTGGTCGGCGACCTGATCGCCAACAACGTCAAGTTCGACGTCAAGCCGCGGGAAGAGGGCTCACTCCTCATGACGCTGCTGGTGAGCTGGGGGCCCATGCTGCTTCTGATCGGCGTATGGGTCTACTTCATGCGGCAGATGCAGGGGGGCGGCAAGGGCGGCGCCTTCAGCTTCGGCAAGAGCAAGGCTCGCATGCTCGACGAGAACAACAACCAGGTCACCTTCGCTGACGTTGCGGGCTGCGACGAGGCCAAGGAAGAGGTGAAGGAGGTCGTCGACTTCCTGAAGGACCCGGCCAAGTTCCAGAAGCTGGGCGGGCGAATCCCGCGCGGGTTGCTGCTGGTCGGCCCCCCGGGCACCGGCAAGACCTTGCTGGCGAAGAGCATCGCCGGCGAGGCGAAGGTTCCGTTCTTCTCGATCTCCGGCTCCGACTTCGTCGAAATGTTCGTCGGCGTGGGTGCAGCCCGCGTCCGCGACATGTTCGAGAACGCCAAGAAGAACGCCCCCTGCATCATCTTCATCGACGAAATCGATGCGGTCGGTCGCCAGCGTGGCGCGGGCCTCGGCGGCGGCAACGACGAGCGCGAGCAGACCCTCAACCAGATGCTGGTCGAGATGGACGGCTTCGAAACCAACCTCGGCGTGATCGTGGTCGCCGCGACCAACCGTCCGGACATCCTGGACGCCGCCTTGCTCCGCCCGGGCCGTTTCGACCGTCAGGTCTACGTGACGCTGCCTGACATCCGTGGCCGCGAGCAGATTCTCAATGTCCACATGCGCAAGGTGCCGCTGGGCCAGGACGTGAACCCCAGCATCATCGCGCGCGGCACGCCCGGCATGTCGGGCGCCGACCTGGCCAACCTGTGCAATGAAGCCGCGCTGATGGCCGCTCGCCGCAACGCGCGCGTGGTCGAGATGCAGGACTTCGAGAAGGCCAAGGACAAGATCTTCATGGGTCCCGAGCGCAAGAGCATGGTGATGCCCGAGGAAGAGCGCCGGAACACGGCCTACCACGAATCCGGCCACGCGCTCATCGGCAAGCTGCTGCCGAAGTGCGATCCGGTCCACAAGGTGACGATCATCCCGCGCGGACGTGCCCTGGGCGTGACCATGAGCCTGCCTTCGCAGGACCGCTACAGCTATGACCGCGAATACATGCTGAACCAGATCAGCATGCTGTTCGGCGGCCGCATCGCCGAGGAAGTGTTCATGCACCAGATGACTACCGGTGCCAGCAACGACTTCGAGCGCGCCACCCAGATCGCTCGCGACATGGTGATGCGCTATGGCATGACCGAATCGCTCGGCCCGATGGTCTACGCGGAGAACGAGGGCGAAGTGTTCCTCGGCCGTTCGGTCACCAAGACCACGAACATGAGCGAGTCGACCATGCAGAAGGTCGATGCCGAGGTGCGCCGCATCATCGACGAGCAGTACGCCCTGGCGCGCCGCCTGATCGAGGAAAACAGCGACAAGATGCACGCAATGGCCAAGGCTTTGCTCGAATGGGAAACCATCGACACCGAGCAGCTCGACGACATCATGGCCGGCCGCGCACCGCGTCCGCCCAAGGACTGGACGCCGCGCATTCCGCCCTCGGGCAGTGGCGGCGGTAGCGGCGGTACGCCGGCGGTGAATCCCGATCCGGCGCCGACCGCAGCCTGAGCGATGATGCTTTGGCAATCAACGGGGCCTCTGGCCCCGTTTTTTCTTGGGGGCGAGGCATGACGGCGGTCTGGCGCACTGCGCGCTTCGCCGTCGACCTGGCGCAGCCGCGGGTGATGGGCATCGTCAACGTCACGCCCGATTCCTTTTCAGACGGCGGCGCTCATGCGTCGACCGAGTCCGCCGTGCGCCATTGCGCGCAATTGGCCGGGGAGGGCGCCGATATCCTGGACATCGGCGGCGAGTCGACGCGTCCCGGCAGCCCTGCCGTACCGCTCGATGCCGAACTGGCGCGCGTGCTGCCGGTGGTGCGCGAAGCGGTGAAGCTGGGGATCCCCATCTCCGTCGACACTTACAAGCCCGAAGTGATGCGCGCCGTGCTGGACCTCGGCGCGGACATCATCAATGACGTCTGGGCGCTCCGCCGGCCGGGCGCGATGGAGGCCGTCGCGGCCCACCCCGCATGCGGCATCTGCCTCATGCACATGCACCGCGATCCACAGACCATGCAGTCGGCCCCGATGGAGGGCGACGTCGTTCCGGCGGTGCGGTCCTTCCTCGAACACCAGGCGAAGGCACTGCTTGCGCTTGGCGTCCATAGCGATCGCATCGTGCTCGACCCCGGCATCGGCTTCGGCAAGACCGTCGCGCAGAATTTCTCGCTGCTCGCGCGACAACGTGAACTGCTCGCGTCAGGTTGGCCCGTGCTGGCCGGCTGGTCGCGAAAGTCTTCGCTGGGCGCGGTCACAGGCATCGAGGCGGCAGGCGATCGGATGGTGCCCAGTGTGGCGGCCGCCGTGCTGGCGGTCGATCTGGGCGCGTCGATCGTGCGGGTGCATGATGTGCGCGAGACAGTAGCCGCACTGGCGGTGTGGCGCGCGATGAAACGAGAACGACAAGGACAGGAGTCAGAACAATGACAAGGGAATATTTCGGCACCGACGGCATTCGCGGAACAGTCGGCCAGGCACCCATCACTCCCGATTTCGTGTTGCGCCTCGCGCACGCGGTGGGTCGCGTGCTCAAGAGAGCGGAGTCGCGCCCGACCGTGCTGATCGGCAAGGACACGCGGATTTCCGGCTACATGCTCGAATCCGCACTGGAATCGGGCTTCAACTCCGCCGGTGTGGACGTGGTGCTGCTCGGCCCGTTGCCGACGCCCGGCGTGGCCTACCTGACGCGCGCCCAGCGTGCGAGCCTGGGCGTGGTGATCAGCGCCAGCCACAACGCCTACCCGGACAACGGCATCAAGTTCTTCAGCGCCCACGGCACCAAGCTCAGCGACGAATGGGAACTGGCTGTCGAGGCTGCCCTGCAGGAGCCGCCCGTATGGGTCGACTCCAAAAACCTCGGAAAGGCGCGGCGCCTGAACGACGCGCCGGGCCGCTACATCGAGTTCTGCAAGAGCACGTTTGCCAACGACCTGACGCTGCGCGGCCACAAGCTTGTCATCGATGCGGCGCACGGTGCGGCCTACCAGGTGGCGCCGGCCGTGTTCCACGAACTGGGGGCTGAGGTGACGAGCATCGGCTGTGCGCCCGACGGGCTCAACATCAACAAGGGCTTCGGTGCGACCCATCCGCAGGCGTTGATCGACGCGGTCAAGGCCCAGGGTGCCGAGTACGGCATCGCGCTCGATGGCGATGCCGACCGGCTGCAACTGGTCGATGCCAGCGGCCGCTTGTTCAACGGCGACGAGCTCCTCTACCTGATGACGATGGAGCGCATCGCCCGCGGCGAGAAGCCTGCCGGCGTAGTGGGCACCCTGATGACCAACAAGGCCGTCGAGATGGCGCTGAAGCGGCAGGGCATCGAGTTCGTCCGGGCGAAGGTCGGCGACCGCTACGTGCTCGAGGAACTTGAGAAGCGCCGCTGGCTGCTCGGCGGGGAGGGCTCGGGCCATCTGCTGGCACTCGACCGTCACACGACGGGCGACGGCATCGTCAGCGCCTTGCAGGTACTGCAGGCCTGCGTGCGCAGCGGCAAGAGCGTTGGCGAACTGCTGGCCGGCGTGGCGCTGTATCCGCAGACGCTCATCAACGTGCGCCTTGCCGAGGGCCAGGACTGGGCATCGAACAAGGCGCTCGCTGCCGAAACGCGGCGTGCCGAGACCGAACTGGGCGACGCAGGGCGGGTGCTCATTCGCGCCAGCGGCACCGAGCCGCTGCTGCGCGTCATGGTCGAGGCCCGCGACGCGGCCCAGGCCGAGGCTTGCGCGCAGCGCCTTGTTGCGGCCGTAGGGGAGGGGTGAGTCCGATGGTCGATGTGGTGATGGCGGACTACCGCAATCCTGCGCACGCACGCGCACTTGTCGACCTGCTGGATGCGTACGCGCGCGATCCTGCGGGTGGAGGTACGCCGCTGTCAGCCGACGTTTTGTCGAATCTCCCCGAGGCGCTCGCCCTGCGGCCCCAGGCCTTCAGCGTCCTTGCCTACGACGGCCAGCAGCCAGTGGGGTTGATCAACTGCATTGAAGGGTTCTCGACCTTTGCCTGCAAGCCGCTCGTGAACGTTCACGACGTGGTCGTCCTGCCCAGCCATCGGGGCAAGCGGATAACTCAGCGCATGCTGGCTCTCGTCGTAAAAGAGGCACGCAGCCGCGGCGCGTGCAAGCTCACGCTCGAAGTGCTCTCGGGCAATCAAAGCGCACTGCGAGCCTACGAACGCGAAGGCTTCGCGAACTTTCAACTCGATCCGGCCTTTGGTTCCGCGATGTTCCTGCAAAAGAAGCTGTAGGAAAAAAGCCGCCGGCACCCTGCGGCGCGGCGGCTTGGCTTCGTCTGCGACGGGGGTCAGAACCGCGTCACGGGCATCGCATCTTCGCCCTTGCTCGGCGCGTACTTGCCCAGTTCCCACTTCGCAATCGCATTGCGGTGCACTTCGTCCGGGCCATCGGCAAAGCGCAGCGTGCGTGCACCGGCGTAGGCATAGGCCAGCGGGAAGTCATCGCACATGCCGCCGCCGCCATGCACTTGCATGGCCCAGTCGATCACCTGGCAGGCCATGCTCGGCGCGACCACCTTGATCATCGCGATCTCGGTCTTGGCGACCTTGTTGCCGGCCACGTCCATCAGCCAGGCGGCCTTCAGCGTCAGCAGGCGCGCCATGTCGATCTTGCAGCGCGCTTCGGCGATGCGTTCCTGCGTCACGGTCTGCGAGGCCACGGTCTTGCCGAAGGCGACCCGGGAAGAGGCACGCTTGCACATGAGTTCGAGCGCGCGCTCGGCCAGGCCGATCAGGCGCATGCAGTGGTGGATCCGTCCGGGCCCGAGGCGGCCCTGGGCGATCTCGAAGCCGCGGCCTTCGCCAAGGAGGATGTTGCCCACGGGAACACGGACGTTCTCGAAATACATCTCCACGTGGCCGTGCGGCGCGTCGTCATAACCCATCACGTTGAGCGGGCGCACGATGCGGATGCCCCTGGTGTCGGCCGGCACGATGACCATGCTCTGCTGGGAATGGCGAGGCGCGTCGGGCTCCGACTTGCCCATCGTGATGAACACCTTGCAGCGCGGATCGGCGGCGCCGGAGATCCACCACTTGCGGCCGTTGATCACGTACTCGTCGCCCTGGCGCTCGATGCGGGTCGAGATGTTCGTCGCATCGCTGGAAGCCACGTCGGGCTCGGTCATGGCGAAGGCCGAGCGGATCTCGCCTTCGAGGAGCGGCTTGAGCCAACGCGCCTTGATTTCATCGGAGCCGTAGCGTGCGATGGTTTCCATGTTGCCCGTGTCGGGTGCGGAGCAATTGAAGGCTTCGCTCGCCCATGGCACCCGGCCCATGATCTCGGCCAGGGGCGCGTATTCCTGGTTGGTGAGCCCGGCGCCGTCGTAGCCCGAGGCGGCCGCGCTGTCGACTGGCAGGAACAGGTTCCACAGGCCCTGGGCCTTCGCCTTGACCTTGAGCTTCTCCACGGTCTGGAGCGCGGTCCAGCGCTTGCCAGCTGCCGTGTTGGCGGCCAGCTCGGCCGAGTACTCGGCCTCGGCGGGGTAGATGTAGTCTTCCATGAAAGCGCTGACGCGCTTTTGAAGCTCTTTGGTTTTGGCCGAGTATTCGAAGTCCATGTCGTCTCCAGGTGGGTGGGATGTCGGGCGGCCCTTGCCGCGCCGATCATGCGTTCTTGGCGAATTGCCAGGCCATTTCGGCCATCGGTCGCGCACCGCGGCCCGAGGCCACGGCTTGTTCGCTCGATGCGGTGCCGGCCTCGACCCGCTTCGCGATCCCTTGCAGGATCGCCGCGATGCGGAACATGTTGTAGGCCAGGTAGAAGTTCCAGTCCGGCGCCAGCGCCTCCGGCGTCGTGAGGCCGGTGCGGTCGCAGTAGCGCTGGATGTATTCGCTCTCCGTCGGGATGCCGAGGCTCTTCAGGTCGAGGCCGGCAACGCCGCGCGACATTGCGTGCGGGATGTGCCAGGCCATGCAGTGATAGCTGAAGTCGGCCAGCGGGTGTCCCAGCGTCGAGAGTTCCCAGTCCAGCACCGCGATCGCACGGGGCTCGGTGGCGTGGAACATGATGTTGTCCAGACGGAAATCGCCATGCACGATGGACGTCAGCTTCTCGTCGCGCGCGCTGTTCGGGATGTGGGCCGGCAGCCACTCCATCAGGCGATCCATTTCAGGGATCGGCTGCGTGATCGATGCGACGTACTGCTTGCTCCAGCGGCCGATCTGGCGTTCGAAATAGTTGCCGGGCTTGCCGTAGTCGGCCAGGCCGCGTTCGGCGAACTTCACGGTGTGCAACGCCGCGATGACGCGGTTCATCTCGTCGTAGATGGCGGCGCGCCCGGCGTTGTCCATGTCGGGCAGGGACTGGTCCCACAGAACGCGGCCGGCCATGAACTCCATCACGTAAAACGCCCGGCCGATCACGCCTTCGTCTTCGCAGAGGCAGTACATGCGTGGCACTGGAACGTCGGTCCCCGCGAGCCCGCTCATGACCTTGTACTCGCGCTCGACCGCATGCGCGGACGGCAGCAGCTTGGCAACCGGGCCCGGCTTGGCGCGCATCACGTAGCTTTGCGATGGCGTGACGAGTTTGTAGGTCGGGTTGGACTGCCCACCCTTGAACATCTCGACCGTGAGCGGCCCCTTAAAGCCGTCGAGATGCTTCTCGAGCCATGCGGTCAGCGCGTCGATGTCGACGAGATGCTGCGGGGAGACGGCACGCGTACCGATGAATTTGTCGAAGTCCTGGGTCATGTCTCTGGCTATCTCTGGATTTATTGGTCGTCGGCTTCCGAGATGCGCATCAGCGCGGCGCGGTCCAGCACCACGAGGCCGCCCGGTTCGATGCGGATCGCTTCCTCGCGCTCCATCGCCTTGAGTTCCTGATTGACGCGCTGGCGCGATGCGCCCAGCAACTGCGCCAGCTCTTCCTGCGCGAGATGCAGGCCGATGCGCATCTGGCTCCCGTCCGCAAGATTCGGCACGCCGTAGCTGCGAACCAGATGGATGAGTTGCTTGGCCAGCCGCGCGCGCAGCGGCAGTGTGTTGAGGTCTTCCACCAGGCCGAACAGCTGGCGAATGCGCCGCGCCTGCAGGCGCATCAGCGCTTCGTAGAGTTCGACGTGGTTCGACAGGATCTTCTGGAAGTCCGCACGCGCCACGCAGAGGATCGTCGTGTCGCCATGCGCGTACGCGTCGTGCGTGCGCCGGTCCCCGTCGAACATCGCCACGTCGCCGAACCAGATGCCCGGCTCGACGTAGGTCAGCGTCACCTGCTTGCCCGACACCGCCGTCGAGCTCACCCGCACCGCGCCCTTCGCGCAGGCGATCCACTGCTCCGGCGGATCGCCTCGTGCGGCGATCAGTTCGCCGTCCTTGTAGCGTTTGACGAAGGCACATCGGAGGATGTCGTGTCGCAGTGAGGGGGAAAGAGAAGAGAACCAGCGACCACTGTTGATCGCTTCACGTTCTTCGATGGTAAGAATGGGGTCGTCCATGGACTGTCCTGTCGGTGACTGAAAAGCTAGGGGTTGTCACGGGCGTGACCCGCCCCTTTATTCGTAGCGCGGCGTCTGCTTGGAGAGGAATGCGGCGATGCCGATGCCCGCGTTGACATGGTGAAGATTGCGCACGAAGTGATCGCGCTCCTGCGACAGATGCGACACCAGCGACGCGCCGCGCGCTTCGCTGAGCAGTTCCTTGATGCTGGCCAGCGCGTTCGGTGCGCGCGCATTGAGCTTCTCCGCAAGCGCGAGTGCGGCCGCCAGGGCCTGGCCGCTTTCGGTGATCTCGTTGATCAGGCCGAGCGCGTGCAGGCGCGATGCATCGAGGCGTTCGCCCAGCATCAGCCATTCGCTGGCCAACTGGCGCGGCAACGCCTTGCCGAGATGCCAGCTCAACCCGCCGTCCGGCGACAACGCGACATTGGCGTAGGAAGCGGCGAACACGGCATCGCGTGCCGAGACGACGAAGTCGCAGGCCAGCGCCAGGGAAAAGCCCGCACCGGCCGCCGCGCCTTCGACGGCCGCGATGATGGGCTTCGGGAAGGCGCGGATCGAGTCGACCCAGTTGTGCAGCGCGTCGATGCTCTCGGCCTGCACCGAAGGGTCGCGGTCGCGATTGGCCGACAGGCGCTGCAGCGAGCCGCCGGCGCAGAACCACTTGCCTTCACCGACGAGGATGACGCTGCGGATCTCGTCGCTGTTCTCGGCGCCGTTGAGCGCCTCGATGCCGGCCGCGTACATCTCTGGGCCCAGTGCGTTGCGCTGGGATGGATTGGAGAGCGTGAGCACCATGGTGCGGCCCTCGGTCGTGCTCTTCAGTTCTGCGGTCATGCGTGTCCTACTCTTCTTGATGGGTGAGGCTCAGGCCGAGGGCACCGCGCCGGCGCAACCACGGGCTCGGGCGATAGCGGGGGTCGCCGTAGACGGTCTGGAGGTTGAACAGGATCTCGAGCACATTGGTCGGGCCGTACAGGTCGCCCATGGCCAGCGGTCCTTGCGGATAGCCGAGGCCGAGTCGCACGGCCGTGTCCAGATCGGCGGGCGAACAGACGCCTTGCTGGCACATGTCGCAGGCGATGTTCACGATGGTCGCGACCACACGCTGCGTGACGAAGCCGCCGCTGTCGCGGATCACGCTGACGGCCTTGCCATCGCGCGCGAACAGCGCGTGCGCCGCATCGCGCATGTCGCGCCGGGTCGCGGGATTGGTCGCCAGCACGCGGCGCTTCGTCGCGGCGTCGTCGACCATCATGTCGATGCCGATCGTGCGGGTGGCGTCGAGGCGCTCGACGGCGGCGACGGTGGTGACGTCGAAGCCCAGTGGTGCGACCAGGATCAGGGCGGCGCTGGACGGCGTCGCACCGCTTTCGAGCTGCGCGCCCAGCGCGTGGATGAGCCGCAGCAACTCGGGCCGACGTGCCGCGCGCGGCGACACCCACACCGAGGGCGTCGCGTCGACCGTCGGCACTGGCGGCTCGGCGACCTGCTGCATTGCGCCGTCGGCGTAGCGGTAGAAACCTTCGCCCGTCTTGCGCCCCAGCGCGCCCGCGGCGAGGCGTTGCGCCGTGATCACGCTCGGTCGATAGCGCGGTTCTTCGTAGTACTGGCGATAGATCGACTCCATGACCGGATGCGAGACATCGAGCGCGGTCAGGTCGAGCAGCTCGAAAGGCCCGAGGCGGAAACCGGCCTGGTCCTTGAGGACGCGGTCGATCGTCGCGAAGTCCGCCACGCCTTCGCCGGCAATGCGAAGCGCTTCGGTGCCATAGCCACGTCCCGCGTGGTTGACGATGAAGCCGGGCGTGTCTTTCGCCTGCACGGCGCTGTGGCCCATCTGCGTGGCATAGCCCGCGAGTCGCTTGCAGACTTCCGCATCCGTCTTGAAGCCGGCCACCACCTCCACGACCTTCATCAGCGGCACGGGGTTGAAGAAGTGGAAGCCCGCCATGCGCTCCGGATGCAACATCACGGCCGCGATGGCAGTGACGGACAGCGAGGAGGTGTTGGTGACCAGTGCGGCGGTGGGCGCCACGACGGCCTCCAGTTCCTTGAAGAGCTTGCGCTTGACTTCGAGGTCTTCGACCACGGCTTCGATCACCAGGTCGCAGCCGGCGAGCGCCGCCATCGAATCGACCGCATGGATCCGCGCCGACAACGCATCGCACTGCGCTGCATCCAGCTTGCCTTTCTCCCGCAGTTTCTGCCATTGGGCGAGGATCGCTTCGCGTCCACGCGCCGCCGCGCCCTCGAAGCTGTCGAGCAGCTGGACCTGGCTTCCGGCCTGCGCAGCGATTTGCGCAATGCCGCGCCCCATGGCGCCGGCACCGATCACACCTATGTTGGAAAAGTTCACAGTCATTTGATAATTGTCTCTCTCTGAAAGATCGCCTCTGACCCTCATGTCAGAATGCGTTAACTTTTGATTGCTAATTGCAGCCCATTTTGCAGTTCCCACGCTTAGCGGCGAGCCTGTTTCTACTCGGGCTGGCCCTCGAATCCTCCGCCTTGACGATCGGCCGGCCGCTAGGGGCTGTCTGGATCGGCAAGCCGATGGACGTGGCGATCCCGCTGTCGCTGGATTCGGCCGAGGCGGGCGGCTCCCTGTGCCTCGAGGCCACCGTCCTTCAAGGCGACACCCCCATCCCCGATCGGCGTGTGACTGTATCGCTCGAGCCGGGGTCGGGTGCAGGCAATCCCACCATGCGCATCCGATCCACTGTTCCGATGGAGGAGCCGATGGTCACCGTCACGGTGCGCGCAGGTTGCGACATGAAGTCGACACGCAGCTATGTGCTGCTCGCCGACGTGCCGACCGATGTCGCACTGCCGGGCGTCGTGTCGTCCGGGGCCCGGTCTTTTTCATCGGAGGCTGCCCCGCAGGCCCCGCGGCCCGTTCCGCGCCCGGTTGCACGAAATGCGACCGGGGGCACGGGCTCCGCCGAAGGCGCGCGAACGAGGACAGCGCAACGCGCTATGGCACCGAGGGATGAAGCAACTTCGCCGGACGCCGAAGCGCCGGCGCCGCGTCGCGCTCCGGCGATCGCTGCGCCCGTCGCGCCGCGCCGTGCTGCTGCACCCAAGGCAGCCGCTGCGCCTCAGGTCGCTCCCGCAGCGCCGACAGCACAAGTCCCGGCACCCAAGCAAGAGGCGTCGGCGGGAGGCGCACGACTGCGCGTGGAGCCGCTGGAGCCCCAGGTCTCGCGGGAAGCCGGTCTCAAGACCACCACGGCACTGTCGCTGCCCGCGGTAGAGGATCCGGGGCGCCGTGCTGCTGCGGCGGCACTCTGGAACGCCATGAATCCGCAGCCCCAGGAGGCGCAGCGCGAAGCCCAGCGCGCGAAGGACATGGATGCCACGCTTGCCGCGTTGCGCGAGCAGACCGCGCAGAACCAGCGCGCGCTCCTGGAACTGCGCACCGAACTGGCCCAGGCGCGCGAAAGCCAGTTCCGCAATCCGCTCGTGTACACCCTGATCGTCCTGCTGCTGCTGGCGCTCATCGGCATGCTGCTGCTGTGGCGCCTGGCGCGGCGCCCGGCCGCACCCGCCTGGTGGGGCGAGGCGCCGCCGCCGACAGGCGAAGGTGCCCGCAAGCGCCTGCCGAAGCGGGGCGTGCTGGACGAGGAAATGGACCTGGACGGAGAGCCGGACAGGCCGGCCCCGCGGCGCAGCGCCAGCACGGGCAGGACCTTCGTGCCGACGCCGTTCGCGCCGCTCGAAGCCAGCGTTCCCGAGGACAGCGGCTTCGACGAGCCCCTGCCGCACCCGGTCCGAACCTTCGACAACGCCCCGGTGCGGCCGGTCAACACCGAAGAGCTTTTCGATGTCCAGCAGCAGTCGGACTTCTTCCTCTCGCTCGGCCAGCATGACCAGGCGATTGCCGTGCTGCGCGAGCACATCGCGGCCAATCCCGGGACCAGTGCGCTGGCTTATCTCGACCTGCTGCGCATCTTCCACTCGCTCGAGCGCAAGGACGACTACGCGCGACTGGCCGAGGAGTTCGAGCGCGCCTTCAACGCCGACGTGCCCGCCTTCGAGCACTTCACCGAAGCAGGCAAGGGGCTGGAGCACTACCGAAGCGCCCTGGCACGCATCGAATCGCAATGGCCGGCGCCAGGGACACTGGCACTGATCGAGGAACTGATCTTCCGCAAGCCTGGCGTCCACGATGAAGGCGCATTCGATCTGGCTGCGTACCAGGAACTGTTGCTCCTGTATGCCGTGGCCAAGGAAGTGATCGATCCCGACAGCGCACCGCCGGCCCCGGTGACGCCGCATTCGTTCGTCGACACCTTCGCCCACGTCGAAATGCCGACGGCGACGGCACCCCTCGAGATAGACACCCAGCCCCCGGTCATGCAGGACGGCCCGTTGCTGCCAACCTCCATCTACGGCGCGATCGATGATGGCCTGCATCACGACACGGTGATGGTTCCCGATGCCCCGGTACCGGTCCCTCCTGCGGACGAGGCACCGCCTCGCGCGAAGCCTGTCGTGGACCTGGACCTCGCGGAATTCGACAAGACGGCCTACGAGACCATGCCGACACCGATCGAATCGCCCAAGCCGGCTCCTGCGCCTTCGACCGATCCCCACGTGATCGACTTCGATCTTTTCGACCCGAGCACCGAAGCGGAAATCGCGCCGCGACCGGTCATCAAGCGCTGAGCGCAGGGGCACGGCGCTGTGCCCTGTCCACCGCCACGCTGAGCGTCAGCGCCACGAGCATCATGGCCAACCCCACCCAGTTCATCCATGCGATCGCATCATTGGCGAGGAGCCAGCCGCCAGCCCCGGCGCCGACCGCCTGTCCGATGTAGATGCCGGAGCTGTTCAGCGCCACCGAGCCGGGTGCAAGCGCGGGCGACAGCGAGACCAGTCGTGCCTGCTGGGCCGAATTGGTCGCAAAGCAGCCCAGGCCCCATGGTGTCAGCAGGAGCGCCAGCCACGCGAGCGTGACACCCAGCGGCCACAGAAGGAGGCTGAGCGCGATCAGCGACGTGGTGAGCAGCACCATGCGAGGCGCGCCGACTCGGTCGATATGCCGGCTCACGAGCATGTTGCCCACGAGTCCGCAGGCGCCGAACCAGGCCCACATGAGACCCAACTGCGTGGCATTGGCACCGAGCGACTGCTTGAGGATCGGCGCGAAGTAGCTGAACAGCACGAACTGCCCGGCGCCCTGCAATGCGGTGACCGACACCACGCCCATCAGCAGGGGACTCTTGAGCACTCGGCCCCAGGCCTCCCGCGACAGGGCCGCAGGCCGGATGCCGGTGGGGAGCTTCAGCCAGATCCAGACCGCGCTGATGACCGAGAGGGCGGCGATCAGCGCGAAGGCCGTCCGCCAGCCGAAATGGCCTCCGACCAGCGCGCCGATGGGAAGGCCCAGCACCGACGCCATGGACCATCCGAGAAAAACGAAGGTGACGGCGCGCCCGCGCTGCTGCGGCGGCACCAGCAACCCGACGCATGCGGCGGCCTGCGGTGTGAAGATCGCCGGCGCCACCACCGTGAGCATGCGAACGATCAACAGCCCGCCGAAGTTGGGCATCAGCGTCGCGACGAGATGTCCGGCGCCGTACCAGAGCATGGTGCAGGCCAGCAGGAGCCGGCGGTCCCAGCCCGCAACCACGGCGGCAAGCAGCGGCGCGCCCAGGCACATCACGACGGCACCGGCCGTGATCAACTGGCCGGCCGTGGCCGCGCTCACATTGAGCGACGTGCTGAGTTCGTTGAGCGTGCCCGGCACCACCATCACGCCGGTGCCGATCACGAAATTGCCCGCCAGCAGCGCCCACAGCGCGGCGGGCAACGCGGGCCGGGTCAACGGCGGACCTGCAGCGCGCCGGGATTGACGATGTTCGTCGGATTGCCCTTGATGAAGCTCACGACGTTGTCGAAGGCCTGACCGAAGTACAGCTCGTAGCTGTCCTGCTCCACATAGCCGATGTGCGGGGTGCAGATGCAATTCTCGAGACGGAGGAGGGCGTGGCCCTGCAGCGGCGGTTCGCTCTCGAAGACGTCGATCGCCGCCAGCCCTGGACGACCGCGGTTGAGCGCGGCGAGAAGGGCATCCTGCTCCACCAACTCGGCGCGCGACGTGTTCACGAACAGCGCTGTGGGCTTCATCCGGGAAAGATCCTCGAGCGTGACCAGGCCGCGCGTTTCCTCCGTGAGCCGCAGGTGCACCGAAAGCACATCGGCCGCGGCGAAGAACGCTTCCCGGTTCGGTGCCACCTGGAAGCCGTCGGACCGGGCCTTGGCGCAGCTCTGCTCACGACCCCAGATCACCACTTGCATCCCGAAAGCCTGGCCGTAGCGTGCGACCAGCTGGCCGATGCGTCCATAGCCCCAGATGCAGAGCGTCTTGCCCTTGAGCACCGAGCCGAGTCCGAAGTTCGGCGGCATCGATGCGGACTTGAGACCCGACTGCTGCCACGCTCCGTGCTTGAGGTTGCTGATGTACTGTGGCAGGCGACGCATCGCGGCCATGATCAGCGCCCAGGTCAGCTCCGCCGGTGCCAATGGCGACCCTGTTCCCTCGGCCACCGCGATGCCTTGTTCCGAACAGGCATTCACGTCGATGTGGCTGCCGACCCGCCCGGTCTGCGAAATGAGCCTGAGCTTGGGCAACTTCTCGATGAGCTGGCGGGAGATGTGGGTGCGCTCGCGGATCAACACGATCACGTCGGCATCCTTGAGGCGCACCGAGAGCTGCCCGATACCCTTGACCGTGTTGGTGTAGACCTTGGCGGCATACGCATCGAGCTTGGCAGCGCACTGCAGCTTGCGCACCGCATCCTGATAGTCGTCGAGGATCACAATGTTCATGGCGTGCCATTGTGCCTCGCACCACCGACAAGCTGTGCGGACGCATCATGTTGCGATTGCGCGGGAAAGCCGTCGGGGTACGTTTCGGGTGGTCGAACGGCGCTGTTCGACGGCGAACCGCTCCGGTTGGAGCCGTCAGTGCACGTGAGCGGATCGGGGTGCCGTGCCCGCTGCTTCGAGCGCAACCAGTCGATCGAGCTCGGCGCAGACGTCGGCCATCCGACCCGAAATCACCATGCGGCCCTGGTGACGGCCGGGCTGCTGCGCATCGACCATGCGCACCACCCGCAAAGGCCGCGCCGCCGCAGGCGAGCCTGTCTGTGCCGTGGAAGTCTGGCGCGCCGTGCAGCTGGGCCGGACCCCGACATAGCGCAGGCCCGACGAACTGATGCGACGAGCGCTGCGCGCAGGCATCCAGCGAGTGGCCAGCGATTGCAGGGGGGTCAACAAATCAACGATGCTGAGTAGGGCGATTCCCATGTGAACTCCAGAGGTCAGAGATTGAACACAGGCAGGATTGCTTTGATCGGCCTCGACAGGGTGATGGCACTTCGCCATACGCCCGCCACCTGTCGCGGCCGGGTGTGCGCACTGCTGAAGCCGTGCGCGCATTTCGTTCGAGGCCTACATCAGCATCGTGTTGCGGATGAGACCGACCGCCAGGCCTTCGATCTCGAAGGGCTCGCCGGGCTGGACGATGATGGTCGGATAGTCCGGGTTTTCCGCATGCAGCTCGATGACCTGCTTGTTGCGCTTGAGTCGCTTGACGGTGACTTCGTCGCCGAGCCGGGCCACGACGATCTGTCCGTTGCGGGCCTCCTTGGTGGCCTGCACCGCGAGCAGGTCGCCGTCCATGATGCCGGCGTCGCGCATGGACATGCCGCGCACCTTGAGTAGGTAGTCGGGTTGGCGCTGGAACAGCGTGTTCTCGACGTAGTAGGTCTGGTCGACATGCTCTTGCGCCAGGATGGGCGAACCGGCGGCCACACGGCCGATGAGCGGCAGTGCGAGCTGCGCCATGCCGGGCAGCGACAGCGAGAACTGGTTGTTGCGGGATTCATTCAGGGAGCGCAATGCATCGCCCTTGAGCCGGATGCCGCGCGAGGTGCCGCTCACGAGCTCGATGACGCCCTTGCGTGCCAGGGCCTGCAGATGCTCCTCGGCCGCATTGGCCGACTTGAAGCCCAGTTCGGCGGCGATCTCGGCCCGCGTGGGAGGGGCGCCGGTGCGCGCGATGGCGCTCTGGATCAAGTCCAGAATCTGCTGCTGACGGGCGGTAAGCTTGACGGCGAACTGCATGTAGGCTCCTGATGGGCACTGGGTGAATATCCAGTACCTGTATTTTTAACCAGTTTCCGAAAGTTGGCAAGTCATGGCCATAGGCAATCGAGATGGGGGGCGTCGCGTGGTCGTCCTGGGCACGGGGGGGACGATCGCGGGTCGGGCCGCTGCGGCGGATGACAACATCGGCTACACCGCCGGCGAGGTCGGCGTGGCCGAGCTGCTTGGCGGCATCGAGGCGCCGTCCGGTGTTTCATTGTTGGCCGAGCAGGTGGCGCAGGTGGACAGCAAGGACATGTCTTTCTCGATCTGGCGAGCGTTGGCGCAGCGGTGCGCCCATTGGCTCGCGGATCCCGAAGTTGCCGGCATCGTCATCACCCACGGGACCGACACGCTGGAGGAGACAGCCTACTTCCTGCAATCCGTGTTGGGGCCGTCGAAGCCGGTGGTGGTCACCTGCGCGATGCGCCCGTCCACGGCGCTGGCGCCGGACGGGCCACAAAACGTGCGCGATGCCATCGTCGTGGCGGCGACGTCCGGAGCGCGGGGTGTCGTGGCAGTTTGCGCGGGCACCGTTCACAGCGCGTTCGATGTCCAGAAGGTCCATACCTACAGGCTCGACGCCTTCGATTCGGGGGATGCGGGGCCGGTGGCATACGTTGAAGAAGGAGCGGTGCGTGTCCTGAGGGATTGGCCGGTGCCGCCGCCCGCAGCCCAACTCGCCTTCGCTCGAATGGAAGCAGTCACGTCCTGGCCGCGCGTCGAAATCCTCGTGAGCCACGCCGAGGCACGCGGCTCGATCGTCGACGCATTGCTGGAAGAGCGAAAGCGGGGCGGCGCGGACTCTGTCCAGGGGCTGGTGCTTGCCGCCACCGGCAACGGCACGTTGCACCACGCGCTCGAAGCGGCTGCGCTTCGCGCGCAGGCGGACGGGGTCACGGTCGTCCGCGCGACGCGATGCTCACAGGGGCGGATTCTGCCGAGGCAAAACGAAGTGCTGCGTGACGCGGGAGCGCTGACTCCGGTCAAGGCGCGCATCGCGCTGGTCCTTGAATGCCTGACCGGCGCACCACCCGTCTGAAAGCATGCTCGGCGCGCTGGTTGGCGCCCGCGTCTCCGCTGTCGGCTTTGCCGCGAAGGAGGAAAAGGGGATGCCGTGATGCGCGTCGATTACCTGTTCGTCGACGGCAAGGCCTATGGGCTGCGGTCCAGCCCGGCCTGATCAGCTGCCGAGTGCCGCGAGCGCGCGCTGGGTGATTTCGTCGACCGTTCCGACACCGCTGATGGCGCGGTACTTTGGTGCGGCGGCAGGTTCGGCCTTGGCCCAGTCCGAGTAGTAGGCAACCAACGGCCGCGTCTGCTGGCTGTAGACCTCGAGGCGCTTGCGCACCGTCTCTTCCTTGTCGTCTTCGCGCTGGATCAGGTCTTCACCGGTGATGTCGTCCTTGCCATCGGTCTTCGGCGGATTGAACTTCACGTGGTAGATGCGTCCCGATGCCGGGTGCGAACGCCTTCCGCTCATGCGTTCGATGATGTCCGAGAAGGGCACGTCGATTTCGAGCACGTAATCCAGCTTGACGCCGGCCGCGCGCATGGCTTCGGCCTGCGGGATGGTGCGGGGAAAGCCGTCGAAGAGGAAACCATTGGCGCAATCCGCCAGGGCGATGCGCTCCTTGACGAGATTGATGATCAGGTCGTCGCTCACCAGTGCGCCGGAAGCCATGACGGCCTGGGCCTGCAGCCCGAGCGGCGTACCGGCCTTGACGGCAGCGCGCAGCATGTCGCCGGTCGAAATCTGCGGGATGCCGTACTTCTGGCAAATGAAAGCTGCCTGCGTTCCCTTGCCCGCCCCGGGGGCGCCCAACAAAATCAGTCTCATGGTGTCCTCGGAAGGTTCTTTGATTTTCTGTCGCGCCAGGGGGCGCCCCGAGGCGCGCCACAGGGCGGATTTGCTTCGAGGATAGCACGCGCCCCCCGGGCATTCGGGACTGGGAAGACGCGAAAACTAGGGTGTGGCGAGCAGGGCTCGAACGCGGGCGAGGTCTTCCGGCGTGTCGATTCCGGGACCGGGTGCATGCGAACTGACGTGCACTGCGATCCGGTGGCCGTGCCACAGTGCGCGGAGTTGTTCCAGCGCTTCGGTCGCCTCGACGGGCGCCGGGAGCAGGGCGGGAAATCCGCGAACGAAGCTCGCACGATAGCCATAGATGCCGATGTGCCGCAGCGCCGGAGGCGAAGTTGGCACGGCCTGCGCACCCTTTTCGGTGAAGCCGTCGCGCCACCAGGGGATCGGCGCGCGACTGAAATAGAGCGCGTTGCCGTTCGCATCGAGCACCGTCTTCACGACGTTCGGGTTGTTGAACTCCTCGGGTGAATCGATGGCGTGTGCGGCCGTGCTCATGGCCGCATCCGGATGGTCCGCCAACGTTTGCGCGACGGCGTCGATCAGGGCCGCTTCGATGAGGGGTTCGTCACCTTGCACGTTGACGACGATCGCGTCGTCCGCAAGGCCGAGCTGGGTGCATGCTTCGGCGAGACGGTCGCTGCCGCTGGCGTGGTCGGTGCGCGTCAGCAGGGCCTGGACGCCGTGGGCTTGGCAGGCGGCAACGATGCGCGGATCGTCTCCGGCGACGACGACGCTTTCAGCACTGGATTCCATGGCGCGCCGAGCGACGCGCACGACCATCGGCAGCCCGGCAATGTCGGCCAGAGGCTTGTCGGGCAGCCGCGTCGAAGCAAGCCGCGCCGGAATCAGGACGGTGAAGGACGTGTTCAAAGGCCCAGCTCTTCGTCGGAAAGCGTGCGCGCCTCGGTCTCGAGCAGCACAGGAATGCCGTCGCGCACGGGGTAGGCGAGGCGAGCGCTGCGTGACGAAAGCTCCTGCTTTTCGGCGTTCCAGGTAAGCGGCCCTTTGGTCACGGGGCAGACGAGCAATTCAAGCAGCTTGGTGTCCATCGAGCGATGATAGCTTTGCGTCGAGTGCCGTGAAAAAGGCTTCGGCGGGTTCGAAAACAAGGGGCACCGCCAAGGCGTCCGGGGCCTTGCGCCACAGCTTCGCGGCGTCTTTTTCGGTGCAGAGCAGCGTGTGGCTGGCGTCCGTCGGTGAGGTCCAGCCGTCGAAATCGTCATGGTCGGGGAGCGCGATGCATCGGACGAGCTCCAGCGAGCGCTCGCGCAGCATCTGGAAGAAGGCCTCGGGCTTGGCGATGGCTGCAACGGCGATGAGTCTCCGACCGATCAGGCTATCGAGCGGGAACTGCGTCCCGTCGCGCCCCAATGCGTGATCGGCAAGCCCCTTGCGTACGGTGAAGCCATCGAAGGCTGGTCGTTCGCCGGTGTGGATCACCAGGTCGCACGAGCGCGGCCAGTGTTCGCGCAGCAGGCCGGCCGGCAGCAGCCAGCCGTTGCCGATGCCGCGGTCGTCGAAGACGCAGATCTCGATGTCGCGTGCGAGCGCGAGGTGTTGAAGTCCGTCGTCGCTGACGATGACTTGAGTGTCCGGATACCGGTCGAGGAGGGCGTAGGCCGCTTCGACTCGCCGCCGCGCGACGAAGACCGGCGCGCCTGTCGCGTGGCGGATCAGCGCCGGCTCGTCGCCAACGTCGCGCGGATCGGCACCGTCGACCACTTCGCGGCAATCGTCGGTCTTTCGCCCGTAGCCGCGCGACACGACGCCGGCCCGGATGCCGCGCGCCTGCAGGTGCCGGACGATCGCCATGACCACGGGTGTCTTTCCCGAGCCGCCGGCGATCACGTTCCCCACGACGATGACAGGCACCCGAACCCGCTCGGTCCGCAGGACACCCGACCGGTAGAGCGTGCGCCGCAAGCCGGCCAGCGCACCGAACAGTTGCGACACCGGCCACAGCAGTCGCGCCGTCATGCCGCGTTGCAGCCAGGCCTGCCGCAACGACGCCAAGGCTAGCGTCCCGCCTGCGCGGCCGACTGCGTGGCGAAGGTGATCTGCATGAGGCCGGCCCGTCGGGCCGCTTCCATCACCGTGATCACGGATTGGTGCGCCGCGTTGGCATCGGCGCTGATGATCACGACGTTGTCCTTGCTTCCGCCGGCAGCCGCCGCCAGCGCGGCAGCGACCGCTTCGACGCTGCGGTCCGGCAGCACCGTCTTGTTGATCGCGTAGCGGCCGTCGGCGGACACGGCGACGATCACTTCCTTCGGGTAGTCGCGCTGCGCCTCGACATCGGCGACCGGGAGGCGCAATTGCATCTCGGTGAACTTGCTGTAGGTGGTCGACAGCATAAGGAAGATCAGCACGACCAGCAGCACATCGATGAACGGGATCAGGTTGATCTCCGGCTCATCGCGCGACCCGTGGCGGAAATGCATTCTCATCGGCGCAGCGTGTTCAGGTGGCGGGCGAAGCGTTCGCCGGCCAGTTCGAGGTTCAGCAGGTACTCGTCGACCCGGCTGCGGAAATAGCGCCAGAAGATGAGTGCCGGAATCGCGATGATGAGGCCGAAGGCGGTGTTGTAGAGCGCGATGGAGATACCGTGCGCCAACTGCGCCGGATTGCCCGAGCCGACGGCGCCGCTGGAAGGCGACTGCGAGCCGAAGATCTCGATCATCCCGATCACGGTGCCCAGGAGCCCCAGCAAGGGCGCGGCCGAGGCGATGGTCGCCAGCGCAGGCAGGTAGCGCTCGAGCCGATGGGCCACGACGCGACCGGCGGCCTCCATCGAAACGCGGAGATCATCCTCGCTCGACATGGGATTGGTGTTGAGGGCGCGGAATCCTGCGGCCAGCACTTCGCCGAGTCCTGAATTCTTCTCGAGCTTGGTCACCACGTCCGGGCCGGGAATCGAATTGCGCGACACGGTGATGGCCTCGTCGAGCAACTTGGGAGGCAAGACTCTGGAGGTCTTCAAGCTGGTGAATCTCTCGATAACGAGCGCGAGCCCGATCACCGAACAGGCGAGCAGCGGCCAGATCGGCCAGCCCGCAGCAACTATGATGGAAAACAAGAATTCCTCCGGCCCATGGACTGCAAATGCGCGGCGATTATCCACCGAGCCGGCGCCCTCACCCGACATGTCTTTCACGTAGGCGAAGACGCACAGAAACTGTGGATAACTTTGTGATTAACACGCCGCGCAACATGTCCGGGCCCGCACCGGATGGGCGTTTCATTGCTTAGACCGAATTTTGAGCAGCACTTTTCCCAATCAAATCAACAGCTTGCACGTGGACTTGCGCCTCGGATGCCTGCCCAGTGGGCCAATCGGCGACTCAGAGCCCTCTTGTGGACGAATCACCCCCTGTTACGCGGTCCCTGCATGAACGAACGTGAGCAAACACCTGCGTCCGGAACGCGCATCTGGGCTGTGGGCGCGTTGTGCCGCGCGGTCGCGGATGCGCTGGAGGCGCGCTTCAACCCAGTCACGGTACGCGGCGAGATTTCCGGCTTTTCCCGCGCCGCAAGCGGGCACTGCTACTTCGCGCTGAAGGACGAGTTCGGACAACTCCGCTGCGCCATGTTCCGCCGCGCCGCGAGCCTGCTCGATTTCTCGCCGCGTGACGGCGACCAGGTCGAAGTGCGCGGACGGCTGGCCGTATACGAGCCGCGCGGCGATCTGCAACTGGTCGTCGAGAGCCTGCGCCGAGCGGGTCAGGGCGCGTTGTTCGAACAGTTTCTTCAGCGCAAGGCCAAGCTCGAGGCGGAAGGACTCTTCGACAGCGCTCGCAAGCGGCCGCTGCCCACCATGCCGCGCGCCATCGGGCTGGTGACTTCGCTCGGCGCCGCGGCGCTCCATGACGTCGTCACCGCGTTGCGACGTCGCGTTCCGCACATTCCGGTGGTGCTGGCACCTGCGGCCGTGCAGGGCGCCTACGCGGCGGGCGAACTCGTCGGCGCGCTGCAATCGCTGTACCTGGCGCAGCCGCTAGTCGATGTCATCTTGCTGGTTCGCGGCGGCGGCTCGATCGAGGATCTCTGGTCATTCAACGACGAACAACTGGCGCGCACCGTCGTGCAGAGTCCGGTGCCGGTGATCAGTGGCATTGGCCACGAGACCGACTTCACCATCGCCGACTTCTGCGCCGACGTGCGAGCCCCGACGCCGACCGCCGCCGCCGAACTCGTCGCGGCGCCACGGGATCTGTGGCTGGGCGCGCTCGAATTGCTCGATGAGCGGCTGCGCGAATCCATCATGGCGCGCGTCGATGCGTCGAGCCAGCGCCTCGATGTGGCGGCTGGCCGGCTCGGGCGGCCGTCGACGCTGGTGGGACGCCAGAAGCTGCGCCTTGCGCACCATGCGCAACGTCTGCACTACGCCGTCACGGCCAGGACGGGCCGTCTTGCACAGGCCCAGCAGACCCTGCAAGCCGAGTTGCCCCAGAGGTTTCGCGCGGCGCTGCTCCGACAACACGAGCGCCTCGACCGGGCAGCGCTGCGCTTGCAGTTGCTGGATCCTGCGCTGGTCCTGCAGCGCGGCTACGCGTGGCTCACGAACGCCGACGGCCACGCGGTAACAAGCGTGAACGGCGTCGCTCCCGGTGACGAGGTGCAGGCGCGCCTCGCCGATGGCGCGATCGATCTCACGGTGATCCAAGCAGGGACAAAGGGACCACGTCCGACGCCGGGCGCGTAATTCCTTTCTAGAATCGGCCATCCCACAACCAACCCGCGAGATAAAACATGGAACACGTTCTTCCGCCTCTGCCCTACCCGTTGGACGCGCTGGCACCCGAGTATTCGAAGGAAACGCTCGAATACCACTACGGCAAACACCACAATGCTTACGTCGTGAACCTGAACAACCTGCAGAAGGGCACGGAGTTCGAGAACATGACGCTCGAAGAGATCGTCAAGAAGTCCAGCGGTGGCATCTACAACAATGCAGCGCAGATCTGGAACCACACCTTCTTCTGGAACTGCATGAAGCCCGCGGGCGGCGGTGAGCCCGCCGGTGCGCTTGCCAAGGCGATCGACGCCAAGTGGGGCAACTTCGCGGCGTTCAAGGAAGCCTTCGTGAAGTCGGCCGTGGGCAACTTCGGTTCCGGCTGGACCTGGTTGGTCAAGAAGGGCGACGGCTCGGTCGACATCGTCAACACGGGCGCCGCCGGCACCCCGCTCACGACGGCCGACACGGCATTGCTGACGGTGGACGTCTGGGAACACGCCTACTACATCGACTACCGCAACCTGCGCCCGAAGTACGTCGAGACCTTCCTGGCGAAGTTGGTGAATTGGGACTTCGCCGCGAAGAACTTCGGTTGATACCAATCCTTTACTCATGAAAAAGCCGACCCGAGGGTCGGCTTTTTTCATGGCGAGCGGAAGTTCAGCGCCGGTTGGCGAAGAGTTCGCCGCCGAGCTTGCTGCCTTCCTTGATGTTCTTGTGCGCGAACCAGCCTTGATTCATTTCGAGCACGAAGCGCACCGGCTCCTTGGAGCAATGGGAATCCTCGGTCATGGGCTTCATGTCGACGAGATTCACGATCCGGCCATCGTCGGCCACGAACGCCGCCGTCAACGGCAGCAGTGTGTTCTTCATCCAGAAGCACTGGGTGGCCGGTTGCTCGAAGACGAAGATCATTCCCTCGGTCTGAGGCATCTCCTTGCGGAACATGAGGCCGATCTGGCGCTGCACCGGCGTCTGCGCGACCTGCGCGTCGATTTGATACATGCCGGCGGAGATTCGGGTGCGCTGAAGATTGCTTTGAGGCTCCTGGGCCTGCGCAATAGTCAGTAATGCGGCCGAGAGCGCTAAAAAGGTGAAAAAACGCTGGAACATGGGTCGACTTTCAGGACGGCAACACAAACAAGAATGCCCGCGGAAGCGGGCATGGCCAATTGACCGGGAAGCTTACCTCTTATTCCGGCGAATTGCTTGTTCGGTTGCCGGTGTTGGCGCAGATGGGCGCATTGGGCGGCAAGAGGACAAAAAAAAGCGTTCCGAAGAACGCCTTTTTGGGTGGCCGGATCGAACCGATCAGTTGGGCGTGCCGCCTTGCGGATTCATTTTGCGGACGTTTCCGCTCTTGTCGCGGCGGCGATCGCTGCGGGTGTTCGCGCGCGCCTGGCCGGCGGCAGTTGCCTTGTTCGAGGTCAGGCCACCGCTACCTTCGGCGGTGTTGGGCGTGTCACCACCCTGAGGACGGACTTCACCTTGTGGCTTGGAAGCGCGACGTTCGGTTGCGCGCTGCTGGGGCTTGGTGTTGGTCGGGGGGGCGGCTTCTTGCGAGGTCGAGCCGCCTTGTGCGGACGCACTAACCGAGAACAGACCTGCACCGGCTGCGATCAGGCCGGCCATCGTTACTGCGAGAACTTTGCTCATTACGGATTCCTCAATGGATATGGTTGAAAACGCCTCCCGGCCAGCAGAAGGTCAGTCAACAACGGAGCCAATATGGCCGTGGTTGACAGATACTTCAGGCTCCTCCGGTTGCGTCTAAAATTCTAAGGGTATTCAGCCGGCTGGAAACGTAATGTCTTCCAGCGTTCATTTCCCGCGGAGTCCTCGTTCTCATGTCCAGCTATCAGCACATCAAAGTCCCGGCCGAAGGCCAGAAGATCACGGTCAATGCCGACAACTCGATCAATGTGCCGGATCAGCCGATCATTCCGTTCATCGAGGGCGACGGGACCGGCTTGGACATCACGCCCGTAATGCTCAAGGTGGTCGACGCCGCCGTGGAGAAGGCCTACGGCGGCAAGCGGAAGATTCACTGGATGGAGGTCTACGCCGGCGAGAAGTCGACCAAGGTCTACGGTCCCGACGTCTGGCTTCCCGAGGAAACGCTCCACGCCGTCCGCGACTATGTCGTTTCGATCAAGGGTCCCTTGACCACGCCGGTCGGGGGCGGTATCCGTTCGCTGAATGTTGCGCTCCGCCAGGAACTCGACCTCTACGTCTGCCTGCGGCCCATACAGTATTTCGAAGGTGTGCCCAGTCCCGTGAAGGAGCCGCAGAAAACCAACATGGTGATCTTCCGCGAGAACTCGGAAGACATCTATGCAGGCATCGAATTTGAAGCGGAAAGCGACAAGGCGAAGAAGCTCATCAAGTTCCTGCAGGACGAATTCGGCGTCAAGAAGATCCGCTTCCCGAACACCTCGGGCATCGGCATCAAGCCCGTTTCGCGGGAAGGCACCGAGCGCCTGGTGCGCAAGGCGATCCAGTACGCCATCGACAACGACAAGCCCAGCGTCACGATCGTGCACAAGGGCAACATAATGAAGTTCACCGAAGGCGCATTCCGCGATTGGGCCTACGGTCTGGCGACCAAGGAATTCGGCGCCGAACTGATCGACTGGGGCCCCTGGATGCGGATCAAGAGCCCGAAATCGGGCAAAGAAATTACCGTAAAAGATTCGATCGCTGATGCATTCCTGCAACAGATCCTGCTTCGCCCGGCCGAATACAGCGTGATCGCCACGCTGAATCTCAATGGCGACTACGTGTCGGACGCTCTGGCGGCGCAAGTGGGCGGCATCGGCATCGCCCCCGGCGCGAACCTGAGCGACACGGTCGCCATGTTCGAGGCCACCCACGGCACGGCCCCGAAGTACGCCGGCAAGGACTACGTGAACCCCGGATCCGAGATTCTCTCCGCCGAAATGATGCTGCGCCACATGGGATGGACCGAGGCCGCCGACCTGGTCATCAGTTCGATGGAGAAGTCGATCGCCAGCAAGAAGGTCACCTACGACTTCGCGCGCCTGATGGAAGGCGCCACCCAGGTGAGCTGCTCAGGCTTCGGGCAGGTGATGATCGATAACATGTAATTTTCCGAAGCGTCGCCCGACGCCTCGCCGCGAATGCCCCGAGCCCACCAGGCGCCGGGGCATTTTTGTTTGCTCCCCTTGCGGATGTCGTCCGCCACGCGTACGTTGTCAGGGGGAGACAGGGCATGCAGTTTGCATGCGTCGAGCAGCACCGTTCCCTTCCCGTCCGCCTTGAATGTCACAAAGCTGCCTCCAGTTGTCCTACTACAGCAAGTGCAACTCGCGGCTGCTCTATAAAATGATTTTCATGGCTACCAGAATCCCCTCGACCCCCAAGACGCCGCCGGCCGCCAAGCCGGGGCGGGACGATGGCGATGCGGTCGTTCTCGAACGGCGGCCGCAGAAGACCGCGCCGCCCCAGATGTACCAGGTCGTGATGCTGAACGACGACTACACGCCGATGGAATTCGTCATCGTCGTGATCCAGGAGTTCTTCAACAAGGACCGGGAAACCGCCACGCAGATCATGCTCAAGATCCATCTCGACGGTCGTGGCGTGTGCGGGGTCTACTCCCGCGACATGGCGGCGACCAAGGTCAATCAGGTGATGGAAGCGGCCCATCAGGCCGGGCACCCGTTGCAATGCGTCAGTGAACCGGTTGAATAAATCGCTCTCCAACCCATCTGAGAAATTATTTACAGCAAGGCAAAAGGAAATCACATGATTGCCCAGGAACTGGAAGTCAGCTTGCACATGGCTTTTGTCGAAGCCAGGCAGCAGCGCCACGAGTTCATCACGGTGGAGCACTTGCTGCTCGCTTTGCTGGACAACCCGAGCGCCGCAGAGGTTCTGCGCGCATGCTCGGCCAACGTCGACGACCTTCGCGCGTCGCTCACCAATTTCATCAAGGACAACACGCCCCAGGTGGCGGGTACCGACGATGTCGACACCCAGCCGACGCTGGGCTTCCAGCGCGTGATCCAGCGCGCCATCATGCATGTGCAGTCCACCGGCAACGGCAAGAAGGAGGTCACCGGCGCGAACGTGCTGGTCGCCATCTTCGGTGAAAAGGACTCGCATGCCGTCTACTACCTGCATCAGCAGGGTGTGACGCGCCTCGACGTGGTGAACTTCATTGCGCACGGCATCAAGAAGAGCGATCCGCCGGAAGCCGCAAAGGGCAGCAGCGACGCGTCTTCGGGCGAAGGCGAAGAGGGCGGCGGCGAAAAGAACGAGAAGTCCTCGCCGCTCGAGCAGTTCACCCAGAACCTCAACCAGCTTGCCAAGGAAGGCAAGATCGATCCGCTCATCGGCCGCGAGTACGAGGTCGAGCGCGTGATCCAGATCCTGTGCCGCCGGCGCAAGAACAACCCGCTCCTCGTGGGTGAGGCCGGCGTCGGCAAGACGGCGATCGCCGAAGGCCTTGCATGGCGCATCACGCAGAATGACGTGCCGGAAATCCTCGCCGAGTCGAACGTCTACTCGCTCGACATGGGCGCGCTGCTGGCCGGTACCAAGTACCGCGGTGATTTCGAGCAACGCCTGAAGGGCGTCCTCAAGTCGCTCAAGGACAAGCCGAACGCGATCCTGTTCATCGACGAGATCCACACGCTGATCGGCGCCGGTGCGGCTTCGGGCGGCACGCTCGACGCATCGAACCTGCTCAAGCCGGCGCTCTCGAGCGGACAGCTCAAGTGCATCGGTGCGACCACCTTCACCGAATACCGCGGCATCTTCGAAAAGGACGCGGCCCTGTCGCGTCGCTTCCAGAAGGTGGACGTGGTCGAGCCGACGGTGCAGGAAACGGTCGACATCCTCAAGGGCCTCAAGTCGCGCTTCGAGGAGCACCATGGCGTGAAGTACGGCGTGGCCGCACTGCAGGCTGCGGCCGAGCTGAGCGCCAAGTACATCAACGACCGTCATCTGCCCGACAAGGCGATCGACGTGATCGATGAAGCCGGCGCCGCCCAGCGCATCCTTCCTGCGAACAAGCGCAAGAAGACTATCAGCAAGACCGAGGTCGAGGAAATCGTCGCCAAGATCGCGCGCATTCCCCCGGCCAACGTCTCGAACGACGACCGCGGCAAGCTGCAGACCATCGAGCGCGACCTCAAGAGCGTCGTGTTCGGCCAGGACAAGGCCCTCGAAGTGCTCGCCTCGGCGGTCAAGATGGCGCGTTCCGGTCTCGGTCGCGAGGACAAGCCGATCGGCTCGTTCCTGTTCAGCGGCCCCACGGGCGTCGGCAAGACCGAAGCAGCGAAGCAGCTCGCCTACATCATGGGCATCGAGCTGATCCGCTTCGACATGTCGGAGTACATGGAGCGCCATGCGGTGAGCCGCCTGATCGGCGCGCCTCCGGGCTACGTCGGTTTCGACCAGGGCGGTCTGCTGACCGAGGCCATCACGAAGAAGCCGCACGCGGTGCTGCTGCTCGACGAGATCGAGAAGGCGCACCCGGACATCTTCAACGTGCTGCTGCAGGTCATGGACCATGGCACGCTGACCGACAACAACGGACGCAAGGCCGACTTCCGCAACGTGATCATCGTGATGACCACCAATGCGGGTGCCGAGACCATGAACAAGGCGACCATCGGCTTCACCAACCCGCGTCAGGCGGGCGACGAGATGGCCGATATCAAGCGCCTGTTCACGCCGGAGTTCCGCAATCGTCTAGACGCGACGGTGAGCTTCAAGGCGCTCGACGAGCAGATCATCCTGCGCGTGGTGGATAAGTTCCTCCTGCAGCTCGAGACCCAGCTTGCCGAGAAGAAGGTCGATGTCACATTCACCGACGCTTTGCGCAAGCACCTCGCCAAGAAGGGCTTCGACCCGCTGATGGGTGCGCGTCCGATGCAGCGCCTCATCCAGGACACGATCCGTCGTGCCTTGGCCGACGAACTGCTCTTCGGTCGCCTGCAGGAAGGCGGTCGCCTGACCGTCGATCTGGACGACAAGGAAGAAGTGCAGCTCGACATCCAGCCGGTTGCCAAGAAGGAAGGCAAGGCGAAGCCTGAGGCCGAGGAAGCAGCGACAGGCTGATCGGCTAACCCCCAGGCTTGCCCACTTCGTGTGGCCGCCTACCCCCTTGCAGGGGGCAATACCTGCGGACCGGCCGAGCCGGATCCGCGGTATTCCTGGATAGGGAAGAAAGGCCGGTAGCATCGCTACCGGCTTTTTTCATTTCCAGAACCGCTTTTCCCCCTTGATCGTCCCCGAGCTCAGCCAGGAATGGAAGACCGGCCTCTCCCTTGCGTGGAGCGGCTACATCGCGGTGCTTTCCGTCTGGATCGTGATGCAGAAGCGCGCGCCGGTGTCGACGATGAGCTGGATCCTGTCGCTGGCGCTGATTCCGTTCGCCGGGTTCGTCATCTACTACTTTCTCGGACCGCAGCGGCTGAAGAAGCAGCGGCTCAAACGTTTGCGCAGCCGGGCGCAGGCGCCGGGGGATCTCGCGCTGCTGCGCGATGCGAGGGAGCAGGCGCCGCCCGCGCTGCGGCAGATGGCCGACCTCGGTACGGCTGCCTGCGGCCTGCCGGTGTCGAGTGCGACTTCAGCGGAGTTGCTTTCCGGCGGCGCGCGCACTTTCGACGCCATCTTCGAGGCGATCCGGAACGCACGCGACCATGTGCACCTCGAGTACTACATCTTCGAGCCCGACAAGATCGGCACCGCGCTGCGTGACCTGCTGATTGAGCGTGCACGCGATGGCGTCTCGGTGCGGCTTCTGCTCGACGCGCTCGGATCGAAGCGCATCGGCCGCAAGTTCATGGCGCCGATGCACGCCGCGGGCATTCATGTCGGGCTTTTCCACGACACGCGCATCGGCCGCCGCTTGCGCCCGGTGACCAACTACCGCACCCACCGCAAGATCATCGTCTGCGACGGGCGCGTAGGCTTCACGGGCGGCGTGAACATCACCGACGAGGAAGACTCCCGCACCCGGCCCGATGCCTACCACGACGTCCACCTTCGCATCGAGGGGAGTGCGGTCCGCTGGCTGCAGACGACCTTCCTCGAGGACTGGACCTACGCAACCGGCGAGGACCCGCGTCACATCGACAGGACCCTTCTGCATCTGCTCCCCCGCCTTCCCCCGAGCGAGGGCGCCGGCAGGATTCCGGTGCAGATCGTGACCAGCGGCCCCGACAACCTGCTAGAGCCGATCCACCGCATGCACCTCGCGGCGATCCAATCGTCCGTGCATCGAGCCTGGCTCACCACGCCGTACTTCGTGCCCGGCGAGCCGGCGCTGATGGCGCTCACGAGTGCCGCATTGCGTGGCGTGGATGTGCGCCTTCTCGTGCCCCGGCGCAGCGATTCGATCGTCGTGAGCGCCGCGGCGCGCTCCTACTACGACGAACTCATCGCGGCCGGCGTCAAGGTGTGGGAGTACAAGGCGCGCATGCTTCATTCGAAGACCCTGGTGGTCGACGACAACTGCGCCATGATCGGCACCGCCAATTTCGACAACCGCAGCTTCCGCCTCAACTTCGAGGTCTGCGCCGTGATCTACGGGCCGACGCTGGCCGCGCCGCTCGTCGAGCAATTCGAAACCGACCTGACCAGCGCCTCTCCGGTGCGGGCCAGCCGACCTCAACCTTTCATTCGACGCTTCGGCGACTCGGTCGCCCGCCTGTTTTCCCCCTTGCTTTGACGATGGCCCCTCACACTTTCCTCTGGCACGACTACGAGACCTTCGGTGCCGTGCCGCGCCGCGACCGGCCTTCGCAGTTCGCCGCCATCCGCACCGATGCCGAGCTCAACGAGATCGGCGAGCCGCTGATGATCTATTGCAAGCCTGCACCCGACTACCTGCCGAGCCCGGAGGCCTGCCTCATCACCGGCATCACGCCCCAGCAATGCCTGGAACGCGGCGTTCCCGAATACGAGTTCGCGGCGCAGATCGAGCAGGCCTTCGCCCGTCCCGGCACCATCGGCGTCGGCTACAACACGATCCGCTTCGACGACGAAGTCACGCGCTTCCTGTTCTGGCGCAACCTCATCGACCCGTATGCGCGCGAATGGCAGAACGACTGCGGCCGCTGGGACCTGCTCGACGTGGTGCGCCTCACCTATGCGCTGCGTCCCGACGGCATCGAGTGGCCGAAGAAGGCCGATGGCAGCCAGAGCTTCAAGCTCGAAGATCTGGCCCGCGCCAACGGGCTGCTCCACGAGGCGGCCCACGATGCGCTGTCCGACGTGCGCGCGACCATCGCGCTGGCGCGGCTCATTCGCGAGAAGCAGCCCAAGCTCTTCGACTTCGCGTTCGGACTGCATCGCAAGGACCGCGTGGCTTCCGAACTCGGGCTGCCCGCGACGCGCGAATCGGCCCGTCCCTTCCTGCACGTCTCCGGCATGTTCCCCGCGGAGCGCGGCTGCCTGGCGGTCATGTGGCCGCTCGCGAGCCATCCGACCAACAAGAACGAACTGCTCGCCTGGGATTTGGCGCACGACCCCTCGGAACTGCGCGATCTGGACGTGGCGACGTTGCGCCTTCGCCTTTTCACCCGCACCGCCGACCTGCCCGAAGGCGTCGCACGCCTACCGGTCAAGGGCGTGCACCTGAACAAGTCGCCGATGGTGGTCGGCAACCTCAAGACCCTGTCACCCTCCATGGCCGACCGTTGGGCCATCGACATGGGAGCGGCGATGCGCAACGCCGCCATCGCTGCCGGGCTGCCCGACATGAGCGCGATCTGGCCCCAGGTCTACGAGCGGCCGAGGGAGGGCACGCCCGATGTCGATGAAGACCTCTACGGCGGATTCGTCGGCAACGGCGATCGGCGAAAGCTGACCCAGTTGCGCAGCCTGTCGCCGACCCAGCTCGCGCAGGCACGCACCGGCTTCGACGACCCGCGTCTCGAAGAGCTGCTGTTCCGCTACCGCGCGCGCAACTTCGTCGAGACGCTCAACGAGGAAGAGGCCGAACGCTGGGAGGCGCACCGCGTGGCACGGTTGCTCGAAGGCGAGGGCGGCGTCCGCAACGTCGACGAACTGTTCGCCGAGATCGACACGCTCGCGGAGACCGCGGACGCGCGCGCGGAGGAGATACTCGGCGCGTTATACGAATACGCCGAGGCCATTGCGCCCGCTCTCTGAACCCCACACGCCATGACCGTACGCCGCCTGGTTCCCACCGATGCCGCCGACTACCGCGAGCTGATGCTCGAAGGCTACGAGCGTCATCCCGATGCATTCACATCCAGCGCCGCCGAGCGTGCCGCGCTTCGACTGTCGTGGTGGGAGGCGCGCCTCGACGCTTCGCCGCGCGCCGACCAGATCGTGCTCGGCGCCTTCGATGGCGAGCGGCTCGTCGGGGCTGCCGGCCTGCAGTTCGAGCCGCGCGAAAAGGCCCGGCACAAGGCGAACCTGTTCGGCATGTATGTCCATCCCACATCGCGCCAGGGCGGATTCGGGCGTGAACTGGTGTCGGCTGCACTGGCCTTCGCCGCGGCGCGGGATGGCGTCAAGCTCGTCCAGTTGACCGTGACCGAAGGCAATGTCGCCGCGCAACGGCTCTACGAGCAATGCGGTTTCGTGTCCTTCGGTGTGGAACCCTTTGCCGTCGCGCTCGATGGCGCCTATCTCTCGAAAGTCCACATGTGGTGTCCCGTCGCCCCGCTGGGCTGACGCGCCGCGTCGACGCCGGACGCCGAAGCTGACAGGATTGTCATCTGACGGTCAGGCTGGCGTCCCCGCCCGCTCCCTACAGTGGGCGGGATGCGAATACTGTGTCTGGCACTGGCCGCGTCCCTGACCGCCTGTGCCGTCGGGCCCGACTACCAGCGGCCCTCATTGCCCGAAGGCGTCTTTGCGCCGACCTTCAAGGAAAGCGCCGGCTGGAAAGCGGCAACGCCCGGCAACGTCGATTCCGAGAACCCATGGTGGACGGCCTATGGCGATGCCCGGCTCGATGCCCTGGTGAAGGAAGCCGGTGCCGCCAACCAGGACCTCCGTGTGGCCGAGGCGCAATTCCGCGAGGCGCAGGCCCTGGTGCAGGGCGCGCAGTCCGCCTGGTACCCCACGCTCGATGCCAACGCGTCGGTGGGCCGCGCGCGCAGCCAGACCGCCCAAGGCTCGACGCTCGGCAACGCGCATGCGTGGTCGCTGCAGGCCGGCTGGGAGGCGGATCTCTGGGGCCGGGTGCGCCGAACGGTCGAAGGCGCCAGCGACAGCGCGCAGGCGAGCGAAGCGGACCTCGCCGCGGTGCGCCTCGCGATACAGGCGGAGGTGGTCAATGACTACATCCAGCTGCGCGTGGCCGACACCCAGCAGCGCCTCTACGAACGCACCGTCGAGGCCTACCGCAAGTCCCTCCAGATCACCCAGAGCCAGTACCGCGTGGGCGTCACATCCCGCGCCGACGTCGACTTGGCCAACGCGACGCTCCAGCAGACCCAGGCGCAGGCGATCGACAACGAACTGACGCGGCGCCAGCTCGAGCATGCGATCGCGGTGCTTCTGGGCAAGACCTCCTCGCAGTTCTCGCTGCCGCCCGAGGAATTCGCGCTGAACCTGCCGCGGTTCCCCTCGGTCCTGCCCTCGGAGCTGCTCGAACGCCGGCCCGACATCGCCGGCGCCGAACGGCGCGTGGCGTCCGCCAATGCAGGCATCGGCGAGGCACAGGCCGCCCGTTACCCCACGCTGTCGCTCAGCGCGGCCGGCGGCTTCGCCGGACCGGGCTTCGGCCCCTGGTTTGCCACGCCGGACCGCGTCTGGGCGCTCGGCGCTGCGCTGGCGGGCAACATCTTCGACGGCGGCTTGCGCGAGTCGCAGGTGGCGCAGGCGCGCGCGGTCTTCGATGCCTCGGCTTCCAAGTACCGGCAGACCGTCCTCGCGGGCTTCCGGGAGGTCGAGGACAACCTCGCCGCGCTCGACCTGCTCGCTCAGGAGCGCACCGTGCAGGACGGTGCGGTGCAGTCGGCGCGCAACGCCGAGCGGGTGTCGTTGAGCCAGTTCCGGGCGGGCACCACGCCGTATCTCACGGTGATCGCCTCGCAGACCCTGGCCCTCAACAACGAACGGACCGCGCTGCAACTGCAGGGCCGGCAGTTCGCCGCCAACGTGGCCCTGGTCAAGGCCGTCGGCGGCGGCTGGAACGCCAGCCAGTTGCAGCCCAGCCCGGATGCCAGCCCCACCGCGGGCGGTCCCCAGGTTTCAATGAACAAGTGAACGTCATGGATCTCTCTACAACCCATCCTCACCGGCGCAAGCGCTGGTGGCTCGTCGCCGCGCTCGTGCTGATTGCCGTGCTCGTAGCTGCCGGCGCCTGGCGCAAGTTCACGACGCATGCCGCAGCGCCGGCCGCCGGGCCTGCGGGCGTGCCGGCCACCACGGTCCGCGTGGCGAGCGAGACGGTTCCGATCGCGCGCAGCGGCGTGGGCACCGTCGTTCCCGTGGCGTCGGTCACGGTGCGTCCGCGCGTCGACGGCCAGCTCGACAGCGTCGACTTCAAGGAAGGCCAGGACGTCAAGGCGGGCCAGGTGCTGGTGCGCATCGACCCGCGCACCTTGCAGGCGCAGCTCGAACAGATCGTCGCGCAGAAGGCCAAGGACGAAGCCCAATTGGCCAACGCGCGCGCCGACCTGCAACGCTACGGCGACCTGATCAAGGAAGACGCCACCACGCAGCAGACGCTCGACACCCAGCGCGCACTGGTGAACCAGCTCCAGGCCGCGCTCAAGAGCGATGAAGCGCAGATCCACATGGCGAAGGTGCAACTCGGCTTCACCACCATCACCGCGCCGATCAGCGGGCGCATTGGAGCGCGCCTGGTCGATCCGGGCAACATCGTGCATGCCGCGGATGCGAACGGGCTGCTGGTCATCAACCAGATCGACCCGATCGCCGTCCAGTTCACGCTGCCGGAGAGCAGCTTCCAGGCCGTGAACCGTGCGCTCAACGCCAGCCACGAGCCGCTCAAGGTGGAGGCGATCGATCGCGACACGCACGAGGTGCTCGCGCCCGGCACGCTGGTGCTGCTCAACAACCAGATCGACGCAGCCACCGGCACCATCTCGCTGAAGGCGCAGTTCGCCAATCCCGAGCACAGGCTCTGGCCGGGCCAGTCGGTCGATGCCCGCGTCGTGCTCGGCGAGCGCGCCGATGCGCTCACCGTGCCCTCGGCCGTGGTGCAGCGCAACCAGGACGGCTTCTTCGCCTATGTGGTCGGGCCCGATGACAAGGTGCGTGTGCAGCCGGTCACCGTCGCAGACAGCGTCAGGGGCAAGTCCGTCATCGAGTCCGGTCTGGCGGCCGGCGACAGGGTCGTGCTCGACGGCCAGTACCGCATGACGCCCGGCGCGCGCGTCCTCGAAAAGCCCGTCAATCCTCCGGTGGCCTCCAACGCGGGGGTGAAACAGTGAACATCTCCGCGGCCTTCATCAAGCGCCCGATCGGCACCTCGCTGCTCGCCGCGGCGCTGCTGCTCATCGGCCTGGTCGCCTGGCCCCTGCTGCCGGTGGCGCCCTTGCCGCAGGTGGACTTTCCGACGATCCAGGTCACGGGGCGGTTGCCCGGCGCAAGTCCTGAAACCATGGCCGCGAACGTGGCGCAACCGCTGGAGCGCCAGTTCTCGCTGATCGCGGGCCTCGCGCAGATGACTTCCAGCAGTTCGCTCGGCCTCACGCAGATCACCCTGCAGTTCGACCTCGACCGCAACATCGACGGCGCCGCGCTCGACGTGCAGACCGCGATCAATGCCGCCGGCGGGCAACTGCCGCAGAACCTGCCGAGCCCGCCGAGCTTCCGCAAGATCAACCCGGCCGATTCGCCGGTGCTCATCCTCGGCGTGCAGTCGAAGGTGCTGCCGCTGGTGCAGGTCAATGACTATGCCGACAACGTGCTGGCGCAGCAGATCTCGCGCATCTCGGGCGTCGGGCTGGTCAACATCTTCGGCGTGCAGAAGCCGTCGGTGCGCATCCAGGTCGATCCGGCCAAGCTTCAGGCGGTGGGCATGAGCCTGGAAGACGTGCGCGGCGTGATCGCCGCCACCACCGTGAGCCAGCCGACCGGCACGATCGACGGCGAGCGCCAGGCCTTCAACGTCTACACCAACGACCAGCTGCTCAAGGCCGCGCCATGGAACGACATGGTGCTGGCCTGGCGCAACGGCGCGCCGATCCGCGTGCGCGACATCGGCGTGGCCGTGGATGGCCCGGAGAACAGCAAGGTGGCCGCCTGGGGCTTCGCGGGCAAGGCCGCGCCCGAAGGCAGCGACATCACCGACGGCCGCGCGATCATGCTGGCCATCACCAAGCAGCCCGGCGCCAACGTGATCGAGACGGTGGACCGCATCCAGGCCGCGCTGCCCAAGCTGAAGGCGGCCATTCCGCCGAGCGTCACCGTCAACACGCTGGTCGACCGCACGCAGACGATCCGCGCCTCGGTCAAGGACGTCGAGTTCACGCTGCTGCTGTCGATCGCGTTGGTGGTGGCCGTGATCTTCGTGTTCCTTCGCAACGTCACGGTGACGCTGATTCCCAGCGTGACGGTGCCGCTCGCGCTGCTCGGCACGGCCGCCGTCATGTACGTCGTCGGCTACAGCCTGGACAACCTCTCGCTGATGGCGCTGACCATCGCGGTGGGCTTCGTGGTGGACGACGCGATCGTGATGCTCGAGAACATCTACCGCCACATCGAGGACGGCATGAAGCCGATGCAGGCGGCCCTGCAGGGTGCCGGCGAGATCGGCTTCACCATCATCTCGATCTCGGTCTCTCTGGTGGCGGTGTTCATTCCCTTGCTGCTCATGGGCGGCATCGTCGGGCGGCTGTTCCGCGAATTCGCGGTCACCGTCACGCTGACCATCGCGGTGTCGGTGCTGATCTCCCTCACGCTCACGCCGATGCTCTGCGCGCGCTTCCTGAAGCCGCACGTCGCCAACGAGAAGCACGGGCGCGTCTACATGCTGCTCGAACGCGGATTCGACGCGATGCTCAACGGCTACAAGCGCGGGCTCGGTGTGGTGCTGCGGCATCCGTTCATCACGCTGATGAGCTTCATCGTCACCGTCGCGGCGACGGTGCTGCTGTTCATCACGATCCCCAAGGGCTTCTTTCCGCAGCAGGACACCGGCTTCCTCTTCGGCTCGGCCGACGCGGCGCAGGATTCGTCCTCGCAGGCGATGCGCGAACGCATGCTCAAGGTCGCGGACATCATCCGCGAGGACCCGGACGTCACGAGCTTCGGCATGCAGGCCGGTGCGAGCACCTTCAATTCCGGCAACTTCTTCATCGGCCTGCGCCCCAAGGACGAAGGCCGCACCGCCACTGCCGACGAGGTGATCGCGCGCCTGCGGCCGAAGCTCGCGCCTATCCAGGGCATCGCGCTGTTCATGCAGGCGGGACAGGACATCAACGTGGGCGGGCGGCTTTCGCGCACGCAGTACCAGTACACGCTCACCGACCCGGACCTGAACGAACTCAACACCTGGGCGCCGAAGCTGCTGGAGCGGCTGCGCCAGCTGCCCGAACTCACGGACGTGACCACCGACCAGCAGAACTCGGCGCCGACCGCCATGGTCACGATCGACCGCCAGCGTGCGTCGAGCTACGGCATCACGCCGGCCATGGTGGACGCGACGATCTACGACGCCGTCGGCCAGCGGCAGGTGGCGCAGTACTTCACCCAGCTCAACAGCTACAACGTGGTGCTGGAAGTCACGCCGGCCCTGCAGCGCGATCCCTCGCTGTTCGACCATCTCTACCTCACCTCGCCGATCAACGGCCAGCAGGTCCCGCTGTCGACCTTCGTCAAGCTCGACACAAGCAAGACCGGCTACCTCGCGATCAGCCACCAGGGGCAGTTCCCGGCGGTCACGCTGTCCTTCAACCTCAAGCCGGGCGCCTCGCTCGGCCAGGCGGTGGACGCGATCGACGCGGCGCAGGCGCAGATGGGCGTGCCCGCGACCTTGAGCGGCAACTTCCAGGGCACGGCCCAGGCCTTCGGCGATTCGCTGCGCACGCAGCCCTACCTGATCGCGGCGGCGCTGATCTCGGTGTACATCGTGCTGGGCCTGCTCTACGAGAGCTACATCCACCCGCTGACCATCCTGTCGACCCTGCCTTCGGCCGGCGTGGGCGCGTTGCTGATCTTGATGGCCGGGGGATACGATCTCAGCGTGATCGCGCTGATCGGGATCATCCTGCTGATCGGCATCGTGAAGAAGAACGGCATCATGATGGTCGACTTCGCGCTGCACGCCGAGCGGGACAGGGGCATGTCGCCGCGCGACGCGATCTTCGAGGCCTGCGTGCTGCGCTTCCGCCCGATCATGATGACCACCATGTGCGCGCTGCTGAGCGGGCTGCCGCTGATGCTGGGCCACGGCGCCGGCTCGGAGTTGCGCCGGCCGCTGGGCTATGCGATGGTCGGTGGCCTCATCCTTTCGCAGATGCTCACGCTCTTCACCACGCCGGTCATCTACCTGTACCTCGACCGCGCCCACCACTGGTACGTGCGCCGCAAGGAAGCGCGGCGGCAGCGCGAGGCGCCTGATCTGCCGGAATTGCCGGATGCACCGGCCGGAGCCATCGCCGAATGAAAGTCCTGATCGTCGAAGACGAGCGCAAGACGGCCGACTACCTCTACCAGGGCCTGACCGAGGAGGGCTGCGCCGTGGACCTCGCCTTCGACGGCATCGACGGGCAGCACATGGCCTTGCACTACGACTTCGACGTGATCGTGCTCGACGCGATGTTGCCGGGGCTCGACGGTTTCTCGGTGCTCAAGTCGCTGCGCAGCGTGAAGAACACGCCGGTCATCATGCTGACCGCGCGCGACGGCGTCGCGGACCGGGTGCGCGGCCTCCAGGCCGGTGCGGACGACTACCTGGTCAAGCCCTTTTCCTTTCTCGAACTCCTGGCCCGGCTGCAGGCGCTCACCCGGCGCGGGCGCGCGCACGAGTCCACGCTGCTGCGTGTCGGCGATCTGCGGGTCGACATGCTGGGGCGCAAGGCCATCCGGCAGGAACAGCGCATCGACCTCACGGCCAAGGAATTCGCGCTGCTCGCGGTGCTGGCACGCCGCCAGGGCGAAATCCTCTCCAAGACCGTGATCGCCGAACTGGTCTGGGACATGAATTTCGACAGCAACACCAACGTGGTCGAAGTCGCCATCAAGCGCCTGCGCGCCAAGATCGATGCACCCTTCGGTCACAACCTGCTGCACACCATCCGTGGCATGGGCTACGTGCTGGAAGACCGTGGTAGCGGGTCGCCGGAATGAAGAATTCGATTGCCATCCGACTGGCCCTCATGTTCGCCATCGCGGCCTTGGCCGGGTTCGCGCTGCTGGGCGGCGCGCTGCATCGCGTGCTGTCGAACGAACTTGCGCGTCACCAGCAGGAACAGATCGATGCGCGGCTCGAAGACATGGCCTACATGCTGCAGCACGGCCGCGCGCCCAACCTCGGCGAGCGCATCCGCGACAAGCTCGACACGCTGAACTCGGCCGATGCACGCACCCGCTCCTGGATGTGGAGCGAGGATCCCGCCTTCCGCTACGGAGAGGACCTGCCGCTGGTGGAGGCCGCGGTCGAGGCTGGGAAGGACAGCGTCGAACTGGAGGTCGGCACGCCGCCCCGGCCGATGCGCATGCACGTGCGTGGCGGCCTGCTGCCCGCCAGCGAACTGCGGCCTGCCGTGCGGTACATGGCGGGCGTGGATGCCGAGCCGTTCCGCGTCACGCTGCGCACCTTCGAGACGGCGCTGGCGCTGCTGACGCTGGCCGGTACCGCGCTGTCGGCAGGGCTCGGCTACTGGATCGCACGGATCGGGCTCGGCCCGGTCCAGCGCCTGTCGGCCGATGCGCAGCGCGTCGGGCCCGACAACCGGGCACAGCGGCTGCAGCTCCCCGCGCTGCCCAGCGAACTGGCCGACCTCGGCGCGTCGTTCAACGCCGCGCTCGACCGGCTCGATGCGGCCTACCGGCAACTCGCGACCTTCAGCGACGACGTGGCCCACGAATTGCGCACGCCGCTCGCGAACCTGATCGGCCAGACTCAGGTCGCCCTCGGGCGCGAGCGCAATGCCGCCGAACTGCGCGAAGTGCTGCAGTCCAACCTCGAAGAGCTGGAGCGACTGCGTGCCATCGTGGCCGACATGCTCTTCCTGGCGCGAGCCGAGCAAGGCGTGCGTGCGCGTGGCCTGGTGGCGTCGTCTATCGCACAGGAAGTCGGCAAGACGGTCGAATTCCTCGACCTGCTGCTCGACGAGGCCGGCATGACGGTGGAGGTGGAAGGCGATGCGGTCGCACCCATCGAGACCTCGTTGTTCCGACGTGCGCTGACCAACCTGCTGCAGAACGCGATCCAGCATTCGCGGCCCGGTGCGCGGGTGGTCGTGCAGATCGGGCAGGGCGCGCGCTCGGCGGAAGTGAGTTTCTCGAACCCGAGTGCGCCGATCGAGGCGGAGCAACTGCCGCGGCTGTTCGACCGCTTCTATCGCGTCGATACCTCGCGCCGGAACAGCGGCGAGAACCATGGGCTCGGACTGTCGATCGTCAAGGCGGTGGCGGTGATGCATAACGGGACGGTGTTCGCGCGGTCGCGGGACGGCATTACGACGGTAGGCTTCAGCGTCGCTCTTTCTCCCTCTCCCTCTGGGAGAGGGCAGGGGTGAGGGCTCCGGGCGGTTGATCAGGCGCGGCGCCCGCAACGCAGGCCCGGAGCCCTCACCCCAACCCTCTCCCAGAGGGAGAGGGAGTCATGCGCGTCCTGTCGGGCTCATCCATGCGGTTTCGGCTGCGCGGCCGGACAGGTGCAGCGCCGCCGTGGCAGCAGGCGTCTCCGCCAGCAGCTTCCCCTTGCGATACACCTTGAGCCGCGTCGCACGCAATCGGATCGCCTCGACCGGATCTCGCGCCTGCAGCAGCACGAAGCTCGCGTCGCACCCTGCTTCGAGCCCGTAGCCGTCGAGGTGAAACACTTTCGCGGCATTCGTCGTGACTGCGTCGAAGCACTGGCGGATGCCGCGCTGGCTGGTCATCTGCGCCACATGCAAGCCCATGTGCGCGACCTCCAGCATGTCGCCCGATCCCATGCCGTACCACGGGTCCATCACGCAGTCATGCCCGAAGGCGACGTTCACACCGGCGGCCATGAGTTCGGGCACGCGCGTCATGCCTCGGCGCTTGGGATAGGTGTCGTGCCGCCCTTGCAGCGTGATGTTGATCAACGGATTCGCGATCACGCTGACGCGGCTTTCGGCGATCAACGGCAGCAGCTTGCTCACGTAGTAGTTGTCCATCGAATGCATCGACGTGCAATGCGATCCCGTCACGCGGCCTTGCAGCCCGAGGCGCTGCGCCTCGAAGGCCAAGGTCTCGATGTGGCGCGAGAGCGGATCGTCCGACTCGTCGCAATGCATGTCCACCAGCTGCCCGCGCTCGGCCGCGATCTCGCACAGCAGCCTCACGCTGGCCGCGCCGTCGGCCATCGTGCGCTCGAAATGCGGAATGCCGCCGACCACGTCGACGCCCTTGTCGAGCGCGCGCTTCAGGTTCTCGACGCCACCGGGCGAGCGCAGCACGCCATCCTGCGGAAAGGCGACGAGTTGCAGGTCGAGGTAGGGCGCGACGCGGCGCTTCACTTCGAGCAGCGCATCGACCGCGAGCAGGCTCGGGTCGCTGGTGTCCACATGGGTGCGGATTGCGAGCAGTCCCTTGGCGACCGCCCAGTCGCAGTAGGCGAGCGCACGCTCGACGAGCGCATCCGCCGTCAGCAGCGGCTTGAGTTCGCCCCACAGCGCGATGCCTTCGAGCAGCGTGCCGCTTTCATTGACGCGCGGCAGGCCGTAGCTGAGCGTCGCGTCCATGTGGAAGTGCGGGTCGATGAAGTGCGGCGAGACGAGCAGGCCCTGCGCGTCGAGCTTTTGCGCGGCAGGCGCATCAAGGCCGGCCGTCACTTCCGCGATGCGACCGTCCTGCACGGCGATCGACATGTTCGCGCGGCCGTCAGGGAAGGTGGCGTTGTGGACGAGGAGGTCGAGCATCAGCGTTCTCCTTTTCTGTAGGGTTTCATCAGCGCCTGGGGGTAGCTTGCCTTGCGGGCCACCAGCACCAAGGCCAGGATCGACAGCAGGTACGGCAGCATCAGGTAGATCTGGTAGGGCAGCACCGCATCGCCCGACTGCTGCAAGCGCAACTGCAGCGCGTCGAAGAAGGCGAACAGCAGCGCCCCCAGCAGCGCCTTGCCGGGTCGCCACGATGCGAACACCACCAGCGCCACACAGATCCATCCGCGACCGTTGATCATGTTGAAGAAGAAGGCGTTGAAGGCCGACAGCGTCAGGAAGGACCCCGCCACGCCCATCAACGCCGAGCCCGCGACGATGGCGCCCGTGCGCGTCGCCGCGACAGACACGCCCTGGCCCTCGGCCGCCTGCGGGTTCTCGCCGACCATGCGCACGGCCAGCCCCGCCGGCGTGCGGTAGAGAAGGTACGCCACAACCGGCACCATCAGCAGCGCCAGCAGGGTGAGCGGCGTCTGCGCATCGAGCACCGGCACGTGCAGCCATTCCATCGGCGCGAAGGGCGTGACGGTCGGTGGCGTGTTCACCTTCGGGAAGCTGACGCGATAGCCGTAGTAGCTCAGGGCCGTCGCGAGCAGCGTGATGCCGAGTCCCGATACGTGCTGCGACAGCGCCAGCCCCACCGTCAGGAACGCGTGCAGCAGCCCGAAGACGGCCCCCGTGAGCGCCGCGACGCCGACGCCCACCCACAGCGGCGCGCCCGCATACACCGCCAGCCAGCCGGCAAAGGCGCCGGCCACCATGATTCCCTCGATGCCGAGGTTGAGCACGCCCGCGCGCTCGCACAGCAGCACGCCGAGCGTGCCGAAGATCAGCGGCGTGGCGATGCGCAGCACGGCCACCCAGAAAGAGAGGTTGGAAAGGATGTCCGCCACGTCGCTCATTTCATGCGGACCCGGTATTGCGTGAGCAAGGTTGCGACCAGCACCGCGATCAGCGACGCAGCGACGATCACGTCCGCGATGTATGTCGGCACGCCGATCGCGCGGCTCATCGTGTCCGCGCCAACCAGCACGCCCGCCACGAACACGCCGGCAGCCAGCACGCCGAGCGGATGCAGCCCGGCCAGCATCGCGATCACGATGCCGCTGTAGCCGTAGCCCGGCGACATGTCCAGCGTGACATAGCTGGTGCGGCCGGCCACCTCGATGGCGCCCGCCAAACCGGCAAGCGCGCCCGAGAGCAGGGCAACCAGCACGACGGTGCGCGTGACCGGCACGCCCGCGAACGCCGCGGCGCGCGCGTTCGCACCCACCGCGCGAATGTCGAAGCCGATCACCGTGTACTTGAACAGCGCCCACACGATGACCGACAGCGAGACGGCCCACAGCAGCCCGGTATGCACCCGCGTCTGCGCGACCAGCTTGCCGAGTTCGAGTTCGGACTGCAGCGAGACGCTCTGCGGCCAGCCCATGGCCGTCGGGTCCTTCATCGGCCCGTCGAGCATCGCCGAGACACCGAGCAGCACGATGAAGTTGATCAGCAGCGTGGTCACCACCTCGTCGACGCCGAGCTTGTTCTTCATCAGCGCGGGGCCGAGCAGCAGCAGGGCGCCCGCGGTCGCCGCGGCCAGCATCATCAGCGGATACAGCAGCCACAGCGGCCATTCGAAGCCCGTGCCGCCGTGCATGCCGCCGATGGCGACGGCGGCGAGCGCGCCGGCGTAGAGCTGGCCCTCGGCGCCGATGTTGAAGAGCCGGGCCTTGAAGGCGACCGTGGCGGACAGTCCGGTCAGGATCAGGGGAATGGCGCGGGTGAGCGTCTCGCTCCATGCGAACACCGAGCCGAAGCCGCCTTGCAGCAGGAGCGCGTAGGTACGTCCCACGGGTGCACCGGCCCAGAGGACAAGCAGCGCGCTCACCAGCAGCGTGAACGCGACCGCGCCGATGGGCGCGAGCACCAGCGCCATGCGGGATGTCTCGTGGCGGCGCTCCAGCCTCATGCCTTCGAACCCGCCATGGCCAGGCCGATGGCTTCGCGCGTCCATGCCGCTGCGGGTCGCGGCTCGCCCAGCTGGCCGCCGTGCATGACCGCGACCCGGTCGCCGAGCGTCAGCACCTCGTCGAGGTCGTCCGAGATCAGCAGCACCGCCGCGCCCGCATCGCGCGCCGCGATCAACTGTTGCTGCACGTAGGCGACCGCGCCGATGTCCAGCCCCCAGGTCGGCTGGTGCGCGACGATCAACCGGGCGATGCGATGCTTCGCCGGCGACGATGCGGGCGCGAGCAGCGCGCGCCCGAGGATCAGCTTCTGCATGTTGCCGCCGGACAGCGATCGCGCCGGCGATTCGAGGCCGGCCCCGCGCACGTCGTAGGCCTTCTCCACGCTGCGCGCATGGGCCTTTGCGACGCCGCGCCGGACCCAGAGCCAGCGCGAGAACGCCCGGCTGCGCAGCCGTTCCGACACGGCGTTCTCCCAGACCGGCAGGTCGCCCACGACGCCCACCGCATGCCGGTCCTCTGGAATGCGCGCCACGCCGCGCTGCACCAGCCGGGCCGGCGAGGCGGGCAGGTCGCGCCCCATCAGCTTGACGGTGCCAGCGGTTGCGCGCCGGGTGCCGCTCAACAGTTCGGCCAGCGCCACCTGGCCGTTGCCGGAGACGCCCGCGATCGCCATGATCTCGCCGCCCTTGAGCGTGAGCGTCACGTCCTCGAGCCGGTCATGCCCGCTGCCGGCGGTCCGTACGTGGTCGAGCACGCAGACCGCATCGCCGACGCGCTGGGCAGGCCGGCGCACCGTGCCTTCGATCGCATGCCCGACCATCCAAAGTGCGAGCTGCGCTTGCGTCGTGTCGCCGGTGCGCGCCTCGGCCACCAGCTTGCCGCCGCGCAGCACCGCGACGCGATGCGACACGCGCAGCACCTCGGCCAGCTTGTGGCTGATGAAGATGATCGACAGGCCCTGCGCCACCATCTGCCCCAGCGTGTGGAACAGCGCCTCGCTCTCCTGCGGCGTGAGCACGGCCGTGGGCTCGTCGAGGATCAGGATGCGCGCGTCGCGGTACAGCGCCTTCAGGATCTCCACCCGCTGACGCTCCCCCACGGACAGGTCGCCCACCAGCGCATCCGGCTGCACCGGCAGCCCGAAGCGCTGCGCCACTTCCAGCAGCCGGGCGCGCGCCGCGCCGCGCCGCGAGAAAGGCTGCCACAGCGATTCCGTGCCCATCAGCACGTTGTCCAGCACGCTGAGGTTGTCGGCCAGCGTGAAGTGCTGGTGCACCATGCCGATACCCGCCGCCAGCGCCGCTTTCGGATTGCCCGGCGCGAGCGGCCGCCCGAACACATCGATGCTGCCCTCATCGGCCACGTAATGCCCGAACAGGATCGACATCAGGGTCGACTTGCCCGCCCCGTTCTCACCCAGCAGCGCCAGCACCTCGCCGGCCTGCAGGTCGAGCGAGATGCCGTCATTGGCGACCAGCGCGCCGAAGCGCTTGGTGATGCCGCGCAGGAACAGGACTGTCAACGGCGGCTTTCAGTGCTCCTCACTTGGCCGTCGACTTGGGTTGGCTGTCGTCTACCTTCACGGTGAACTTGCCCGACAGGATGTCCGCCTGCTTTGCCTTCACCTTGGCGACGATATCGGCAGGCACTTTCTTCTCGAAGGTTCCGAGCGGCGCCAGTTCGGAGCCCTTGTACTTCATCATCGAGTAAGGGCCGTAGTCTTCTGCGGCGAACTTGCCTTCCTTCACCAGCTTGATCGCGCGATCCGCCGAAGGCTCGAAATTCCAGAGCGCGGAGGCGACCACCGTCTCGGGGTACTTGTCCTGCGTGTCGATGACGTTGCCGATCGCGAGCTTGCCCTTTTCCTTGGCCGCATCGCTCACGCCGAAGCGCTCGGCATACATGACGTCCGCACCCTTGTCGATCATCGCGAAGGCCGCTTCCTTGGCCTTGGGCGGATCGAACCAGCTGTTGATGAAGCTCACGCTGAACTCCACCTTCGGATTCACTTCCTTCGCACCGGCCATGAAAGCGTTCATCAGTCGGTTCACCTCCGGAATCGGGAAGCCGTCGACCATGCCGATCTTGTTCGTCTTGGTCATCCCGCCCGCGACCATGCCCGACAGGTAGGCCGGCTCCTGGATGTAGTTGTCGAACACCGAGAAGTTCGGCGCCTGCGGCTTGAGCGACGAGCCCATCAGGAAAGCCGTCTTCGGAAAGTCCTTCGCCACCTTGCGCGCCGCCGCTTCCACGCCGAACACCTCGCCCAGTATGAGCTGGTTGCCGGCCGTCGCGTACTCGCGCATCACGCGTTCGTAGTCGGCATTCGCGACGTTCTCCGTCGCCGTGTATTCGATCTCCCCACGCGCCTCCGCCGCCTTCAGCGCCTTGTGGATGCGCCCCACCCATTGCTGCTCGAATGGCACGGTGTACACCGCCGCCACCTTGAGCTTGGCCTGCGCGAGCGCAATGCCCGGCGCCCCGGCCGCAAACGCGGTGGCAATGGCGACCGAACGAATGATGATCTGACGACGTGCTGTCACGGTGCTTCTCCTCGGTTGAAAAATCCAGCTTCTTATTCGTGAAACACCGCGGAACCGGCTTAGCCGGGCGGCTGGTGTTGCCCCCGGTAGGGGGTAGGCGGCTACACAAAGTGAGCAAGCCTGGGGGCGAGCCTCATTTCGTCCCGAAGATGCGGTCTCCCGCGTCGCCGAGGCCCGGCAGGATGTAGCCGTGGCTGTTCAACTCGCGGTCAATCGCGGCGGTGTAGATCGGCACATCGGGATGCGCATCCTGCATCGTCTTCACGCCTTCGGGGCAGGTCAGCAGGCAGACGAACTTGATGGATTTAGGGTTGAGTTCCTTCAAACGCTCCACCGCTGCAACGGCCGAATTGCCCGTCGCCAGCATCGGATCGACCACGATCGCGTCGCGCTCTTCCATGCCGCCGGGCATCTTGAAGTAGTACTCGACGGCGGTGAGCGTCTTCGGGTCGCGGTACAGGCCGATGTGCCCGACGCGCGCACCCGGAATCACGCTCAGCATCCCGTCCAGGATGCCGGTGCCGGCACGCAGGATCGACACCAGCACCACCTTCTTGCCGTCGATGACCTTGGCGTGCATCGTCTCGAGCGGCGTCTCGATCTCGATGTCCTGCATCGCCATGTCGCGCGTGACCTCGTAGGCCATGAGCATGCTGATCTCGTTGAGGAGCCGCCGGAAGCTGTTGGTGCTGGCCTCCTTGCGGCGCATCAGCGTGAGCTTGTGCTGGACGAGGGGATGGTCGACGAGGTGGACGTTGCTCATGAGTGGTCGAGAAGCGGCTGGGCGTTCTTGTCGTTGTGGAAAAGGTGGTGGAGTCTAGAAGACGGTGCCGTCGCTTTCGATACGCAAGGGTGGCGCACCCTCACGCAAGCGTTGTGCCATCACGCGGCCGGCCGCCCAGGTGCCGCCTTCGAGCACGCGGGCGAGCGGCAGGTCTTCGTCGGTGCGGCCGAGCACCTTGCGCACGCGCGGCGCCAGTTCGTCGAGCAGGGCGACGGTCAGTGCACGCCATTCGACGATGAATTCGTCGCTCACTTTCCAGTCGCGCTGGAGGAAGGCCGGGTCCTTGGGCACGATCATGCCGCTGTCGATGAGCAGGCCGCCGTTGCGGTACTCGGGCAGGGCGGTCAGCGCTTCGAGATGGCGCACCTTGACCCCGGCCCATTCGAAGGGTTCCAGCATCGAATAGGTGAGCCACTGCGACAGCTTGTGGAAGGGCATCCAGCCGTTGGTCAGCCCGGGGCCGCTCACCGCGCTGTGGCGCCAGCAGTCGCCCAGCGCATGCGCCGGGTTGCCGGAGCCGATGGTGTCGCTGCCGTCGGCGGCGATGCTGTCGATCGAATTGGAAGCCGGCCAGATGCCGGCGAGCGATTCGAGCAGGAGCGAGAGGATCTCGTGCGCGGTGATCTCGGCGGTCGGCGGCGCGGCAGGCCCGTAGGGTCCGACCAGCGCATCGAAGATTCCGCCCGGCCGTCCGTCGTCGCCGAAGACTTCCGGCTGCTCGCTCATCGCTTCGCCCAGCCGGCGCAGCAGGGTCGCGCGGCCCGCCAATCCGACCAGCGGGTTGACCGCATTGACCTGGAAGGCGTCGCCCAGCCGGTCGGTGACGAGCGCGCGCAGTCCGGCGGCGTCGGCCTGAAGGGGCTGTGCGGGATTCGACGAGAACAGGCCGCTCGTGAAGGCATGGAAGCTCGCGACGCCGAGCCCCTCGGAGCGCGTGAAGCGCTGGCCCGTGGCGGCCTCGACGTAGTGCCAGTCGGGGCCGGCGCCGGCATCGAGCAGCACGCTCACCAGCACGAGGTCGATGTGGGCGCGGGCGCGTTGACGCGCGTCGGCCTTGCCTAGCAGTTCATCCAGCATCTTGGGCCGGTTCAGGCCACCCGCCTCGAAGTGACGCCAGCGGCTGTGGTACGGGATGGGGCTCCACGGGTAGCGGTCGCGCGTCACTTCGCCCACGGTGCGCGCGGTGTCTTCCATCGCGTCGTCGCCGCCGATCGTGAACCACCGCGACTCGCCCGCGCGTGCCCGGGCCAGCAGTGCTGCCGCACGACTACGCACCGCCTGGGTCGTGCGCAAGTACGCGGCTGCGCCGGCGGGGTGCTCGGTGTCCGGCACGAATTCCGCGGCGGGGTCGACGTGCCCTTCGGCGTCAGCGCTGCGGACCGCAGGATTGTGCGTGGGTCGTTCCGGATCCAACCCGTAGTTTTCCTTTGTCATTGGTCCAGCTTCCGGCCCTTGGCCTTCTTGAGTTCCTCCGCGTCCGGCACCACGCCGGGCGTGAAGTAGCCGGCGGCCATCTTGGCGTCCATCTCGACACGGGCGTCGGCCGGGATCAGTTCGTCGGGGATGTTCACGCGCGTTCCGATTTCGATGCCGGAGCCGGTGATGGCGTCGAACTTCATGTTGCTCATCGACACCAGGCGGTGGATCTTGCGGATGCCGAGCCAGTGGAACACGTCGGGCATCAGTTCCTGGAAGCGCATGTCCTGCACGCCGGCCACGCACTCGGTGCGCGCGAAATACTGATCCGCCGTGTCGCCGCCCACCTGGCGCTTGCGCGCGTTGTAGACGAGGAACTTGGTCACTTCGCCGAGCGCGCGGCCTTCCTTGCGCGAATAGGCGATGAGCCCGACGCCACCGCGCTGCGCACCCTGGATGCACTCCTCGATGGCATGCGTGAGATAGGGCCGGCAGGTGCAGATGTCGGAGCCGAACACGTCGGAGCCGTTGCACTCGTCGTGGATGCGCGCCGTGAGCTCGACGTCCGGGTTGGCGAGATCACGCGCGTTGCCGAAGATGTAGAGGGTCTGGCCGCCGATCGGCGGGAGGAACACTTCCAGGTCGGAGCGCGTCACCAGCTCGGGGTACATGCCGCCCGTTTCCTCGAAGAGCACACGGCGCAGGTCCGTCTCGGAGCAGCCGAAGCGCTTGGCGACCGCGGGCAGGTACCACACGGGCTCGATCGCCGCCTTGGTGACCATTGCCGCACCGCCGGCCGTCAGGAACTTACCGTCGGCCTTCAGCCGGCCTTTCTGCAGGGCCTCGATGACCTCCGGCAGGATCACGTGCGCCTTGGTGACCGCGATGGTCGGGCGGATGTCGTAGCCGGCCGCGAGTTCGCCGGAGAACACGTCGGCCACCACGGCGCCCCAGGGATCGAGCGAGACGATCTTGCCGGGCTCGCTCCATTGCGGATAGGGGCCGATGGCGTCGGTCGGTGCCGTGTTGGTCAGGTCGGCCTTGTGGTTCGGCGACAGCGCCCCCGAGGCCACCGCCAGCGCACGATAGACACTGTACGAGCCGCTGTGCGTACCGATCACGTTGCGATGCGCGCGCTTGGTGGTGGTGCCGACCACCGGGCCCCGCTCAGCCGCGGTGGCCGCGCCCCACTGGATCGGCAGCGCACCGAAGCCGCCTGCATGCGAGGTCAGGCGGATGTGGCTGCGCTGGGGGGCTGAACCGGGATAGACCGGCGAGATCGAGACCGACTCGGGCGGCGCGGCGGCAGGGGAGGGCTCGGGAGACGTGGAGGAAAGCGAAGGGGAAGATGGAGTCGGAACGGTGTCAACAGACATTGCAGGCCCTCAAAAACCGCAATGTACCGAGGGCTCCCACAACTGGCAAGCCGGGGCGTACGCCATTCGCCGTAAGCGCCACGGGGTCCGCGCGGGCGGCACAATCCGCCGGAAATTCTTTTTGTGGACGCGCCTGTAACCGGCAGAACCGAAAGCACGAATGACCAAGGAGAGCCCGCTGGCGAAGAGCGATGCGGAGCGCGGGCTGCGCGACCTCTTCGTGCGCGGCCTCGACGGCGACGCCGCGGCCTACCGTGCGTTCCTGCAGAAACTCAGCGCGCACCTTCGCGCGTTCCTGGGCCGGCGCCTGTTCGGCTGGCCCGATGAAGTGGAAGATCTCGTTCAGGAATGCCTACTCGCGATGCACAACCAGCGCCATACCTACCAGAGAGACCAGCCCCTCACGGCCTGGGTGCATGCGATCGCGCGCTACAAGATGATCGACCTGCTGCGCGCCAAGGCGGGCCGCGAGGCCTTGCATGAGCCGCTGGACGACGACCTCGCGGTCTTCGCTGAATCCGCCACCGAGGCGAGCGATGCGCGCCGCGACCTGGCCGGCCTGCTGGACACCTTGCCGGACCGGCACCGGCTGCCCATCGTGCACGTGAAGCTCGAAGGCCTCTCGGTCGCGGAGACCGCCAGGCTGACCGGCATGTCGGAATCGGCGGTCAAGGTGGGCATCCATCGCGGGTTGAAGGCGCTCTCCCAGAAGATCAAGGAGGTGGCCCGGTGAAGACCGACGATCTCGTCGACATGCTCGCCGCGGGTTCGGCGCCGGTGCCGCGGCGTTCGGCTTCGCGCCGGCTGCAGGCGGCGCTGCTGGTCAGCGTGCCGTTGTCGCTCGCCTGGATGCTGTCCGCGTTCGGCCCGCGCCGCGACCTGATCGAGATGATGTTCTGGCCGATGTTCTGGGTGCGGCTGCTGTTTCCGATCTGCGTGGCCATCGCGGGCTACGTGATCGTCCAGCGGCTTGCGCGGCCCGGCGTGCGCGTCCGCAAAGCCTGGCTGGGCATTGCGGTGCCGTTGCTGGTCCTCTGGGGGCTGGCGGCGATGGTGCTGATGTCGTCGCCCGCGGAGGAGCGCCCGACGCTCGTCATGGGGCAGACATGGCGCGTCTGCACGCTGAACATCGCGATGATTGCACTGCCGGTGTTCGTGGCCGTGCTGCTGGCACTGAAGGGACTCGCGCCGACGCGCCTCGCGCTGGCCGGTGCCGCAGCGGGCGCGATGGCCGGCGGCGCTGGGGCTGCCGTCTATGCCCTGCATTGCCCTGAACTGGCGGCGCCGTTCGTGGCGGTCTGGTACGTCGCGGGCATCGCGTTGCCGGTGGTTGCGGGCGCCCTGATCGGGCCGAGGGTCCTTCGCTGGTGAATCCGAGCCGGCTTCAGTCCGGCAAGGGCAGGGCGCTGGTGCACTTGAACTCGTCGAGGCAGACGCTGGAGCGCACCCCGTCGACGCCCGGCAGGCGCATCAGTTTGTCGATCAGGAATTGCGACAGCCCCTTCAAATCACGTGCGATGACCTTGATCACGAAGTCGTAGTCGCCGGTGATCGAATAGCACTCCAGGACCTCCGGCAGGTCGGTCACCACGTCGGTGAATTTCGACATGTCCCGGATGTGGCCCTTTTCCATCGCGACGAGGATGAAGGCCACGACGTGCAGGTCCAGCCTTGCGGCGTCCAGGCGCGTCTCGTAGCGCGCGATGAATCCCGCTTCCTCCAGCCGCTTGTGGCGGCGATGGCACTGCGCGGGCGAGAGGCCGGCGGCCGCGGCCACCTCCAGGTTGGACGCGCGCCCGTGCTCCTGCAGGAAGCCGAGGATCTTGCGGTCGACGCGGTCGAAATCGGGCTCTTGCAAGTTCATCTCCTTGTTGGGTGATAAAGCGAAATTATCTTTCGCTTCCGAGGGTTCGCCCCGACGCCGGATGAAAGCAGATTGTTCGTGCGAAAAATCACACTTAGTCCCATGGAACGCGGCTCATCGTCGCCGACCTGGCAGGCGCCCGATCGGGGCGTCTCGCGAAATTGAACCCTGCCGACTATTTCTCATCAGGACTCCAAAGTGCAATATTCTTTCTTGCGTTCCTCCTTGACCCTGCTTGCCGTCGCGCTTGCCGGCGCTGCCGCTCCCAGCCATGCCACCGACAAGACCGTATCGGTCGCAGTCACCTCGATCGTCGAACACAAGGCGCTCGATGCCGTGCGGGACGGCGTCAAGGACGAACTGAAGTCCGCCGGCTTCGAAGCCGGTAAGAACCTGAAGTACGAATACCAGAGCGCGCAGGGCAACAACGGCACGGCGGCGCAGATCGCCCGCAAGTACGTGGGCGAACGGCCGGACGTGATCGTCGCGATCGCCACGCCGTCGGCCCAGGCCGTGGTCGCCGCCAGCAAGGAAATCCCGGTGGTCTACAGCGCGGTCACCGACCCGGTCGCCGCCAAGCTGGTGAAGGGCTGGGAGGCTTCGGGCACCAATGTCACAGGCGTGTCCGACCTGTCGCCGCTGGACAAGCACCTCGAACTCATCAAGCGCGTGGTGCCCAACGCCAAGCGCGTCGGCGTGATCTACAGCCCGGGCGAAGCTAATTCGGTCTCGATCATCGAAGCGCTGAAGAAGGCCATGCCGGCTGCCGGCATGACGCTGGTGGAAGGCGCCGCCGCACGCACGGTCGACGTGGCCGGTGCGGCGCAGAGCCTGGTCGGCAAGGTCGACGTGATCTACGCACCCACGGACAACAATGTGATGTCGGCGTTCGAAGGCATCGTCAAGGTGGCGCAGCAGGCCAAGATCCCGGTGGTCGCGGCGGACACCGATGCGGTCAAGCGCGGTGCCGTCGCGGCGCTGGGCCTCAACTACTACGACATCGGCCACCAGACCGGCAAGATCGTCGTGCGCATCCTCCAGGGCCAGGCGCCGGGAACGATCGCTTCGCAGACCAGCAGCACCTTCGAACTGCACGTCAATCCGGGGGCCGCGCAAAAGCAAGGCGTGACGCTGTCGGATGAATTGCTGAAGTCCGCGCAGGTCGTCGTCAAGTAAGCAGGCATCGCCAACATGTCGCTCATTGCTTCCCTCGGCGCCATCGAGATCGGCCTGATCTTCGGACTGGTCGCGCTGGGTGTCTTCCTGTCCTTCCGCATCATCAACTTCCCCGATCTCACGGTCGACGGAAGCTTCCCGCTGGGCGGGGCCGTGGCCGCGGCGCTGATCGTGGCGGGCTGGAATCCGTTCGCCGCGACGGCGGCGGCCATCCTGGCGGGCGCGCTCGCCGGCTACCTCACCGCATGGCTGAACGTGCGGCTGCGCATCATGCAGCTGCTCGCCAGCATCCTGGTGATGATCGCCCTCTACTCGGTGAACCTGCGCGTGATGGGCAAGCCCAACATCGCGCTCATCGACGAGCCGACGGTCTTCAGCATGGTCGCGTTCGGCGGCATGCCCGACTACGTGCTCAAGCCGCTGGTGCTGCTGGTGATCGTGGTCGCGGCGAAGCTGCTGCTCGATCTCTTCTTTGCGTCCGAGGCGGGGCTGGCGATGCGTGCCACGGGCGGCAATCCGCGGATGGCGCGGGCGCAGGGCATCTCGACGGATCGCCAGACGGTGTGGGGCCTCGCCTTGTCCAACGGGCTGGTGGCGCTGGCCGGCGCCCTGTTCGTGCAGAGCCAAGGCGGCGCGGACATCTCGATGGGTATCGGCACGATCGTGGTCGGCCTCGCGGCGGTCATCATCGGCGAGACCATCCTGCCGGCGCGCAGCCTGATCGTCACGACGCTGGCCTGCGTGCTCGGGGCGGTGCTCTACCGCTTCTTCATCGCGCTTGCGCTGAACAGCGATTTCATCGGCCTGAAGGCGCAGGACCTGAACCTGGTCACCGCCGTGCTGGTCGCTTTCGCGCTGCTCGTCCCGGGCTACAGGCGGAAGCTGGCCGGGCTCATGCCGGGCGCTCGCCGCATCGCTGCGGCGCCCACTGTCAAGGAGGCTCGCTGATGTTGCACGCCAAAGGTTTGGAGATCGCGTTCAATCCCGGCACCCCGATCGAGAACCGGGTGCTGCGAGGTCTGGACCTGAAGATTCCGACGGGGCAGTTCGTCACCGTCATCGGCTCGAACGGGGCCGGCAAGTCGACCTTCCTGAATGCCGTCAGCGGCGACCTGATGGTCGATCGCGGCAGCATCCGCATCGACGAGGAAGACGTCACGCGCCGCCCGGCGTGGGAGCGTTCGAACCTCGTCGCCCGTGTCTTCCAGGACCCGATGGCCGGCACCTGCGAGGCGCTCACGATCGAGGAGAACATGGCGCTGGCGTGGAAGCGCGGTGCGCGCCGCACCTTCGGCTTCTCGCTGACGCGAAGCCTGCGCGAACTCTTCCGCGAGAAGCTCAGCATCCTCAACCTCGGACTCGAGAACCGGCTGGCAGACCGCATGGGGCTGCTCTCCGGCGGACAGCGGCAGGCCGTCAGCCTGCTGATGGCATCGCTGCAGCCGTCGCGCATCCTGCTGCTCGACGAGCACACGGCGGCGCTCGATCCGAAGACGGCCGCCTTCGTGCTCGAACTGACCGCGCGCATCGTCGAGGCCGGCAAGCTCACGGCCATGATGGTCACGCATAGCATGCGCCAGGCGCTCGACTACGGCACGCGCACGGTGATGCTGCATGAAGGCCGAGTAATCCTGGACGTCAAGGGCGCCGAGCGCGCAGGCACGGATGTCCCCGACTTGCTGCACATGTTCGAGAAGACCCGCGGCGAAAAACTAGATGACGACAAGCTCTTGCTGGCCTGAAACCGACACCCAATAACTGAAAGATCGAGATGAAAGAACTGTTGAATCGCTTCGAGAACAAGGCCCCCGAGATCGTCTTCGAGTGGCACGACGCCGAGACGCCGGCCAAGGGCTGGGTCGTGATCAATTCGCTGCGCGGTGGCGCTGCGGGCGGTGGCACGCGCATGCGCGCCGGGCTCGACCGGCGCGAGGTCGAGTCGCTGGCAAAGACCATGGAGGTCAAGTTCAGCGTCTCCGGGCCCGCCATTGGCGGGGCCAAGTCGGGCATCGACTTCGACCCGGCCGACCCGCGCAAGAACGACGTGCTGCGCCGCTGGTACAAGGCGGTGACGCCGCTGCTCAAGAGCTACTACGGGACCGGCGGCGACCTGAACATCGACGAGGTGCACGAGGTGATTCCGATCACCGAGAGCTACGGCCTGTGGCATCCGCAGGAGGGTGTGGTCAACGGGCATTTCGCGCCGAGCGACAGCGAGCGCATCCAGAAGGTCGGGCAGCTTCGCATGGGCGTGGCCAAGGTCGTCGAGGACCGGCTCTACTCGCCGGACATCACGCGCAAGTACGTGGTGGCCGACCTGATCACGGGCTGGGGCGTGGCGGAATCGGTGTTGCACTACTACCGGCTCTACGGGGGGCAGGTCGCCGGCAAGCGCGTCATCGTACAGGGCTGGGGCAATGTGGGCTCGGCCGCCGCGTACTACCTGGCGCAGGCCGGCGCGCGGGTGGTCGGCATCATCGACCGCGAGGGCGGGGTGCTGAATCCGGAGGGCTTCACGCTCGAACAGGTGCGTCAGCTCTTTCTCGAGAAGAAGGGCAACCAGCTTTCGGCCAAGTACATGCTGCGCTTCGACGAGATCAACGAGCTGGTCTGGAGCGCAGGTGCCGAGGTCTTCCTGCCTTGCGCCGGTTCGCGGCTGGTGACGCAGGCGCAGGTCGATGCGCTCGTCAAGGGCGGCCTCGAAGTGGTGGCCAGCGGCGCCAACGTGCCGTTTGCCGATCGCGAGATCTTCTACGGCCCGATCTACGAGAAGGCGGATTCGCAAGTCGCGGTCATCCCGGACTTCATCGCCAATTGCGGGATGGCGCGCGCCTTCGCGTTCCTGATGCAGGACGATGCCGAGATTTCCGATGCGGCGATCTTCAGCGATGTGTCCGCCACGGTGGCCGCGGCGCTGGAGCGTTGCCATGCACGCTCCAGCGCACGGTCCGGCATTGCGCGCACGGCTTTCGAGAACGCGCTGACGGAACTGGTCTGAGGGCGGTGGCGGCTCAGCGCTTCTTCGCGCCGAAGATGCCGCCGAGCACGCCGCGCAGGATTTCCTTGCCCATCGTGGTGCCCATGGTGCGGACGGCGGACTTGGCCATGGTCTGCGCCAGTCCGTCGTGCTTGCCGCCGCGCGGCCCGGTCGTGCCGAAGAGGATCTCGTTGAGGCTGCCCATCACGCCGCCGGATTCCTGCGTCGCGGCCGTGCCCGCTCCGGCCTTTCCGGTGATGGTGGGCGCGTCCGGCGCCGTCTCGGAGCGCCCCTTCAGCTTTTCGTAGGCCGATTCGCGGTCGACCGTCTTCTCGTACACGCCGGCGACCAGCGAGTTCGCGATCAGCGCCTGGCGCTGCGCCGGCGTGATCGGCCCGATCTGGCTGCCCGGCGGCAGGACGTACACCCGCTCGGTGATGGTCGGGCGCCCCTTGTCATCGAGAAAACTGACCAGCGCCTCGCCGACGGCCAGCTCGGTGATGGCCTTTTCGATGTCCAGCCCAGGCTTCTGCCGCATCGTGGTTGCCGTGGCCTTGACGGCCTTCTGGTCGCGCGGCGTGAAGGCCCGCAACGCATGTTGCACCCTGTTGCCTAGCTGGGCGAGCACCGAATCCGGGATGTCCAGCGGGTTCTGCGTCACGAAGAACACGCCCACGCCCTTGGAGCGCACCAGCCGCACCACCAGCTCGATGCGTTCGACGAGCGCCTTGGGCGCCTCGTTGAACAGCAGGTGCGCCTCGTCGAAGAAGAACACGAGCTTGGGCTGGTCCGGATCGCCGATTTCGGGCAGGTGCTCGAACAGTTCCGACAGCAGCCACAGCAGGAAGGTCGCGTAGAGGCGCGGCGAATTCATCAGCTTGTCGGCCGTGAGGATGTTGATCACACCCTTGCCGCCTTCGGTCTGCATGAAGTCGGCGATGTTGAGCATCGGCTCGCCGAAGAACTTGTCGCCGCCCTGGGACTCGATCTGGAGCAGGCCGCGCTGGATCGCGCCCACGCTCGCGGCGCTGATGTTGCCGTACGTGGTCGTGAACTGGCTCGCGTTGTCGCCGACGTGCTGCAGCATCGCGCGCAGGTCCTTGAGGTCGAGCAGCAGCAGGCCGTTGTCGTCCGCGATCTTGAAGACGAGGTTCAGTACGCCGGCCTGGGTCTCATTGAGGTTCAGCATGCGGCCCAGCAGCAGGGGCCCCATGTCGGACACGGTGGCGCGCACCGGATGGCCCTGTTCGCCGAATACGTCCCACAGCGTGACGGGGCAGGCGAGGGATTCGGGCTGGTCCAGGCCCCGCTCCTTGAGCGTGGCGGCCAACTTGGCGCCGATGCTGCCTTTCTGGCTGACGCCGGTCAGGTCGCCCTTGACGTCGGCCATGAACACCGGCACCCCGATGCTCGAGAGCTTTTCGGCGATGGTCTGGAGCGTCACGGTCTTGCCGGTGCCGGTCGCGCCGGTGATGAGACCGTGGCGATTCGTCAGGCCCGGCAGCAGGCTGCATTCGATGGCGTCGTGGCGGGCGATCAGCAAAGGGTCGGCCATGGTGGTTTCCGGTCGTTGGGACAGGAGTCAGTCTAGCGAAGCCGGCCTCCTATAATCGCGACCCCGTGCGATAGTTCCTATTACGTTCCCGGAGTTTTCTTTTGTCATCGACTGCCCATTCCCCCATTCCCGCCGCCGGCGACGCATCCGAACAGTCACCTCTCGAGAATGAATTGGCCGTCCTCCTGGTCGAATCGCTCAATCTGGAGGTCGCTCCGGCCGACATCGTGCCGACGGCACCGCTCTACGGGGAAGGACTCGGCCTCGATTCGATCGACATCCTCGAGGTCGCGCTCGAGGTTTCCCGCAAGTACGGGTTCCAGTTGCGTTCGGACGACGAGCGCAACCAGCAGATCTTCTCGTCGCTGCGCAGCCTTGCCACCCACGTTGCGCAGAATCGGGCTTCCTGATCCATGTCCCGATGGCGCCTGGCGCTCCTGCTGCTGGCGGGAGTGACCTATGCCTGCCTTTCCCACTGGATGATGCTCTACCACGCGGCGGAGCCGTGGGCGCTCGCCGTGCTGCTGGGCCCCCTGTGGCTGACCGCGCTGGGCATCGCAGGTAGCCGCTTCGGCAACTGGGGGCTGGCGCTGGCCGGCCTTGGCGGCGTGGCCTTGTTCGTGCTCGTGCTGCGTGGCGAGGCCGGCGATCCGAACCGGATCTACATGTTCCAGCATGTCGCCATCAATGCCTTGCTGTGCGGATGGTTCGGCGGCTCGCTGCGCAGCGGACGGCTGTCGCTCATCGGCCAGTTCGCCGAGCGCGTGCACCCGCTGTCGCCGGCCATGCTGACCTATACCTCGCACGTCACGACGGTCTGGACGCTGTATTTCGCCGCCATGGCCGTGGCCTCCGTGGTCGTCTATGCGACCCTCCCGTTCGCCACTTGGTCGGTGCTGGCCAACCTGCTGACGCCGGTGATGATCGGCGCGCTCTTCATCGGCGAGTACCTGCTGCGCTATCGGCTGCATCCCGAATTCGAGCGCTACCGGCTGATCGATGCGGTGCGTGCCTTCTACAGCGGGCCGGTGGATCGCGCGGCCCGGCATTGAACCGGATTTCACGGTGAGTTTCATCCCCTCTCTGCCGCTACTGGCCGATCGCGACCTGGATCAGCCGCTCGCCTGGCGCTCCGGCGTGCCCGTCAGCGCGCGCGAATTCCTCGCGGACGTCGAGCGCCTCGCGCCGCGCCTGCTTCCGGGCGGACCGGTCGTGAACCTGTGCGGCGATCGCTACGCCTTCGCCGTGAGCCTCGCGGCCGCCCTGGTGCGCGGCGAAACAAGCCTGCTCCCGCCGGACGCCCGGCCCGACACGCTGGCCCGCGTGCATGAGATCGGCGACCCGGCCTTCGCGGTGACCGACGACACGCACGTCGAAACCCCCGGCCTGCCGCGCGTGCTCGTCGAACGCGAGCCCGCCGCAGCCGGCGCGGCCGATGCGAACGTGCCCCTGATCGCGCGCGACTTGCACGCCGTGAGCCTGCTGACCTCGGGATCGACCGGCGCGCCACAACCGCATGCCAAGACCTGGGGCACGCTGGTCGGCGATGTGCAGGCGGCGGTCGGACGGCTGTCCAGCCTGCTCGGGCGGCCCTCGCTGGCCGGCCTGACGCTGGTCGCGACGGTGCCCGTGCAGCACAGCTATGGCCTGGAGTCGTCCGCGCTGCTGGCGCTGCTCGGTGGCGCCGCCTTCGACAGCGGCCGTCCCTTCTTCCCGGCTGACGTCGCGCAGGCGCTGGCCTCGGTGCCGCAGCCTCGCGCGCTGGTGACCACGCCGTTCCACCTGAAGACGCTGCTGCTTTCCGGCATCGCCTTGCCGCCGGTGGAGCTGATCCTGTCGGCCACCGCGCCGCTGTCGCCGCAGCTTGCCGCGCAGGCCGAGCAGGCCATGGGCGGCATGCTGATCGAGATCTACGGCAGCACCGAATCGGGCCAGGTCGCGACGCGCCGTCCGACACAGAGCGAAGTCTGGGAGACCTTCGGCGAGATCCGCGTGCACGCCGAGCACGGCGACGACGGCGGGGAGCGCTTCATCTTCGAAGGCGATTTCATCCCCGAGCCGACGCCGATGGCCGACGTGCTGGAACTCGTCGACGAGCGCCGCTTCCGGCTGCTGGGCCGTGCCAACGACCTGATCCACGTCGCGGGCCGGCGCAGTTCGCTGGGCTACCTCAACCATCATCTCAACAGCATTCCCGGTGTCGAGGACGGCGCCTTCTGGCTGCCGGACGACGTCGCCGACGGCGTGGTGCGTCCGGTGGCCTTCGTCGTGGCGCCGACGCTCGACGCGCACGCCATCATCGCGGCGCTCCGCGAGCGGCTGGAAGCGGTCTTCGTGCCGCGCCGGGTGGTGCACGTGGCGGCGTTTCCGCGCGAGGGCACGGGCAAGCTGACCGTGCGATCGCTGCGGGAGTTCGCGCTCGCGCATCTGGCCTCGGACACCACGCCCGTGCAACTCACGCGCGAAGTGCCGGAGGACCATCCCGCGTTCGCCGGCCACTTTCCCGGCCAGCCCCTCATGCCCGGGGCGCTGCTGGTGTCCGAGGTGCTTGAAGCCGTGCGCAGCGTTCCGGCGCTTGCCGGGCGTATCGGCTCGCAACCCACGCTGGCCGCCGCCAAGTTCCTGGCGCCGGTGCGCCCGGGCAGCACGCTGGTGATCGATCTCATCCCTGAAACCGGCGCATCGCGGGGATTGCGTTTCGAAGTGCGTTGCGGCGACGTGATCGCGGTCAGCGGGCGATGGACACCCGGCGCCGGCGCGCAGCCGTGAGCGCCGCGCGGCTGCCCGAAGGCGTTCGCACCGCGGTGCGAAGCACGGGGGTGACAGAGTGACAGAGGACCGGTCGCCCGACGCCGGCGACCTGAAAGCCCGCAGGGCCGAATGGTCGCGCGCGCCGGAGCGCAGCAACATGCTGGCGCTGCGCGTGATCTGCTGGATCGCGATCCAGTGCGGCCGACCCCTGACGCGCCTGATCCTCCATCCGATCTCGCTCTACTTCCTGCTGTTCTCGCCCACGCCCCGGCGGCACATCAAGCGCTACCTGTTCCGCGCCATCGGCCCGAAGGCCGGGCGGAGCGACGGGTATCGCCTGCTGCATGCGTTCGCATCGACGGTGCTGGACCGCCTTTATTTCCTGCGCGGACGGCTGGACCTGTTCGACATCCGCGTCTATGGCAACCAGCCGGTCGAGGCCGAGACGAACGCCGGACGAGGGGCCTTCATGCTCGGCGCGCACGTCGGCAGCTTCGAAGCCGTGGGTGCGACCACGAACCACAGCGCCGCCCCCGACCACCTGCGCGCCGCGATGGTGATGTACCCGGACAACGCGCAGCAGATCAACGCGGTGCTCGACGCGATCAGCCTTCCGGGCTTGCGGCCGCACATCATCGCGCTGGGCCGGCCGCATTCGATGCTCGACCTGCGCGACTGGCTCGATGGCGGCGGACTGGCCGGGCTGCTCGCAGATCGCACGCTGGCCGGACCCGAGGAAGCGGGACAGCAGCGCGGCAGCAGCATCGAAATCCCATTTCTGGGCAAGCCGGCGCTGTTCAACGATGGACCGTTCCGGCTCGCGGCCCTGCTGCGGCGCAAAGTGTTCTTCATGGCGGGGCTTTACGCAGGCGGCGCCCGCTACGATGTGCTGTTCGAGCCGCTCGCCGATTTCAGCCAAAGGGTGAGCGATCCTGCCGAGCGAGAACGGCGCATCCGCGCTGCGCTGGAAAGCTACGTGGCCCGGCTCGAGGCGCTGTGCCGGGCCTACCCGTACAACTGGTTCAACTTCCATGACTTCTGGCTCGAAGATTCGGTTTGACCGCTGGTGCAGGGCCTTGCTGGCGGCGCTCGCCTTGTCGGCCTCGTCGGCCTGGGCCTTCGACCTGCAGGAACTGATGGCCTTGCTGGCACAGCAGAAGAGCGGCGAAGCGAAGTTCACCGAGCAGCGCTTCGTGCACGGCCTGGAGGGGCCGCTGGAGGCGAGCGGGGCGCTGAGCTTCACTGCGCCCGACAAGCTCGTGCGCCGCACGCTCACGCCGCGCCCGGAGAGCATGAGCGTGGAAGGCAACACCCTGACCTTGTCGCGCGGCGGTCGGACCCGCACGGTGCAACTGGACAGCATGCCGGAACTGCAAGGCCTGGTCGAGGCCATGCGCGGCACGCTGAGCGGCAATTCGCAGGGCCTGCAGCGCTACTTCCGAAGCACGCTCTCGGGCTCCGCCAGCAACTGGGCGCTCGACCTGCAGCCGGTCGACGAACGCCTCGCGGCCCAGGTGCGCAGCATGCGGCTGAGCGGGCGGGGCGGCGAGGTGCTCGGCATCGAGATGGAGTTCATCGGTGGCGATCGCTCAGTGATGAACATTACGCCCGAACGCGGTGCCGGGGGGGCGGCGCGGACGCCTGCCCGTTCCGCGCCGTGACACCCGTCGCAGCCAGGTTCGATCGTCGCCGCGCCGCACTGGCGCTGGGCATCTGGCTGGCGCTGCTGCTCGCCGGCATCGTCCTGATCGCGCGCACCCATTTCAGCGCAGACCTCTCGGCCTTCCTGCCGGCGAGCCCCGATGCGCGGCAACGCGTGCTGATCGAGCAACTGCAAAGCGGCATCGCGTCGCGCACCATCTTCATCGGCATCGAGGGCGGCAAGGATGCGGCGCAGCGCGCAGCGGTGTCGCGCGCCGTGGCCGCGTCGATGCGCGAGAGCAAGCTGTTCGACCAGGTCCAGAACGGCGACACCAGCGACTGGAAGGACGCCGGCACCTGGGTCTTCGACCACCGCTACCGGCTGTCTCCCGCCGTGACGCCGGAGCGCTTCACCGCCGAGGGGCTGCGCGATGCGATCGTCGACAGCCTGTCGATGCTCGGCACCCCCGCCGGCAACGCGCTCAAGCCGCTGCTGGAACGCGATCCGACCGGCGAGACGCAACGCATCGCCGAGGGCCTGATACCGGCAAGCGCGCCGCGCAGCGAGGAGGGCGTCTGGGCGTCGCGAACGGCGCCGCGCGCGCTCATCCTCGCGACGACGCACGCGCCCGGCAGCGACCTCGATGCGATCGCCTCGGCCATCGCGCGCGTGCAGGACGCCTTCGATGCTGCGACGCGGAACCTGGCAGGCGCGGGGCCGCGGCTGCAGATGACCGGCGCGCCTGTTTTCTCCGTGCAGAGCCGCGACCAGATCAAGAGCGAGGCGATCCACCTGGCCGTCGTCGGCGGCTTCGTCATGGGCGCGCTGCTGCTGCTGGCCTTCGCATCGCCGCGCGCGCTGGTGATCGCGCTGCTGCCTGTCGCCACTGGCGTGGTCGCCGGCACGGCCGCGGTCAGCCTGGTGTTCGGCGGCGTGCACGGCCTGACCATGGGCTTCGGCAGCACCCTGATCGGCGAGACCGTCGACTACGCGATCTACTACCTGATCCAGGCGCGCGGCGCGGCCGTGCCGGGCACCGGCTGGCAGCGTTGGCGCGACATCCACTGGCCCACGGTGAGGCTGGGCCTGCTGACCTCGGTCTGCGGCTTCGCGGCGCTGGTGTTCTCGGGATTTCCGGGGCTTGCCCAACTCGGCGTGTTCTCGCTCGCCGGGCTGATCGCCGCGGCGCTCGTCGCGCGGCACGTGCTGCCGGTGCTCGCCCCGGACGGCGCGACCGGCATGGGCATGCGCAAGCAGATGGCGCAGGTTGCCGGCGTCCTCATGCGTGCGTTGCCGCGACTGCGCTACGTGTTCGCGGCGCTCGGCGTTGCTGCCCTGGCGCTGGTGATCTGGCAGGGCGGCCACCTCTGGCGCGCCAACCTCGGCGCGATGAGCCCCGTGCCGAGGGCGGCCCAGCAACTCGACGCCGAACTGCGCGAGGACATCGGCGCGAGCGACGGCGGCACGCTGATCGTGGTTCGCGGCGCGGACTTGCAGGCGGCCCTGCGCAACACCGAAGCCGCCGGCGCCCGTCTCGATGCGCTCGTGGACAAGGGCGATCTCGCCGGATTCGAAACCGTTGCCCGCCTGTTGCCCAGTGAGGCGGCGCAGGCGGCACGCATCGCGAGCCTGCCCGATGCCCAGGTGCTGCATACCCGGCTCGCCGAAGCGACCCGTGGCCTGCCGCTGCCGGCGACGCGCCTCGAACCTTTCATCGCCCAGGTGCAGGCCGCGAAAACGCAGCCGATGATCCAGCGCGCCGACCTGCGCGGCGGTCCGCTCGATGCGGTGGTCAGCGCGCTGATGTTCGAGCGGCAGGGCGGTGGGTGGTCGACGCTGATCTCCCTGCATCCGGGTGCCAGCTTCGACGACGCGCGACTCGCCTCGGCGCTCGATGGCCTGCCCGACGTGCAGGTCGTCAATGTCGGCCAGGAGCTTTCCAGCCTCTACACGCGCTACCTGCACGAGGCATTCGTGCAGGTCATGCTGGGCGCGCTGGCGGTGGTTGTGTTGCTCGCCGTCTACCTTCGGTCCGGGCGCCGGCTGCTGGCCGTCTGTCAGCCGCTGGTGATGGCGGTGGTGCTCACGCTGGGCGGGATGGCCGCGCTGCAGGTGCCGCTGGGCATCCTGCACCTGGTGGGGCTGCTGCTGATCGTGGCCGTCGGATCGAACTACGCGCTGTTCTTCGACCAGTTGCGTGAAACCGGGCGCGCCGACGAGGACACGCTGGCATCGCTGATGCTGGCCAACCTGACGACGGTCGTCTCGTTCGGCCTGATCGCCATTTCCAACATTCCGGCGCTTTCATCGATCGGCCGGGTGGTTGCGCCCGGCGCCTTTCTTGCGCTGCTGCTGTCGGCCGCATTCGTGCGCGCGTCGGCCCCGATGGCCCCGAAGCGGGACTGATGGGAAAATCCGCCCAGCCGCGCTTTATCAACCCCCGCATGTCGCAAGTCGCACCCGTCCCCGTTCCGCCGTCCTGGCCCTGGCCGCCGATGATTCGTGCCAGTGTCGGCTGGCATCTGCTCGCCGGCGGCGTCGCCGTGCTGGTGCCCGGTGCGGCGCCCTGGGCGATTGGCGGAATCGTGCTGAACCACGCGCTGATCACGGCGGCCGGCCTGACGCCGCGCAGCAGCCTGCTCGGGCCCAATGTCTCGCGGCTGCCGGCGGCCGCCGTGGCCCGGCGCGAAATCGCGATCACCATCGACGACGGCCCCGATCCGGAAGTCACACCGCAGGTGCTGGACCTGCTCGATGCGCAAGGCCAGCGCGCCACCTTCTTCTGCATCGCCGACCGCGTGCTCGAACACCCGGCGCTGGCACGCGAAATCGTCGCGCGCGGCCACAGCATCCAGAACCACACGGCGCGACATCGTCACAACTTCTCCTTCCTGGGCCCGCGCGGCTTTGCGAACGAGATCTCGCGTGCACAGCGCGTGCTGCAGGAGGTCACGGGCCAGCGCGCGACATGCTTCCGGGCGCCGGCAGGCTTGCGCAACCCGTTCCTCGGCCCGGTGCTGCATCGGCTGGGCCTCTCCCTGGTGAGCTGGACGCGCCGCGGCTTCGATACGCGCGAGGGCAATGCCGACACCGTGCTCGCGCGCCTGACACACAAACTGCAGGCCGGCGACATCCTGTTGCTGCACGACGGCCATGCCGCGCGCACCCCCGCGGGACGCGCCGTGGTGTTGGATGTATTGCCGCCCTTGCTGGCGAAGATCCGCGCCGAAGGCCTGCGGGCCGTGACTCTCCCGGAATCGTTCGCGGCATGAGCGCCCAGATCTCGACGGACGCCGCGTGGCGTCGACTGCACGAGCGCGCGACCGCGCCCTACAGGAAGGCCGGCAAGTTCGCCTGGCATTTCGCGCGCGGCAAGCTGGGGCGCGATCCAGTGTTTCGCGGGCTCATCGAACGCGGGCTGATCGGCGAGCGCCATGCGCGCGTGGTGGACATCGGTTGCGGGCAGGGTCTGTTCGTGAGCCTCCTGTCGGCCATGAGCGTCATGCAGTCGCGGGCGGACGAATGGCCCTCGAACTGGCCGATCATCCCAGCCGGCGCGCGTTATACGGGCATCGAGCTGATGCCGAAGGACGTGGCGCGGGCCGAGGCCTCGGTCGGGCATCTGCAACCCGAGCCGCGCTTCATCTGCGCCGACATGTGCACGGCCGAACTGCCGCCGACCGACCTCGTGGTGATCCTCGACGTGCTGCACTACGTCGACCTGGAAGCCCAGGAGGGTGTGCTGCGCCGTGTGCGCGATGCGCTCCAGGCGGGCGGGCGCTTGCTCCTGCGCGTCGGCGATGCGGACAGCCGCCGCGGCTTTGCGATCAGCCAGTGGGTCGACCGCACGGTGACGCGTGTTCGCGGGCATCGCGTGTCACCGACGTGGGGGCGCCCGCTCAAGGATTGGATGGCGCTGCTGCAGCGTCTCGGCTTCACCGTGCAGAGCATTCCGATGAGCAAGGGCACGCCCTTCGCCAATGTGCTGCTGGTGGCCGATCTCAAGGAAACGGAATGACTTCGCCACAGACACTCGACCGGGCCGGCATCGCCCGGCGCATCCCCCACAGCGGCACGATGTGCTTGCTGGAGCGCCTCGAATCATGGGATGTGAATGCCATCCACTGCACGACCGCTACGCACGCGCATGCGGACAATCCGTTGCGCACCGCGAGCGGCTTGCTCTCGCCGAACCTGATCGAATACGCGGCGCAGGCGATGGCACTGCATGGCGGGCTGCTCGCCGTGGAGGGCAGCGAGCCTTCGGCGGGCTTCCTGGCGAGTGCGCGCAACGTGCGGCTCTCGGTGGAGCGTATCGACGACATTGAAGGCACGCTGCACGTGCATGCCCAGCGGATCTCCGGCGACGTCAGCCAGATCCTTTATGAATTCGCGGTGAAGGACGCACACGATCGCTCGCTGGCCGAAGGCCGTGCGGTCGTCGTCCTGAACACACCGCTTGCCACGAAAGCTTCTTCATGAGTCTCACAGGAAAACGCGCACTGATCACGGGCGCCAGCGGCGCGTTGGGCGCGGCCATCGCGCAGCGCCTTGCACGTGACGGCGCCACCGTGCTGTTGCACGCCAACTCTCGTCCCGAATCCGTCGAGCAGTTGGCTGCGACGATCGCCGCTGCGGGCGGCAAGGCCGAGTGCGTGGTGTTCGACTTGCGCAGTGACGATGCGTCGCGCGCGGCCTGCGAGCGCATGCTCGAAGGCGGGCCGGTGCAGGTGATCGTGAACAACGCGGGCGTGCATGACGATGCGGTGCTTCCGGGCATGCAGCCGGAACAATGGCACAAGGTGATCGACGTGTCGCTCAACGGTTTCTTCCGCGTGACGCAGCCGTTGTTGTTGCCGATGCTTCGCACGCGCTGGGGGCGCATTCTGAACATCTCCTCGGTGGCGTCGTTGACGGGCAATCGGGGGCAAGTCAACTACGCTGCGGCCAAGGGAGCGCTCAACAGTGCGACGAAGGCGTTGTCGCTGGAAGTGGCTGCGCGTGGCGTGACGGTCAATGCCATTGCGCCGGGCATCATTGCCTCGCCGATGGCGGATGGGGTGTTTGATGCGGCGATGATCAATCAGATGGTGCCGGTGAAACGCGCCGGGAAGCCGGAAGAGGTGGCGGCGCTTGCTGGCTTTCTGGCGAGCGACGAGGCGGCGTATATCACTGGGCAGGTGATATCGATCAATGGCGGGATGATCTAGCGTTCGTGGGCGTCGTCGTCGGGCGGTGTGCCCGGTGCCGGCCGACGTCACCGGCCGCTTCGCGGCTTCCCTGCGCTGCTCGCGGTACGCGGGGTCCGCGCAAACTCACTCCACTTCGTTCCGTTCAGACACGCGCGGCCCTTTTTCCGCGTACCGCTGCGCTGCTCGGCGGTGCCTCAACGGCCGGCACCGGGCACACCGCCCGACGACGCTGGGACGCTGTGGTTGAACTGTCCGCCGCAACCGTTGTGATTGCGCGCAGGCTGCAACGTTAGAGACGCCCGCAACCGTTGTCCACTCACAGAGCCCGGTAGGCGGTGCGGGTTGGGCGACCCCTCTACGCCGCCGAAGCGCGCAGCTTCAGGCGGAAAAAGGGCCGCGCGTGTTTGAGCGAAGCGAGTTTGCGCGGACCCCGCCTGAAGCGAGCACTGCAGGGCAGCCCGAAGGGCCGGTGTAGCGGGGTCGACCGGCCCGCACCGCCTACCGGGCGCCCCCCCAAACGAAGCAGAAAACTCACCCCTGAAAAGGAGGCAACCCTCGCCCCTTGCGCCACAGCAACCCAGGCAGCCGCAACACAAACTCCACCATCAACCGCGCATGCATCCAGGTCAGCAGCACGTTATCCCGCCCATACCGAAAGTGCGAAACCCCGCCCTCTTCAGCAGTGAGGTATTTCACCGGCGCATCGATATTGACCGGCTTGACCCCCCGCCATGCCAACCGAACCACAGCTTCGGTATCGAAGTCGAAGCGCCGCATCCACGGCTGCCGCTTCATCACCGCGATCAGTTCAGCCACCGGATACACGCGAAACCCGTAGAGCGAATCGCCGATCCCCGCGAACAGCGTTTCAAGCTGAGTCCATCCATTGGAGACACGCCGCCCCCGCACCCGCAACAGCGGCGCGCTCGCATCGAACACAGGACGTCCCAGCACCATGGTCTCCGGCCGCGCCTTCGAAGCCTGCATGAAAGCCGGAATCAGATCCGCCGGATGCTGCCCGTCCGAATCCATCGTCAACGCATGCGTGAAGCCAGCCTCCTGCGCAGCACGCAGACCGTGAAGGACCGCCGCCCCCTTGCCCTGGTTTTCCGGCAACAACCAAACGCGCAGACCCGGGTCCGACGCCGCCATCTGCTGCAAGCGCTCGCCCGTGCCGTCAGTGCTTCCGTCCACCACCACCCACACAGGGTTCCATTCGGCACGCGCCGCACTCACCGTTGAGAACAGGCGTTCGCCCGTGTTGTAGCTGGGGATCAAGACAAGGTGGGTGCGCGAGACGTCTGGCATGCGGGCTGCGCGTCGGGCGCGCGCTGTTCCATGGATTGGCGAAAGTATTGTTCGATCTGCCGCAGCAGCGCGTCGCTGTCCTGCGTCGGTGCAAAGCGCTGGCCCAGCCTCAGCGTGAAAACGATAGGGAAGGGCGGCACGCGCCACAGCGGCCAGCCCTTGGCGAGATAAGGCGAATCCGTGTCGATGAACACCGTCTGGATCGGCGCCTGCGCCAGCTTCGCGATCAGCGTGACACCCGGCTTGAACCTGTTCAATGGAGGCGCCACCGTTCGCGTGCCCTCCGGAAAGATCACCAGCTGGCCACCCTTCTTCAGATCGTCCACCGCCAGCCGCACCATCGTCCGCGCCGAATCATTGCGGATGTAGCGCGCCAGACGCGCGCCCGCGCCGAGGAAGATGTTTCGCATCAAGTCTGCCTTCATGATGCAGGCGCTGCGCGGAAGGCGCGCCACCAGCAACAAGGCATCGAGCATGGTCGGATGATTCGCGACGACGATCAGCCCGCGCTCCTCCTTCAACGCGTCGAGGCAGGCAGCGTCGATGCGCATCATCCCGCTGGCCGACGCGGCCGCCCAGAAGAAGCGATAGGCGCGCGCGATCACCGCACGCCCCAGGGCACGGCCCGTCTCGACCGGCAGGACCGGGTAGAGCAACATCGCGACCAGGTTCCAGACCAGCGAAATGCTCCCGAGCAGCACCAGCAACGCGTAGAGGGGCAGCGCGAAGAGCAGGGAAAGCCCCAGACGAAGCAGCCGGTTCATCGCGCCCTCATGGCCTCAGGGATGCAAGGCGCCGCCGGCGACGGCATGCGCTTCGATCTCCACCAGCAGGTCCTGGCGGCAGATATCGGCTTCGAGGTAGACGGCATGGCTCACCGAGTGCGCGGCAGGGCCCAGCGCCTCTTCGAGCACTTGGCGCACCAGCGGCGCATCGGCCACATGGCGGACGTAGACCACGCAATCCAGTTTCGCCACGTCGAATCGCGCGCTCGTGCGCTCATTGGCCGCCGCGATCACTGCCGCAAGATTGCGAAGCGTTTCCTGGGTTTGCGAGATCACCTCGCCCACGTGCACCGTCTCGTGCCCGACGATGCTCGCCGTGCCCGAAATGAACAGCGCGACATCGCCGCCACCCAGTTCCGCCAGCGCGGCACGCGAGAAAGTCGGCGCGCGCGGGCCATAGGTGGTCGGATAGCGGTAGGCCGACACCTGCCGCGGGTTCTCGATGGGCAGCGGGGCGACGCGACCCGCCAGGAAGCGAATGCACAACGCGCCCTGGTGAATGCCGAGTGCACAGGCCGCAGGCGCACCTTCGAAGGCCGCCTGACCTGCCTGGACAAACGCCTCCTGGCGTCCGAGATTGAACTGCCGGTAGCGTTCGAGTCCGCCGCCGTCGCCGTTGATCTGCGGCAGGTAGTTCCACACGCGCAGCAGATGCGTGCAGCCCGTCTGTTCCAGCGCGGCGAAGAGATCGCGATAGGCCAGCTGGGCGAGCGCTGCGAGCCCCTGCTTCTCGACCGTTTCGTCGAGATCGATCGCGCCGAGCATCCAGTGCCCGTCGCAGCGCCAGCGCACGACGCCGGTCGTGCCGGACTCGACGTGTTCGCTGGCGTGCCATACGTCCGCCATCGCGCCCGCGTCGGAAAGCACCCGCGCATTCACGGTCGGCATCCATGCGAGATCGTCGGGTGTGCCGTAGCCCAGCGCGCCGAAGGGCGAGCGCCCGTTGGCGGCCATGGTCAGGCTTTCGGAGAGGGACACGCGCTCGACGCGCAGGGGCGGCGCCCCCAGGGGTACGCGCGCTGTCACTTGGCCTCGACGATGTTCTCGCCCGCAAGGAGCCCGAGGTCGCGGATGTTGCGTTGCCGTCGCCGCCACGCATCCCACGTCCGGCGCGGATGGCCGGCGGACACTGCGTAGTAGATGGTCTTCAGCACCCGCAGCGAGCGCCAGATGGGCGTCTTGCCGTGGATGTCGCCGGCCAGGAGTGACATCAGAGCTTCCTTTACCCGGAACGGGTTTTGGGGGTACATGAAAAAGTCGCGCATCGTCGGATTCGTGACGCGGAAGATGAACCACGAGAACTCGCGCGGCCCCTTACGCATGTCGCGCTCGAAGCGCTGGCGGGCCGCCGAGGCGACCTTCGCAGGCTGGTCCAGCGCCGCCGCCACGACGTCCGCGCCCTCGAAGGCACTGTGCATCGCGAGGTACACGCCCGACGAGAACACCGGATCGATGAACGTGAAGGCATCGCCCAGCATCAGGTAGCGCTCGCCGCTGCAATGCGTGCTGGTGTACGAATAGTTGCCGGTGGCGTAGACAGCGTCGTCGACCAGCGTGGCGTCCTTCAGGCGCTGGGCCAGCGGCTCGCACATCGCGATGGTGTCGGCAAAGAATTCCTTCAACGGCTTCGTGCGCGACTTGAGGTAGTAGGGCCAGCACACGGCGCCGATGCTGGTCGTGCCGTCGGCCAGCGGGATGTACCAGAACCAGCCATGCTGGAACCAGAAGATCGTGATGTTGCCTTCCAGCTTGCCCGGCTGGCGCTCCGCGTTGGTGAAGTGGCCGAAGAGCGCGGAGCTGTTGTGCCGTGGATTCTTCTGCTTGGCCTTGAACTTGTTCGACAGGAAGGTGTCGCGGCCCGAGGCGTCGATCACGAAGCGGGCGCGCCAGGTGCGCTGGGCACCATCGTCGAGCACCGCCTGCACGGTGGCGCCGTCATCGTCGAACTTCACGTCGCGGACGCGGCAGCCTTCGAGGGTCTCGGCGCCCTCGGCAGTGGCATGGCGGAACAGGATCTCGTCCATCTCGGAGCGCCGCACCTGCCATGCGTAGGGCATCGACTTGTCCCAGGCTTCGGCGAATTCGAGCCGGGTGACGTGATCGTGATCGGGCGACACGAACTCGACGCCCCACTTGGGCATGCCGATGCGTTCGATCTCGTCGCGCAGCCCCAGCTTGTCGAAGAGGGCCACATTGGCCGGCAGCAGCGACTCGCCGATGTGAAAGCGGGGGTGATGGGCTTTCTCCACCAGAACGACCTTGCGTCCTTGCCTGGCGAGCAGTGCGCCCGCGGTGGCGCCCGCCGGTCCGCCGCCGATCACGAGCACGTCGCACGCCTCCGACACAGGCGCGGAAGTTTCCGATTTAGTTATAGGGATATTCATGCGCGTCGGCGGGATTGATCAGGGGGGACCCCCCGAGTATCCCAAAAAGGCACTGGCGCTCCTGTCGGACGAACCCGGCCGTTGTGCGCGGCGGACAGTAAACTCGCTGCTTGCTTTTTGAAATCACAAGACTGCGAGAAACAGAGCCATGGCCGGACACAGCAAATGGGCAAACATCCAGCACCGGAAGGGCCGCCAGGACGAAAAACGCGGAAAGCTCTGGACCCGCGCCATCCGTGAAATCATGGTCGCCGCGCGCACCGGCGGCGGCGATCTCGGCGCCAACCCGCGCCTGAGACTGGCAGTCGAAAAGGCCAAGGCGGTCAACCTGCCCGCCGACACGGTCAAGCGCAACATCGACAAGGCCACCGGCAACCTCGAAGGCGTCAACTACGAGGAAATCCGCTACGAGGGCTACGGCATCGGCGGCGCGGCCATCATCGTCGACACCATGACCGACAACCGCGTGCGTACCGTGGCCGAGGTGCGCCATGCCTTCTCCAAGCACGGCGGCAACATGGGCACCGAAGGCTCGGTGGCCTTCCAGTTCAAGCATTGCGGGCAGTTCGTGTTCGCACCGGGCACGAGCGAAGACAAGGTGATGGAAGTGGCGCTGGACGCCGGTGCCGAGGACGTCGTCACCGATGACGACGGCGCGATCGAAGTGCTCACGGCGGTCGGCGACTTCGAGACCGTCAAGAACGCCCTCGAAGCCGCAGGCCTGAAGCCCGAGGTGGCCGAAGTCACCATGCGCGCCGAGAACACCATCGACCTTGCCGGCGAAGACGCCGCCCGGATGCAGAAGCTGCTCGACGTCCTGGAAGACCTGGACGACGTGCAGGATGTCTATCACAACGCAGCGCTGTCCGAATGACGGAAGCGCGAACGAAAGACTGCGAATGAAGGTACTGGTCATCGGGGGAGGGGGCCGCGAGCACGCACTGGCATGGCGGTTGGCGCAGTCGGATCGCGTATCGAGGATCTATGTCGCGCCCGGCAACGGCGGCACGCGCGCCGATTCGCGCTACGAGTGCGTCGACATCTCGGAACCTGCAGCGCTGCGAGCCTGGGCGCAGAAGGAAAAGATCGCGCTGACCGTGGTCGGCCCCGAGGCGCCGCTGGCTGCCGGCGTGGTCGACGAGTTCCGCGCGCATGGCCTGCGCATCTTCGGGCCGACCAAGGCCGCGGCGCAGCTCGAAAGCTCCAAGGCCTTCTCGAAGGCCTTCATGAAGCGGCACAACATCCCGACGGCCGAGTACGAGGCGTTCACCGATGCGGCCGCGGCGCACGCGTACGTCGATGCCAAGGGTGCGCCGATCGTGATCAAGGCCGATGGTCTTGCGGCGGGCAAGGGCGTCGTCGTCGCGACCACCCTGGCCGAAGCGCACGAGGCGATCGATTTCATGCTGCTGGACAACAAGTTCGGCGTGTCCCACAACGAGGGCGGCGCGCGGGTCGTCATCGAGGAATTCCTGCAAGGCGAGGAAGCCAGCTTCATCGTGCTGTGCGATGGAAAGAACGTCACCGCGCTGGCCACCAGCCAGGACCACAAGCGCCTGCTCGACGGTGATGAAGGTCCGAACACCGGCGGCATGGGCGCCTATTCGCCGGCGCCGGTGGTGACGGCCGAGGTGCACGCGCGCGCCATGCGTGAGATCATCCTGCCGACGATCCGCGGCATGGAGAAGGACGGCATCCCCTACACCGGCTTCCTCTATGCCGGTCTCATGATCGACGCGGCCGGCCATCCGAAGACGCTCGAATTCAACTGCCGCATGGGCGACCCCGAGACACAGCCGATCATGCTGCGGCTCAAGTCCGACCTGTTCGAGGTGTTCTGGCATGCGACCGACGGCACGCTCGACCAGGTCGAGCTCGACTGGGACCGCCGCGTCGCGCTCGGCGTGGTGATGGCGGCCCATGGTTACCCGCTCGATCCGCGCAAGGGCGACCGCATCACCGGCATCCCGCCCGAAGCGCCGGACGCGCTGGTGTTCCACGCGGGCACGACACTCGACGGCGGCGAACTCAAGACCAGCGGCGGTCGCGTGCTGTGCGTGACCGTGCTGGCCGACAGCGTCAAGCAGGCACAGCAACGGGCCTACGCTGTCGCGGCGCGCATCCAGTTCGACGGTGCGCAATACCGCAAGGACATCGGGCACCGCGCCGTCCACGCGCGCGGTTCGCAGGCTTGATGCAGAGCTTGCCTGGCACAAGCCCGCAAGAGGTCGGCACCTACCTGCGCGGCCTGCAGCAGCAAATCGTCGCGGCGGTCGAGGCAGCGGACGGCGGCCAGAGCGTCCGCGACGAGTGGCGCAAGGCGCCCGACGAGCCATTGCAGGGCAGCGGCCTGACCTGCATTCTCGAAGGCGGTTCGTTGTTCGAACGTGCCGGGTGCGGGTTCTCGCAGGTGCAGGGGCCCCGGCTGCCGCCTTCGGCGACGCAGCATCGCCCTGAACTTGCGGGCGCGCCTTTCGAGGCCATGGGTGTCTCGCTGGTCTTCCACCCCCGCAATCCCTACGTGCCGACCGTTCACATGAACGTGCGGATGCTGGCGGCGTTGCCGCAGGATGCGGCCCCTGTCTGCTGGTTCGGCGGCGGCATGGACCTCACGCCCTACTACGGCTTCGAGGAAGACGCGGTGCATTTCCACCGGGCATGCCGGGATGCGCTGGCGCCGTTCGGGGAAGACAAGTACCCGCGCTTCAAGCAATGGTGCGACGAGTACTTCGTGCTGAAACACCGCAACGAGCAGCGCGGCGTCGGCGGTGTGTTCTTCGATGATTTCTCCGAACTCGGCTTCGAGCGGAGTTTCGCGATGCTGCGCTCGGTGGGCGATGCCTTCCTGCCCGCTTACCTGCCCATCGTGGCGCAACGTCGCGACACGCCCTATGGCGAGCGCGAGCGCGAGTTCCAGCTTTACCGGCGCGGGCGCTATGTCGAGTTCAACCTGGTGTGGGATCGCGGCACGCACTTCGGCCTGCAGTCGGGCGGGCGTACCGAGTCGATCCTGCTCTCCATGCCGCCGCTCGCAAGCTGGGCCTACCGCAAGGAGCCCGAGCCGGGAAGCGCGGAGGCGGCACTCTACAGCGATTTCCTCGTGCGTCGCGAATGGCTCTGAACAAGCCACGGCTCGGCATCTTCGGCGGGGCCTTCGATCCGCCGCACGACGCGCACGTGGCGCTGGTCCGGGCGGCGCTGGCGCAACTCGATCTGGCCGAGTTGCGCGTCTTCCCGACGGGGCAGGCATGGCACAAGGATCGCGTGCTGAGCGCCGCCGATGACCGTCTTGCGATGGCGCGACTGGCCTTCGATGGCAACGCGAAGACCGTCGTCGACGCGCGCGAGATCTTGCGTGCCGGGCCCACCTACACCCTCGACACCCTGCGCGAACTGCAACGCGAGCAGCCTGCCGCGCAACTGGTGCTGATCATGGGCGCGGACCAGGCATCGTCATTGCCGCGCTGGCACGGCTGGGAGGAGATTCTCTCGACCGCTATAATTTCCGTAGCATTTCGCGCAACATCCATGGGCTCTGCCGGTTCATTCGACCCCAGCACCCTGCCGTCCCTCCCTCCTGCCGCGCGATTCGAAAAGCTCGAACTCCCGCCGATGGACACCAGCGCGACCGACATCCGGGCGCGCGCAGCGCGTGGCGAAGACCTCGACGGTCTGGTTCCGCCGGCGGTTGCACGCTATATTGACCAACACCACCTCTACCGCTCCACCTGATGACCACTGAAGCCGCCGCCAAGAAAGACACCCAGAAACTCCAGAGAGCCATCATCGATGGCCTCGAGGACGTCAAGGCGCAGGACATCCAGGTATTCGACACCGAGCATCTCTCCCCGCTGTTCGAGCGTGTGATCGTCGCCTCGGGCACCTCCAACCGCCAGACCAAGGCATTGGCCGCCAGCGTGCGCGATGCGGTGCGCGAGGCAGGGTTCGGCAAGCCGCGGGTGGAGGGTGAGGCCAACGGCGAGTGGATCATCGTCGACTGCGGTTCGGCGGTGGCGCACATCATGCAGCCGGCCATCCGCCAGTACTACCACCTCGAGGAGATCTGGGGCGACAAGCCGGTGCGCACCAAGCTGGGCGCAACGAAACCCACCGTCGCCAAGGCCACGGAAGAGAAGGCGCCGGCTGCGAAGAACACGTCCCTGCGCCGCTCTAGTGCCGCGAAGACGGCGATCCGGGCCGCCGAGCAGGAGGCCAAGCAACAGAAGGCGCCTGCCAGGAAGACTCCGGCCAAGAAGGTAGCAGCACCGAAGCCGGTGAAGACGGTGGTGGTGAACAAGGCGCCCGCCAAGAAAACCGCGGCATCGAAGAAGGCTGCGCCCGCGGTCAGGAAGCCCGCGCGCAAGACCGCCTCCGCCCGGTCATGAAGCTCCTGGTGGTCGCAGTCGGGCAGCGCATGCCCGACTGGGCGCAGACCGCCTGGGACGATTACGCCAAGCGCTTTCCGCCCGAACTCAAGCTCGAACTGCGCGCCGTCAAGACCGAGCCGCGCGGCTCGAAGACGCTCGAAACCCTGTATGCCGCCGAACGCGAGCGGATCGAGTCCGCCATCGCGAAAGGCATGCGCATCGTCGCCCTGGACGAGCGCGGCACCGCCCTCACCACCAAGGCGCTCGCCGCGCGGCTGCAAGCGTGGCAGGGCGAGGGCGACGACGTCGCCCTGGTGATCGGCGGACCCGACGGCCTCGATCCGGCCTTCAAGGCTGCCGCCAACGAACGCATCCGGCTCTCCGACCTGACCCTGCCGCATGCGATGGCCCGGGTGCTGCTGGTCGAGCAGCTGTATCGGGCGTGGTCGGTCAATGCCGGTCATCCGTATCACCGCGAATGAGCGCCGAATTCATCTATCTCGCGTCGCAAAGCCCACGCCGCGCGCAGTTGCTGGGGCAGCTTGGCGTCCGCCATGAACTCCTGCTGGCCGCGCCCGACGAGGACGCCGAGGCATTGGAAGCCGTGCTGCAGGGCGAAGCGCCGACGGCCTACGTGCAGCGGGTCACCGGGCTCAAGCTCGACGCGGCCGTGGCGCGGCATGGGCGGTTGGGTCTGCCTGCAGCGCCCATCCTCTGCGCCGACACCACCGTCGCCCTCGGCCGCGAAATCCTGGGCAAGCCCGAGGACGAGCGCGACGCCGAGCGGATGCTCGACATGCTCTCCGGCCGTACGCACCGGGTGATGACCGCCATCGCGCTGCAGGACGGCGGCAAGCGGCTCGCGGCGCTCAATGTCTCGCATGTCCGATTCGCCGAGGTCGACAAGCCGCGGATCGCGGACTACGTCGCCAGCGGCGAGCCGCTCGGCAAGGCCGGCGCGTACGCGATCCAGGGCAGGGCGGCGGCCTTCATCGAACACATCAGCGGCTCGCATTCGGGCATCATGGGCCTCCCGATGTTCGAGACTGCCCAGTTGCTGCGCCAGGCCGGCTTCAGGCTCTAAGAAAACAGATGCAAGACATCCTGATCAACTGGTCCCCCCAGGAGACCCGAGTGGCGCTGGTCGAGCACGGCGCCGTGCAGGAGCTGCACGTCGAGCGTACGCTGGAACGCGGGCTGGTCGGCAACATCTATCTGGGCAAGGTCTCGCGCGTGCTGCCGGGAATGCAGTCGGCCTTCATCGACATCGGGCTCGACCGCACCGCCTTCCTGCACGTGGCCGACATCGTGGCCCCTTTCACGCCCGGATCACGACCGAGTGCGGTTGCACCGGATCGCGACCACCGCAATGGCGGCGCGATGGTGCCGATCGAGAAGCAAGTGTTCGAAGGGCAGTCGCTGCTGGTGCAGGTGATCAAGGATCCGATCGGCACCAAGGGCGCGCGCCTGTCGACGCAGATCAGCATAGCCGGGCGCTTGCTCGTCTTCCTGCCGCAGGACAACCACGTCGGCGTGTCCCAGAAGATCCCGCCGGATCTGCGCGATGCGCTGCGCACGCGCATGCAGGCGCTGATCGAGGCGGCAGCCGCGGCCGACAGCGGGGGCGTGGTGCCTGCGAACACGGGTGGCTTCATCCTGCGCACCAACGGCGAGGATTCCAGCGACGCCGAACTGGCCGAGGACATTGCCTACCTGCGCAAGATGTGGTCGCGCATCCGCGAACTCTCGTCGCGCATGCCGCCCATGTCGCTCCTGCATCAGGACCTGAGCCTGCTGCAACGCGTGCTGCGCGACATGACCAGCGAGGACACGCAGACGATCCGCATCGATTCGCGCGAGCAGTTTGATTCGCTGCTCAAGTTCGGGCTCGAATTCATGCCGCAGGCGGCCGGCAAGCTGCAGCTCTACAAGGGCGAGCGGCCGATCTTCGACCTCTATTCGATCGATGAGGAAATCGCCAAAGCCTTGGGGCGCCGGGTCGACCTGAAGTCGGGCGGCTACCTGGTGGTCGACCAGACCGAGGCCCTGACCACGGTCGACGTGAACACCGGCGGCTTCGTGGGTGCGCGCAACTTCGACGACACCATCTTCAAGACCAATCTCGAAGCGGCACAAGCCATTGCGCGGCAGCTTCGGCTGCGCAACCTGGGCGGGATCATCATCGTCGACTTCATCGACATGGCGCGCGACGACCACCGCGAGCAGGTGCTGGCGGAGTTTCGCAAGCAACTGGCGCGCGACCGCGTGAAGACGACGGCCGGCGGATTCTCGCAACTGGGACTGGTCGAGATGACGCGCAAGCGCACGCGAGAATCGCTGGCGCACATGCTGTGCGAACCTTGCCTCGCCTGCGCGGGGCAGGGGATTGTCAAGACGGCGCGCAGCGTGGCCTACGACGTGCTGCGCGAGATCCTGCGCGAGGCGCGCCAGTTCACGCCGCGCGAGTTCCGCATCGTGTCGTCGCCGCAGGTGATCGAGCTGTTCCTGGACGAGGAAAGCCAGCATCTCGCCGGGCTGAGCGACTTCATTGGCAAGCCGATTTCGCTCCAGGCGGAGCCCGCGATGGGCCAAGGCCAGTACGACATCGTTCTCCTCTAGCTCGCCCCCAGGCTGCGCGCACTTCTGTCTGCAACTCGCCCCCAGGCTGCGCGCACTACGTGTCGCTCCGCCAACCCCCTGCCGGGGGCGGGCCGGCCGCTTCGGGCGGCCGGGCGCGGCGGCCCCTGCGAATCGGGGCTGACTGCGTTTTCTAGAGCGTGGGGTCTTGGCCGGGCTTGGCGCCTCTGACGGCCAGGTTTTGCAGGCGGGCGTAGAGGCCGTCGAGCGCCATCAGCTGCGCGTGGCTGCCTTGTTCGGCGATGCGGCCGTGGTCCATGACGACGATGCGGTCGGCGTGCTGGATGGTCGACAGGCGGTGCGCGACGATCAGGGTCGTGCGGCCCTGCATCAGGCGTTGAAGGGCTTCCTGTACCAGCCGTTCGGATTCGGTGTCGAGTGCGGAGGTGGCCTCGTCCAGCAAGAGGATCGGCGCGTCCTTGTAGAGGGCGCGCGCGATGGCGAGGCGCTGGCGCTGGCCGCCGGAGAGCTGGGTCGCGTTGTGGCCGAGGACGGTGTCGATGCCCTGCGGCAGGCTGTCGACATGCACCGTCAGATTGGCTGCGGCGACGCACTGGTTGATGCGGTCGCGGTCGATGCGGGCACCGAGCGCCACATTGGCCGCGAGCGTGTCGTTCAGCATCACGACGTCCTGGCTCACCATCGCGAACTGGGCGCGCAGGCTCTGGAGCTTCCACTCGCCGATGTCGTGGCCGTCGAGCAGTACCCGGCCCGTGCTCGGCAACACGAAGCGCGGCAGCAGGTTGACGAGCGTGGTCTTTCCCGAGCCGGATGGGCCGACGAAGGCCACGGTCTCGCCGGGTTCGATCGTCAGGTCGACGTCGTCGAGTGCCCGGGCCTCGTCCTCGCCGCGGTAGTTGACGCGCACCTTGCGCAGTTCGATGTGTCCCTTGGCGCGGTCCGCCTCGTGGCGCCCCTGGGGCTCGGCGCCGACGCTGTCGACCAGTTCGAGCCCGCGCTCAAGCGCCGCAAGGCCGCGCGTGATCGGATTGGCCATGTCGGCGAGACGGCGAATCGGCGCGATGAGCATCAGCATCGCCGCGATGTAGGCGACGAAGCCGCCGACGGTCAGGCCCTGCTCGTTGCTCTGCCACAGGGCGATCACCACCACCACCGACAACGCGACCGCGGCGAGCAGTTGCGTGAGCGGCGTCATCGCGGCGGACGCGATGGTCGACTTCACCGCGAGCCGGTTGAGGCTGTGGCTCAGGCGCTCGAAGCGGTCCGTCTGGCTGGCCTCGGCGTTGTGCAGTCGCACCACGCGATGCGCCAGCACGTTCTCCTCGACCACGTAGGCGAGTTCGTCGGTGGCGATCTGGCCCAGCCGGGTGAGGTGGTAGAGGCGCTTGGAGAGCACCTTCATGATCCAGCCGACGCCGGGAACGAGGACGCCGACGATCAGCGTGAGCTTCCAGTTCAGGTAGAGCAGGTAGAACAGCAGCGCGATCAACGTCAGGCCGTCGCGCGACAGCCCCAGCAGGGCCTGCACCAGCAGCATGCCGCCGGTCTGGACCTCGTACACGACGGTGTTCGAGAGCGTGCTGGCGGACTGGCGCGAGAACAGGGCGAGTTCGGCCGAGAGCAGCTTCTGGAACAGCATGCGCCGAAGCCGCTGCATCCCTTCATTGGCTATGCGCGCGAGTGCGTATTGCGAAATGAACTGCGCGAGCCCGCGTACCGCGAACAGGAGGATCATCGCCACGGGCACGATCCACAATGCGAGTTGCCCGCGCGTGAAGCCGCGGTCGAGTAGCGGCTTGACGAGCGCCGGCATCAGCGGTTCGGTGAGCGCCGCGATGAGCGCAGTGAAAAATCCGAGAGCCCACCAGCGGCGCGAGCCACCGAACCAGGTCATCAGGCGCGCGAGTCGTCGCGTCAAGGGGGGGCGCGCTTCTTCGGCGGCGGGGGAGGGCTGCATGGCGGCGCATTCTACGGGCGCGCCATGTGTAGGACCGGGCCGGTTCATACACGTTTTGTGACGCCGTGACCATCGCAATGTGTACCATGTGCACACTTTCCGACCGAGACAAGAAACTTAATCCTCGGCAACCTCTCCGAACTGCATGAAAAAGCTGTTGCAAGATATTCCCCCAACCCTTTCTTCATCGTTCTTCGCTCGCCGCGCCTTGATTGCGGCCATTGCCGTCTCCCCAGCGCTCCCTTCATTCGCCCAGTTCCGGGTCGAGGTGTCGGGCGTCGGGTTGACGCAGCTGCCCATTGCGTTGGCCCCGTTCAAAGGTGAGGATGGGTCTCCGCAGAAGATCTCGACGATCGTGCAGGCCGACCTCGAGCGCAGCGGCCAGTTCCGCGGCGTCGACGCCTCCGGACAGTCGCTCGACGAATCGTCCCGCCCCGACCTGAGCCTCTGGCGCCAGCGCACCGCCGACTCCCTCGTCGTCGGCAGCGTCACCCGGCTGGCCGACGGCCGTTACGACGTGCGCTTCCGCCTCTGGGACGTGGTGCGCGGCCAGGATCTCGGTGGCCAGAGCTACACCGTGCCGCAAGCCGACCTGCGCCTCGCTTCGCACCGCATCGCCGACTACGTTTATGAAAAGCTGACCGGCGAGAAGGGCATCTTCTCGACCCGCATTGCCTACATCACCAAGAACGGCACTCGCCACACGCTCTGGGTCGCCGACGCGGACGGCGAAAACGCCCAGGCCGCACTCGCCAGTCCGGAGCCGATCATTTCCCCGCGCTGGTCGCCGAACGGCCAGCAGCTCGCCTACGTTTCCTTCGAGGCGCGCAAGCCCGTCGTGTACGTGCACAACGTGGCCAGCGGCCAGCGGCGCCTGGTCGCCAACTTCAAGGGCAACAACAGCGCGCCAGCCTGGTCGCCCGATGGCTCCACGCTGGCCGTCACGCTCAGTCGCGATGGCGGGTCGCAGATCTTCACGATCCCGGCGAGCGGCGGCGAGCCGCGACGCCTGACGCAGAGCAGCTTCATCGACACCGATCAGGTGTACTCGCCGGATGGCAGCTCGATCTACTTCGTGAGTGACCGCGGCGGCGCGCCGCAGATCTACAAGATGGGCGCCAGCGGCGGCAACCCGACGCGCGTGACCTTCAACGGCACCTACAACATCTCTCCGGCAATCAGCGGCGATGGCCGGTGGTTGGCCTACATCTCGCGCGTGGGAGGCGGGTTCAAACTCCATGTGATGGAACTGGCGACCGGCAACGCGCAGGCAATCACCGACACTACAGCCGATGAACGTCCCAGTTTCGCCCCGAACAGCAAGTTGATCGTCTACGCCACCAAGCTGCAAGGCCGTGAAGCGTTGATGACGACGACGCTGGACGGAAAAATAAAAGCTCGGCTGGCGGGACAGGCTGGAGACATACGCGAACCGGACTGGGGTCCGTTTCAAAAGCAATGATTAACTTGAGGAGTTCGAAATGTTGAAACGTACGATTTATTCGCTCGCCATCGTGGCGCTGATCGCAGGTTGCTCGTCGGGTACCAAGCTCAACGACACGCCGGTGGTCGACCGCAACGCAGGCCAGGGCTCCGGTGGAGCGACCAGCGGTGTTGCGCCGGTCACCATCGACCCGAATGCGCAGACCGCGCAAGGCCCGGTCGGCGTGGCGCGAATCATCTATTTCGACTTCGACAGCTACACCGTCAAGCCTGAGTTCCAGCAGCTCATCGACGGTCACGCGCGCTTCCTCAAGGCGAACCCGAATCGCCGCATCTCGATCGAAGGCCATACCGACGAGCGCGGCGGTCGCGAGTACAACCTCGCGCTGGGCCAGAAGCGCTCCGAAGCCGTGCGCAAGTCGCTCGTGCTCCTGGGCGTGACCGACGTCCAGATCGAAGCGGTGAGCTTCGGCAAGGAAAAGCCCGCTGCGCAAGGTTCGGGTGAAGACGTCTGGGCGCAAAACCGCCGCGCCGAAATCACCTACCGTTGATGATGCGCGGTGTTTCCTTGCGAGGGGCCGCCCTCGCAGCCGCTTTGCTGTGCGCCTCTCTGGGCGCCCAGGCCGCGTTGTTCGAGGACGACGAAGCCCGCCGCGCCATCCTCGACCTGCGTCAGCGTGTCGAGGCCATGCGTCTCCAGGGCGAGCAGCGCCAGAACGACGAGAACGCGCAGTTGCGACGCAGCCTGCTCGATCTGCAGAACCAGATCGAGCAAATGCGTGGTGATGTCGCGCGACTGACCGGCCAGAACGAGCAGCTCACGCGCACCGTCACGGAGATGCAGCAGCGTCAGACCGAAGTCGACGATCGGCTCAAGAAGAACGAGCCGTCCAAGGTTGCGGTCGATGGTCGCGAGTTCAATGCCGATCCAAAGGAGAAGGCCGACTTCGATGCGGCACTCGGGATCTTCAGGGCCGGCCAGTTCGCGCAGGCGCAGACTGCGTTCGCCGAATTCGTGAAGCGCTATCCGCAGAGCGGCTACAACGCGTCAGCGCTGTTCTGGCTCGGCAATGCGCAGTACGCGACGCGCAACTACAACGAGGCCATCGCGAACTTCAGGTCCATGCTTTCGCTGGCGCCTGATCATGCGAAGGCACCCGAAGCCGTGTTGTCCATTGCGAATTGCCAGATCGAACTGAAGGACACGAAGGCAGCGCGACGCACGCTCGAAGACCTGACGAAAGCCTATCCGCAGTCCGAGGCTGCGCAGGCGGGGCGCGAGCGCCTCTCGCGACTTCGCTGATTTTTCGGTTCGCAACTTGTCGAATACCGCTTCCTCCGTCGCCGATTCGGTGGATGCCGACCTGGCCCGCCGGTTCGGCGGCCTCGAGCGTCTCTACGGCGTCAGTGGTGCGTCCGCGATTCGCAACGCACACGTGCTGGTCGCCGGCATCGGCGGGGTGGGCTCGTGGGCCGTCGAGGCATTGGCGCGCAGTGGAGTAGGGCGGTTGACGCTGATCGATCTCGACCACATCGCCGAATCCAACATCAACCGGCAGATCCACGCGCTCGATGCGACCGTAGGGCAGGCGAAGGTCGAAGCGATGCGTGAGCGCGTCGCGCAGATCAATCCCGCCTGCAAGGTGCTCGCGCTCGACGAGTTCGTGGAGCCGGGCAACTGGTCGCAACTGCTCGCCACCGCACAGTCGACGAACGGGCCGGCTGCCGCGGTGATCGATGCATGCGACCAGGTGAAGGCCAAGGTCGCCATGGCCGCATGGGCCCGCGAGGCAGGCACAGGGTTCATCACGGTCGGCGCGGCAGGCGGCAAGCGCCTGGCGCACAAGGTCGATATCGACGACCTTGCACTGGTCACGCACGATCCCCTGCTCGCGCAGCTTCGTCAGCGCCTGCGCAAGGAGCACCGTGCTCCACGCGAGGGGCGCATGATCGGCGTGACTTGCGTCTTCAGCCGCGAGAGCGTTGCTCCGCCCGATGCCTCCTGCGCATTGGAGGGTGACGGCTCGCTCAACTGCCACGGTTACGGGTCGGTGGTGAGCGTGACGGCGACCTTCGGTCAATGTGCCGCGGGGTGGGTGCTGGACAGGATTGCCCGAGCCGGCACGCTATAATTTCAGGCTTTGCCGGATTCGACGCCGGTGAAGATCGAGTCGAGAAAGATTGGTACCGGGACGTTAGCTCAGTTGGTAGAGCAGCGGACTTTTAATCCGTTGGTCACTGGTTCGAATCCAGTACGTCCTACCATAGGTAAAAGAGGCAGTTCTAGCCTCATGTCGAGAGTGGTGAGGTTGGGAGATTTCGCCATAGCTTACCCCGCTTTTCGATTTCCGATCTGGTCCACCGCACGGCGCAGCTTGTCCTGAGCAAGGTGCGCATAGCGAGCGGTGCTCACTTGGCTCTTGTGGCCCAAGACGGCACCCACGGTGTACAGGTCCACATCCGCGTTGATCATCTCTGACGCCGCCGAGTGCCGTAGGTCATGCAGGCGCGCATGCCCTAGCCCTTGCGCTACGAGCGCCTTCTTCAGTTCCTTGCTCACAGTCCACTTGGTGACCTGTGGCGGCCAATGGCGGCGCACCAGGTGCTCGACCTTCCGATGCACCGGCACCATCCGGGGGAGGCTGTTCTTCGTGTCCGGGATGGACAGGGCCAACCCTCGATGCGACTCGACCGGCGTAGCGGCCAGAACCTCGCTGATCCGCCAGCCGGTGTAGAACGCCACGCGAGCGGCATCCCGCGACCAGCACAGGCCCATGGTCCGGAAGACACGTAGCGCCTGCTCGCGGCTGAGGTAGATGTGCCGGGCGTTGTTCACCTTCGGCAGGATCATCCGCTCGGCGGGGTCGTGCTGGCCCATCTTCTTGTTCTTCCATGCCCACCGGCAAGCTGCCCGCAGGTACGCCAGCCGATTCTTGATCGTCGCCGGCTTCAGGGGCTGGCCATTCTCACCGATCGCCTTATCCCGGTAGGCGTCGGCCACGTCAGCCAGTTGGTCCATGGCCTTGCCCAAGTAGAACGGCTGGAGGATCTCCAGCGCAGACATGATGTCCGCGTGGTTCTTGAGGGTCACGGCGTGCTGCTGGAGGTAGACCAAAACGGCATCCTCGATCAGGTGGCGCTGCTGCTTGACACCAGTTGCAAGCGCGTAGAGTCGGGCGCTTTCCTTCTGGTCGTAGGCGTTCGCTTCTGCCCGCGACCAGCCTTTCGGAAGTACGCGGTTAGCGCGCTGCCGCCCGGCTCCGGGGATGACGCGGTCAAATTGGAAGAGCCAACGTCCGGAGTGGTGGCGGGTGATCGGCATGATGTTTTGTATGCCTCAATGTCAGAGGGATCGAATCGTACAGCGCCGTTGCCGACGCCAAGACGGTGGCAGGCGATCTTGCCGGCTTTGGCAATCGCGTACATGGTGCGGGCGGAGATGCCGAGGCGTGCCCCAGCTTCTGCCGCGGTGAGCATCTGGCTCATCTCATACTCCGTAGTGCGATGGGGGTGGTCAGTCGCCGCAGAAACATGCGATGGCCTCCTCGTTTTCGTAGCCAAAGGCGTCGGTTTGAGCGAGCGCGTTTTGGTACATCTGCTCATAGCTGGGCCTGTCCTTCGCGAAGGTCGCGCCCACGTTCTTTTCCTCGCGCGCCCACCAGATCGCTTTCTCCGGGCGCTTGCGGACAGAACTCATGATCTGGTGCAATCCCTTGTTGAAGCACAGGTCACAGTTGCCGTCTTCTGCCATCAGGTCGAACGGCTGTGCTTTCCAGAAGGCTAGAACGTCCTGCTTGCTGACGCCAGCGATGGCGAGCGGCTTGTGCAGGTGCGGCATCTTTGCGACGCGGCGGGGCTCATCTGCTCGGATGCCGACGATCATGTCGTACTCGCCCCAACCCCAATGCTTCAGCATGGCGTTGATCGGCTTGATCTTCAGATCGCTAGTGCAGAACCGCGTAACAGCGTTCGGCAGGTATTTCTTCTTGGCGATGAGCGCCGAGAAAGGCTCTCCGTTCTCGCTGGCGTACTCGCGCTCTACGTTCCTGAAACTAACCTCGTTGTCGGAGTACTCGACCCACCAGATGGCTACGCCCCATGCATCGCTGCACTTCTGGACGAAATCCAAGGTGCGCGGGTCTTCCTTGCCGGTGTTGGCGAAGGCGACTACGGCCTCGGCTGGGAGTTTTCCGCCGTGCGCTTGGAGGATGCGCCAGAGCATGTAAGCGCTGGTCCTGCCTCCCGAGAAGCTGATGCAGGCTTGACCATCAATCTTGAACGGATCAGCCATTCGTCTCCCCCCTGCTACCAGCGTCCCCTGTGGGAGGCTTGGGGAGCGGTCGCCAGTGGGTGATTTCGTAGTCGTCGTCCCATTCAAGGCCGTCAGGATCGGCAAGGTTCCAGCACCATTTCTGCTGCGCCCATGCCCATCCGTCGCCGTCGTTTTGGAAGGCATAGACGCCGATGGTTCGCCCGTTCGTGGCGAGCACTGGAACATCTGGCTCTGGGAAGCGATCACCGCCAACCGTGATCCACGCATCCTCTGCCTCGCTGGCTCGGGCGGAGATAGCGGCGGCGAAGGCTTCGAATTGGTGCGTGTAGAAACTCACGCCTTGACCGACATAGGCTCCACACTTCTGCGCAAGCGCGATGATTTCGTCTCGGGTCATGCTGCCCCCGATGCTGGAGACTGAGCCTCGACGTTTGGCTCGTCGGTTGGCACCTTGTCAATGAAGTACTGGCGCAGGCCGTCCTGTGCGTTCAGTATGTCCAGCATCTTCTTTGCGCCTTCCTCACTGTAGTGGACGCTCACGGCTCCGCCTCCGCTGCCGTCGCCATAGCGCCAGCAAACTACGTGTGCAACTCTCACGATGCATCCTCCTGCCCTGCTGCCGGCTGAGCCGACGTAGCGTAAGCACACGTCGAGGGGCATCCCGCCTGCATGCAGTGAGGGCCGGCACTGAACGCCGCCCGACGAATGCCGCACTTCGGGCAGTTCGCCATCATCTGATCCGCTCTTATCGCCTGCCCTGCTGCTTGCGCACCGGATGAGGGGCAGCACCGGGCATTGCCGCAAACGCCCTTGTCGTGTCCGTATTCACCGCAATCGACGATGCCATGAGCGGCTTCGGTGGCACGGATGAATGCGACCCTGTCGCCTTTCCATTCAAACGCCCATAGGTGCGCGATTTGCTCATCCGTCAACGCCACGGGCTTCGGTGCCCCTTGGCTATCAGGGGCAGCGCTCTCGTCCCCATTGAGAAAGTCGGCCATGGCCTGAAACTCATCGTCCGAGGTCCAGACGACACCGATTCCTCCGCATTCGTTGCACCCATTGCCCATTGCGCAACCGAAGATCGTGCTGTGAGGACCAGTCGGATGACCTTCATTCGACTCGTGACAGCCTGAGCACGAACGCCACATGCCTTGCGAGTTGGACACGCCACGGCGCAGCAATTCCGCCTCAGACCGGCTATCAGGGGCAGCGGCGAGGGCTGCTGCTTCGATGGCTCTACCGACGCCCCGAGCGATTAGCAACTGGGCTTCGCTCGCGGTGCCCATCGGGTAGAAGAGGCCCTCGATGTGCTCATCAGTCAGCACCTTCCCCGCAGGCTTCGCGCCATCGGTGCTCGGCTCCCCCACGGAAGGGGGGGACGAAAGGGCGAACTCCGCGCCAGCTTTGAAGGCGGCCCACTGCGAGTTGGTGCAAGACATCCAGCGCCAATCCCGATACGCCGCCTCAAGGCCGCTCACTGCTGCCGGTGCTGCCTTGGGGGCTGGAATCGCGTGCAGCATGCAGCGGGCCGCGTATTCGTGCATCTGGTCGGCGGTGAAGTAGCGGCAATCCGCGATCACTTCCCACTTTCCGGCAGAGATGTTGATAGCCGGTTTGGGCAGCGGCAGAACGCCTCCGGTGTAGCTCGGCTCCCCCGTGCCGGCCTGCTGGGCGGAGAGGGCGGCAATAGCAGCAAGCTTTGCTTCGTTGAAACCACAGCGGTAGGCCGATTCCCTGTCGATCGCGGCATTTGCCATTCGGGCATCGGTTTCCAAGCTCATGACAGCCGTCAGCGCCTCCCCCTGCTGGGTCGAGAACTCCGCTCCCCAGTCGATCACCTGGCCGTTTGCGTACCTGATTGCAGCGTCGTAGGCAATCTCTGCGGCTTCTCTGCGGCTGATGAGAGGGGTCTGCTCGGAAAGGGCGGCGCGAGGAACGAGCATCGTGTTGATGTCCTTGATGTCGCCGGTACGGTCGTAGAGACTTGCGAGTTCGGCGCGAGCTTGCCATGCTTCCCATGCTTGCTGCGTGGTGCGCACGTAGTAGTGGTCCTGCATGCCTTCCGGCACGTCATATGGGCCTCCTTCAGCTTCTAGCCAAGTCAACGGCTTGTAGCCGCCGAACTTGCTGACGAAATGCGCCTCAAACGCTTCACGTTCTGTTTTCATGTCTGCTTTCCTATTCCTGATGGGTGGCGGCAGGCTCGGTTTCCTCGAATTGCGGCAGGTCGCTGTCGAGGACTTCGCTCCAGACGATTCCAGGGGCGTCCACCTTCTCGAACTGATGCCAAGTGCGGCGGTCGCCGGGGTATCGCCGGACGCCCATGTACGCCAGTCGCTCGGGTTGGTTGCGCCAGTTGTATTTGCCGCCGATGCGCAAAACGACCAGCTTCTCTTGTTCGTTCATCACAAATTTCCTTTACTTCTGTTCTCCACCCATTTGGTGGGGGTCAAAACGGGATTCCGTCGTACTCCCAGGACTCACACTCCACCGGCCCGGAGACCCATTGAGGTGGAGGCGGCTCGTTCGCCAGAGTGCAGCGCGGGGCGAGGTAGTTCTTGCAGCTGGTGCACGCCTGTTTGATGTTGTCCAGCGACTGCAACTCCTGCCGCAGCGCAGCGCGCGTAGCGTTCAGTTGGATCAAATTCATGTCGAACTACCTCGGTGTACTTCCCGGCCTGGCGGGTGCTGATTCGGATGGGGTCGACGATTTCTTCAAGGCGCGCGAGCGCTTCGTCGACGGTTGAAGGGATAGGGCGGTCGGCGCGCTGTACCCACCAGGTTCCCGCCTTTTCGCGCGCATAGCCCTCGTGCTCCAGGCACACCCATTCACTGGCGACCTGCAGCATCCCGGCGTAGTAGTCGGCGCGCAGGCTTTGCGGCTTCCCTGGCTTGCTGTGGCGCGCGTACTCAACACGCGTGATGTCGTAGCTACGTGCCTGGTCAACGGCCAGCACGTGGGCGCCGCTGGATGCGGCACCATGCTTCAGGTCTTCTGGATACTCGAACCCGCACTCACCGCAGACGAGCGCCAGCACGCCGCTCGGATTGCCGCACTCCGGGCACAGCTTTACAGGCGCCGTCGCCTTGCCGCCGGAGCGCTTCTTCGGAGCCGGGATGCGGCCTTTGATCTGATCGACGGGCCCCTGCTCTCGCGTGGTGGAGGTGAAGTCCAGCCATAGGCAATCGGTCTTGCCTTCCGCGATGCGCATGCCGCGACCAGCGATCTGCACATAGAGCACCGGACTCTTCGTCGGGCGAAGCAGCGCGATCAGATCCACTTCGGGAACGTCGAAACCAGTGGTCAAGACGGCGACGTTCACGAGGCAGCGGATGCGGCCGGCGTGGAACTGCCGGATGTACGCCTCGCGGTCGGCCCTCGCGGTCTCGCCGGTGACCATCGCGGCGGTAATGCCCAGGGCGCGGATGCCGGCGAGCAGATGCAAGGCATGCCGCACACTGACTGCGAACACCATCCACTTCTTGCGGTCGGCCCCGAGGCGCACGATCTCGGCGCATGCTGCCTGTACGAGCTCCTGCTGGTCTGCGACCGCCTCCAACTCGTCGACGGCATAGTCGCCCTGCCGCACGGTGACGCCCTCTGCGCTGATTGTGGCGCCGGTGGCCACACTTCGCAGCGGAGACAGGAAGCCAGCGTCGAGCAGCTCGCGCATGGTCACGCGCGCAGCAACGTGGCTGAACATGCCGTGATGAGTCAGCCAAACGCCATCGCCACGGAAAGCCGTGCCGGTCCATCCGATCACGCGCATTCCGGGATTGGCCACACGCAGAGCAGCGATGAACCGCTGGTACATGCTCGCGGCATTCGGGCTGATCAGGTGGCACTCATCAACCAGGAGCAGGTCGACGCGGCCGAACTCGACTGCCTTGCTGTGCACCGTCTGGATGGTGCAAAAGGTGATGTCGCGCACTTGGCGCTGGCCGACGGCCGCGCTGTACATGCCGGCATTGGCTTCCGGCCAGACGGCCCGCAGCTTCGCGTAGTTCTGCTCGAGCAGTTCCTTGACGTGCACCGCCATGACGATGCGTGTGCCGGGGAACTCCGAAAGCGCGCGCTGGCAGAGTGCCGCGATCATCACGGACTTCCCGGCTCCGACGCTGGCTTCCACTATCGGGTCGCCGTGCTCATGCGTGGTGAACCATGACCACAGGTCTTCCAGGACGCGGGATTGGTACGGCCGCAAGTTCATGCAACCACCCTTGCGCCCCAAGTCGCGCGCAGCACTTCGATCGCGGTATCGCCGCCAATGGCAAGGGCGCGTTTGTCTTCGGCCGCATGGATCTCCTCGCTGCTCAGGTGCGCCACGTTTTTCTCGGGGTCGCCATTGACGAAGGTCTGGCCATCGGCCATGCGGTACGTCACAGCTTCATCCGTTGCATCGACAACGGTTCCGATGCGCTCCAGCAGGATGGGGATCACCCGGTGGTCGCTGCATGCTGCGCGCTGGCGAGGAACGTCGATGTCGGCCTCGTGTCGGGCGCAGGTCCATCGACCATTGCCGTCCACCTCAGCGGTGCTGTGAGCGCAGGTCCGGCAACTCACTTCGGGCGCCTCGGTGCCGTGGCAAAGCTGGTGGAAGTGACAGAACTTGCATTCGAACCAGGCCGGATCGTTGCTGATACGGATGGGCGGCTCGGCTGCCTTGATCACGCGCAGCGCGCGGGCGCGCAGCCGTTCGAACTCTGCCTTGTCGAAATGCACACGCTCGACATGCAGCGCTGCGTCGTTCTTGTTCTCGGCGTAGTACAGAGCGCGATCCATGCCAGTCAGGCCCATGTAGACCTGCATCTGGGCATAGTGCATAGGCTTCGCCTTCTGCACGCCCTTCGCCCTGAGATCTCGGAAGGACTTGTCGTTGTGCGTCTTGAATTCGCAGACGTGCCATGCTTTCGGTGCTTCAGGCAGGCCTTGCGCTGCGCCGTCCATGCTGCCGCCGAAGTGGTGGCCGCAGTCCTCGTCGCTCACGCGGAATTGACTACCGCGCTCGTCGACGTCGTGCACCAGGATGCCGGCGGCGCGCAGTTCTTCCACGAACCGAAGTTCCGCGCGACGGCCGATCTCGAACAGGCGCAGCATCCGTCCTTCGAAGCGCTGCGCCTTCGCCCACCGAAAAGCGAGCCACAGGTGACGCTCGCACGAGTGGCCGATCAGGCTCGCCCCCAGGTGCGGCCGGTGGCCGCTGTCCTGGGCACGCTCGATCGCGTCCATCACGACGTTGGCCGTGGTGTTGGTGAGCGAGGCGATAGCGACCATCTCAGGCAGCCTTGCGAGCCCAGGGAGCGACGGGCGCAGCGGCTGCGGGAGCCGCTGCCGGCGCGGCGAACGAGGGGCGACCCGGCGCCGCTGCGAGCGGGATAGCACCGCCGGCGACAGCCTCGAAGCCGTTCACGTCGTTGGACGCCGCATACTGGCCTTCGGCCGGGCGCAGCTTGACACGGATGCGGACTGGCTTGCCGTGCAGCTGCGCGCTGTCATTGAGGTTGATCACCCCGACGGCGTGACACAGCGCGGAGAGTTGCGACTGGGCGATTTGTTGCGCCTGCGCGTTTTCGTGGCGGATGTTCAGCCGCGCCCACACCTTGCGGTTGATGTACTGTCCTTCCAGGATCTGGAGAGTGAGGTTCAGCGCATCGCCCTTGCCGCTTGCCAGCGGCTTGAGATCGCTCTCGATCACCTGAGCGACGTAGTTGCCGGGCGGCAGCGGATCAAAGTTGGTTTTTTGCGGCTCGACTTGAGCGGCGTTGAATTGCAGCAAGGCCATGGATGGCTCCTTAAGAAACGTCCGCTGGGACCGCAGCGGCGACGGGTTTGGTGATCTTTTGGGCGATGGCGGCGAGGTCGGGCAGCTCGAACATCTCGAGTGCCCCGCTGCGGTCCTTCGCTTCGTGCGTGAAGTCGCGGCCGGTTTGAAGCCAACGGGTCGTGTTGCCTTCGGCGTCCTTCTCAACGCGCAGTGCGAACACTTCGTCGAAAAAGTAGGGGAGGGCTTGGGACATGCGCTGGCCTGGCGCACTCGGCCCATACAGCACGGCGCCGGTCTGCTCGTCCTTGATGCGCTCCTGCTTGGCCGTCATCAGGACGTTGCGTCCGGGCAAGTCGCGGAACGCGCGCACCAGGTCGGTCATCTGCTCGGCGAGGGCGCCGTAGGCTTGGCGCGGGTCCTTGGTCGCCTTCTTTTCGGTATTGAGGACGACCTCGGCGATCTCGCTGATGGAGTCGATGCACACCCAGTCGTACACCTTCCCCTCATCACTCTGCAGGAAAGCGTATGCCTCGTGCACATCACCAATGCTGGTGACCTCGATGACAGCGATGTCCACGTCACGCAGACTGAGCAGGCCGGCCTCCGCGCTGATGATGATTGCCTTGCCCGGCGCAGTAGCCGCGAGGCGAGTCTTGCCCGCGCCGGCAGGGCCGTGCACGAGGAGCTTGATGCCCTGCGAAGTCGCGGCATCGCGTGTCGATTTAAGTGTTACGGCCATGTCAGGCGCTCTCTTTCAAGGTGAGTGATGGTTTGGCGGGCGTGGTGGTGATGAACTTGGACGCGGCGGTGTAGGCCGTGGCATCCAACTCCTGCAGCGCCCGCAGCTGCTTGAGGTCGACATCGGCTTTCCAGCGGAAAACCTTCTGCGTGTTGGGAGTGAGCTCGACCCATGCGTCCTGCAGCGGGTCGGTGTCGACCTTGCGGGTCAACTTCCAGGCGATCGACAGATCGCCTTCCTTCTCGGTGCCTTCGCCGCCATCTGGCGTGGGGAATAGCGCAAGGATTTGCTCTTCGATCGCCAGGCGGTTGTCCTTGGCCTCGGATTCGGCGGACTTGGCGACGCGGAGGGCGTCAATCAGGGACTGGATGTCAGGGCTCACGGGAGGTCCTTTCGCGCCGCGCGGGCGTCGGCAATTGCGTCGTTGAGATCAAGTGCGACCGAGGCGGCCGCGTCGGTTTCGCTGGGCCCGTCGAGCAGCCAGGAGGCACCGACGAGCACGCAGACAAGCAGGGCGATCAGGTAGACAGTGATCGTCGAGAGGACGGGAGAGCCGTAGTCCTTGGCGATTGCGTTCGTGCGCTCGGTCGCGATCAGCTCATCCGTTGTTGGCATGAACTGCTGCCGCTCCGTTGGCGTCAGGAACGGCGCGTGGCGGGTGATGCTCGCGCGGCGCTGGGCTTCGGTCACTTCCAATCTCCTTGCGCCGCAGAAGTGCAGCGCTTGAGAGAAATATAGCAGTGCTATCAAGCAGGCGCAATAGCACCGCTATCTTTTTTTTGGGGCCAGGCCAAAAAAAGCCCGCTGCTAGCGGGCATGTGGTGGGTGGAAGCGGATTAGGTTGTCTGCTTCTTCGGCCGGTTCAACACCGAGCGAGTTAGCCGATGAAGCAAGTAGGCGCAGCCGGCGATGCTTGCGCCCACCAGGAGCGCGAGCAGGCCCCCGGGCTTATCGAAATGTTGCGCACCAAAGAACATCGGCCCGGCGCCGAACAGCAGTCCGATGGTCCCCCAGACCACAGCGCTCATCCAATACAGAACTTTCATCTGGTCTCCTCCGGATCGCGCCCGTGCACCAAGCCGGCGAGTTGATCAGACAAGAACGCGACCATGCCTCGGGCGAACGTTGGGTTGTGATAACAGTGCCCGGCGACGTTCGTGATGTACCGCATCTTCTTGAGTGTGCATGCGAAGGCGATTCCCGTCACTTCCCCCTGCTTGGCAAGCGCAAGCAACGTCTCCAGAGCCTCTATCACGTCGTGGCTGATGTTGTCGGGGATCAGACGGTAAGGCATCTCAGTTCTCCTTACGCTTCTTTTGTTCAGGTACTGGAGCGCCAGGGTGGAACGGCTTTTTCTGCGCCGACGAACTCCGCGCGCTCTTGATTTGGTCCTGTGCTGGTTCGTCGCGCTGGTCCGTGGCCTCGAACCACAAAGCGCTCTTCGCGGTCGCGGCGACGTAGTGCATAGCCGCAATATCCTCTTCCGCAAGCGAGATCCTCGGGAAGATCTGATGGTTGTTGTTTATTGAGTCCAGGTGCACCAGCCCATCCCGAGCATAGGCAAGCACCTTGATCATCACTCGACCGTCTTGCGACTTTACGAGAACCTCATCGCCTGGCACCACCACGTGATTCGGTTCGATGATGGCGAACTCGCCGTGCCGGATGCGCGGGGACATCGACTCGCCTCGGCAGCGGACTGCGTAGGCGTTCTTGTCGTTGCTTGGGTATTTAAGAAAGCCGTCGCCGTGCCCCACCGGATACTCCAATTCGTAGTAGTGACCATCGTCCCCTAGGCGCGCCGTTCCGACGACGGGGACATACCTTTGCGCGGTTTGCAAGCCATCGGCGATGTCGATGCCAAATGCCGTGTCCCCGAACTCGTACTTGGTCCGACCGGCCTGAAGCGCTAGGTCACTCGAGTTGAAGCGGGCTGAAATGTCGCCTATCGGCACGCCAAACGCCTTCGCATAGGCGGCCGCGGCTTCGAAGGAAATGGGCCGAAGCGCATTGATGTGCTGATAGATCATGTTCGCGCCGCCAGGGATGTCGTGATCCCTGGCAAACCTTGAACGGTTGATCCCGATGAACCGTTGCATAAGAGCGTGCGCCTCGTCTCTCAACTCGATGTTGTTCATATAGCGATGCTAAATCCACCGCAACATAGCTCTGCTTGCGATGAATCCATAGCGATGCTATATTTCCAGTCATGAGCATCGAACCAAACGCCATCCTTCGCGCTTGCCAGCGGCTTGGGAGCCAAGCAGCCCTCGCGCGCGAACTCAACGTGACGCCAGCAGCGGTGAACCAATGGGTCTCTGGTGTTCGCCAAGTTCCGGCCGAGCAGTGTCCGGTCATCGAACGCGTGACGCAGGGCGCGGTGAGTTGCGAGTCTTTGCGACCTGACGTCGCATGGGATGTTCTGCGCATGCAGGCCGAGCCGGAAGCTAAAGCTGCCTGAGTAAGTGGGCGATGTGTGCATGGCACGCATCGTCCCTTTTTTTGGCCCATTTGAGCCACACAACAGCGCACAACAAAGATGTCTGCAGTTGAGAAACCCCTTCGAAACCTTGTGAGGAGCTACCAATGAATCAGATGGCTTTCCCAGTAGACCCGCCCCGTCCGGAGATCCTGCGCAAGCGATCTCTCGGCGCCGCGATCGAGCTCTGCATGGAGATTGGCGGCAAGGACCCCAAGGAAGTGACCGGCGACCTGAAGCTCGACAAGGCCCAGCTCTCGCGCTGGCTGTCTGGCGGCGAGGGCGTCGTCTGGCCCAAGTTCGAAGCCCTGATGGACTACTGCGGCAACGACACGCCGGTCCTTTGGATGCTCCATCAACGCGGCTTCGATCTGAACAGCGTTCGCAAGCTGGAGACCGAGACCGAGCGCGAGAACCGGATGCTGCGCGAAGAGGTGATCGCGCTCCGCCGTGTGCTCAGGGAGCAGATGTGATTCTGCAGGTCGCACGGTAAGGAACGAATGTCCGCTTCGGTGACCCCCATCAACCAGCGCCAGAGCATGAAGGCGCACGCGCTTGCGTATGCGCGGCTCGGCTGGCATGTCCTGCCCCTCGTGCCCGGTGGAAAGCAGCCTTTCTCAAGACTGGTTCCCAACGGGTTCCACAATGCCACTCGCGATCCCGAGACGATCGAGGCATGGTGGTCTGGCGAACCCAATGCAGGCATCGGCATCGCCCTCAAGGCATCCGGCCTTGTCGCCGTCGACGTCGATCTGCGCCACGACGGGTTTACTACCCTGGACGACCTGCAGGCCGTGCACGGCAAGCTGGAATCCGACGTTCTCCAGATCACTGGCGACGGCGGGTGGCACATGGTGTTCTCCAGCCAACTCGTCGAAAGCCTGCCCGGCACCCTTGGCCGCGGCATCGACTTGAAGGCAGACGGCTACATCTGCGCCGAGCCGTCCATCCACCCGAACGGCAAGACCTACGAGTGGGAAGCGAGCTGCAACCCGCTCGACGGCTGCATCCCGTCGACGCTGCCCGGATGGATTCGGGACATGAGCCGGACACCCGTCCCGGCTGTCCCGGTCACCGACTCGCCGATGGCGCCGACGCCGCGCTGGCTCGACTGCCTGGCCGCGCTGCCGGCCATCCCGGCAAACGAGCGCGAAACGTGGCTGCAAGTTGGCATGGCCATCCACAACGAGCGGCCCGATGCGGAAGGCTTTCGTGCGTGGTCCGACTGGTCGGCCACCAGCCCGAAGTTTGACGCGCAGGACCAGTCCCGGGTCTGGTTGAGTTTCAAGCGGCGTGGTCTCAGCGGCACCACCCTCAACACGATCTTCGCCATGGCCCAAAGGGAAGGGTGGCGCAACGTCGGCACCATCACGTTGCTACCCCCGGCGGTTCTCTCCGGCGACGAAGAGATCGTCAAGACGCTAACGCAACTCGAGGCGCGCGCAGCCGCTGTCCGCTGGCAGGTAAAGCACGCCATCGAGCAGAACGCTCTCGGCATGATCTTCGGCGCGTCCGGCACCTTCAAGTCGTTCATCGCATTGGACCTTTGCCTGCACATCGCACATGGCCAGCCGTGGCTCGGCAAGAAGACCAGGCAGGGCAAGGTCGTCTATGTGGCCGCCGAGGGCGGAACGGGCCTGTGGCGCCGCGTCAGCGCCTGGCACAAGCGGCGTGGTGTCGCATTCCCGCACGAGAGCTTCTTCGTCTGCGACCGCCCGATCGTTATGAACGATCCCAAGAGCGTCGAAGCCCTGCGCGCCAGCATCGAACGCGTTTGCCCTGGGCCCGCCTTGGTGGTGATCGACACGCTGTCCCAGACCTTCCACGGCAACGAGAACAGCAACGACGAGATCGCTGCGTTCTTTCGCAGCATCAAGCTGTCGATCATGGACCCGCTGCAGTGCGGCGCTCTCGTCGTCCACCACAGCGGCCATAGCGCCACGGAGCGGCCCCGCGGCGCCAGCGCCATCCTGGCCAACGTCGACTACCTCTTCGGCGTCTTCCGCGACCCCACGGCCATGCTGGCGACCATGGAGTGCCAGAAGCAGAAGGAGGGCGACAAGCTCGACCTGATGCCGTTCATGCTCGACATCGAGCAACTCGGCCACGACGAGGACAACGAGCTCATCACCAGCCTGGTCGCGACGCACGCCGACACCAGCGGCGACACCCTGCTCAAAGCCGTGGAGCAACGCGCTGACAGTCACTTCGCTCGACTCGTTCGCGCAGTGCGCGAATTCGCGGATAAGGAAATTGTCCGCAAAGAGTTTTATCGCGAAATGGGCGACGCTAATTCGGATACCAAGCGCAAAGCATTTAAGCGCGCATTGGAAGAAGCAATTAAAACGAACGTCATCGGCGAAGGCGCTGGCGGCCATCTGTTTTTGGTGTCAGAAGTCGCAAAGGAGACGGAATGACAGAAATGACGATGTCCGGGGTCATGTCCGGTCTGCCCCGGACAAATGACCTCAACCCGGACATTTACCCCGGACATGACCCCCGGACGCCTCGCGCGCGTAAGGACCCCCGGACATGTCCGGTGTCCGGCTCCGCCGTCCCCCTGTCCGGGGACCCGTCGACTTCCGGCCAACTGTCCGCTACTAGAAAGCGGCTAATTGAATTGGAAGCAAAGCGCGCTGCGTCGGACGGCTTGAGACGAATTGAAGCGTGCCGCTGGTGCTATGGAACTCCGGAAGGACAGCACTGGACGGCATGTTTCCTGATCGCTGGAGGAAAACTTTGAAAACCACGATTGAAATTAGAACGGAGTCTGTTTTGAATAAACGCGAGCACTGGCGCAGGCGCGCCGAGCGAACACGTGAACACCGCTGGGCGACAGGCGTTTCTCTGCAGTCGACAAAGACTGCACCGGTCTTGCCGTGCACGATCTTGCTCACTCGCATTGCGCCGCGCCCCCTGGACGATGACAACTTGCGAGGAGCACTCAAAGCGGTGCGCGACGGCGTGGCCGACTGGCTTGGTCTGGATGATCGAGACAGCCGCGTCACATGGGACTACGAGCAGCGCCGCGGACCAACGAAGTACTACGCGGTGGAAGTCGCCATGACGGCGCAAGGAGAAGCAGCATGACGACATCAGGACCCCAACACGGCCACATCATCCCGAGGCCCGATGGCACGAAGGCCCAGTGCGGCGGGCCGATGCTCTGCGAGCAGTGCCGCAAAGAGCGCGACGCCTCCTGGCCGGTGATCGAGCTCCAAAGCCTGCCGGTGCCGGCCTCGGTGATCGCTGCGAAGCGCCTGGGCTACGAGCCCTTCGGGTACACGGAGCGTTCTTGAACTCCGTTGTCCTGTCCGCAAAGCTCCGCGTCGAGGCCCGGCTGGGCCGGCGCCGCCTGCTCCAGTTCGGTGAATCCGGCCGCCGCATCGGTGAGACACATCACAAGGCCGTGCTCACCGATCATGAGGTGAGCCTCCTCCTCGAACTCCGCGAGGAGGGCAAAACCTACGGTTGGCTCGCCGAGAAATTCGAGATTTCAAAGATGACCGTCCGCTCTATCTGCCGAGGCCGCACGCGTGGCATGGCGCCGGTGCGGGTGGTGCTGGAGGTGTGCGGTGCCTGAACTCACCCCGAAGCGTGAAAAGTTCGCTCAGGCATTTGTCGAGACTGGCATCGGCGCTGAAGCCTATCGGCGCGCGTTCAGCGTGCGGCCTGGTACGAAGCCTACGAGCATCGTCGTGAGCGCCTCGAAGCTGCTGGCTGACCCTAACGTTGCGTTAAGGGTGGCCCAGCTTCAAGCCGAAGCCAGAAAGCGGCATGCGCTCACCGTCGACGATCTCGTCGCCGAACTGGACGAGAACCGCGGCGTGGCGCTCAAAGCGCTCGTTCCGCAATCTGCAGCAGCCACCGCAGCAACACTCGGAAAGGCGAAGCTCCTTGGGTTTCTCAAGGACAAGATCGAAATCGAAGCCACCATCCTCGGAATGGCCGAGCGGATGCGGCAGAGGAAAGGTTCCTGATGAAACTCAACCCCACCGCGCTCGGTGCGCACGTCCTGACCCTCCAGCCGCTGACGCCTCAGCAGCGAGCCAAGGCCAAGCTGGCCGAACTGCGCGCCGCCGTCGCCGACTTCCCGCCCGAAGCGCAGATGATGGTGCGCATCGCCAGTGAGGGGCTCGCCGAATGGCTAGCCCTCTACGAGCAGGAGGCGGAGGTCGTGCTGGCCATGTACCAATTGCAGAAGGTGGCTGGGCCTGACGATCAGCAGGTGGTTCAGTGATGCTGGCCCGTGCAATAGTTATGCATGGTCGACTTCCTTTTGTACGCGTTGGGCGTCGTTCTCCTTGTCCTGGGGATCTGGTTCTGCGGGCGTGAGCCGCGCGAAGACGACCCTAAGCATCCGCGCGAATGAACATCGACGACGACATCGACGTTGCCCTTTCCTACCAGCACGACCCGCTCGGCTACACGCTGGCCGCCTATCCCTGGGGCGAGCGCGGCACGCCTCTGGAGAAGGATGAAGGGCCGCGGGATTGGCAGCGCAGCGTGCTCAAGGACATCGGCGCCCACCTGGCTAACCCGGCCAAGCGTCACAAGCCCATGCTCATTGCGCGCGCGTCCGGCCACGGCATCGGCAAGTCCGCGCTCATCGCGATGATCAGCCAGTGGGGCATGTCGACCTGCCCGAACACGCGCGTGGTTGTCACAGCCAACACCGACGGCCAGCTCAAGACCAAGACGATGCCGGAGATCGTCAAGTGGTTCCGCATGGCCGCGAACGCCTACTGGTGGAAGACGCCGGCCACGGCGATCTATCACGGCGACCCGGATGCGGAGAAGTCATGGCGCCTCGATGCCACGCCGTGGAGCGAGAACAACACCGAGGCCTTCGCCGGCCTGCACAACAAGGGCAGCCGGATCATCATGATCATGGACGAGGCGTCTGCGATTGCCGATAAGGTCTGGGAAGTGGGTGAGGGCGTGCTGACCGACGAGGACACGGAAATCCTGTGGCTGGTGTTCGGCAACCCCACCCGGAACACCGGCCGCTTCCGGGAATGCTTCCGCAAGTTCCGCCACCTGTGGAACCACCGCCAGATCGACAGCCGCACGGTGGAGGGCACGAACAAGGACGTACTGAACGCCATGGTGGAGACCTATGGCGAGGACAGCGACATCGTCAAGGTCCGCATCCGAGGCATGTTCCCGAGCATGTCCGCCATGCAGTTCATCGGCACGGAGGACGTCGACGCGGCGCGCGCGCGGCACCTCGATGACAGCCAGTACAAGTTCGCGCCCGTGATCCTGACGTGTGACCCGGCATGGATGGGCGACGACGAGCTCACGATCAACAAGCGCCAGGGCCTGCGCTTTGACGTGCTGAAGACCATGCCGAAGAACGACAACGACATGGCCGTGGCGGCCCAGCTTGCCCGGCTGGAGGACGAGCACAAGGCGGACGCTGTCTTCATCGATGCCGGCTATGGCACCGGCATCTACTCGGCCGGCAAGACGCTCGGCAGGAACTGGACGCTGGTCTACTTCGCCGGCGAGTCGGCAGACCCTGGCTGCGCGAACAAGCGCGCCGAGATGTGGAAGGGCGCCCGCGACTGGCTCAAGGCCGGTGGCGCGATCGATCCGAAGGACGACGTGCTCTACCAGGATTTGATCGGTCCCGAGCTCGTCTTCCGCGCCGACGGCAAGATCCAACTCGAGTCGAAGAAGGACATGAAGGCGCGCGGGCTGCCGTCGCCTGGACGTGGCGATGGCCTCGCGCTGTCGTTCGCCTACCCGGTCAGCCCGAAGGGTGTGCACAAACCGCCGTCCAACCGCCGGGACCACAACCCGCTCGCGAGCCGCTGACCCATCGGGGTACATGAGCCGATCCCGGCTCAACACAATCCGGCCACTTGCAAGTGCCGGAGATGTAAACCATGGGGATCGAAACTGCGCTCATTGGCGCCGGGCTGTCGGCCTCGACGGCCGCCGCAGCGTCCGCAGCGATCACAGCGGTGGGAACCGCAGCCCTTGGCGCAGCCGCTTCCAAGGCTCTCGCCCCCAAGCAGCCCACAAGCACCACGCAGGTCACTCCGCTCACCCAGGCCGACAAGCCCCAGGCCGCGAAGGACGTCGACCTCAACGCGATCAAGAACAAGAACGCCATGGCCGCCGCGGCCGCAGGGCAACTCTCCGGCAACAACAGCACGCTCTTGACGGGCTCAAGCGGCGTGAATTCCGGCAGCCTGAACCTCGGCACCAGCACCCTGCTCGGGCAATAGCGCATGGCAGACATCACCACCCGCGACCGAATCCTGCGCCGCGTCAAGGCGATGGAGACCGAGCGCTCCACCTGGTTCAACCACTGGCGCGAAATTAGTGAGGTCTTGCTCCCGCGCTCCGGCCGCTTCTTCGTCACCGACACGAACAGGGGCGAGCGCCGCAACGACATCCTCGACGACACCGCAACCGGTGCGCTGACGATCCTCGGCGCCGGCATGCAGTCCGGCATGACCAGCCCGGCCAGGCCATGGGTCCGCCTGGAGACGCAGGACGACGACCTGATGAACAACGCGAACGTCTCGCGCTGGCTCGATTCGGTCACCCGCACGATCCTGTCCATCTTCGCCCGGTCGAACACCTACCGCTCCCTGCACCAGATGTACGAGGAGCTCGGTGCGTTCGGCACGTCGGCATGCATCGTGCTGCCGGACTTCGACAAGGTCATCCACCACAGCCCGCTGACGATAGGTGAATACTGCCTGGCGTCGAACGACAAGAACGAGATCGACACGCTGAGCCGCCACTTCCAGTACACGGTCGGGCAGATCGTGAAGCAGTTCGTGGCCCCGACCGGCGAACGCCGCGAGAAATCTGGCACGTGGGACTGGACGACCGCCTCGCCGCAGATCAAGAACCTTTGGGACAACCACGAGGAAGACACGTGGATCCCGCTCACGCAGCTGATCGAGCCGCGCCTTGACCGTGACGCGCGCAAGCTCGACCGCAAGAACATGCCGTGGGCCTCGGTCTATGTCGAGGATGGTGGCGCGGGCAACGTGGTCCTGAACGAGTCGGGCTACCTGCGCTTTCCGGTGCTCGCTCCCCGCTGGCAGACCACGGGCAACGACATCTACGGCTCAACCTGCCCGGGCATGCGTGCACTGGGCGGCATCAAGCAGCTGCAGTTCGAGCACAAGCGCAAGCTCCAGGGCATCGACTTCCAGACGAACCCGCCGCTTCAGGTGCCGACTTCGCTGAAGAATCAGGACAGCGACTTCCTGCCGGGCGGTGTCACGTACTACGACCCGATGGGCGGCCAGGCGGCAGGTGTGCGCTCCGCGTTCGAGGTGCAACTGGACCTGGAGCACCTGCTGCTCGACATCCAAGACGTGCGCCAGCTCATCCGCTCGGCCTTCTTCGCCGACGTGTTCCTCAGCATGGACCAGATCAGCGGCGCGCCGATCACCGCGCGCGAGGTGCAGGAGCGCCACGAAGAGAAGCTCTTGATGCTCGGCCCGGTCGTTGAGCGCCAGCAGAACGAGCTGCTCGCCCCGCTGGTGGACATGACCTTCACCTACGCCATGGAGGCAGGCATCCTGCCGCCGCCTCCGGAAGAGTTGGCTGGCCAGGAACTGAAGCTCGAATTCGTCAGCGTGCTCGCCGCGGCTCAGCGCGCGACCGCGATGGCCGGTGTCGATCGCTGGATCGGCGCAGCAGCCTCCATCGCTGCGGCGAAGCAGGACCCGAGCGTCTGGGACAACGTCGACACGGACAAGGTGATCCAGGACGCAGCGGGCTATCTCGGGATCTCGCCCGAGCAGGCACGCGGTGCCGATGAGGTCGCGCAGATCCGCGAGGCACGCGCTCAGGCGCAGCAGGCCCAAGCCAAGGCGCAGGCAGCCGAGCAGGCCGCGAACACCGCCAAGACCCTGTCGCAGGCCGACATGGGAACCGACAACGCTCTGACCAACGTGGTGCAGGGCTTCGCAGGAGCACCCGCATGATCAGCACCAAGATGTCCAAGGAGGAGGCGAAGGAATACACCTCCTGTGCTCCGTCGGAAGGCAATGCCCCGATGTACAGCTACGGCACCATGCTGTGCCTGGACGACAGCTTGCTCAAGAAGCTGGGCTTCCCCGAGCCTCCAGCCGTCGGCACCGAGTTGACCCTGACTGCCAAGGTGGTAGTCACCTCCACCGGCGTGAACCAGCAGCAGGACGGCGACAAGGAGATGCGCTGCGACATGCAGATCACAGACATGGAATTGAAGGGTGGCGGGCCTGATGCGGCCTCCGTCCTCTACGGATAACTCGGGGGCTTCCTACCTTTCGGGCCGGGTCCGCCACCTGGCTAACACGCTCGCTCTCGCTAACCCACCTTGGCCCGGAGGACAGTCTTCCGAGGTGGGCATGCGCAAACCGCTGGAAGCCGGCAACAACGGAAGCGGAAAGACGGGAACGGCATCAGGGGTACATCACACACGCGCCCCCTCCTAAATTCGCCGCCATGTCAGCGGTGGGACCAGATCAACAGGCGACTCGTGAAGAGAAGGCGAAAGCCTCTGAACGCGAAGCTCGTGACGCGATCGACGAACTGCTCTGGCTGATGAGCGATCCGCGCGGACGCCGCTTCATGTGGCGTCAGTTGAGTGAGTTTGGTGTCTATCGGCAAAGCTACGTGCCTGGTTCTTTCGACCAGACGGCCTTCAACGAAGGTCGGCGCTCAGTGGCCCTGATGCTGACGAGCCAAGTCATGCAGCACTGCCCGGGCCGCTTCACTGAAATGCAGAAGGAAGCAAAGAGCCATGAGCGACGCAACAGCAGCAGCACCGGCAGCGCCAGCAGCAAGTGACACCGTCCTGACCACGGCAGCGCCCGCAAGCGCGCCCGCGGCCGCGTCGGCTCCTGCCGCAGCAACTGCACCCGCTGCCGCACCAGCAGCACCGAGCACGCTGCTCGACGACGCACCCACGACCGCCGACGACGCGACGAAGCCTACCGACGCCGAGGGCGACAAGCCCAAGGATGGAAAGGACGACACCGCAAAGAAGGACGAAGTCAAGGGCGCGCCCGATGAGTACGCGGCGTTCACGCTGCCGGAATCGTTCAAGGTCGACGATGCACAGCTCGGCGAGTTCAAGTCGCTCGCCAAGGAACTGAACCTCACGCAGGAAGCTGCGCAGAAGCTGGTGGACATGCAGGCCAAGCTGCAGACCGGCAACGCAGAGGCGTTCACCAGTGCATTGCAGACCCAGGTCGACAAGACCGCCCAGGAATGGGCGAGCACCGCGAAGGCCGATACCGAAATCGGCGGCGCGAAGTTCGACGAGAACGTGGCAGTCGCAAAGAAGGCTCTCGACACCTTCGGCAGTCCTGAACTGAAGACGCTCCTCAAGGAGTCGCGGCTCGGCAATCACCCCGAAGTGATTCGCCTGCTCTTCAAGGCGGGACAGGCAATCAGCCAGGACGGCTTCATCCCCGGTCGCGCCTCCAGCGCGTCCAAGGACGCGGCCAGCGTGCTTTACGGAACCCCCCAATCGAAATGAGGAACTTCACCATGAAATCGATTCTTCTCTCCCGCACCTTCCAGATGGTGCTTCTCGCCATCGTGGCGGTCGCGCTCTTCCACACGGGTCATGCCGATGTGGCGGCGTCGCTCGCCTTCATCGGCGCGACGCTGCCCTCCAAGGCCGGCGCTGTGACTTTGGTGGACTTCGCGAACTCCATCGACCCCGATGGCCGCGTCGCGAAGGTCGCCGAGCTGCTCAGCCAGTCGAACGAGATCCTGACCGACATGCAGTGGATCGAGGGCAACCTGCCTACCGGCCATCGCGCTTCGGTTCGCACCGGTTTGCCGACTGCCATCTGGCGCAAGCTGTACCAAGGCGTTCCGGCCAGCAAGTCTGTGCGTGCACAGGTCGACGACACGGTTGGCATGCTGGAAACGCGCTCGGAAGTCGACGTCGCCCTGGCTGACCTGAACGGCAACACCGCTGCGTTCCGTCTCTCGGAAGCCCAGGCCTTCATCGAAGGCATGAACCAGACCTTCTGCGACTCGCTGATCTACGGCGACCAGTCGGTGAACCCGGAGCGCATCACCGGCCTGACGCCTCGCTACTCGAGCCTGACCGCACCGAACGGCGGCAACATCATCGACGCTGGCGGCACGGGCTCGAACAACAGCTCGATCTGGCTGGTGGTGTGGGGCTCGGAAACCGTCACGGGCATCTTCCCGAAGGGTTCGCAGGCCGGCCTCATGCACAAGGACCTGGGCGAGATCGACGCGTTCGACGCGAACAACAACCGCTATCGTGCCTACGCCGACTGGTGGAAGTGGACGCCGGGCCTGCACGTGAAGGATTGGCGCTATGTTGTGCGCATCGCCAACATCAACATGGCCGACCTGGTCGCGCAGACCGGCACGCAAGCGCCGACCGCTGCCACCGCTGTCATGAAGCTGCTGGTCCGTGCGATGGCCCGCATCCCCATGATGGGCATGGGCAAGCCGGTGTTCTATGCGAACCGCTCGATCAAGGAATTCCTTGCGATCGCCGCACTGGACAAGTCCAACGCCGCGCTGGCCATCCAGCCCGCACTCCAGCAGTTCGGCTCCGTCGCCCCGGGTCACCTGGGCAACGGCACGACGACCTTCCTGGGCGTTCCGGTCCGCACCGTCGACCGGCTCCTCTCGACCGAAACCCGCGTCGTCTGATCGACCGGCCCAGAAACTTCAGGAGAACACACCATGTATCTCGACTCCATGTTGCAACTGGCCGCTGGCCAGAATGCTTTCTCGGCTGGCACGGACGTCATCTCGACCAACGTGTACGACACCGGCGCTGCGGCTGACTCTGGCGCGGGCGAACCGTTCTGGCTCTTCGCCCGGATGGCCACGGCACTGGTTGGCGGCACGTCCCTCCAGGTCGTGCTCCAGGACAGCGCCGACAACGCCACCTTCGCCGACGTGCAAGGAGGCAAGGCAGTTCCGTTGGCCTCGGCAACGGCTAACGCGATCCTCGCCAAGATGCGTGTTCCGGTCGGACTGCGCCGCTACCTGCGCGTGGTGTTCCGCTCGGTCGGCACCACGACCGGCGGCACGGCTGACGCCTACTTCGTCAAGGACGTCGAAGCCCTGCAATACGGCGCTTCCGGCTTCACGGTCGCCTGATCCCCACAACTTCAGGAGAACGACATGGCAGAAAAAGCCCAGGCCGCGAAGGTCAAGTCCACCAAGGTGCGCGCCCGCGAGCGCGGCTACTACAACGGCCTGCTGGTTGAAGAAGGCGAGACCTTCGACAACACGCTCGGCCTGGACACCTTCCCCACGGACCCGCATAGCTGGTTCGAAGACGCCAAGAAGCCGGAGCCCGACGAGGCCTGATCCCAGGCCCTGCCGAAGCAAACCGCGGGCCGCCACTGTGCGGCCCGTTCTTTTATAGGAGGCCGTCATGGCTGACAAACTCGTTCCTTCCGCAGACGACACTGGCGCAGTCCGTCGATTCGTTGACATGGGCAGAGGCGACTGGGCCGAACAGGTCATGGTCGGCGGAGGCCCCGCTGGCGGCGGTGCAGCAGGCTACCCCGGTGGCGCCGTCCCGGTCGCTTCGTCGAGCATCGGGGCAGCCGCCACGGTGACCGCAACGCTGCCGGCAGCCGTTGGCAAAACCACGTACATCACCGGCCTGCAAGTCTCGGCTGGCGGCGCCACGGCGGGCTCTCTCAATGGCGCATCACTGACCGGCGTTCTGGGCGGCGCGATGAACTTCGCGGTGCCCGTGCCGACCGGCGCGCAACTCGCCACCCCTCAGATCGCCGTCACGTTCAACCCGCCGCTGCCAGCAAGCGCGGTGAACACTGCGATTCAGCTCAGCATGCCGTCTCTCGGCGCTGGCAACGCGGTTGCCGCCGTCTCGGTTCAGGGCTTCCAGCTCTAAGGGGTCGCCATGGCCTCCGTCATCGACGTCTGCAACCTCGCGCTGTCCAACATCGGCGACGAGGCAGAGGTCATCGCCATCACGCCTCCGGACGGTTCGATCCAGGCGGCGCACTGTGGGCGCTTCTACCCGGTCGCGCGAGACCAGATGCTGGAGATGCACCCGTGGACCTTCGCCACGGTGCGTGTGTCGCTGGCGCTGGTTGCTGCGGCTGCGCCCTCCGAGTGGTCATTCGCTTATGCGCTGCCGGCGAAGTGCCTGAAGCCGCGCGCGGTGTACCGCCCCGATGCGCTGGAGGATGGCCGGGGCGAGGACTTCATCGTGGAAGTGAATCCCGATGGCGACAGCGTGGTCTACACGAACGTCGAGAACGCCGTGCTGCGCTACACGCGTCTGGTCGAGGACCCAACCAAGTTCACGCCAGGCTTCGTGATCGCGCTCGCGCGCCTCATGTCGAGCATGTTGGCCGGCCCGATCCTCAAGGGAACGACCGGCATCCAGGTCAGCCAGGCGCAGCTCAAGTGGTTCGGGCTAGAGCTCGCGTCCGCCAAGGCCATGGATTCGAACACCGGCCAGCGCAGCACCTACTCGCGCCGAATCCCCGACATCCAGCGTGCGCGCGGCGGCCCGTTCGTCGATCGGCCGTGGGACGGTGATTGGAACGCATGACCACCAAGACCCTCAACCGATCATTCGCCGGCGGGGAGATCTCGCCGCAGCTCTTCTCGCGCATCGATCTCGACAAGTTCCAGACAGGCCTCGCGCTATGCCTGAACTGCGAGACGCTGCCGCAGGGCCCGGTGCAGAACCGCGCCGGCTACCAGTGGGTGCTGGAGGCGAAGGACAGCACCAAGGCGGTGGTCCTGATCCCGTTCAGCTTCAGCACGCAGCAGACCTTCGCGCTGGAGTTCGGCCACCAGTACGTGCGCTTCCACACCCTCGGCGGCACGCTGCTGGAGGGCTCGCTGATCATCACGAACATCACGAACTCGGCCAACCCGGTGTTCACGACGTCGGTGCCCCACGGCTACGCGACCGGACAGACGAACCAGCTTGGCAATATCACGAGCATGCCGGCGCTCAACGGGCGCTGGGTCAAGATTTCGAGCACGCCAGCGCCCAACCAGTTCACCTTGACCGACCTGGCCGGCAATCCGATCAGCACGGCGGCGATGCCCGCTTTCTTCGGCAGCGGCAGCGTGGCACGCGTCTACGAGATCGCCACGCCCTACGACGCGGCGCAGCTGCGCTTGATCAAGTATGTGCAGTCGGCCGACGTCCTGACGCTGGTCAGCCCGTACTACCCGCCGCAGGAGTTGCGCCGGCTGGGTGCCACCAACTGGACGATGTCCGGGATCCAGTTCACCTCCGCACTCGCCGCGCCGCAGACGAACGCGAACTCGCCGAACAACGTCCTGCACACCTATCGCGTGGTGGCTCTCGCGCCGACCAATGGCGGGTTCTCGATTCCGTCCGCTGCGGTCTCCGCCACCAACGACTTCACCATCCCCGGGCACTTCAACCGCGTCAGCTGGTCCAGCGTGCCTGGCGGTGTCGCCTACTACATCTTCAAGCTGATCGGCGGAAACTGGCTGTTCATCGGGTCGGCCGCGACCGGAACGTTCTTTGACGACGACATCACGCGCGGCTCAGACCCCACCGTCAACTACGCGGGCACGAGTCCGGCGCCCACCGCGGCGGCCACGGCCGTCGTTCCAGCGACGACGGGCGTCAGCGTGGTGCCGACCGGCGCGGGGGCGATCCCCTACACCTACGTCGTCACGTCGATCAACACCGGTGAGACCGAGGAATCCCTCGCATCGGGTGCCGTCACGGCCAACAATGACCTGAGCGTCGCCAGCAGCTTCAACACCGTGAAGTGGCCTGCCGTGCCGGGTGTGAGCCTCTACAACGTGTACCGCTCGCTGAATGGCATCTTCGGCTTCGTCGGCCGGGCTGACATCGGCTGCTCGTTCGTGGACAACAACATCCTGCCGAACACGGGCCTGACGCCTCCGCTGCAGATCGACCCGTTCCAAGGCGACGGCAACTACCCGCGCGCCGTCACCTATCACCAGCAGCGCCGCGTCTTCGCCGGCAGCATCAACAACCCGCAGACCATGTGGACGACGCGCTCAGGCACCGAGCGCAACCTCGGCTACAGCGTCCCATCCCGCGACGACGACGGCATCACGGTGCGCGTGGTCTCGCGCGAGGCCAACACGATCCGGCACATGGTGCCGATGAATGACCTGATCCTGCTCACGTCCGGAGGCGAGTGGAAGTGCGCATCAGGCGACGGCAGCGGGGTCATCACGCCGTCGAACACCAGCCTGCAGCCTCAGGGCTACACCGGCTCCAGCGAAGTGCAGGCGGCCACCACCGACCGCACCATCCTGTTCGCCCAGGACCGCGGCGGCGCCATCCGGGAACTGCAGTTCGCATGGGAGCAGCAGGGCTACCAGACCAGCAACGCGTCGATTCTTGCCCCGCACCTGTTCGACTACCACCTGGTGGTGCAACTCGCATTCAGCCGCTCGCCACTTCCTTCTCTGTGGTCGGTGCGCAATGACGGGCGGCTGCTCGGCATGACCTACGTTCCCGAGCACGAGATCAAGGCCTGGCACCAGCATGTGACCGACGGCGCCTTCGAGTCGATCTGCAGCGTTGCCGAAGGGGACGAAGACGTCCTGTACGCGGTGGTGCTGCGCGTCATCAACGGGCGCACGGTGCGCTACATCGAGCGCAAGCACACCCGGCGCTTCGACACGCCGGCCGACCAGTTCTTCGTCGACAGCGGCGCGACCTACGACGGGCCCGAGACGGACACCATCGGCGGCCTGTACCACCTGGAGGGCAAGACGGTTGCGATCCTCGCTGACGGCGGCGTGTCGCCTCCGCAGGTCGTCGTCAATGGCTCCATTGCGCTCGACGCCCCGGCATCCAAGGTGCAGGTCGGGCTGCCCTACGTCGCTCAGATCAAGACGCTGCCCATCTCGGTGCAGACCCAGGCCTTCGGGCAGGGCATGCGCAAGAACGTCAACAAGGTGTTCCTCCGGGTCCTGGCATCCAACGGCTTCGAGGCCGGCCCCACCTTCGACAAGCTGCGGCAATACCCGACGCGCTTCTCCGAGCCCTATGGTTCGCCGCCCGACCTGGTGAGCGATGAGGTGCCCCTGACGCTCTCGCCGCGGTGGGCCGAGGACGGGGCGGTGTGCATCCAGCAGGCCGAGCCCCTGTCTCTGATGCTGCTGGGCATGGCGATCGAAGTCGCCACAGGGAACTGACATGGCAACGGTTCGCCGCGCCACCGAAGCAGACCTCGACGCCATGGTGGCGATGGGGCAGGCGCTGCACGACGAGAGCCCGCGCTACCAGGGCATGGCGTTCAGCCCGGAAAAGCTGCGCCGGCTCTGGGAGCACCTGAAGGGCACGCTCCTGACGGAGGTGGGCTGCGTGTTCGTCGCCGAGCACGAGGGCGAGGTGATCGGCCTGACTGTCGGCCTGATCGCCGATCGCTGGTTCAGCGAGGAGCGCTACCTCACGGACCTGACGATGTACGTGAAGCCCGAGCACCGCGACGGCATGGCGTTCCGCCGCCTGGTGCGTGCGCTCGAGCAGTGGGGGCAGGAGCAGGGCATCAGCCAGCTCGCGCTCGGCGTCAGCACCGAGATTCACGCAGACCGCACCGTCCGCGCTTACGAGCGGATGGGCTACCGATTGGCCGGCTACACGATGGTGAAACAAAATGGGAATTGAAGTTGGAGGCTTGAGCGCTGGCGGCCTGACCTCGGCGTTTGGCGCTGGGATGTCTGCGGTCGGTGCCTACGGTCAGGCGAAGAGCCAGCAGGCCGCGCTCCAGGCGCAGGCGCAGGTCGCCGAGAACAACGAGACGCTCGCCACGTGGCAGTCCGAGGACGCCGTCACGCGCGGGCAGATCGCTGCGAGCAACGCTCTCCAGAAGGGCGCGCAGGTCAAGAGCAGCCAGCGCGCTGCCATGGCGGCCAACAACGTGGATCTGTCCGTCGGCTCCCCGCAGGCGGTGCTCGACTCGACCGACTACATCACCGCCACCGACGCTGCGACGCTGGAGAACAACGCGCTGCGCGAGGCATGGGGCTACCGGCAACAGGCCCGGCAGTACGCCGACTCCGCGCGGGCTTCCCGCGCCGGCGCGAGCCAGATCAACCCGTGGCTGTCGGCCGGCACGTCGCTACTCACTAGCGCGACCAGCGTGGCCAGCCGGTGGTATCAGGGCAGCGGATCAGCCGGAGGCGGCCGGGTCGCCGACGGCTACAGCCGCAGCGTGTACTCCGGCAACCGAGGCATTGCAGACTGATGGCCACCGTACCGAAACTTCAAGGCCCGAGCGTCACGCCTGCCGCGGCGCCCGACTTCCGCCAACAGAACACGGTCGACGCCGGGCTGCTGAGCATCCACGATCGCCAGATCAGCCAAGCCGGCGATGCGCTGGTGAGTGCCGGCACGACCTTCGACGCGGTGCAGCGCCAGCTGGTGGACCGCGCCAACGCGCTGCGCGTCGACGACGCATACAACCAGGCGCTGGAGCGCTCGCTGCGCCTGCAGCACGATCCGAAAGACGGCTACACCTCGGTCAAGGGCTACGACGCGCTCAACCGTGAAAGCGGGATGCCGCTCGCGGAGGAGTACACCGGCAAGCTCGACGGCGAGATCAGCAACATCGCCGCGTCGCTCGGCAACGACCGCCAGCGCGAGATGTTCAACAAGCAGGTGAACGGCCTGCGCACGCAGTTCCTTGGCGGCGCTCTGCAGTACACCGGCCAGCAGGCGCAGGTCTATGACCTGTCCGTGCGTGAAGCGTCGGTGAAGACGGCCAGCAATGCGCTGGTGCTGAACTTCAACAACCCGGAGAACGTCGCCCAGCAGACCGAGCGCATTCGCGGTTCGATCATGGGCGCGAAGGACCCGCAGACCGGGGCCTTCATTCCCGGTTCGGCGCAACTCGCAGGGAAGTCTGCCTCGTGGGCTGAGGAGAAGGCCAACGAGGCCGTCAGCGGTGCACACCTGGGCGCGATCCAGTCGGCGCTGGAGGCGGGCAACGTGAACGGTGCCATGGCCTACCGCAAGCAGTACGCCGACCAGCTCACGGCCGCCGACATGCTGAAGATCGACGGCACGCTCCAGCACAACTACGACACGATCAAGGGCGCCCAGGTCGCGACGCAGGTCATGGGGACGGCTCAGGCCGCGATCAACCCGAACGACTTCGACCGGCTCACCAGCGTGATCATGGGTGTCGAGTCCAATGGCCGCCGCTTCGGCACTGACGGCAAGCTGCTCGAAGGCCCGGTGACGCGCGACGGCACCACCGCCAAGGGCGAGATGCAGGTCATGGACAAGACCAACAAGGACCCGGGCTTCGGTGTCCGCCCGGCAGCCGACGACAGCCCCGCCGAGCGCGCGCGCGTCGGGCGCGACTACCTCGCAGCCATGGTGAAGCGCTACGACGGCAACGTGGCCAAGGCTGCCGCTGCCTACAACGCAGGGCCTGGCACCGTGGACGATGCGGTGAAGGCGGCAAACCAGAACGCCGGCAAGGGCGAGGCGGTCCCACCCGATGCGTGGCTGGCCAGCATGCCGGCCGAGACCCGCGCCTATGTGGCGTCCGTCTCCAAGAAGATGGCCGACCCGGCAGCGAGCACGCCGCAGCGCCCGACGCTGGAGCAGCTGCAGCAGGCAGCACGTGCGCAGCTTGGACCGAACGCCTCGCCCCTGGCTGTCAAGTCGGCAGTGGACACCATCGGCCAGCAGTTCGACGCCCAGACCAAGGCCATCGAGCAGCGCAAGACGGAGACCGTCACCCAGGCCATGCAGATGCTCGACCAGAACGGGGGCCGCTTCAGCGAACTGCCCGCCAAGATGCGCAGCCAACTCACGCAACTCGCGCCCGACAAGGTCGACGAGGTCATGAACTACGGCCAGCGCATCGCCAAGGGCGACGACATCACGGACGACCGGCTCTACCTGCGGCTCTCGAACAACCCGCAGCAGCTCAAGGCGATGTCCGATGCCGAGTTCTACCAGTTGAAGGGCGGCCTCTCGAAAGAGGACTTCAAGCACTTCAGCAACATCCGCGGCGACCTGCTGAGCGGCAAGAGCGGCAACACGGCCGGCGACCTGAACGAGCAAGCGGTCAACCGCGTGTTCAACCAGCGGCTCCAGACCCTTGGCCTGCCGACGAACCCGGACAAGCGCGACACCGACGCCGAACAGCGCATCGGCGCCATGCGCTCCTACGTGGACAAGCGCGTGATGGCCGCGCAGCAAGCCGCAGGCCGGAAGCTCACCGACGCCGAGACCTCCAAGGTGATCGACGAGACCTTCTCGCAGAACGTGCAGTTCCGGAACACCTTCCTCGGATTCGAGACCGGCGGCACCACCGGTCAGCCGCTTCTGTCCACCAAGGTGGGCGACATCCCGAGCGCGACGGTCGACAAGATCAAGAAGGCGTTTGCCGCCAACGGCATCAGCAAGCCCACCGACGGTCAGATCCTCGGCGTGTATTTCGAGGGCCAGGGCGCCCGCAACAAGGCGCGCAGCGCCGGAGGTCAGTGATGGCGGACGAATTCGACGCGGACGCCGCGCTGCAGAGCTACCTCGCACGACCGACCCAGGAGACCACGCTTCGTGCTTCGTTGCAGGACGCGGTCACCAAGAACCCAGACCAGGCCGCCGGCTGGCGCCAAACCGCCGCGAAGATCGGCGTGCCCATCGACAGCGCGCAGGCGCTGCCCGACTGGTCGAAGCAGCAGAAGGCGCTGGCGGACATCAACACGGCTGCCTTGGCCGACTTGAGCCCGGTGACGACGACGTTCCTGCAAGACCCCACCAACGCCGCGATCTCGCACGACGACACGGCGAACATGGGGCTGATCGAGACGCTGACGAACAGCTTTCGCCGCGGTGTCCCCGGGTTGCAGCAGGTGGTCGGCGCCACGGCGATGCGTTCGAACGTCAACACCCTGGAACAGTTCGACGCGATCGCAGCGCGCATCGACGCCGGCGAGAAGCCCGCCAGCATCCGCGCCAACGACGACCCGCTGGGTGTCGCCTTCATGACGCCGGAGCAGCGCGCCAAGTACCGCGAGTCGATCACCACACCGCTGGGCGGCAACATCGCCACCATCGTCCAGACCCAGAAGGAAAAGCAGGCGATCCCGTCGCCGGATGTGGTCGGCAACGTGATGCAGGCCAAGACCTTCGGCGAGGCCTTCAGCGCCTTCATGCAGGCGCCTGTGCAGTTCATCGCCAGCATCGGGCCCGAGAGCCTGGTGTCCAACGCTCCCGGCATCGTCGCGGCGATCCCAGCGGGCATGGCCGCCGGTCCGGCTGGCGCGGCCAGCGTCATGGGCGCCGGCTCCTTCGCCACCGACTACGGATCCAGCATTGTGGAGGCGCTGACGAAGGCGGGCGTGGACGTGTCCAGTCCCGAGGCGCTCCAGGCGGCCGTGCAGGACAAGGCGCTGATGCAAAGCGTCGCCGCGCAGGCCATGGCGCACGCCGCGGTGGTCGGCAGTGTCGACGCTGTGAGCGGCGGCATGGCGAGCAAACTGGCGCTGCCCAAGGCATTCGCGGCCAAGATGGCGACGAAGCCGATCACGCGCGAGCTCGCGAACGTCGCCGCGCAGGTGCCGGTGCAAGGCGCGCTCGGCGCGGCGGGCGAAGCGGGCGGTGAGATCGCCGCCGGTCAGGATCTCGACCCTGGCAACATCCTGGCCGAGTTCGTGGGTGAGGCATTCACCGCGCCGGCCGAAGTCGCCGGCATCGCCACCAACACCGTGCGCGAGCGCCTGGCTGAGGGCAGGGCGGCCGAGGCCAACGCCGCGCGTGTCGAGGAACTGGCCAAGCTGGTCGAAGCCAGCAAGGTGCGCGCGAGAGATCCCGAAACCTTCAAGGCCTTCATCGACCAGGTGGCCGAGGGCGGCCCGGCGCCGAGCGAGCTCTACATCAATGCCGAGACGCTGGCGAACACCCTGAATCAGTCCGGCGTGACGATGGCCGAACTGCAAGCCCTGGCGCCCAGCGTCGCCGAGCAGATGCAGCCTGAGAACTTCGTGCCTGGCGCAGACCTGCGCATCCCGGTGTCCGAACTGCTGGCAGCACCAAGCGACATCACGGCCACGCTGGTCGATCACCTGCGCGCGAGCCCGGAGGCCATGAGCCGCGCCGAGGCCGGCGAGTACCTGAAGGTGAAGGGCGACGCCCTCCGCGCTGAGGTGGAGGCCGAGCTTTCGAAGAAGGTGAACCGCGCGGAGTTCCAGGCGCAGGTCGACCAGGTGCGCGACCAGTTCCAGCAGCAGCTCGACGCCGTCGGCAAGTTCCGACCCGAGGTGAACAAGGCCTACGCCACTTTGCTGGGCAACTTCTATGCCACGCAAGCGTCGCGCGCCGGCATCAATCTGGACGAATTCGTGCGGAAGTACCAACTCGGCGTCGCCGGGAAAGACGCGCTCCCCGGGCGCCAGCGGTACGATCAGGCCACTGGAGAAAATGATGGACGAAATCGACGAGATCATGGCGAGCCTGGATCTGGAAGCGTCCCCGAAGACCTTCTCTCAAATGTTGGCGGAGGGCGTGCAGCACAAGGGTGGGCTGGCGCAACTCGCGCAGGCCGAGACGGACGGCCAGTTGTCGTCCACCGCGGCGCAGCAACCCCTCTCACAGCTGACCACTTCGATGTAGGCAGCCTCGGCAAGGCCAGCGGCAACCCGTCGTCTGGCCTTGGCGTCTGGTTCACGCCCAGCAAGGGCGAGGCGTCCCGCTACGGGTCGACCGAATCTTTCCATCTCGACCTCCGCAATCCGAAGGTCATCAAGGTCGAAGACCTCCCCGGCTTCGACACGGTGGCAGAAGCGCACGCCTGGCGCGAGAACCTGCGCCAGCAGGGCTACGACGGCCTCTTCGTCGACGCCAGGCACCTCGGTGGCACCGTGCACATGGTGGCCTTCGACCCTCACCAGGTCATCGTTCCGGCCAGCCGAAGCCAGCTGAACCAGGAAGCGCGCGGCGCGCTCAACTTCGGCGAGGACATCACCACCTCGCCCAGCGTCATCCATCTGCTGGAGGGTGCCGACCTCTCGACCTTCATCCACGAGTCCGGACACTTCTTCCTCGAGGTGCAAGCCGATCTGGCCGCACGCATCCAGGGAAAGATCGCCGACGGTGACACCGTGACGCCGGCCGAGCAGCAGATCGTGGACGACATGAACACGCTGCTGGAGTCCTTCGGCATCCAGGGCACGCCCGACCAGTCGCCGCTCACCACCTGGCAGTCGATGAGCCTGGAGGAAAAGCGCGAGCACCACGAGACGTTCGCCCGTAGCTTCGAGGCTTATGCCATGGAAGGCAAGGCGCCCAGCCAGGCGCTGCAGGATGTCTTCCAGCGCTTCCGCTCGTGGCTGATCTCGGTCTACAAGACGCTCGCCGGCCTGAACGTGAAGCTGTCCGACGACGTGCGCGCCGTCATGGACCGGATGCTTGCCACCGACGTTGCCGTGCAGCAGGCGCAGGACGCCCGCAACATGGGCCCGCTCTTTGAGTCCGCCGAGCAGGCCGGCATGTCGCCGGAGGAATACGCCGCGTACCAGCAGCTCGGCCAGACCGCCACCGACACCGCAGATGCGGAGCTCGACGCCCGCCTCATGAAGGACATGAAGTGGCTGAGCGGCGCCAAGGCCCGGGCGCTCAAGGCTCGCCAGAAGGAAGTCGCCGCGATGCGGGCCGAGGTGCGCAGCGAGGTCAGCCGCGAAGTGATGGCGCAGCCGATCTATCAGGCGTGGCAGTTCCTGACCGGCAAGGGCGAGAGGGTGCAGCCCGGCACCGTCGCCAACGAGAACATCGACGCGGTCCAGGAATCGGGCCGCCTGCGCACCTCGGCCGTGAAGGAGATCGACGAGTTCTCCGCCGAGACGCTGGTGCGCCGCAAGATGACCAGCGAGAAGGAGGGCATGCACCCGGACATCGTCGCGGAGCTTTTCGGCTACGAGTCGGGCGCGGACCTGATCGCGGCGCTGGCTGCGGCCGAGTCCCCGCACCAGGTGATCGACGCCATGACCGACCAGCGCATGCTGGAGCGCCACGGCGACATCACGAGCAGGGCAGCGCTGGAGCGCGCGGCCGACGAGGCGATCCACAACGAGGTGCGCGCCCGGGTGATCGCGACGGAACTGAAGGCGCTGACCAAGGCCACCACCGTGCGCGAATCGAGCGACAGCTTGTACCGGGGCGGCACCATCGACGTCATGGCGCGCGCGGCGCGCGAGTATGCCAACGCCGTCATCGGGCGCCTGAAGATCAAGGACCTGCGGCCCAAGCAGTACGCTGCCGCAGAGACGCGCAGCGCGAAGCTCGCCCAGCAGTCGCTCGGAGACACGCAGGAAGCGGCGATGCACAAGCGCAACCAGCTGGTGAACAACTACGCCACGAAGGCCGCGTATGACGCGCAGGCCGAGGTCATCAAGGCCAACGAGTTCTTCAAGAAGATCATCGGCCGCGACATCAAGAAGATCGGCGAGACCCGCGACGCCGGCACCGTGCAGGCTGCGCGCGCGATCCTGGCTGAGTACGGCATCGGCACCAAGGGCGAGCCAGCGCAGCGCTACCTGGAGACCATGGCGCAGGACGATCCTGGCATGCACGCGGTGCTGGCTGAGAAGGTTGCTGCGCTCACCGCGAACGCCAAGCCGGTCGGCGACATGACGGTCGACGAGTTCCGCGGCCTGGTCGAGGAAATCCAAGGCCTCTGGCACATGGCCCGGCGCGCCCGCCAGGTCGAGGTCGACGGGCAGATGCTGGAGATCGAGAAGGTCAAGGGCGACCTGTCGACTCGGCTGCACGAGATTGGCGTCCCGGATCGCGTCCCGGGTGAAGGTCAGGCCGTCACCGATGGGGAGCGCCGCCTCGCCAAGCTACAGACGCTGCGCGCCGCGCTGCGCCGGGTGGAATCCTGGGTGGGCGTGAAGGATGGATCCAACGCCATGGGGCCGTTCCGCAAGTACATCTGGCAGCCGGTGAAAGAGGCGGCCGACCGCTATCGCGCGGACAAAGCAAAGTACATCAAGCGCTTCAAGGAACTGCTCGACTCGGTCGACCTCGGCCAGGCGCGCATCGCAGCGCCCGAACTGGGCTACACCTTCGGCCACTCCCGCGGCGGCTCCGGCAAGCAGGAGATCCTGCACGCCATCCTGCACACCGGCAACGAGAGCAACAAGCGAAAGCTCCTGCTCGGCCGCGGCTGGGCCACCGAGAACGAGGTGACGGGCGAGCTCGACACGAGCCGCTGGGATGCCTTTGTCAATCGGATGATCAAGGAGGGCGTCCTCACCAAAGCCGACTATGACTTCGCGCAGGGCGTGTGGAACCTGCTGGAGGACACCAAGGCGCTGGCGCAGAAGGCGCACCGCGACGTGTTCGGGCGCTACTTCGACGAGGTGTCGGCGGACAGCTTCACGAACCAGTTCGGCACCTACGCTGGTGGCTACGTGCCAGCCATGACCGATTCGGAGATCGTCAAGGACGCCGCCACCCGGTCGTTGCAGGAGGACGAGAACCAGACCCTGGCCTACGCCTTCCCGTCGACCTCGAAGGGCTTCACGAAGAAGCGCGTCGAATACAACAAGCCGCTCCTCCTGGACCTGCGCACGCTCTCCAGCCACATCGACAAGGTGCTGCTGTTCAGCCACATGGAGCAGCCGATCCGCGACGTGCGCAAGGTGCTCGCGAGTCGTGATGTGTCGGAGCCGCTGCACCGCATCGACCCTCAGGCCTTCGACGCATTGCTCACTCCTTGGCTGAACCGCGCCGCGCGCCAGACCGTGGAGACCAAGGTGCCCGGCGACAGCGGCACCATGCGCTTCTTCTCGAAGCTGCGCCAGCGCGCCGGCCTCGCGGCGATGTTCGCCAACGTCTCGAACACCGCCCAGCAGATCACCGGGCTGTCGATCGCCGCGCTCAAGGTGAAGCCGAAGTACCTTCTGGAGGGTACGGCCCAGATGATCATCGCGCCGCGGCAGACCGCGAAGACGGTGGCCGAGAACTCGACGTACATGGCCACGCGCATGGACAACGAGGTCGCCGCCATGACGGATGCGATCGACCAGATCCTGCTGAACCCGAACGTCTACGAGAAAGCGCAGGCCTGGACAGCGCAGCACGCCTACTTCCTGCAATCCGCAGTGGACAACTTCCTGGGGCCGATCGTCTGGACCGGTGCCTACAACCAGGCTCTGGAGCAAGGGCACAGCCAGAAGGACGCTGTCAGGCTGGCCGACTCGGCCGTGCGCGAGACGCAAGGCTCGACGATGCCTGAGGACGTGTCCCGGATCGAGACCGGCAATGCCTTCGTCCGGATGTTCACGCAGTTCGCGGGTTACTTCAACATGCAGGCCAACCTGCTGGGCACCGAGTTCGCGAAGACCTACCACGATCTCGGCGTGCGCAAGGGCGCTGGCCGCGGGCTCTATGTCTTCATCTTCGGCTTCCTGGTGCCGAACATGCTGGCCGAGCTGATCGCGCAGGCCTTCAAGGGCGGCCCCGACGACGAGGACAAGGACGGCAGCACGATCGACGATTGGCTGTCTGCGGTGGTGCTGATGGGCAACGTCCGGGCGGGTCTTGCCATGGTGCCAGGCGTAGGGCAGGCGGCCAACGCCTTGATCAACACGTTCAACAAGAAGCCTTACGACGACCGGATCAGCACCTCTCCCGCGATCAGCATGATCGAGAGCGCCGTGCAGGCGCCTCATTCGGTCTATCAGGCCATCGCAGGGCAGGGGAGTGCGCGCAAGGCGGTGCGCGATCTGTCCACGCTGATCAGCATGACGACAGGGCTTCCGGCAACCGCCATCGCACGGCCATTGGGGTACATGACCGGGGTCTCCGAAAACAAAATCGCGCCCACCGGTCCTGTGGACACTGCGCGCGGGCTGGTCACAGGAACACCCAGCCCGGAATCAAAACGATGACAGTTGCCGCCACCCCCCGCAGAGCTGGGCCTTTCGCGGGCAACGGCGTTACCACCGTCTTCCCCTTCGCGTTCAAGGTCTTCGACGACACCGACATCGCGATCGTTCGCACCGACAACAACGGCAACGCGGCGACGCTGGTCCTGGACTCCGACTACAGCGTCACGCTCAACCCGGACCAGGACGCGAACCCGGGCGGCAGCATCACCTATCCCATCCTGGTCGGCCCGGTGCCGCTGCCAGTTGGCTGGTCGCTGACGATGATTGGCGGGCTGCTCTATCAGCAGCAGACCGACATCACGAACGCTGGCCGCTTCCTGCCCCAGGTGCTCGAGGATGCGCTGGACTACGTCACCATCCTGACGCAGCAGCTCAAGGAAATCTCGAACCGGACGCTTCAGGCAGCGGTCGGCGCGACGGTCAACCTTGTCTTCCCGGCGCCCAGCTCAGGCAAGTTCATCCGCTGGAACAGCGCGGCGACCGGCCTGGAAAATGCGGACGCCGGCACCGACAGCATGGTGCTGCAGGGCCTGCTCGCTGACGCGGCGAACAACATCCACGGCGCCGGCATGATCGGCTACGGTGGCGCACTGGTCTACCCAGCGGGCACCGTCGGCGCGGCGCTGGCCGGCGTCAACAAGAACGTGGGCAGCATCGCCGCGCTGCGCCTGCTGCCCAAGACCGGCACGCCCAACGCCTTCGTGACTGGCTACTACGTGCCAGGCGACGGCGGCGGCGGGGCCTACTACTACGACGCGGCGGACGTGGTATCGGCGGACAACGGCGGCACGATCATCGTCGCGGCCGACGGCGGCCGGTGGAAGCTCACCAGGACGACGGTCCTCTCCGTGCGCCAGTTTGGCGCCAAGGGCGACGGCGCGACGGACGACCTGGCCGCGATCACCGCAGCCATCGCGGGACTTGGCTCCGGCAACGACCTGTACTTCCCCGCTGGCACCTATCAGGTGTCCAACGTCGTGATCATGAACAAGCAGGCGCGCATGTACGGCGTCGGCACCCTGTCGGTCCTGCGCACCTCGCACAGCACGGCCGACATCCTGCGGATCACCTCGTTCAACAATATCGTCGAGAACCTGACATTCGAAACCTCGGTGGTACGCACCGGCGGCTTCTTCGTCAACGTCAACAACGGCAGCCGCGTCACGCTGAGCGGCCTGACCATGACGAACTGGTTCAACGGCATCGGCTTCACGGGCCCCGTTGGTGCGTTCATCCGTGTGCTGAACTGCCAGCTGGGCACGAACGTGATCGGCGGTGTTGGCATCGACGTCAGCACGTCGACGCCGATGATCGACGGCGTCTTCCAGAACATCCTGATCGGTGGTGGCGTGGCCACGCAGCCGTCGGCAGGTATCCACATCGCGATCGCAGGCGACCTCACGCTTAACCGCATCTCGACCGTCTGGTGCCAGAACGGCTTGCGCGTGGACCCGGGCGGCGGCAACAACGTGCAGGCGCTTTACGTCACTGACTCGTTCTTCGATTCTGGTTCTTCGACCGGCGTGCAGCTCAATCCCACGAGCGGCTCGGCGATCCAACTGGCGAAGTTCACCAACGTCTGGAGCGCCTCGAACGCCAATGGCTTTGTGATCGGTGCGGCCGGCACTGGCTCTGTGCAGAAGAGCGAGTTCATCAACTGCTCGGGCGTGAACAACACGGCCGGCGCTGGGCTCAACATTGCGAGCACGAACAACATCGACGTGCTCGTTGTGGGCGGCAACTACGCAGCCAACGCGACCGGCCTGTCGGTAGTCGCGAACGCGCAGAAGTTCAAGTTCATCGGCGTGAAGTCGGGTTCCTCGGGGCAATTTGGCCCGAACAGCGGCTTCGGCCTGGTGCTCGGGGCGAACGTCGACTTCTTCAATATCGAAAGCTGCGACTTCAACAACAACACGTCGGGTCCGATCGCAGTCGGCGCGCTGCCGGCGACGGGCGGCCAGACCTTCTTCATCCGTGGCAACCAAGGGGTCACGACGTACAACAGTGCGACGGCCACCTTGACAGCTGGCGGCACGACGACAGCGATCAACCACGGCCTGCCGTCCACGCCTCGGATTCAGGACATCACGCTGACTCCGGTCACTGGATGGGGAACCGCGCAGGCATGGTGGGTGAGCAGCGTGACGGCGTCGCAGATCGTCGTCACCACGAACGCGAACCCGGGCGGCGGTGTGTCGGTCGGTTTCACGGCGCGGCTCTGGGGAGGTTGAGCAGATGATCGATCTGGATCCAGAGCGCCTGGTGCGCAGTCCCTTCCTGATCGGAGCACTGGGTTCGCTGGTCGCTCTCCGCGGCGCGCCCGGCGAATCCTGGCCCATCCGGATCTTCAACGTGGTGTCTGGCGCGCTGATGGCCGGTTATGTGGGCCCCGCGCTCGCCGAGTTCTTCTCGCTTGGCACACCGGCCATGCAAAGCGCGATGGCTTTCGCCGTCGGCCTGTTCGGCATGAACTTCGTCGCTACGGCGGTGACGTGGATCAAGCAACTCCAACTCAGCGACGTGCTGCCGTGGGTGCGCCGCAAGGAGTGACCATGTTGCTGCTCAACGGATTCTTCTCGGTGCTCGCTGCGTTGGGGCTCGCCTTCGTGGTGCTGCACCCGAGCATCCATGAAGGACTCGCGATCAAGGGCGGAATGATCGTGATGATCCTGAGCCTTCTGGCGTCGGCCGCCGTGGCTTTCGCCGACATGCCTCTGGCGGCTGCCTTCAATTCAGGACTGACCTTGCGAGTCGGCATCCTGATCGTGTGCACCGGCTATGCGTTCAAGTACCGCAAGGCGCGCAGGAGCGGCGGTAGCACTGACTTCGGCCATCTGACGGAGATGTGATGAAGTGCTCTGCCGTTGGCCTCGACCTGATCAAGGAATTCGAATCCTGTGAGCTGAAGGCTTACCCGGACCCGAAGACCGGCGGCGCGCCGTGGACGGTGGGGTGGGGCGCGACAGGCCCCGGCATCGGACCCGGCACGGTCTGGACGCAGGAACAGGCGGACGCGCGCCTAGCGTCGGACGTTGGACTGCGCGAGACCATGGTGAACAACGCCGTCACGGTGCCCGTCACGCAGGGCCAGTTCGATGCCCTGGTGAGCATCGTCTTCAATGTCGGCGCCGGCTCCTCGAGCAGGGACGGAATCATCCGCCTCAAGGATGGCCGTCCTTCGACGCTCCTGCGCAAGCTCAACGCACGCGACTACCAGGGCGCGTCCGAAGCCTTCGACTCGTGGATCAGCCCGGGCAGCAACGTCGAGAACGGCCTTCGCCGGCGCCGGAAGGCAGAGCGCGAGGTCTTCGATTCATGAGCGAGCCGCGCTGGTGCTGCTTGTGCGGGCAGCAGGGTCACACGTCCGGAAACTGTCCGTGGAGACATTCGATATGGCGATAGCTTGGGCCATGTGGTTCTACTGGTGGCGCCGATGGTCGCTCTGATGTCTCCCAGACTGTGGGGCGCTGTCTTCCTGGCCATCGTCCTCGGGTTCACCCACTTCACCGCGTACAGGTCTGGTCGCGCTGCCGTTCGGAACCAATGGGATGCCCAGAGACTGGTCGATGCCGAGGCGGCAAGAAAGGCCATCGAGGCGAATCGAGCGAAGGAACAGAAGCTGCAAGCCGATCTATCGAAAGCCCAAGATGAAGCGACAAAGCGTGAAAAGACTCTCCGTGCTGCCGCTGCTGGCGCTCGTTCTGAGCGCGACCGGCTGCGCGACGCCATCTTCGCCGCAACAAGTGGCCTGCCCGGTGATACCTCCGGCACCGTCCTTGCGCGAGCCGCTACCCTCGGTCGACTACTCGATCAGTGCTCAACAGAATATTCAGCGGTGGCGGAACGAGCTTCAGGGCACGCCTCAGACGCCATGATGCTTCATGACGGTTGGCCGAAGCCCTAGCTGAACCGACGTCTGAGCGCGCGAAGTGGCGCAGTCGCCCTCCAAATCTTGGAGGCTTTTATGGCGGAGATCTCGGCTTGGGTCGCGCGGACTGAGGCCTTGGCTGCATCGACCGCGCTTTCTGCCGAGCGCACCGCCTCCTCGGCGGTTTGGCGCCGCTGTTCAGCGGAGTCTGCCTCGGATCGGAGTTGCGCCATCTGGCGCGCCATCTCGGCGTTCTGCTGCTCCATGCGCAGGTAGCGCGGACTCTTCAGGACATAGCGCGCCATGAAGTCCGGGATCTGGTCCTCGCTGAACGCGCCGACGATCGCTGGAAACTTGAAGCGCACGATGTGCTCGTGCATGGCGTGATAGGTCTCGCTCGGGTCGTGAAGGTTCTTCGCCTCGTCCGCGTCGACAGCGTAGAGCACGGGGAAGACCGCCCGCAGCGCGTCAATGAAGTCCGGCACGCTCATGCGGCGGAAGGCGTTGAGGCACCAGTGATTGAGTTCCAGCGTCACGACCGGCTTGTGCGTCGCGATCGTCTGCGCCAGGCCGGCGACCACGTCCAGCTCGAAGCCCTCGACATCGATCTTGATGAACCCGACCGGCTGGGCGAGACCCGCGCCCGCGATGAAGGTGTCGCCCTGCAGAATCTTGATCTTCTCGACCGTGTGCCCTGGCAAGTGCTGGGTGGTGACGAAGCCGCCCGACCGATTGCTTGGATGGAAGACGAGTTCGAGATCTTCGTTGGTGCGGCCCAGGCCTGCGTTGACGACCTGGACGTTTCCTGAAGTGCCGGCCCGGATGTTCTTTTCGAGCAGGGCGAATGTTGTGGGCGACGGCTCGAAGCAGATCACCTTCTTGGCCAACGTCGAGAGCAGCAGTCCGGTGCACCCGATGTTCGCGCCGACATCCAGCGCCAGCGCATCCGGGTTCACCAGCGTGCGGAAGAGGGTGACGCTGTCGGGCTCGAAAACGCCGTTCAGGTTGTCGAGGTAGATGTCGTCAGAGGTGACGTCGAAGGTCCGGTCGCCGATCAGCACCGGGAGTGTTTTTTCTGCGCGTTCAGTCATTGGGCGCAGTGTAAGCGGCGGGATACTAGGGGCATGAAAATCGGCAAATACACCGTCACGCCCAGAGCCATCAAGGCGCAGCAGGGATTCTTTGGCACCGCCGAGGTTCGCTGGGACGAGGGCGATTCGACCTACGAGACCACGCTGCATTTCGACCAGGTGCACGCGACCGAGGAGGAGGCTCTGAAGCACGCGGCGCAGCAGGTCGAGCTGCGGGTCAAGGATGGTGTTGGGTTCCACTGACCGAGAAAACTATCGGCTTGTGGAGAATTTGCAGATTTCTTGACAATCGAGTCCATGAATCTACAGACACAAGCCAACGCCGCCCACGATGCCGCCGACGCGGCCTGGAATGATCTTTGCGCCAGCAAGGGCGATGCCCAGATGGCGGCTACGGCGCGATGGCTCGCTGCCAAGGAAGCCGCGGACATCGCGCAAGCCGCGTTCGAAGCCGAAGTAGCCTCAAGAGGCTGACAGTGCCCACCGCCAAGAGGGGCCGTGTCGCGGGCTATGCCCTAGAAGCACCATCAAGTTAGCAGGCTGCGGGCCGAGGTTTCACGTCCGAAGACAGCCCCAACCCATCAACCCGCTAGCGTGATGGACCTGCTGACCGCCGACCCGCAATCCCCTGAACAGGTGTCCACGTCCGGTCTATACACACCCGAGGCCAGCATCGGGAGCCCTCATTTTCTCACGTCTCCTCAGATAGCGCCACCCGCCGATTCCAAGTCGTGATCGCGTCAGGCTCCCAGCCCGGACAGGTTGGGCGCGTCTGGCTCTCGCACTCCGAGCATTCAACATGCGTCCACGTCACGATGTCGTGCGACCACAGGGATTCGCCCTTGCTCTTGCAGATGCTGGCCTTCCCACCGCAGAACGGGCACGGCAATAGGTCTTTCATCCCTTCTCCCCCGTGGCGGAAGACCGAGAGCGAATGGTTGGGAGAATTTGGCACAAAGCAGGCGAAAACGGCCTTTCAGGGCGTTGCCTGCGAGCCCTGCACAGAGGGAAAGCACGCTTCGCAGTGATCGCGTACCGTCCTTTTAATCCGTTGGTCACTGGTTCGAATCCAGTACGTCCTACCAAAATCACCGCGCCAGCATTGAAAAGCCTGCTACATGGGAAACAAGGCATTACGTGACCGAAAAACACGTTAATGGTTTTTTCCAGATTTGGCCAAGTTATGGTTTTTCGGATGAAAAGGCCCGCTATCAGGGAGTTGGCAGGCCTTTTTGTTGCAGCTTCTGAAGTTCGCACTCTTACTTCAATACGCCCAGGGTGAAAGGCCTCCCCACGCCGCACTGAAGGCGAACTTTCGTCAGAGCGGCGATGACAAGTCCAAGGTGCTGGTCGTTCTGAATCGTGGCGACGGCGTCGAGCCATGTACGAGCTCTGGCGATTTCGTGCAGGTCGAGTTGGCAGACGGCCGCTCCGGCTGGATTAGCAAGGCCTTGCTAGTGCCGCGTTTGACAGGTGAGCGCCTCGCCGGCATGAGCCCCGAGAGCTACGTCGCTGGCCGCGGCGATGTCCTCGATGCCTTTGCCAAGAGCCTGACCGTCTCGGGCGGGCCAACTTTCGGGCAAGTCATGGATGCGCCGCCAGGCATTCACCACAGATCGATGAGCACCTGCGTTGGCTCGAGCAGTCGAAGCACGCGGCACGGTCGAATGCTGACCCAATGGCCGCAACCTGGTACTCGCTTGAAAGTCGCGCTTCGGCGTCGGCGGGTCAATGGGCACAAAGCCAGGCCGCCGCCAAGGCAGCCGTTTACGCTGACGTAGCAGACGCCGACAACCTCGCGGCCCTTGGGCTCGCCTCCATCCGCATCAACGACTACGCCTCGATAGAGACGCTGCCCGCTTTGCTACTGCTGCAAGCGCCCAAATCGACCAATACCTGGATCGTGATGGGGGCGTGGGCAGCAGCTCAAGGCCGGGATGACGTTGCCTCCGGCTCGCTGGACCTGGCGTTCAAGTGGTCACAGAACACTAGAGTCACGCGAGCCTTCATGGACAAACTGGCTGAGCAAGTGCGAAACCCAGTGGTCGCGCTGGCGCTGCGCGACGCGCTGCGACGCAACGCCGCTGTCGACGCCGGCGAATAATCTGTCGGATGCTTCAGTTAGAAGAAGGTCGAATGTCTCAGAAGGACTGCGGATTCAACCGGTCGATGCAACACATTCGCTGAACATCTCAGCGGGTGTATGGAAGCCGAGCGTCTTGCGCGGCCTCTCGTTCAATTGTCTCGCGATCGCGTTGAGTTGAAGCT